>JASBVL010000052.1 GCA_029961075.1 Sphaerobacter sp.
GTGCCAGCACCGTCCAGCACCTCGGCAGCCGGTCCGAAGCGCCGCGTCGTCCTGGTGGGGAAGGGCACGCTGGCCATCCGCATCGCCGACTGGTTCCTGCGAAGCCCGGACTACCAGTTGGTCGCGATCGTGCCGGTGATCCCTGAGCCGTCATGGACCGAATCCCTGGCTTCCTGGGCGTCGCAGCACGACGTGCCCTGGGTGCGGTCCGGCCATTATCGCGACCTCGACCGGGTCCACGACGAGTCATGGCGAGTCGACCTGGCGATGTCGGTCTTCTATGGGCACATCATCCGCCCCTGGTTCATCGCCAAATGCGACCGGATCTGGAACCTGCACAACGGCCCGTTGCCCCGCTACCGGGGCATCTCACCGGTCAACTGGGCGCTGAAGAACGGCGAGCGTGAGCACGGCGTCACGATCCACGAGATTACCCCGGGCGTCGACGACGGGCCCATCGTCGGTCAACTGAAATACTCCATCTACCCCGAGTTCGACGAGGTGGGAGACGTCTACCAGCGAGCGCTGGAGTACGGCTGGGTGCTCTTCCAGCAAACCATCCCGCTCGCGGACCGGATCACGCCGCGGCCACAGGACGAGGCCCAGGCAACCTACTACAGCCGCGAGCACGCTCATCTGCTCGGCGACCGGCGCAGCTTCACCCGGGCCGAGTCACTGCTTCAGCCGACGACTGGGGCCGACCACTGAGGCGGTCCCGCCCCGGACGCGACCCGGGGGTCGCCACGTCGAGCCACGTGCTCCGGCGCGGATGACGGACTGACAAACGTTCGATACAGGGAGGACATCCCATTGGTGGCGGATCAGCGAGACGCGGCACAGCACACGGGAGCGCCCGGCGGAGTCGGTGTCTACCCACGACCAGCGACGACGCACGGACCCGATCCCGACGCCAGCCCGCGCGGTGCAGGAGCGCCGCAGCCGGCGCCGACCGTCGGCGCGGTCGTTGTCGGGGGCAACTTCCCGGGACTCGGTGTCGTGCGGAGCCTCGGGCGGCGTGGCATCCCGGTGTGTGTCATCGACGACGAGGTCTCGGTGAGCCGAGTGTCCCGGTTCACCTCCCGGCACGTGCGGGTCCCGAACCTCCTCGACGAGCAGCGCGCGGTCGAGACCGTCCTCGAGGTAGGGCAGCGGTTCGGCCTGGATGCCTGGGTCCTCTTTCCCACGCGGGATGAGCATGTGGCGGCATTCGCGCGCTATCGCGACGCGCTCGCCGCGCAGTACCGGGTTCCAACCCCGGGTTGGGCGAGCGTGCAGTGGGCGTGGGACAAGCGCAAGACCGACCAGATGGCCAACCAGCTCGGCATCCCGGCGCCAAGGACGCTCTGCCCGCGAGATCTCGCGGAACTGGATCAACTCGACCTCGACCTGCCGGTGGCCATCAAACCGGCCATCAAGGAGCACTTCATCTACGCCACCAAGGCGAAAGCCTGGCGCGCGGACACCCGGGATCAGCTCCGCGAGCTGTTCCAGCGTGCCGCGGCGCTAGTGGGGCCCGGCGAGGTGATGGTGCAGGAACTGATCCCGGGAGACGGCCGCTACCAGTTCGCCTATTGCGCCTTCTTCAAGGACGGCCGCGCCATCGGGAGTATGGTGGGCCGTCGCCTGCGCCAACATCCCCCGGAGTTCGGCCGGGCGAGCACCCTCGCCGAGACGATCGATCTCCCGCTGCTCGAGGAACTGTCCGAGCGATTCCTTCGGCAGGTGAACTACTACGGGCTCGTCGAGATGGAATACAAGCTCGACCCGCGCGATGGCCAATACAAGCTGCTGGACATCAACGCCCGCGTTTGGGGCTATCACACGCTTGGCCAACGCGCCGGCGTCGATTTCCCGTACTTGCTGTACGCCGACCAGCTCGGGCTGGCTGTTCAGACCTGCCGCGCCCGGCCAGGCGTTCGGTGGATTCGGTTGGTCACCGACCTCCCGACCGTGGCCGTCGAGATCGTCGGAGGCACGCTGAGCTGGCGCGACTACCTCCGCTCGCTGCGCGGCATCAACATCGAATCGGTCTTTGCACGCGACGATCCCCTGCCTGGGGTCTTCGAGTTGGCGCTGATTCCGTACGAAGCGGTCAAACGGGGGTTCTGAGCGATGCGCCACCACGCCGTGGCAGGAGAGCTCCTTCCCCTCGCGCCCCCACCTCACGTGGGGTGGCACCGCCGAGGGCGGGGACGACGCCCGACGAGTCAACATCGGCCGGTCCACGACGGCCGGGCGATGCGCGACCACAGCGGCGCGTCATCGGCTCACGGCTGCGGAATGGATCGCCAGGTCCCTGCGCCCGGGAGCTCGTCCGGGCCTGCACATCGTCGCGCATCTCGGATCGGAGGATCGCCGTGTCGGCTGACGGTCTCATGCCGCGGGATGCCCAGGTGGCGCACCCGGCCCACCACGCCACACCGTCCATGAGCGCGCCCTCGGACGGGATGCACCGGTCTTCGTCGGCCGTTGGTGCGCTCCGCGTCGTCGCGATCGGCACCGACGATGAGCGCTGGGCCGCCTTCGTGACCAGCCGCCCCGATGCACTCACGTACCATCACCCGGCCTGGTCGCGCGTGATCCAAGAGGCCTACGGGCACACTCCAGCCCACCTCGCCTGTGAGGACGAAGGCCGCCGCCTCCAGGGCGTGCTCCCACTCTGCTACCAGCGCGGCATCCTGAGCGGCCGCCGCCTCTCCTCACTGCCCAACACCCCCGTCTGTGGCCCGCTGGCCACCAGCCCGGCCGCAGCCACGGCCCTGCTTCAGGCGGCCGCCGACCGGGTCCGGTCGGAGCCAGGACTGCACCTGCAGATCAAGTCCCTCGCGCCCGACCTTGACCCGGACGGCAAGCTGCTGGCACGGGTGGACTGGGTACCCACCTATATCCTCGAACTCCCGACACCACCGGAGGCGCCCAGCTTCCAGTCGGCACGCCACCGGGAGCGCATCAAGCGGGCCGTCAAGAAAGCGACCAAGAACGGGGTGCTGACCCGGGAGGCGGAGACGAGCCACGACCTGCGGGCGTGGTACACACTCTACCTGGAAACCATGCGCCGCCTGGCGGTACCGCCGCGCCCGTTCCAGTTCTTCGAGGCCGCCTGGCGCTGGCTCAAGCCGCTCGGGCTGGCGACCCTCCTGCTCGCGGAACAGCACACGCCCAGCGACACTCAACTTTTGGGCGGCTCGCTGTTCTTCATGTGCGGACAGAGCACGCGCTACTCGTATGCCGGCTACCGGCGCGAGACAGCCGATCTGCGTCCGAACGACCTCATTCACTGGACCGCCATCCACGCGGCGTGGGAGCGGGGCGAGAAGTACTTCGACTTCGGCGAGGTGTCGCCCGGCCACGATGGGCTGATCCGCTTCAAGACCAAGTGGGGCGCGCAGCCGTGGCCGGTGTACCGCTACTACTATCCGAGCGCCCGAGATCCCATCGGCCACATGGCGCATCCGGGCGGCCGGATCCAGGCGCTGCGCCAGGCCGTCTGGTGTCGCCTGCCACTCTCGGTGACCGAGCGCCTTGGGGGTTGGATCTACCAGCATCTCTAGCGTAGGGCGAAGAGGGACACACGCGGGTGGCGTCGCTGCTCGGCTCGAGCCGACGCCCGGGGCAGCCACGACGCCGATCGGTCACTCACGCGTTGCCCCGCCCTTGGTCAACCACGCCAGCTACAGGGGGACGTCATGATCGCTGAACAGGGTCTGAGCAGGCGCGTCGATCCGCCACGGTTGCAGGTCAACATCGTCGACCCAGCGACGGACCATCGGTGGGCCACCTTGGTGGCTAGCCACCCCGAGGGGTTGGCCTACCACCATCCGGCCTACCTGCAGGCGCTCACCGACGCATTCGGCTACGCGCCAGCCCACCTCGCCTGCGAGGATGCCGACGGCAACCTGCACGGTGTGCTGCCGCTCGTCTATTGGCGAGGGCCGTTCAGAGACCGGCAGCTCTGGTCGCTCCCGCGTACCCCGGCGGCGGGCCCCCTGGCCACCAGTTCCGCGGCCAAGGACGCGCTCGTACGCGCCGCCATCGAACTGACGGAGAATGAAGCCGGCCACCGCTTGCAGATCAAGAGCGTGGATCCCGACCTGGCTCCGGCGAACACCGCCCTGCGGCGCGTCGAGTGGTGGCCCGCCCACGTGATCCAGCTCCCGGATCGCTCCGAACCACCGCGCTTCTCGAAGTCCCGCCGCCGCGGCATCAACAAAGCGAAGAGCGCGAATGTCCACGTCCGCGAGGCTGAGAGTCTGGCGGACGTGCGGGCATGGTACCAACTCTATCTCCAGGTGCTCAGGCAGAAGGGCTCCCCTCCACTCCCGTTCCGCTTCTTCGAGGCGATCTGGCGCCGGATGCACCCGCACGGACTGCTCCGCCTCCTGCTCGCCGAACGATCTACCGCCCGCGGGCGGGAGCTCCTGGCCGGGACCATGCTGCTGCCGTGCGCGCAGACGGTCATCGACGCCTTCGCCGCTGACCGCGCCGACGCGCGGCGCCATCATCCAAGCGATCTCCTTCTTGGGACGGCGATATACGCCGCCTGGGAGGCGAGCTATCGCATCTATGACCTGGGCCACGTGCCGCCCGGCGAAGAGGGATTGGCGCAGTTCAAGCGCACCTGGGGCGCGACACCGCGGCCAACCTTTCGGTACTACTACCCCGCACACCACACTCGCATGACGTACGGATGGCTCCACAGTCGGGGCCTGGCCATGCGGCTGATGCAGGGTGCGTGGCGGCTGTTACCGCTCGGGCTGATCGAACTGATCGGAGGCGCGATCTACGCACGCATGTAGGAGCCGGCCTCGGGCTCTTCGCCAGACCGGCGGCGCCGACCGCCGCGCTCCACGGGTGTTGCCACCTCGAGCGGAGATCGCGACGACATCCCTCAAGGGGGACAGCATGAGCATCGATATCCGCGGATCCTCTGGTCCGCGCCCGGCATCCACGTCGCTGCGCGTGGACGTTATCGACCCCGGCGCGGACCGTCGCTGGGCAACCTTCGTCAGTTCCCACCCCGCGGCGCTCACCTTCCACCAGCCTGCCTGGCTGCAGACCCTCGCCGACGCGTTCGGCTACGCCCCGGCCCATCTGGCCTGCGAGGATGCCGACGGCAACCTGCAGGGTGTGCTGCCGCTGTTCTATCGGCGGGGGTTGCTCAAGGGGCGGTGGCTCTGGTCACTGCCCCACACACCGGTCGCGGGCCCGCTCGCCAACAGCGCCGAGGCGGCCGCCGCCCTCGTCCGCGGCGCGATCGAGCTAGCCGCGGAGCCGCCTGCCCACAAGCTGCGGCTCCACACGATGGACCCGGCCCTCGATCCAGACCGTGAGGTGCTGACGCGCACCGACTGGTACCCCACCTTCGTGATTGAACTTCCTGACCGTTCCGAGCCGTGCCGACTCGGGAAGCAAGGCCGCAAGCATGACCTCGAGCGCGGGATACGTAAGGCGGTCGAGTACGGCCTGAGCGTCCGGGACGCCGAGCGACACGAGGATCTCCGCGCCTGGTACCACTTCTACCTCTGGACCATGCGGGAGAAGTCGAGTCCGGCCTATCCATTCCGCCTCTTCGACGTCGCCTGGCACTACCTCAGGCCCGAAGGCCTCCTCAAGCTCCTGCTCGTCGAGCGCCACACGGCGCGCGGCCCGGAGCTCCTCGGCGGCGCGATTTGCCTCGCGACCGCCCAGACGGTGCTGGCCGAGTACCTGGGCCGCGGTCCCGACGCGCGGCGAGTCCACTTCCAGGACCTGCTCCAGTGGCATGCGGTGAACTGGGCCCGGGAGGCAGGCTTCCGCTACGTCGACCTGGGTAACGGGTCACCGCGCCAAGCAGGGCTAGCCAGGTACAAGCGCAAGTGGGGCGCGACGGAACGCCCGATCTATCGGTATTACTCCCAGAATGCGAGCCCGTCCGCGCTCAGCATCCTGAGTGTGCAGAGCGACAGCCGGCTTGTAAACGTGGGGCGGGCCACCTGGCAGCGCGTCCCGCTCGCGATCACCGCGTACGTGGGAAACGGGATCTTTCGGTACCTCTGACGACCGGCTCCGCGCGGGGCCGGTCGCCTGGGTGCGCCGTCTTCGCGCCGGCGCACCTCCCCAGCAGGCCTGCCGCAGGATGGGCAGGCGCCGTCCGGCCAGCCCATGCCGAGCTGCTGCGCACTGGGCCGCCCCACCCACGTGCGAGCGGCGGCCACCGCGCCATGCGCCGTCGTAACAGAACTGTTATCGGCTCCGCGTCCCGCATGTCGCTCCCCGTTAATCGGCGCGCCTCATACTGGGGGACAGCGTTTCCTCCGGTCGATGGATCGCAAACGGCCGCGACGGTGGGACACAACGACCAAGGCAGTTCCGCGTCAGGGCCGGAGCTCATGACGTCCGGCCTCCTCAGCACGACACGCGCAGGGGGCAGCCTGAGCGGGCGCCCCAAGGGGCGTATCTCGCGTAGCGCAGGCTGGTCCGGTTGGGCTGAGCGCGGACGACGGATACAGGATTGACGCATTAGCCAGAAAAGAGTCTCTATGGAGTTGCGAGCATATATGGCCGCGCTGTGGCGCCGGAAGTGGATCGTCCTGCTGACCATCCTCACGGCGCTCGGCGTCGCGATCGCCGCGAATCGCCTCATCACCCCGTCCTACGTCGCCATGGCGACCGTACGTGTATCAGTTACGTCAGGTTCCATCGACTACGTGCTCCGGGAATCGGCGTACACGGATCGACTCCTCAACACCTATGTGTCCATCGCGCAGAGCCGTGCGCTCCTCGACCAGGTCACTCAAGAACTGCAGCTCAGCGTGCCGCCCAAGATCACGGTGTCGGCCCCCGCCAACTCGGAGCTCATTCACGTGAGCGCGTCGCATCAGGATCCACAGCGTGCCGCGCAGATCGCCAACGCAGTCGCCGCGGCGCTGGCGGAGCAGGCGGATGCTGAGGCGATCGCAGATCAGCCGGCACAGCGGGCGCTCCAGGTTGACCTGGCTGCTGCGCAGCAAGCGCTCCTCGAAGCGCGGCTGCTGTACGAATCGCTGGCGGCCAACCCCAGCGCGGATCCGGCCGCGTTGGCACGGGCACGCGCCGATCTCGATCTGAAGCAGCAAGACTACACCTCGCTCCAGTCCCAGTTTGATCGCGCGCGCATCGTGGCGGCGATGCGCACCGACGCGGTCACCGTGGTCGATCCGGCCGTGGCGCCCATCGAACCGGCTTCCCCGAACCAGCTCCTCAATCTCGCTCTGGGGCTGACAGTCGGGATCGTCGGCGCCGCCGGGCTGGCGTTCTTGTTCGAGAACCTGGATGACCGCCTGCACACCACCCGCGCCATCCGGCGCACCGTGCATGCACCCATCCTCGCTCACATCCCGCGCGTCCGGCGGCGCTCACGCGTCTTGCACCAGGCCGCCAACCCGCGGATCGTCGAAGCGTGTCGCTGGTTGCGGACGAGTCTGCTCTATCAGGGCCGGCACGGACCGGTCCGGTCGGTGGTCATCACCAGCTCGGAGCGCGGCGAGGGCAGAACGACCATCGCCGCGAATCTCGCCTACGTCATGGCCGGGGCCAACTACCGGGTCCTCGTCGTCGACGCCGACCTGCGCTCCCCGCACCTGCATCTCCTCTTCGATCGCCCGAACGACACCGGGCTCTCCCAGGTGCTCCAGGGGGAGGCGTCGCTGGACGACGCGCTCCAGGAGACCCCGATCACCGGGGTCCACCTGCTGGCGAGCGGCCCCGAGCCAGTGCGAGCGCCCGAGTTGCTGGGGTCCGATCGCATGCAGGAGCTCCTGCGCGAACTCGCTACTCAGTTCGATCTGATCCTCCTCGATGCGCCGCCTCTCGAGCAGGTCGCGGATGCGGCAGTGCTGAGTGGCCTCACCGACGGCGTCATCCTCGTCGTCCAGCAAGGGCGTGCGCGTGAGGGCGCCGTCGCGGCCGCGATCGGGAAACTCGACGCGGTCCAGGCGCGCCTGATTGGGGTGGTGGTCAACCAGGCGAGTCCCCACGACGCCGAGGACGCCGACGCGGAGTCGTACCGATCGAGCACGAGACCGGCGATCGCTGTCCAGGCGGCGGTTATGCCCATCGCGACACCCAACGGTCTGTCCAGGAACCCCGGCCGGCACGCCTGGGATGCCCCGTCAGAGTCGGTGGGGCGCGTCGAGGAGTGACGGCCGGGCTGCGGACTGTGGACACGAAGCAGGCGACGCGACCGCACCCGTACGCTTGGGAGGAGCACAGGGTGAATCTGGCCATCACCTCCAGATCGCGCATTCCGGCGATCGTCCGGGCAGCAACCGATCAGCGCGCCCCAGGTCACAACGACATCGTCAAGCGCGGGATGGACATCGCCCTGGCAGGCGCCGGGCTGGTGATCCTCTCCCCCCTGCTGCTGATCATCGCCATCCTGATCAAGCTGGACTCACCGGGCCCGGTCATCTTTGCCCAGGAACGCATGGGCGCGCGGCCACGAGGACGCGGTCCCGCGCGGGTCTGGGAGATCCGCCCGTTCCACATGTACAAGTTCCGCTCGATGGTCCACAACGCGGACCAGACGCTCCACCAGGCGCACATCGCGGCCTTCGCCAGCGGCCAATTGGCCCCGGACCGCAGGGCCGGGTTCAAGCTCAACGGCGACCCGCGCATTACCCGCGTGGGACGGATCCTCCGCAGCACCAGCCTCGATGAGCTTCCACAGCTCGTCAACGTCCTGAAGGGCGACATGAGCCTGGTGGGTCCCCGCCCGGTTCCCCGCTACGAGGTCGAGCTGTATCAGCCGTGGCAGTTCGAGCGCCTGGCTGCGCTGCCGGGCATCACCGGGCTGTGGCAGGTGACCGGCCGGGCCGCCCTTCCCTTCGACGAGATGATCCAACTCGACCTCGAATACGTGCGGAGCGCTTCCGCGTGGCTGGATGTCAAGATCCTCGTCCGCACGATTCCCGCGGTCCTGCGAGGGACTGGCGCAGGCTGATCGGTGCATCACCACGAGAGGGCAGCGTCACGATGGCCAAGCAAGTCGGTATCGCCGTGATCGGATGCGGTTACTGGGGCGCGAACTACGTCCGGGTGTTCAGCGAGCTGCCCGACACGCGGGTGGTCGCGGTCTGCGACCAGCGACCGGAGCGCTTGATCGACATCGGGCAGCGCTACCCCGGCGTGGCGCTGGCCCAAACCGTTGCCGACGCCTTGGCAATGCCGGGCGTGGACGCCGCGGTGGTATGCACTGACGCCAGCTCACATTTCCACGTGGCGCGTGAGTGCTTGCGGGCCGGGAAGCACACCCTGGTCGAGAAGCCGATCGCGACGAGGTCCGCAGACGCGGCCGAGCTCATGGCGCTCGCCGAGTCACGCCGCCTGACCCTGATGGTGGGCCACACCTTCCTCTACAACGCGGGCGTCCAACGGGTGAAGGAGTACATCGACCACGGCGATGTCGGCAGGATCTACTACCTGTATGCCCGGCGCACGAATCTGGGGCCGATCCGTCGCGATGTCAACGCCCTGTGGGACCTCGCGCCGCACGACATCTCGATCTTCAACTACTTCCTGGGTCGCGCACCCCTCTGGGTCAGCGCCGTCGGCTCCCGCGCGCTGAGGAACGGGCGTGAGGACATCGGCTTCATCGTCCTGGGGTACCCGGACAACGTCCTGGCCCAGATTCACGTCAGTTGGGCCGATCCGCACAAGGTCCGCGAGGTCGTGGTCGTCGGCAGCGCGAAGCGAATCGTCTTCAACGACCTCCAACCGATGGAGCAGGTGCGGGTCTTCGAGAAGGGCGTCACCGCGCTCCAGGACGATGGGACGGCAGTGTCTGAACCGCAGTTGCTGATGCGCGATGGAGACATCATCAGCCCAAGCATTCAGGCGAAGGAGCCCCTGAGAACCCTGGCCACGCACTTCTCAGAGTGCGTGCTGCAGGGGGGCCGCCCGCTCACCGACGGCGCGGCCGGCCGCGATGTCGTGCGCGTGCTCGAGGCCGTGGATCGGTCCATGGCCCAGCGAGGCGCGCCGGTCGAACTAACCACTGAGGAGGCGCCGCTCTATGTCCACTACGACGAATCAGCCTCGCGTCCCATTCGTTGATCTGGCTGCGCAATACGCCAGCCTTGCGGCTGAAGTCAACGCAGCCACCGAGCGGGTGCTGCGCGGCACCGAGTACATTCTCGGCTCCGATGTGGCCGCGTTCGAGCAGGAGTTCGCGGCGTACTGCGAGGTCGACCACGCCGTCGGTGTCGATTCGGGCACGTCGGCTTTGGAGCTGGCGCTCCGTGCCTTCGGCATTGGGCCCGGCGATGAGGTCATCACCGTCGCGAACACCTTTGTCGCGACGGCCTTCGCCATCAGCTATACCGGCGCGACGCCGGTGCTGGTGGACGCCGACCCGATCACCCACAACATCGACCCGTCGCAGCTCGCGCAGGCGATCACGCCGCGGACGCGGGCCATCATGCCGGTCCACCTCTATGGCCAGCCGGCGGACATGGACCCGATCCTGGAGATCGCGCGCCGCCACGACCTGATCGTGATCGAAGACGCCTGCCAGGCCCACGGCGCTCGCTACAAGGGGCAACGGGTCGGCACGTTCGGCCACGCCGCGGCCTTCAGCTTCTACCCGGCGAAGAACCTGGGCGCCTATGGCGACGGCGGTATGGTCGTCACCAACAACGCCGAGGTCGCCGAGACCGTCCGTCGCCTCAGCAACTACGGCCAGCGGGAGAAGTACCACCACGACCATCTGGGGTACAACCGCCGGCTCGACACGCTTCAGGCGGCCCTACTGCGGGTCAAGCTCCAGCATCTCGACGAATGGAACGCCGCGCGACGCCGCCATGCGGCCCGCTATGCCGAGGTCTTGCCGGAGGGCGTCGTGATCCCAGCCGTGCCCGAAGATATCGAGCCGGTGTGGCACCTCTACGTGATCCGGGTGCCCGAGCGCGATGCGCTGCGCGCGTTTCTTGCCCAGCGTGGGATCGCGACCGGGATCCACTATCCCGTCCCAATTCACCTGCAGCCGGCCTGTCAGGACCTCGGCTACCAGCGCGGCCACTTTCCCGTCACCGAGGAGGCAGCCGGCCAGATTCTGTCGCTGCCCATGTACGCAGAGCTGACGAACGAGGCGATCGACTACGTCGCCACGTCGATCCGGGAGTTTCTGGCCCAGTCCGGCCGTTCCGCCGGGCTGGCGCGGGTTGCCGACTGACCGATGCAGCGGACACGGACCGGCCGGCTGCGGCGCCCGAGGCGCGGCAACCGGCCGATCAGCCAGCGCCCGCCGGAGCGGTGACGATGGACGTGCCCGCCCGATGACTCGGAAGTTCGTTGAGGAGGAACCGCTTGGCGATTCGCGAACTCGTTCCGTTTGACCGGGGCCCGCATCCCATGCGCGGCGCGAGACCGCTGGCGACCCTGTGGCCGGCGCAGGCGCTCCTCGCGTTGCTGGTCGCGCTGGGCGTGACGGCCGCGGCCATCGTGGCGGCCGGGCGCCTCGGGAACCCGTGGGCGCCGCTCGTCGTGGCCGCGCTCCTCGCCCCGTTCGTCGCGCTCGTCTTCGGGCACGTGCGCCGCGTGCTCCTCGCACTGGTGATCATCACGATTCCCACCGGCCCCGACATCTTCCTGGGCTATCGGTACGACATCGGTGGCCTTGGCGGGATCGGGGGGTGGAACGTCTCCGTTGGGTCTCTGGCGCTGGTCGGGCTCTACGCGATCTGGCTGGCGGCAGGTCTCACGGGGATCGGACACGCCCCGCGCGTCCTGCTGCGCCCGGCACTCCCATTGCTTGCCTACCTGGCCGTCAACCTCCTCTCGGTCATCGTGGCGGGCGAACCTATCCTGTCGCTGATCGAGCTCTTCTGGCTCCTCCAGTTGTCGCTGCTCTTCCTGTATGTCGCCAGCAACGCGACGACGCGGCAGGAGGTGCTGTTCGTGATCGCCGCGATCATGGGGGCCCTCGTGCTCGAGAGCCTCATTATGATCGCGGTCGGCGTGACGGGGCAGACCTTGGAGTTCGCCGGCATCTCGACGCGGCTGACGACCACCAGCGTCCAGGCAGGCGGATTCACCCGCGTGGCCGGCACGGTCGGGTCGCCCAACGCGGCCGCGGCCTACGTCGCCTTCCTGCTCGCTCCCGCGCTGGGGCTGGCCGTTTCCCGGGTCCCGAACAAGCTGCGCTGGCTCGGCGCCATCGCCTTCGGGCTGGGCACGCTGGCGCTCGTCCTCACCCTGTCCCGGGGCGGCATGCTGGCCTTCGCCATCTCGCTGCTGGTGTTCGGCCTCATCTCACTGCGGCGCAAGTGGCTGACGCCGTCGATGGCCGTGGCCGCCATCGGGATCGTGACGATTGTGGCCCTGGTCTTCCGCGAGACGCTGGCCGGTCGGCTGTTCGGCAGCGACCACGGTGCGGCGTTCGCCCGGATCCCGTTGATGCAGATCGCCTTCAACATCATCGCCGACCACCCGCTCGGGATCGGCCTGAACAACAGTGCGCGCATCTTGCCCACGTACGTCGGCCCGGACCTCGCCAACGCGTTCATCTACAGCGTGCACAACTACTAACTGACCATCTGGTCGGAGATCAGCCTGCTTGGGCTGCTCGCCTTCCTCTGGTTCCTGGGAGCCGCGATCCGGCGCGCCTGGCGCGGCGCCAACGACCTCGGACCCGACCTCTCGCCGCTCGCGGCCGGGGTGATGGCCGCCCTGCTCGGCGAATCGGTCCACATGTTCGTGGACGTCTTCAAGGGCTGGGCGCAGATCGACTCGCTGCTGCTGATCGCCGGACTGCTCGTCGCCATGAGCCGGCTCCCCGCACCGGCACCACCCAGGCGGGGGACCGCAGGTGCGTTGGTGCCCGGCTGGATCCCGCACCCGCCGGTACGCGAGATGGTGGGGTAGCGCGAGATGTCGAGCATCGTCTCCAGCTCCCTCCGCACCATCGCGCGCAACGCCGCATCGGTCCTCGTCAGCGAGGTGGTGACCCGGGCCTCGGCCTTCGTCCTCTACGCGCTGGTCACCCGGCACCTGGGGCTGTTCCGCTTCGGGCAACTCTCGCTCGCGATGACCCTCGTCTACACGGCCCAGGTGCTCGCCGCGGCGGGCCTGAAGACGCTCATCGTCCGCGAGGCCGCCAAGGATCGCACCAAGACCGGGCTCTACCTGGTCAATGGGTCCCTGATCGTGCTGGGCGCCACCTTCATCTCCCTGGCGCTGCTGCTCGGCTTCGTCTGGGTCATGGACTACGGATCGGACACCACGTGGGTCGTCTTGCTCTTGGCGCTCACGCTGGTTCCCTACGCCCTGCAGACCATCTGCGAGGCGCTGTTTCAAGCTGTGGAGCAGATGCACTTCATCGCGTACGTCAACCTCCCACTCAATGTGGCCAGGGCCCTGGGTGTCTGGATCCTCCTTCGGGCAGACTTCGGCATCTACGCCGTCGTCGGCACGCTCCTGGCCGTCCAGACGGCGATCGCGGTCGTCGAACTATGGCTGGTCCTGACGCGCGTCACCCGGCCGACGCTGCGCATCGACACCGGCTTCGTCCGCAAGGCGGTCCACGCGACGGCGCCGTTCCTCGGCATCGACGTGCTGATCTCCGTCTCGGGCAGCATTCCCATTGTCCTCCTCTCCTACTTCAGCAATGAGAGCAACATCGGCCTGCTCAGCGCGGCCAATCAACTCCTCTCACCCGTCATGCTCCTCTATCAGAGTGTGGTGCTGAGCCTGTTCCCGGTCATGTGCCGGCGCTATGAGGAGGGCATCGAGAGCCTCAAGCAGAGCGCGGAGGGGGTAACCGAGCTGCTGCTCGCGATCGCACTGCCGATCGTGGTCGGGCTGACCATCCTGGGTGACCGCATCCTCGTCCTCGTCTACGGCGGCCAGGACTTCGCGCTGGCCACGTTCGTCCTCCGCATCGTCGTCTGGCAGGTCGTGCTTCGCGCCTACACCACGGCGCTCGGTCAGGTGCTCCTCGCCGGGAATCGTGAGCGCACGACGCTCAGCATCGTGGCCATCAACACCGTCGGGGGTCTCGCGCTCGGCATGATCCTCGTGAGTCAGTTCGGTCTGCTCGGTGCCGCGATAACCATCGTGGCCACGCGCGGTATTGGCGTCATTCAGCACTACGTCCGCCTCTCCCGCATCGCCGGACGCGTCAACCTGATCACCCCGGCCCGGACGCCCGCGCTGGCCAGCCTCTGTATGGGGCTGTTCCTGGTCGTCGGTGGCTACCACGGGATCGTGATCACCATCCTCGCGGCGGCCGGGGTGTATGTCGCCGCACTGGTGCCCCTGACGGTCTGGTCGGCGGGGGGCGTGCGGCAGTTTCGGACGCGATACCTCCAAGCATGGTCGGAATGACACGATGCAAGCACATGTGCCGCGACCGCCAAGGAAGGACGTCCCGTCAATGAGAGTGAGCCTGGTGTCATTCATGTCTGCCGAGTACTGCATCCGCCTCGCCAGCGCGCTCGCCCACGACATGGATGTCCAGCTGGTGCTGCCTCGCGCCCTCAGCGAGCCTTACCGCTCGCTCATCAGCCCGGCGGTGCAGTTCGTCCCCTTCGACAAGCCGCGCTTGCGCCAACCCTTCCGCCAGATCAGCGCGATGCGGCAGCTCGTGCGGCAGATTGATGAGTTCCAACCGGATGTCCTCCACCTGCAGCAGGGGCACCTCTGGTTCAACCTGGCATTGCCGCTCCTGCGACGGTATCCGCTCGTTCTCACCGTCCATGACGCGCGCCATCACCCGGGAGACCGGAGCTCCCAAAAGACACCGCAGGTCATCCTGGACTGGGGGTTTCGCCGTGCGACGCGGGTGATCGCTCACTGCGACTGGATGAAGCAGGTCCTCGTCGACGAGTGCGGCGTCGCGGCGCCCCAGGTTCACGTGATCCAGCGCGTGCTGGTCAGTCATGACGAGGACGGCACCCACGAGACGGAAGAGCCAGCGCTCGTCCTCTTCTTCGGCCGCATCTGGAGCTACAAGGGACTGGAGTACCTGATCCGCGCCGAGCCGCTGATCACGGCCGCAATCCCCGAGGCGCGGATCGTCATCGCCGGTGAGGGCGAAGACTTCAGTCGCTACCGGCGCCTGATGGTCCACCCCGACCGCTTCGAGGTGCACAACACCTACGTGTCGCATGAGCAACGTGCCGCGCTGTTCGCGCAGGCCAGCGTGGTGGTCCTGCCCTACGTGGAAGCCTCCCAGAGCGGGGTCATTCCGCTGGCGTACATGGCCGGCAAGCCGGTCGTGGCCACCGACGTCGGATGCCTCCCGGCACTGGTCGAGGACGGGCACACCGGCTTCCTGGTACCGCCGCACGATGAGCAAGCGTTGGCCGCTGCCGTGATCCGCCTGCTCAAAGATCCCCAACTCCGGCGCACCATGGGTCAGCGCGGGCGCCACAAGCTCGAGACAGAGTGCGCCCCTCCCGTCGTCGCGGCGCAGACGCGCGCCGTCTACGACCAGGCCGTGTCAGACATGTCGGCAAGCTCAGGAAAGGTTGATCGACCGTGGATGGGTTCGTCGAAGCCGCTCTGAGGCTGCACGGCCACCTGATCCGCCGGCACTGGACCGGCCGCGCGCTGATCGGGCCGGATCCAGGCGTCCGGTTCAACTACCGCATCGGGCGCTTCGTCAAGAGCTACGTCGCGGGCGTCACCTGGCGCGACGACCTGTACTACCTCCAGGCGCAGGCCTACTGGATCCTGGCGAACTGGGCCCTGTTCGACCGCACGGGCGACGAGCAGTACGCCGGGATCGCCACGGCCTGTGCCGAGGAGATGGTGGCGCGTCAGCGCGACGATGGGGCGTGGGACTACCCGAATCCGGAGTGGGCGAGGCGCGTCGCCACCGTCGAGGGCACCTGGGGAAGCCTGGGGCTCCTCGAAACCTACCGGCGGACGGAAGACCCGACGCTCCTGGCGGCGGCGATCCGCTGGCACGAGTTCCTCCAGCGCGATATCGGCTTTCAGCGGGAAGGCGACACGATCGCCGTCAACTATTTTGCACGGCGGCCAAGCACCCGCGTGCCCAACAACAGCACGCTCGTCTTGTTGTTCCTGGCCGCTTTGGCGGAGATCACCGAAGACCGCCGCTATGCCGAGTCGTGCGCAGGGCTCATCGCTTTCCTGCGTTCTGCCCAGACCGCACGGGGGGAGTTGCCGTACTCCGTTCCCGCGGTGGCCGGTGGGCCCGGCCGCACGCATTTCCAGTGCTTCCAGTACAACGCGTTCCAGTGCCTCGACCTGATCTGGTATCACACCCTGACCGGAGACGAACGCGTGCGGCCACTGATTGGCGGCGTGCTGCGCTTCCTGAGCGGCGGCATCGCCGCCGACGGGCACGCGTGGTACGACTGCGCCAACGGCCATCGCACGGTGAGTTACCACACCGCTGCCCTGGCCGCCGCGTTCACCGAGGCCCAGCGCCTCGGGATCACCGACTACCTCGACTTGGCCCGCCGAGCCTACGCCTATCTCCTGCGGCTGCAGCGCCCAGATGGCAGCTTGATCCACTCGCAGCGGGACTACCGCCTGCTGCGTGACCAGCGTTCGTATCCGCGCTATCTCGCCATGATCCTGTATCACCTGCTGCTCGGCGCAAAGCTCGCACCGTCCAGCTTGGGAAAGGAGGCAGCGCACGAAGAAGTGCGCTGAACGCCGATGCGTGTAGCAGTCATTGCCTCGATGAAGCGGGGTCTCGAGCACTTCGTCTACCGAGAGCTCCTCTCGTTGGAGGAGCGGGGCATGTCGATCAGCCTCTTCCCGACCAAACACCACACCGGCCTGTACAACCCCAAGCCGGAGTGGGCGGTCCACCGGTGGCACCCACTGCTGGTGGCGGCACTCCAGCCGGTGTCCTTCCTGCGGGCGCCGAGAATGTATCTTCGGCTCCTCAGCGAAGCGCTCGCCGTGGGCGCCCTCGTCGATTTCGCCCTGGCCTGGTACTTCGCCCGCGCCATGGCCAATGCCGACGTGATCTACGCCACCTTCGGCGACCACAAGCTCTATGTCGGGTACTTCGCCAAGCGGATCCTCGGGCTCCCGCTGGTGGTCACGATTCACGCGTACGAGCTCTACCGCAATCCCAATCCCCGGCTCTTCCCGCGCGCGCTGGCGGCGTGTGACCAGATCATGACCGTCACCGACTACAACCGGGAGCTGCTGGCCGATCGGTACGGCATTGACCCTGGACGGGTCGACGTGGTGCGCATCACCGTCGATACCGAGCGGTATTGTCCGGCCGAGAAGTTCGTCGTGCTGATCGTCGCCTTCTTCGTGGAGAAGAAGGGCCACGACGTCCTCTTCGACGCGATCCGTCGCCTCCGGCGGGACGACATCGAGGTGTGGGTCGTCGGCGACCACGGGCCGGGCGAGCCGGCCGTCGACGTCCGCGCGCTGGCGCAGCGGTACGGTGTTGAGTCGCAGGTCGTGTTCTTCGGCGCGCTCGGCGGCAAGGCACTGGAAGCCGCCTACCGCTCCTGCGACGTGTTCTGTCTGCCCTCGCGGCAGGACAGCAAGGGCGTATCGGAGGGGTTCCCGACCGTCCTGGCCGAAGCGATGGCGTTCGGCAAGCCGGTCATCACCACTCGGCACGTCGAGATCCCCCGCATCATCGACGAGATCCTGGTCGATGAGAACGACGCCGAGGGGCTGGCGCGAGCGATCGACCACCTCTCCCGCTCGCCCGAGGAGTGCGCCCGCCTGGGCGCCAAGAACCGGCAGATCGCCGAGGCCGTCTTCTCCCGGCGGAACACCGCCCGCACCGCGGCCATTCTGGCCGGGCTCGCGGCCTCGGACGGGCCCCAGCACATCGCCACCCCGCCCCCACTCGCCACCGGGGCGGGTGTAACACCGGACACGAGCAGCGAGGCAGGTACGCACGTTCACGAGGACTAGAGACCGAGTAAGGAGGCCCTCATGCGGATCAGCGTCTTCGGGTTGGGCTATGTCGGCTGCGTCTCTGCGGCCTGCCTGGCGCATGACGGACATGACGTGATCGGCGTCGATGTCAACCCGCAGAAGGTGGCGATGGTGGGCGCGGGCCGATCCCCCATCGTCGAGCCCGGGTTGGACGACTTGGTGCAGGAGGGGGTGCGGGCCGGGCGCCTCTCGACCACCACCAGCGCCCGCGACGCGGTCGCGGACACTGACATCAGCCTCATCTGCGTCGGCACGCCCAGCAACGGCAACGGGAGCCTGAGCCTCCAGTACGTCGACAACGTGTGTCGTGACATCGGTAACGCGCTCAGCATGAAGCGCAGTTACCACGTGGTTGTGGTGCGCAGCACGGTCTTGCCGGGAACCAGCGTGCAGCGCTTGATCCCCGTCCTCGAGGAGTACTCGGGCCGCGCGGCCGGTGAGGACTTCGGGATGGCCATGAACCCGGAGTTCCTGCGCGAGGGCAATGCGATCCACGACTACTACCACCCGAGCCAGATCGTCATCGGTGAACTCGACACGCGCAGCGGGGACGCCACCGAGGCACTGTACGACGGCATCGAAGCTGCGGTGGTACGAACCACGATCGAGACCGCGGAGACGGTGAAGTACGCCAGCAATGCCTTCCACGCCACCAAGGTGGCCTTCGCCAACGAGATCGGGCGAGTGTGTAAGGCGCACGGCGTCGACGGCTATGAAGTGATGAACATCCTGTGTCAGGATCGGCGCCTAAACATCTCGCCGGCCTACCTCAAGCCCGGGTTTGCGTTCGGCGGCTCCTGCTTGCCGAAGGACCTGCGCGCGCTGCTGTACCGCGCCAAGGAATCGGACCTGACCCTACCGCTCCTGGCAGGCGCGCTCCAAAGCAACCAGGAGCAGATTCAACGCGGAATCGAGATGGTGGAGCGCACGGGGAAGAAGCGGGTCGGCGTGGTCGGGCTCAGCTTCAAGTCAGGCACCGACGATGTCAGAGAGAGCGCGGTGGTGCCGCTGATCGAGACGCTCGCCGGACGCGGATATGAGGTGGAAGTGTACGACGAGATCGTGGACCCGTCGCGGCTCGTCGGTGCCAACCGGTCGTACCTGGAACGCGAGCTGCCACACATTGTCTCGATGCTCCAGCCCTCGGTCGAGGCGCTGGTCGAGGCGGTTGAAGTGGTCGTGGTGGCCACCACTGGCCAGGCAGCACGGCGTGCCGCGGCCCTGCTGCGGGACGACCAGATCCTGCTCGACCTGGTCGGCGGGGTTCGGGATGCCCGCCCAACCCGCGGGCGCTACGACGGGATCGGGTGGTAGCGAGACATGTCGACGTGGAGACCGGCGGAGGGGGTCCCCGAGCCACAGCCAGGTGCAGGTGCGCGCTGCAGGAATGGGTTGCACGCCGCCGCGCCGGCCCGCCACCCGCTCGTGGAGCGCCCCCGCACCGCGTCCCAAGCAGGACCCGAGCGGATGGAGCAGTTGACGCCGGGAGAACGAGACGGGCCGCGGCGCGGCCCACACCCGTTCCTGCGGCCGCGTTCGGGCCCCGCGGAGAGTGAAGCGATCAGCCATGAAACATAGGTCCGTTCGCCCCCTCGTCATCGTGGCCCTCATCGTGGTCGCCAGTGTGATCGCGGCGCTCGTCACGCTCGACCTACTGCAGGGCCCGGGCCGGCAGCCGGTGGCGCCGTCCACGGAGCCCACCCCGACGGCAGGGGCACTGCCTCGGCCAGAGGAACCGACGACGACGCCGATCCCGCCGAGTCCAGTGCTCTGGTCGGCGAATCTGGAGTCCGGCGACCTCTCCGATTGGGAGCAGGACGGGTGCGGTGGCCTGTTCAACACCCGCGACGGGACCGCCGCAGTCACCAATAAGGTCGCGCACAGCGGGCGCTACGCACTCCAGTTGACGGTGAACGCCGACGACGGGAAGGACCACGCGACGCGGCTGATGCGCTGGTGCGAGCCGTCGGACCTCGATCAGGCGTACTTCAGCGCCTGGTACTACTTCCCGGAACGCGTCAGCGTCGACGCGGGGTGGTGGAACATCTTCCAGTTCAAGTCGCGCACCGAAGAGGACAACGATCCATGGTGGATCCTCAACGTCGGGAACCGCGAAGACGGCACGATGTACGTCTACCTTCGCGATTGGATCCACGAGCGATCCTACGATCAGTTCGCGAAGAACCTCCCGGTCGGGCAATGGGTCCATCTCGAGGTCTTTCTGCGAAAAGCGGACGATCAGACTGGCCAGGTGACCGTCTGGCAAGACGGGACGCTGCTCTTCGACGTGACGGGCGTGCAGACCAATTACGATGGCGGTCGCGTCTCCTGGGGCATCAACAGCTATTCCAGTGGGCTCTCACCGAGCCCGACGGTGATCTACGTAGACGACGTAATGATGAGCACTGCCCCAATCACGCCATCCGTGGCAGGGAGCCAGAGGGAGGGCAGCGCGAGTGAGTGACCGGCTCGCGGCGCTCCCGACCCCTCGTGCTTGATGGGACCCCTATCCCCACAGATCGGCTCCGGGCAGGAGAACGGTGGCCCCGCCACGCGGAGCGGTGGTGTGGGGAAAGCTGCCAGTCTTGTCGCCTCGGGCGGCAGGGTGCGATCGACGAACCTTCACCAAGTCGCGCTTCACGGTTCAGCGGACGGCCAACTGAGACACCGGCCACCCAGCCGACGGCACCCACACCTGAGGTGGAGACAGTTTGATCGCCACGAGTCTGTCGACTCGCGCACCCACGTCACCGATGCGGGAGGAGGCCCACGTGCGAGCGAATACCCTGCGTGTGCTGATAGCCATTGCCGCGCTCCTCGCGGGGAGGCGCTGGGTGCTCAGCGCGCGGCGGCACGCGGCACGTCACGGAGCGCGTGCCGCTGCGACGACGCGGCCCGCTGCACGGGTGTTGATGCTGCTGGAGAACGGCTCATTCCCAAAGGACTTCCGAGTCAGCAACGAGGCGCGCGCGCTCACGGCTGCGGGCTATCGGGTCACCGTGATCTGCCCCGCAGTCAACGGTCAACCACTGACCGAGACCGTCGACGGCGTCCGCGTCTATCGCTATCCCGCCCCGCCGGCCGGCATGGGCACGCTGAGTTTCCTCTTCGAGTACGGGTATTCGCTGGCGGCCATGGCGGTCCTGTCGCTGATCGTTCGCCTGCGTGAGGGTTTCGATATCGTCCACGCCAACAACCCACCCGACGCCCTGGCGCTCATCGCGGCTGCCTACCGGCCATTCGGCGCGCGGGTCATCTTCGACCACCACGACCTCGCCCCGGAGATGTACGAGGCACGCTTCGGCGACGCACACCGTCCCTGGCTCTACCGCGCCCAAGAGCTGCTGGAGATCCTGGCGTGTCGGCTGTCCCATCAGGTCATCGCCAGCAACGAGTCGTACAAACGCCGGGAGATGGAGCGGAGCGGGCTCCCCGCCGACCGCATCACCGTGGTCCGCAACGGCCCCGACCCGGAGGAGTGGCGGGCCGTCGCCCCCGACCCGGAGCTGCGCGCCCGCGGCAAGACGATCATCGGCTTTGCGGGCACGATGGGCTACCAGGATGGCATCGACTACCTGCTGCGGGCGCTCCACCACCTGGTCCACGACCTCGGTCGGCGCGACGCCTTCTGTGTGCTGATCGGCGAAGGCGATGTTCGGCTCCAGATGATGCGTCTGGCGCACGACCTCGACCTCGATGATTACGTGTGGTTCACCGGCTGGATCCCGCGGGACGATCTCCTCCGCTACCTCTCCACCGCCGATATCTGCGTCGTGCCAGACCCTTCCAACCCGTTCACCCGTCGCTCCACGATGGTCAAGCTGGTGCAGTATCTGGCCCTCGGCAAGCCAGCGGTGGCGTTCGACCTCCCCGAGCACCGTGTCTCTGCCGGGGATGCCGCCATCTACGTCACCCCCAACGACGAGTACTCCTTCGCGCTCGCCCTCGCCGAGCTCATGGACGACCCCGCGCGCCGAGCCGCCTTGGGTGCCCGCGGGCGACAGCGAGTGGAGAGGCACCTGGCATGGCAGTACTCCGTCCCGGCGCTCCTCGCGGCGTACGAGCGCGCGCAGGCGGACCCGTCAAGCCAACCCCAGCACCGACCCAGCACCCTCACGCGAGTCGCGGCCAGAGCGCAACGTGCCCTCACGCAGGTGCGGCCGAGCGCGCTCCACTACTATGCCCTCCGGGCTCGCTCCTTGCTCGCAAGCTACGGCCTGAGCACCGCGCGGTCCGAGCAGCGGCTGCTCCGCTGCGTCGACCTGCTCTCCCGCTATGGCTGCACCCCGACCTTCGCTGTCCCTGGACGGGTCCTGGCACGCCACGCGGCGTTCTTCCGAGAGCTCGATCGGCTGGGCCCCGAGTTGGCGATCCACGGCTACGACCATGTCGACTTTCGCCGCCTGCCCGACGCCGAAGCGGCCGACCAGTTCCGACGGGCCGCAGCGGCCTTCGCCGCGGCAGGCATCCGGGTCGAGGGGTTCCGTTGTCCCTATCTGAGCTTCTGCCCGGCCCGACGCGCGGCGCTGCCGGAGGGCGTCTTCCGGTACAGCAGCAACCGCGCCCTGTGGTGGGATGTCGTGCCCGGCGCCCACATGGCTGACGCCACGCCGGTGCTGCATCGGCTCCTTGGCTACTACGATCCGGAGCCGGCCGCGCGCCGGGCGGCCCTCCCGCGGTTGACCGATGGCTTGCTGGAGGTCCCGGTCTCCGTGCCTGAGGATCTCCAGCTCTACGATGGTCTCAAGCTCTCCGCGGAGGCCGTGGCCGCGATGTGGCAGGAGATCCTGCGCCGCACCCATGAGCGGGGCGAGCTCTTTGTGCTCGTCTTCCACCCCGAGCTCCTTGACCGCTCCGCGACCGCGCTGGAGGCGGTCCTGCGCGCGGCAAACCAGTTGCAGCCCCGCGTGTGGGTTGCCGAGCTCCGGTCCATCAGCCACTGGTGGCGGGAGAAGGCCGACTTCGCCGTCGACGTGACTGAGGAGCCGGGCGGTCTGGCGCTCGAGTTCCGGGCCACCCCCCGCGCCACGATCCTGGTGCGCCACATCGACATCGCAGAGCCAACCCGGCCGTGGCACGGTGCGTACCGTGTCCTGGACAGCCGCACGCTGCACCTGCCCGCCGGCCTCCGGCCGTTCGTCGGCGTCGCGGCTTCGGCCCCCGAAGCGACGGTCTCCCTCCTGCGCGACCAGGGGTACATCGTGGACCCCGGTCCCGAGGCCGCGTGCTGCGCCGTCTACCTGGACGCGCCAACGCTCGCCGAACTGTCCGACGAAGTGGCGCTGATCAAGCACATTGAGTCGTCCGCGGGGCCGTTGGTTCGCGTCTGGCG
The DNA here is from genome assembly GCA_029961075.1 of Sphaerobacter sp. GTDB lineage: Bacteria > Chloroflexota > Chloroflexia > Thermomicrobiales > Thermomicrobiaceae > Sphaerobacter. Next base: position 23,240 of record JASBVL010000052.1, read on the forward strand.
CTGGCCGAACGAAGCCAGGAGTGCCCTCTGCATCAGCGGTGACGCTGATGCGCTCAGCCTGCGGGACTATCTCGCCCGCGTGGTGCCGATCTAGCCACCCGCGGCCCCGGAGCCGCACCATCGTGCGCCTGCCGCACGGCCCTGCGGCACCGGGCTGCGGCCACGGCGTGCGCTCGTGATCGCAGCCCGGCGGCACGTGTTGACAAATCCAACGCATCATGTTAACGTCTGGCTCGTCAGCAGCCATCGGCTAATTGTCGGGGGACACGACAGGACGGCTGAGCTGCTGACCACGGTCCACGGCCGTGCTGGCCTCAAGGGTGGGACGGGGACCCCACCCGGGAGGCGAGGAGATCCGTGGCGCCGGCGAGCCCCAGCGGTCGTCGATGGTCAGATCGCCATCGACTGCGGAGGGGGACGCTGGCGGCGGCAGGCTGGCGGTACGACGGGGAGAGGAGGGAGCAGGCAGAGCACGACCGCGCAGCATTGAGTGGTCTTGCCGGCCGCAGTGCGCTCACAGGGAAGGGGAAGGGAGCCGA
>JASBVL010000053.1 GCA_029961075.1 Sphaerobacter sp.
CCAGCCCCCTCTCCCACAGAGGGGAGGAGAACGGAATACGCAAGAGGGCCTTGTGCTAGTTCCATGGCGGGGCCTTGACAGACGAAACCTCCTCGACGTACAGGGAAGGGGTTGAACCGTGCCTGCGCGTCAAGGAGGGTGCCCCGATGATACGCGACTTCGCCGACTTCTGCACCTGGATGTACGTCGTCGTCGACGAGCTCTGCCAGCAGTTGCCGCCCTGCTGCAAGCCCAGCCAGGGCCCCCGGCCGGCCTGCAGCGACAGCGAGCTGCTGACCATGATCCTGGTCGGCGAGTGCTGCGGCTGGCACGCCGAGACGGTCCTGGTCCAGCAGTGACGCCAGCAGCGCGCGCTCTTCCCCCACGTCCCCGAGCGCAGCCGCTTCCACCGCCGGCGGCGCCAGCTGCTGGGGGCGCTGACCGCCCTGCGCCAGGCGGTGCTGGCCCGGCTCGACCTGGCCCGCGATCGCCAGTGCGCCATCGACAGCCTGCCGCTGCTCCAGTTCCACCTGGTGCCGGGGGCCGCCAGCCGGGCCGACTGGCAGGCGGCCGGCGCAGCCGTCGGCTTCGTGCGCGCCAAGCGACAGTACGTCTTCGGCTACAAGCTGCACCCGCTGGTGACCCGCAACGGGGTGATCCGCGAGGTGGTGCTGACCCCGGCCAACGTGCCCGACTTGGTGGCGGGGGCCGAGCTGCTGGAGGGGCAGCACGGCCTGGTGGTCGTGGGGGACAAGGCCTACGTCAGCGCCCCGCTGGCCGCCGCGCTGCAGGCCGAGCGGGGCGTGACGCTCCTGGCGCTGACCCGGGCCAACCAGCGGACGCCGCTGCCGGAGCCGCTGCGCCGGCAGGTGATCCGCTGGCGCCAGATCGTCGAGACGGTCCACGAGCAGCTGCGCGACCAGTTCGGCCTGCCAGCGCATCGCGCCCGCAGCTTCTGGGGGTTGTGCACCCGGCTGCTGAGCAAGCTGACTTCGCATACGCTCTGCATCCATCTCAATCGCGTGCTCGGGAACGCCGCTCCCCTGCAGATCAAGGCGCTGGCTTTCCCGAGCAACTAGCACAAGGCCCTCATGCGTATTGCGTACTCCGTGGTTCGTATCTTCTCCCCTCTCCCACGAGGGAAGCGGGGCCGGGGGTGAGGGGGTACGCACCACGGAACACGCACGACGTATAACGGGTGACGCGTGACGCATAACGGGTGAGGACTGACCCGCCCCGGCACGCAGCATGCCGGTACGACGGTCGATGCGGGCTGCCGTCCGCGGCAGCACCTGGCTTTGCCCGGCGTGGTGCGACGATGATTGCGCTCCTGCGCGACAACCCGCTGCTGCTCCTCTTCGTGGTCGCCGCCATCGGCTATCCGCTCGGCCGGATCAAGGTGGCCGGCGTCAGCCTCGGCGTGGCAGCGGTCCTGTTCGCCGGGCTGGCCGTCGGGGCGATCCACCCCGACCTCCAACTGCCCGAGATCATCTACATGCTCGGCCTCGTGCTCTTCGTCTACACCATCGGCCTCAGCAGCGGCCGCGGTTTCTTCACCGCGCTCCGGCGCAGGGGCCCGCGCGACAACCTCCTGGCCCTGGGAGCCCTCCTGTTCGCCGCAGCCCTCACCACGCTCGCCTACCGGCTGCTCGGCCTCAGCGCGACCCACGCGGTCGGGGTGTTTGCCGGGAGCCTGACCAACACCCCGGCGCTGGCCGCCGTGCTCGACTACCTGCGGAGCAACCCGCCGGCCGGCCCGGTCGATCAGCTCCTCGCTGAGCCGGTCGTCGGCTACTCGGTCACCTACCCGATGGGCGTGGTCGGGGTGATCCTGGCCATCGTGCTCGTCCGCCGCCTCTGGCGCATTGACTACGCCGCCGAGGTGCAGGTCGCACCGGACCTCCCGCCCGCGGAGACCCGGTTGACGAACCGCACCATCCGCATCACGCACCCCGCGGCAACCGGCATCCCGGTCGCCGAGCTGGTCAAGCGCCACGGCTGGGACGTGGTGTTCGGTCGCCGCCGGCACGGAGCGGAGCTGGAGCTGGTCACGGCGGAGACGCGCTTCGCGCTCGGCGATCTCGTCACCGCGGTCGGCACGGCCGAGGAGTTGGACCAGGTCACCGCGACGCTGGGCGAGACGAGCGCTGAGGAGCTCGACATCGACCGCCGCGAGCTCGATTTCCGCCGCATCTTCGTCTCGAACCCGAAAGTCGTCGGCCACCGGCTGCGCGACCTCAACCTCCCCCAGCAGTTCGGCGCGGTGGTGACCCGGGTGCGCCGCGGCGACGTCGATTTCCTGCCGAGCGGCGACACCGTGCTGGAGCCCGGCGACCGCGTGCGCGTCGTCACCCACCGGGCGAACATGGAGGCCGTCAGCCGCTTCCTGGGCGACTCCTACCGCGCGCTGAGCGAGATCGACATCCTCACCTTCGGGCTCGGCCTGGCGCTCGGGCTGCTGCTCGGTCTGGTGCCGATCCCGCTGCCGGGCGGGCTCAGCTTCACCCTCGGGCTCGCCGGGGGGCCGCTGATCGTCGCCCTGGTACTGGGCACGCTGGAGCGCACGGGGCCCCTCGTCTGGGCACTGCCGTACTCCGCGAACCTGACCATTCGCCAGATCGGGCTCATCCTTTTCCTGGCCGGCGTCGGGACGCGGTCCGGACACCCCTTCGCCACCACGATCACCGAGCGGAGCGGCCTCCTGCTCTTCGCCGCCGGCACCGTCATCACCACCGCCACCGCGCTCCTCGTGCTCTGGGTCGGGCACCGGCTGCTGCGGATCCCGATGGCGGTGCTGATCGGGATGCTGGCCGGCATCCAGACGCAGGCGGCCGTGCTCGGCTTCGCACTGGAGCAGACCGGCAACGAGCTCCCGAACTACGGCTACGCCGCGGTGTACCCCGTCGCGACCGTCGCCAAGATCGTCCTCGCCCAGGTGCTGCTGATCCTGTTCTTGCGCTGAGGCCTATTGCGTATTGCGTATGGCGTATGGCGTAGTCGAGGCAGGGGCATGGGCGGTGAACTCATGACGCATGACGCATAGCGGACGACACAGCCCCCGACACGGAGTACGCAGTACGCACTACGCAACACGCACTACGCACTACCCTTAACGGTTGACGCATGACGCATGAAGGGTGACGGGTGACGCCCCGCCTCACCCCCCCGGCAGCGGCTCCTCGTAGACCTCACGCTTCAGCACGCAGAGGAAGGGGAGGTTGCGGTAGCGCTCGCGGTAGTCGAGCCCGTAGCCGACCACGAACTCGTTCGGGATGGTGAAGCCCACGTAGTCGACCGGCACCGGCACCAGCCGCCGCTCGGCCTTGTCGAGCAGCGTGCAAACCTTCACGCTGGCCGGCTCGCGCTCCCGGAGGGTCTGGAGCACGAAGGCCAGCGACACGCCGGTGTTCACCACATCCTCGACCAGCAGCACGTGCCGCCCCCGGATGTCCAGGTCGAGATCCTTCGTGATGTGCACCCCTTCGCCGGCGTGCGACAGTTGGAGGTAGTCGATCGCCAGCGGCCGGGTGATCGCCCGGGCCAGATCCGCCAGGAAGAAGGTGATCCCCTTGAGCACCCCGACCAGTACGATCGACTTCCCCGCGTAGTCGGCCGAGATCTGCCGGCCCAGCGCCGCCACCCGCTCCTGGATCTCCGCCGCGCTCAGCAGCACCCGCTCGATCTGGTCGGGGCGCAGCGAGGTGATGTCGACCGAGCCGTAGCCGAAGCGCGAGAGCAGCTCGTGGTAGTCCTTGCGGTAGAGCAGCACGATGTTGATGTTGGGGTAGAGCTGCCGCAGCCGCCGGACCTTGCGGTTCTTCCGCGTGACCAGGCTCTGCCGCATCGTCGTCAACTCGACGTAAAGATCCTGCTCCGGCAGATAGAAGTCGGGCCGGAACATCTCGGCCACCCGCCCGGCGCGCCAGCGCAGCGGGAAGGCCCTCGGCTCGTATTCCCAGCGGATGCGATAGAAGTCGAGGAACGCGGCGAACTCGGCCTCGGCGGGGTGGGCGAAGGCGGGACGACGCCGCGCATCGAGGACTTCGGGGACCTCACCCGCGGCGGGGGAGTTGGCGGGACGCGCCTCCGGTGCGTCGTCACGGGACGCGGCGTCCGGGGCGGCCTCGTGCGGTCCTGCCATCACACCTGCTTCCTCGCCCCGTCCCGGTCAGGCGCCGGCTGCCTCCTCGGACGGGCTCGCGGCGATCCCATAGCGGTTGAGCGCTTTGCTGGTGACGGTGATGACCGGCCGGCCGTCGATCTCCTTGCGCGCGATGAACCCGCGCCGCGCCTGCTCGTTCACCCAGGCCTCATCCCAGCCGCGCGCCTGGGCCAGGGCCAGGAATGCCTCCGGCGAGATCGGCGCCGCGCGCACCGCCGCCTCGTACAGCTCGCGCCGCGCCTGCTCCGCGCCGTCCCGCGGATACAGCCGCAGCCGCTCCACCGGCGTTCCACCCGGGCGGAGCGACTCGACGAGCTCCGGGATGTCCTTCGCCTGGACGCTGTGGTAGATGATGCCGTCGGGGTAGACGACGATGTTGGGGCCGATGTCGCACAGATCGATCGAGTCGCAGGTATTGGCCATCACGTCAACATCGAGCCCCTTGCGCTTCAGCTCGATCCGCAGGCGGCCGGCGACGGCCTGCGCGCCCTTCTGGTTGCAGTGCTGCGCGGTACAGATCAGGACATGCTTGCGAGTCCAGTACACGGACGTGGTCCCTCCCGACTCGGGTCGACACGGGGCCGGGCTCCAACCCACGCCAGCTCAAGTCTACCACCCGCCTCCTGCGGCCGCGGCCGACGCCGTTCCCCGGTAGGGGCGGGCCTCGTGTCGCACGGAGCCGCCCGGAGTGGACGCCCGACACCCGCCCGCCAGGGACGCGTGGAGCGCCGGCCTCGCACGGAGCCTCGCTGGCCCCCGTCCGGCGCGTGGGTCGGCGGATGCGGCGCAGGCGGTGGGGGTGGCCCGGGGCTGAATGGACATTGACGAAAGAATCCGGCACACCCGGCGATCCGTGCTCAGCCCGCTTCAGCGGGCTTTTCGTTGTCAGCCCGGGGGTTATGGCCTTTGACGAATTAGTCGGGCGTACCCGCGCGCTCAGCCGGCTTCAGCCGGCTTTCGTTGTCAGCCCGGGGCTTGCAGCCCCGGGTCCCGACCGGGCGCGGTTACCAGACTATTTCGTCAAACTCCATGGGCCCGGGGCAGAGGCCGCCGCGGCAATGTGCATCACCCGTAGCGATACTGGATGCCGAAGCCGCCCCGGGGGTAGGTCCACTCGATGTTGTCGAACTCGTTGCAGACGATCCGGCAGGTGCCGCACTCGACGCACCCTTCGTAGGAGAACAGCACCCGCCCGTCCGGCTGCGGCGTGTAGCAGGCGGCCGGACAGCAGTTGATGCACTGCTGGCGCTCGCACTGCAAGCAGACATCCGGATCGATGATGCGGATGTGCGCGCGGGTCGGGTCGACGTTGTAGGTATCGATGGCGAGCTTGCGCTCCAGCCCCGCTCGATCCTTGATCCCGTCGCGAACCACCACCATGCGAGCATCTCCCGCAAGCCGCGAGCAACCAGGCTGGCTGCATCGCCTCGGCACGGACGACCACGACTCTACCCCTCGCGGCACCCGGCGTCAACCGGCGCAAGGCGTCGGGCGTCACTCGTCATGCGTCACCCGGCAGGCGTGGTGCGTGGTGCGTTTTCCACACTCCGTATTGCGTAGTGCGTATCTCTGCGTGTTTCGCGTTCCGTGGCATCTCCCCTCTCCCAACTTTGGGAGAGGGGCCGGGGTGAGGGGCACGCAATACGCAGCACGCAATACGCACTACGCATCCCCCATCACGCACCACGCATGACGCGTGACGCATGACGCGCCACGCCCTACTCCGGCAGCCGCTCCCGGAAGTAGTCCGCCAGCATGTCGGCCAGCGATGCGATGTAGCGCTGGCCGCGCGCCGCGGCGGCCGGGCGGGCGTCGCCCAGGATGCCGTTCGCCGTCAACGCCGTCATGCCGCGCTCGAAGATCAGCCGCGCCGCGGCGTCGTCGAAGGTCCCGACGAAGCCCTCGGCCGCCTGGCTCATGTCGACCAGGTCCGGCCGGCTCGCCAGCACCATCGAGGTCTCGGCCTCGCCCGCGTGCGCGCCCGCCACCTGCGGCGTGATCCCGTCGACGGCCGCCGCCTCTTCCATCACCCGGAGGAACGCCATCAGGTCGGTGTAGGGGAGGAAGCGCGCCCCGCCGATCCGCCCGCCGGTCTCCTCCTCCAGCGCCCGCAGCGGCCCGAAGTTCCCCCCGTGGCTGGGGATCACGAGGACCGCCGTGAACCCATGCTGCGCCAGGCTCGCCACGTACTGCCGCACCACCGCCTGGAACGTCGGCACGTCGAGCGTGATCGTGCCCGGGAAGGCCATATGGTGGTCGGAGACGCCGAACGGGATCGTCGGGCCCACCAGCACGTTGTCGAGCCGCGCCGCCACCGCCTCCGCCAGCACCGTCCCCAGCAGGGTGTCGGTCTGAAACGGCAGGTGCGGGCCGTGCTGCTCCATCGACCCCGCCGCCGCCACCACCGTGCGCGTGCCGCGCTCCAGCGCCGCTCGCACGTCCGGCCAGTGCAGATCCGCCAGCCGCCTGATCTCCGCCATCCCATGCCTCCGTTGGTCCCTGCTCACCGCACCCGGACGACCCGCGGGTGCGCCGCGCATTCTCGCACAGCCCGGCGCGCCCGGCACGGCCGCCAGACGCGCACCCCCTGGCCCGGCCGGGGGTTCCCGCGTAGACTGTCCGGCGTACCCACGCGCTCGACGGTCCCATCGGCACGCTCATTCGGAAGGGAGTGTCATGCCCCGACGGCTGGCCGGTCTCTGGCGTCACCCCGACTTCATCAAGCTGTGGGCGGGGGAGACGATCTCCCTGCTCGGCACGCAGATCACCCTGCTGGCCCTCCCGCTGACGGCGGTCGTGCTGCTCGACGCGTCGCCGCAGGAGATGGGGATCCTGACCGCCGCCGAGACCGCGCCGTTCCTCCTGATCGGCCTGCTCGCCGGGGTCTGGATCGACCGCCGCCGCCGGCGGCCGATCATGATGGCGGCCAACGTCGGCCGCGCCCTGCTCCTGGGCCTGATCCCGCTGCTCGACCTCCTCGGGATGCTCCACATGGCGCCCCTCGTCGCCATCGCCTTCGCGGTCGGTACCCTGACGGTCTTCTTCGATGTCGCCTACCAGGTCTACCTGCCCGCCCTGGTGTCGCGCGAGCACCTGGTCGAGGGCAACGCCAAGCTAGAGATCAGCCGCTCCGGCGCGCAGATCGTCGGGCCGGGGGTGGGCGGCTGGCTGGTCGGCCTGGTGACCGCGCCGATCGCCATCGCGGTCGATGCCCTCTCCTTCCTGGTCTCGACCGCCTTCCTCGGCGCGATCCGGCAGCCAGAGCCGGCCGTGGCCCGCCAGGGGCCCGCTCCCGGGCTGCGCCCGGAGATCGCCGAGGGGCTTCGCCTCGTGCTGGGCAACCCGATGCTGCGCGCCATCGCCGGCTGCACCGCCACCGCCAACCTCTTCGGCAGCATCATGACCGCCATCTTCGTCCTCTACGCGACGCGCGACCTCGGCATCGGCGCCGGGCTGCTCGGGCTGATCTTCGCCGCCGGCAACGTCGGCTTCCTCCTCGGCGCGCTGCTGGCTGGCCAGGTCCCCCGCCGCATCGGCCTCGGACGCACCATCACGCTCGCGTCCCTGCTCGGCGGGCTGGGCACGCTGCTGGTACCCCTGGCGGGCGGGTCGCAGCCCATGGTGATCGCCATGCTCATCGCCGCTCAGTTCATCATCGGCCTGAGCAGCCCCCTCTACAACGTGAACCAGGTCAGCCTGCGGCAGACGATCACCCCCGACCGGCTCCAGGGGCGCATGAACGCCAGCATGCGCTTCATCGTCTGGGGCACCATGCCGCTCGGCTCCCTCCTGGGCGGGGCGCTGGGCGGGGCGCTCGGCCTGCGGCCGACGCTCCTCGTCGCCGCACTCGGGGGCACGCTCGCCTTCCTCTGGGTCTGGCACTCCCCGGTCCACACCCTGCAGACCCAGCCGCCCCCCGCCGAGCCGGCCGTGCCGCTCGCCGGGCGCGGCTGAGCCGGGCCGCGCCCGCTCAGCCGCGCCCGCTCCTGCCCCGCGCCGTCCGCAGCCGGCGAATTTAGGGACCGCTAATCTTGACACTCGCCACATCTCACTTTAGACTGCGTCTATGAAAACGTCGTGACCGCCTCGCCGCACCCCAGCGGGGAACGGACGGGAGACCTGATGGCGCGTCGTCGCTGGCTCGCACTCGCCCTCATCGCCGCGCTTCTGCTGACCGGCTGTGGCCGCGTGGCGCCGGCCGCCACGCGCAACGACGTGTCGGGTCGTCCCATCCGCGCGGTCGCCACCACCGGCATGGTCGTGGACGTGGTCCGGAACGTCGGCGGCGAGCGGGTCACGGTCGTCGGGCTGATGGGCCCCGGGGTCGACCCGCACCTCTACAAGGCCAGCGAGGGGGACGTCATCCGCCTGGCCGAGGCTGACATCGTCTTCTACAACGGCCTGCACCTCGAGGCCAAGATGGCCGAGGTGTTCGAGCGTATGCAGGGCCGCATCCGCACCGTCGCCGTCACCGACGGCATCGACCGCGGCCAGTTGCTGGCCCCGCCCGCCTTCGCCGGGAACTACGACCCCCACGTCTGGTTCGACGTCTCGCTCTGGATGCAGACCGTGGCGCCGGTGCGCGACGCGCTGATCGACCTCGACCCCGGCAGCGCCGCGCTCTACCGCGCGAATGCCGACCGCTACCTGGCCGAGCTCGCCGAGCTGCACGCCTACGTCACCGCCCAGGCCAGCCGCATCCCGCCGGCGCAGCGGGTGCTCATCACCGCCCACGATGCCTTCAACTACTTCGGCCGCGCCTACGGCTTCGAGGTCCGCGGCCTCCAGGGCATCAGCACCGCCACCGAGGCCGGCACCGCCGACGTCCAGGCGCTGGCCGACTTCATCGTCGCGCGCCGCATCCCGGCCATGTTCGTGGAGTCCTCCGTCTCCCCGCGCGCGATCGAGGCGGTGCGCGAGGCGGTCCGCGCGCGCGGCTTTGACGTGACCGTCGGCGGCCAGCTCTTCTCCGACGCGATGGGCAGCCCCGGCACCCCGGCCGGCACCTACATCGGCATGGTGCGGCACAACATCGACACCATCGTCGCCGCGCTGGAGGGAGCGGAGTGAGTGATGCGTCACGCGTCATACGTCAGCCCTCACCCCAACCCCTCTCCCAATCCTGGGAGAGGGGCGACGACGCACGAGCGACCGCTGTCCCCCCGCTCCCAACGTTGGGAGCGGGGGCGAGGGGGTGAGGGCCAACACCACACGCCCGACCGAAAGGACACACCATCGATGCTCGCCACGACCACCGCTACCGCCATCGCCATCCGCGACCTCACCGTCGCCTACCACGACCGCGCCGTCCTCTGGGACGTCGATCTCGACATCCCCGCGGGCGTCCTGATGGCCATCGTCGGCCCCAACGGCGCCGGCAAGACCACCCTCATCAAGGCCATCCTCGGGCTGGTGCCGGTCGTCGCCGGTGAGGTGCGCATCGAGGGGCGACCCCTGGCCGAGGTCCGGCGCCGGGTGGCCTACGTGCCGCAGCGCGGCAGCGTCGACTGGGACTTCCCGACCAGCGTCCTCGACGTCGTCATGATGGGCCGCTACGGCGCGCTGGGCTGGATCCGGCGCCCCGGCCGCCGCGAGCGGGACGCGGCGCTCGCCGCCCTGGAGCAGGTCGGCATGCGCGACTTCGCCGGCCGGCAGATCAGCCAGCTCTCCGGCGGCCAGCAGCAGCGCGTCTTCCTCGCCCGCGCCCTGGTGCAGGACGCCGCCATCTACCTGATGGACGAGCCCTTCCAGGGGGTCGACGCCACCACCGAGCGCACCATCGTCGGGCTGCTGCGCGAGCTCCGCTCGGCCGGCAAGACGGTCGTCGTCGTGCACCACGACCTCCAGACCGTCCCGGAGTACTTCGACTGGGTCACGCTGCTCAACGTGCGCATGATCGCCAGCGGCCCGGTCGATGCGGTCTTCACCCCGGAGCTGCTGCGGCGCACCTACGGCGGCCACATCGCCTTCCTGGGGCAGGACGACGGCGGCCTCGCGGCCGTCGCCGGTGGGGGAGCGTGACATGGCGCTGCCCGAGCTCTTCCACGACCTCCTCTTCGACTACACCCTGCGCACCGTCGCCCTCGGCGCCGCCATCCTCGGCTGCGTCAGCGGCACGCTCGGCTCCTACGCGGTCCTCCGCCGGCAGAGCCTGCTCGGCGACGCCATCTCCCACGCCGCCCTGCCCGGCATCGCGCTGGCCTTCCTCCTCACCGGCAGCAAGGCGCCGCTGGTGCTCGTCCTCGGCGCCGCCGCGGCCGGCTGGCTCGGCACCCTGCTCGTGATGGGCGTCGTGCGCACCACCCGCGTCAAGTTCGACAGCGCGCTCGGCATCATCCTGTCGGTCTTCTTCGGCGTCGGCCTGGTGCTGCTCACCTTCATCCAGAAGCGCCCGGACGCCACCCAGGCCGGGCTCGACAGGTTCCTCTTCGGCCAGGCGGCCACCCTCCTGGCCCACGACGTCGTCACCATGGCCGCCCTCGGCGGCCTGGCCCTGCTGACCATGCTCCTCTTCTGGAAGGAGCTCAAGCTCCTCAGCTTCGACCCCGAGTTCGGCAGCACCCTCGGCTTCCCCATCCGCGCCCTCGACGTCCTCCTGACCACCCTGCTGGTCGTCGCCATCGTCGTCGGCTTGCAGACGGTCGGCGTCGTTCTGATGAGCGCGCTGGTGGTCGCCCCGGCCGCGGCCGCGCGGCAGTGGACCAACCGGCTGGGCGTAATGGTCGCGCTCGCCGGAAGCTTCGGCGCGCTGGCCGGCGTCAGCGGCGCCGTGCTCAGCAGCAGCGCCGCCCGGCTGCCCACCGGCCCGCTGATCGTCCTCTGCGCCAGCGCCCTGGTCCTCCTCTCCCTCTGCCTCGCTCCGAACCGGGGCATCGTCTGGAACGCCCTGCGCCAGCGCCGCAACCGGCGGCGCCTGCAGGTGGACGGGGAGGCGATCCCGTGAGCGCGCCCCAGTTTGAGATCCAGCTCATCGCCGTCGTCGTCGCGGCCGCCTGCGCCCTGCCCGGCACCTTCCTGGTGCTCCGCCGCATGGCGCTGATGAGCGACGCCATCAGCCACGCCATCCTGATCGGCATCGTCCTCGCCTTCTTCATCACCGAGGACCTGGCCTCCCCCTTGCTGATCGTCGGCGCCACCCTCACCGGCGTCGTCACGGTCAGCCTGGTCGAGCTGCTCCACCGCACCGGCCGGGTCCGGGAGGACGCCGCCATCGGCCTGGTCTTCCCCCTGCTCTTCAGCGTGGCCGTCATCCTGATCGCCCGCTACGCCGACAACGTCCACCTCGACACCGACGCCGTGCTCCTCGGCGAGCTCGCCTTCGCGCCCTTCGACCGGGTCATCCTGGCCGGCTGGGACCTCGGCCCGCGCGCCCTCTTCATCATGGGCGCCATCCTGGCGCTGAACGCCGCCGTCATCGGCCTGCTCTACAAGGAGCTGAAGCTCGTCACCTTCGACGCCGGGCTGGCGGCGGCGCTCGGCTTCACCCCCGCCGCCGTCCACTACCTGCTGATGGCCCTGGTGTCGATCACCGCCGTCGGGGCCTTCGACGCCGTCGGCTCGATCCTGGTGGTGGCCCTCATGATTGCCCCGCCCGCCACCGCCTACCTCCTCACCGACCGGCTGCCGCTCATGCTCGGGCTGGGCGTGCTCGTCGGCGCCGCGGCCGCCATCGGCGGCTACTGGCTGGCCCACTGGCTCGACGCCTCGATCGCGGGGTCGATGGCGACCGTCGCCGGCCTCCTCTTCGGCGCCGCCTGCCTGCTGGCCCCCGGGCGGGGGCTGATCGCCGTCGCCCGCCGCCGCGCGGCGCAGCGCTGGGAGTTCGCCCAGACGATGCTGGCGATCCACCTCTTCCACCACCGGGATGCGCCCGACGCCGCCGAGGAGAGCCGGGTCGCCCACCTCGAGACGCAACTGCGCTGGGAGCGCCGCTTCGCCGAGCAGGTCGTGCGCCGCGCCGAGCGCCGCGGCCTCATCCGCCGCGACGGCCAGACCCTCACCCTCACCGACCGCGGCGCCCAACTCGCCCAGGAGGCGCTGGGGGGGTAGCGCGCCGAATCGACCGCACCGCTGCGATCCAGATGGCGGCCCCGCGAATCCTCCCCACGCAAACGCAGCGCAGCGGCAGCGTGGCGGTGCGGGGCGGCAAGCGGCAGGCACCGGGTGGTACCGCTCGACTTGGATGCGCTGCTGCATGCCTTGGACGAACGTGCACACCGCAATCGTCGAGCTGTGACGATGGCGGCCCTGACGTCGGGTGAGTTGCTCCAGACGATGGCAATCTCACGGCGATCTATACTTGTTTACCAATCCGGGTCGATCCAGAAATCGACAGGCCGGGACATCACTAACGGATGAGGCCCATTGTTGAATTGGGCGCCATTCTAATCTCTTTCGGAACTCGCTTTAGCGCCCATCTGGTAAATGAACAACGTATAAGTCGGAAGACCAAAGTCAGTGAAGGTCGACAAGCGCCCAAAGGCTCATCACAAGGTTCCCAGATTCTATCTAGAAGGCTTTCGCACCGATGATTCTGGGGTTGGGAGGAAGGCTAGGATCTGGGTCTATTGCCGCGGTGAGTGCAAGCCGCGCTGCTGTAACCCACGCGCGACCGGGTTCGAGACAGATTTCTACACACTAATCGGCCCCGACGGTCAGCGGGATGCGACGATGGACACGATCCTGGCCGACCACGTCGATGCCCCGGCGAGCGCGATCTGGCCCAAGCTGACGGACCCATCTCACCAGCTGACTCCTGAGGAACGAGCACAGATCGCGGTATTCATCGCATTCTTGTTCACGCGCACGTCGAAATTAACACGCGTATTGCAGGGCGCGTTCGCACAGTTGGAAGAGATGGTAAGGACGCTGATGGATGTCGCCGAGCATCGAGCCGACGACCCGAGTTGGCAGCCCATTCCGGCCACTCCCGGCGTCCCAAGCTATGTAATCAACTCCAGGGAAGACCTCGAAGACCTGAGACCAACCCACAACGATTTCGTCATGCTGACCAGTACGGGCATAAGGGATGTCGCGACCATCATCTTGCTGATGAACTGGACGTTCGTTCATGCGCCTCCAGGCGTACGGTTCATTACTTCCGACAACCCGGTCGCTCGGGACAACGCAATCGTGGAGAACCGCTTTCGCCGATCGGACATCACGCGCTATGGTGCCGAGATCTCGGTCCCGATCTCCAAACATTGCTGCCTCGTGTGCTCTTACCACGGGCCCGAGGCCCATGTTCGGGTCGGAGCCGACACAGTTGACTTGATCAACCGGAAGACACTGATCTGGTCCGACGTTGAGGTGTACTCCTCACGGAGAGAGGAGTGGTTGGATCAGGCATTTTTTGGCAACCCGTCACAATGACGGACGCCACATTGCCGCGCCCGGCAGCGTGCGGATGTATTCAGTTCTGCGGTCGACGACGGCGTCCGAAGCCGAGCAATCGATTGGGGCGATGGAGCGGGAGTCAGCGTCACGGCTTCTGATGTAGCCGAAGTCCGTGCAAGGAGCGCCACCGCCTCGCCCGCGACCGGGGATATCCCTCGTAGCGCGCCAGCCGGCGGCTGGCGCGCTTCACCAAATGAGGTTGTTGGCCCGCATGATCGCCAGCAGCGCCGGGCGCAGGCGCGGGTCGTCGAGGCGAACGATGTCGTCGTCCGTGCCGTGGAGGGCGTCGCGGGCGCGCTCGTAGAGCAGGATGGCCGGCTCAGCGTGGTGCGCGTTGAGGGAGCACAGGCCGTCGATCTCGCCGGAGACGGACGTCGTCTCGGAGAAGGAGCGCGACCAGGGTTGGGACAGCCGGTACGCACACGTCGCGATGGCCGCGACGGTTCCCGCGCGCATCGCGCCGCGGGAGCACAGGTCCAGGAGACGGAGCGGCCGGGTGAGCCGCGGCATCGCCACCCGGCGCTCGTCAGGCTCAACCACTCCGGTATCCCCGAACACCCCGACGAGGCAGCTCGACAGGGCCTGCGGGATGGCCGTCGACCAGGCCGCGTAGGAGACCGCCCGCTCGGGGTCGTCGCACGGGGCGCGGTCCGGACCTGGCCGCGATGATGGTCGAACCGTTTGAGCGGCCCGTACGACCGGAACGTCAGCGCCGGCGCGTGCCGGCGCGTCGGGTCAACGATGCGGACGAGCCGTGCCCCGGCAGGTAGCTCGAGGAAGCATGGCGCGATGGGCCGATTGGGCGGCGGCGGAGCGAGCCGCACCACCTCACTCAGCACCCACCGCGCGCGCCAGGGCCACCACCCGCTCGACCTGCCCGGCCTTGAGGCAGGCCAGCGGGGTTTCTCCGTCGAGTATGGGGTTGGGGCGCGTGAGCCAACTGATCTTGGCGAGCGGTGAGACGCGCAGCGCGCGGATCACCGCAGGCAGCCCGGGGACGACGCCGTTCTCACCCTCCGGGTCGAACTGCCAGACCGGGAAGCGCCAGGCGCCCTGGTCCATGACGGCGAGCAGCGTCCCCGCGGCAAGCCGGTCGTGCGAGGTCTGGCGCGAGGTGCCGAGCAGCCTGGCCACCTGCGACGCGGTCAGCGCACCGGCCAGCAGTTCCCGCCGGCGGGCAAACGAGCGCATCAACACGTCGATCTCCGCCTCGGCGCGCTCGGCGGCGGTGAAGCGCCGCCCGCCGGTGAGGGCGTCGATGACCGCGGGCACCGGCTCCTCGACCGGGCTCAGCGCGCGCGTGGCCGCCTCGAGCACGGCCTCCATCTCGGCCGGCTGGAGCGCGTTCAGGCGTTCCTTGAAGCGCCGCAGCGGGTCCCGGATGGTCGGCGCGGTTTCCGCGAGTTCCGGCGTTGCGGCGATCTCAGGGGACACCAGCCCTCACCCCCTCGCCCCCGCTCCCAACGTTGGGAGCGGGGGAACGGTTATGCACGTTGTCTTCTCCCCTCTCTCAGGATTGAGAGCGGGGTCGGGGGTGAGGGCCCCCTACACCGGCTCGATCACCAGCCGCGCCCCCTCGGCCTCGGTCGGCTCGATCACCAGCGGCGTGTCGCGCCCCTCGGCGACGAGTACCACCTGCCACGGCCCGTCCCCCTGCCGCTGGATGCGCCGCACCAGCGGGCTGCCGGGGTCCAGCGGGTAGGCCAGCACGATCTGGTGCGGCCCGACGGCGAAGGTCACCGTCTGCGCCGCGAGCGCCGCATCGGTCCCGGCCGGGGGCGGCGTCACCCCGAGCAGCGCGCCGTAGCGCGCCGCCGCCTCCCCCAGGTCGCGCACGGCGACCACGACCGCGCGCAGGCCGACGACCCCGAGCGGCTGCCTGGCCGCCTCACCCCCCGGCACGCGCACCTCCCGGGGCGTCACGTCGTCGATGAGGAACGGCAGCTCGCCGGTGAGCTCGTCGGCGGTGACCCCCAGCCGCCAGGCGACCTCGGTGCCATCAGGCCGGCGCCGCGCCCCTGGCACCGGGCCGCGGTAGTCGAGCCCCGCCGCCCGCGCCCGCTCCACCGCCGCCGCCACGTCCTCGACGCCGATGGCGAAGTCCACCGGCCCGCCGCCGCTCCGGAGGAAGCGGTACCAGCGGTGGTCATGCGGCCGCTCCGGCTGCTGGAAGGCGATCAGCTCCAGGTACGCCCCGTCGCGGAACGCCACCAGGGCGTTGTGGGTGCCGCCCGGGTGCTCCCCGCCCGGGATCACCTGGAAGCCGAGCCCCTGGTAGGTGCGGATGGCCTCGTCGAGCCGCTGCACCAGGATCACGATGTGGTCGATGCCGGTGAACATGGTCCCTCCTTCGCTCGCTCACGGGCCGGCCGCGCGGGCCGCCAGGGCCTATCGTCGCCGCTCCGCCGGGGCCAGGCAAGCGCGCCGGGCACCCGGCACCGGGCCCCCAACCGGCTGCCCGACCGGGACCAGTGGGTGACCGACGGAACTTGACCTGCGTAATACATCACGTATAGTTGAGGCATAAAGGGGGCACAGGAGGGACACTCAACGGTCTTCGAGAGGACAGGGAGATACCATGACAGCCACCAACGCAGCGGGCAACCCGGTCATGTACGCCCATCGCCAGGCGGTAACGGCTCCGCTGACCGAAGTAGCGGGGCTGCTCCAGGAGTTGCTCTCGCGCCGGCTGACGGCCTACATCGCTGGGGTCAAGGACGGGAAGACGGTTGCCCGCTGGGCGAGCGGCGAGGTGACGGAGATCCGCCAGCACGAAACCGAGCAGCGGCTCCGGACCGCTTACGAGATCGCGCAGCTCTTGCTGCTCCATGACGCACCACAGACCGTCAAGGCGTGGTTCATCGGGCTCAACCCGCAGCTCGATGATCGCGCGCCGGCCGAGGTCATCCGCGAGGGGCAGTCTCGCGAGGCACTGGCTGCCGCCCAAGCCTTCGTCGTCGGTGGCTGACCAGCTCGTCGCCGTCCCGCCGCCCACCACCCCCGTCTACCGGGTTGCGCGCGGTGCCGACCCGTTCGCGCCACCGGGGTGGGCGTATGCCAACCAGGACGGCACGTTCGGGAATCGCTTCGACGATCCCGGAGCCCGAGCCGGAATTCCCGAATCGGAGCGCTTTCGCGTCATCTACTGCGCAACCCAGCGAGCTGCTGCCTTCGGCGAGACGATTGCCCGGATGCGCCCGTCGCTGGCGCTCATCGCTCAACTCAACGATATCGACGATGAGGAACCGCTAGAGCAAACACTGCACGGGGTCGTGGATCCCGAGGACGCGCGCCGCGGCTTGGTAACAAGGGAGTGGCGCCTGCAACGCCGCCTCGGCGCCACGTACCTCGACCCCTCACTGCGGTTCGTCGACATCGCTGCACCGGAGACGATGACGCACTTGCGGTCAGCGCTCGCGACATGCGCGGCCGCCCTGGGCATCCATGACATCGATCTCAGCGCGATCACGAGCGGACAGCGGCGCTTTACTCAGGAATGCGCTCGGTACATCTACGAGCAAGCGGACGACGCGGGTCGCCCCTGCTTCGCGGGGATCCGCTACCCCTCCCGTCTCAACCCTGACTGGGAATGCTGGGCGATCTTCGACACCCGTATGGTTCACCAGCGGTGCCCCACGGAGACGATCCACCCCAACGACCCAGGCGTATGGGAGGCAGCCCGGCTGCTCGGACTCTCTATCGAAGGCGTCCGCAAAGGGGACTTCCTGCGACCGTGGCGCGAAGATCTCTAGGCTACGCCCCCTCACCCCGACGCCGCGGGGCCAGGGCGGCCCGCAGCGCCTCCCAGTCGGCGCGGGCGCGGGCGGCGTCGGCGGGCGTCTCCCGCTCGCCGTAGCGCGCGGCGTGGTAGCGCCCGGTCAGGTCGGCCAGCGGGTCGGCGGCCTCGTGCACAAGGCCACCAACGCGCGCCGCATAGTCGCTCGGCGACTCGGCCGGCTGGCGCGGCAGCCCGGCCCGGCCGGCCAGGACCAGCAGGTGGCGGTACGCCTCCCGCACCGTCGCCGGGGGCCGGGCGAGGTCGTACGGCCCGCGGGATGCCCCGCCCCGGCGCGCCTCCAGCCCGCGCAGCCAGCCACGGAGCTGCGCCAGCGCCAGCTCGCGTGACCAGACGCTCTCGCGCACCTCATCGAGCGCTCGGTCGGTCGCGGCGGACCGGAAGCGGCGCAGCGCCCGCAGCGCGAGCCAGACGCCGAGCGCGAGCGCGCCCGCGACCAGCAGCACCTCCAGCGCCGTGCCGAGGAACGGGGGCAGCGCCCGCTGCGCCTCCTGCTGGAACTCCGGCAGCGGCGGCGGGGCGAGCGGCGCCGCCGCCGGCGGCTGGCTGTCGCCCCCGAGCAGCGCCCGCATCAGCCGCACGAGCGGCGTCAGCGCCAGGAAGAGGACCCAGACGATCGCGGTCAGCACCCAGATCAGGCCGGTCGCGACCGCCCCGAGCAGCAGCCCCACCGGCCAGAGCACCTGCCGCCAGACCTCCGGCCCGGCCACGCCCGCGAGCAGCAGCGCCAGGAGCACGATGCCGGCCGCCAGCGCCGCCCCGGCGCCGATCCAGCCGACGCCCCGCGCGCGGGTGCGGGCCCGCACGGTCCGCTCCTGGGCCGTCGCCACGGCGACGAGCCCTCCGAGCAGCACCACCGGCACCGCGGTGGCGGCGGCATCCAGTGCGTGCCGCCCGGCCGCGCCCCCGACGGCGGTGGCCAGGATCAGCGCCGCCGCCAGCCGTGCCACGCCGCGCTCGAGCAGGCTCCGCGCGGCGCTGGGCGGGAACGGCTCCGGCTGCGCCCCGAGGGCCATCCCCCGCCACCAGGCCAGCCCGGCGACGGCCAGCAGGGCGTAGACGGCCCCCGCGCGCCCGAGCAGCCCGTCGATCAGCGCCAGCGGCGCGCCGATGCCGGCGCCGGCCAGCCCCAGCCAGACGATCACCAGCGCCAGCCAGAGGCCGAGGCTCAGCAGCCGCGCCGCGGCCAGGTCCCAGCCGCCGGCGAGGAAGCCCCGCGCCGCCCAGAAGCCGAGCAGCCCGGCCAGCGCGGTCCCGGGCGGCGCCGGGATCGCGGCGTCCGGGTGCCCGAGCCAGCCGGCCAGGAGATGCAGCCACGGCGCGATGGCCGCGACCTCGACCGCCGCGACCAGCCCCGACAGCAGCAGCTCAGTCCAGGCGGAACGCAGCCATGCGCTCAAGCGACACCTCCGGACCGAAGCGGTAGACCGAGAAGCCGGGGCGGGAGGGGAGATCCGGCGCCCGGTCGCCGAAGGCCAGCAGCGTCACCGTGTGGCCGGCGCGGTGGAGCCGGGTCAGCGTCTCCTCCAGCGCCGGGGTGACGTAGCCGGTCACGACCACGACCGTCGCGCCCCACGGCAGCCGCCGCGCCTCGCTCGCCAGCAGCGCCTCGACGCGAAAGCCCGTGGAGGGGATCAGCAGCGCCAGCGCCTCCAGGATCTTCCCGAGCTGCGACGGGTGCCGGCTCGGCGCCAGCCGGACCGAGCGCTCCCCGCGAGCCAGCGGGGTGTTGACATAGAGCCCGACCTGGCGCCGCTCCGCCAGCCCGTGCGCGGCCAGCGATGCCGCGGCCGAGATCGCCAGCTCCAGCGCCTCCGGGTCGATTCCCTGCCAGAAGTGCTCGAAGGTATTGACGTCGAGGAAGATCGCCAGCGTCGGCGTCGCGCTCGGCTCGTACTGCTTCGCCTGCAGCGCGCCGGTGCGGGCGGTGGCGCGCCAGTGGACGCGGCGGGGGTGGTCGCCCGGCATGTAGGGCCGCACCCCGGCGATGCGCAGCGGGTCCTCCAGCAGCGGCTTCGCCGGCCGCTCGTCGCCGAAGGGCTGCTTGGCCGGCAGGCCGAAGGCGGTCACCGGGAGCACGCGCGGGTAGACGATCAGCGCATCGACGTCCTCCCGCGCCTCGCTCCGCGCGGCGAAGCCGAAGACGTCGCCGGTCCGCAGGCGCGCCGGGCCGAAGCGGTAGTAGCCGCGCCGCGCGCAGACCACCCGGTAGCGCCGCCGGACCCGCTCGTACGGCCGCGCGGCGAACACGGTGCGAAACACCGCCACCTTGGGCGTGGACGTCGGCTCCAGCGCCAGATCGGGGAAGCCCAGCCCTTCCGGGAACTGGTCCTCCACCTCCAGCCAGGGCAGCGGCAGCAGCTTGGCGTTCTCGACCGTGATCTCGAGCAGCACCTCCCCGCCGGGGAAGGCGCGGGCACGGGAGAAGCCTCGGGTGTAGCGCACCTGGCGCAGACCGTAGCGCCGCCAGAGGACCGCCACGCCGACCGTCAGCACCACCGCCATCGCCAGCAGCGCGAGCAGCGGCTGCCGCAGCAGCGCGGCGGCGACGAACAGCGCCGCCGCCCCGCCGATCAGCGGCCGCGCGTGCTCCTCCTCGTTCGTCCCGGTAGCGGCCAGTGGCCCGTCGTCAGGCGTCATACGTCAACCGTCAGGCGTGATGCGTGCTGCGTATTGCGTACTTCGTCTTGCGTGATGTCGGTTGCGTGGTGCGTGTTCCGTGTTCCGTGATGCGTGTTGCGTCGGATACCCCCTCACCCCCGGCCCCTCTCCCACAAGGGGAGAGGGGGGAACGGAACACGCAATACGCAGTACGCACCACTCCCCCCTCACGCCTCCACGCCCTCCTCGACCGGCACCGGCACCTGCGCGATCAGGTCGCGGAGGATGGCTTCCTTGGAGCGGCCCTGCAGCTCGACCCGCGCCGCCGGGATGATGCGGTGCGCCAGCACGGGCAGCGCCAGCGCCCGCACGTCGTCCGGGATGACGAAGCCCCGCCCCGCCATCGCCGCCGCGGCCTGGCCGGCCCTGACCAGCGCCAGCGCCGCCCGCGGGCTGGCCCCCAGCTCGATCTCCTCATGCGCGCGCGTGCGCCCCACCAGATCGAGCACGTAGTCCTCGACCGCGGCCCCGACGTACACCCGGCGCACCGTGCCGATCATCGCCGCCAGCTCCTCCGGCGTCGTCACCGCCGGCACCTCCGCCAGCGGATCGCCCACCCGGAAGCGCCGCAGCATGTCCCGCTCGTCCTCCCGTGCCGGGTAGCCGACGGCGGTGCTCAGGAAGAAGCGGTCGAGCTGCGCCTCCGGCAGCGGAAACGTCCCCTCCAGCTCGACCGGGTTCTGGGTCGCGACGACCAGGAAGGGGCGGGGCAGGGGGTAGGTCTGCCGCTCGACCGTCACCTGCCGCTCCTCCATGGCCTCCAGCAGCGCCGCCTGCGTGCGCGGCCCGGTCCGGTTGACCTCGTCGGCCAGGACCACGTTGGCGAAGACCGGCCCGGGGTGGAAGGTGAATGCCGCGCTCCGCTGGTCGAAGACGAGCGAGCCGGAGACGTCGGAGGGGAGCAGGTCCGGCGTGAACTGGATTCGCTGGAACGTGCCGCCCAGCGCCCGGCTGAGCGCGCGCGCCAGCTTTGTCTTGCCGATGCCCGGCACATCCTCGATCAGGACGTGCCCCTCGGCCAGCATCGCCACCAGCAGCCGGTCGATCACCGCCCGCTTGCCGACGATCACCCCTTCGACCGCCGCCCGCAGCCGGTCGACCGTGGACCGGATCGCGGCGAGCGCGGCGTCGTCCGGTCGATCATGGCCCGGCGCATCGCTCCCCATGGTCAACCTCCGCCTCGTCCTTGGCGTGGAAGGAGGAGCGGTAGGGGTAGGGCCCGCAGAAGTGGACGACGCCGCTGACCGCCGGCTCCGAGGCCCAGCGCCGCGGGTCGCCGGTGAGCGAGATCGCCCCGTGCGTCGCCCCGTGGTAGGAGCGGTAGGCCGCCAGGATCTTGTGGCGGCCGGTGTACATCCGCGCCAGGCGCATCGCGTTCTCGTTGGCCTCGGCGCCGCCGTTGGTGAAGAAGACCATCTCGAGGTCGCCCGGCGCCAGCTCGGCGATCAGCCGCGCCAGCTCCGCGGTCCGGTCGTTGGCGAAGGCGGGCTGGATCACGCACAGCCGATCCGCCTGCTCCTTGATGGCGGCGACGACCTTCGGGTGCTGGTGCCCCAGGTTGGTGTAGACCAGTTGGGACGCGAAGTCGAGGTAGCGCTTGCCCTCGTAGTCCCAGAACTCGCAGCCCTGGGCACCGGCGACCGGGAGCGGGTTGATCTTGCCCTGGGCCGACCAGGAGTGGAACACGTGCGCGCGATCGTCGCGCCGGACTCGCTCTTCGGTCTCCATGTCCACGAAGTGCCTGACCACGGCATCCCCCTTCTGTGAGACCTGAACCGCTCTCCGCGCCGCACGGGGTGGATCCCGGCATCCGGCGATGCGGTCGCCGCGTGCGCCGCTGCCTGCCGGACCGCACCGCGCGGCGGGCGGATGGAGCCCACGCGCTGGGCCGTGCAAGGCATCGTGGCCGCTGCCGGGAGGCCGTGCACCGGAGATCAACGCCCTGTGCCCATCATAAGCGTTCTTGCGAAGAGAGACATCACTGCGCGTGCCCGCGCACCCGCTTTCCGGGCCGCCGCACGGCCCGCCCCTCAGGATGACACGGGGCCGGGGCGCGTGGAGCGCCGGCGTCGCACGGAACCGCCCGCGGTGGTCGCCGTTCCGGGTCGGGCAGTGCTCCGTGCGACACGCCCCGCCCCGAGCGGAGGTGGGTCATCCGTCGCGCCGTGACGATGACGGACCACACGAGTCGGAGCGTTCAGGATGACCGGTAGGCGCCCTGGTGGCGGCGGGCTCCGCTCAGGAGGCCCACGGTGCGTCCCGCAGGACGACGGCCCGGGCACGGCCCGGCCCCCGCGGATCAGGGGCGGGGATGTTGCCCGGACCGTCGTAGCTCACGCCCCCGACCGCTCGATCAGCGACCGACCGGTCATGTCCGCGGGCGGGGTGAGCCCCATCACGTCGAGGACCGTCGGCGCCACGTCGGCCAGGCGGCCGCCGGAGCGCAGGCGGACGTGGCGCAGGGGCGAGTCGTCGGGGGCGACCAGCACGAACGGCACCGGGTTCTTCGTGTGCGCCGTCCACACCTCCGTGGTGCCGGGGATCAGCATCTCGTCGGCGTTGCCATGGTCGGCCGTGACGATGATGACGCCGCCGCGGCCGAGCGTAGCCTCTACCAGCCGGCCGACGCAACGGTCGACCGTCTCCACCGCCCGGACCGCGGCCTCGAACACGCCGGTGTGCCCCACCATGTCGCCGTTCGCGTAGTTGATGATGATGAAGTCGTGCTCGCCGCGCTGGATAGTCTCGACCGTCCGGTCGGTCAGCGGGATCGCGCTCATCTCCGGCTTCAGGTCGTAGGTCGCAACTTTCGGGGAGGGTATAAGGACGCGATCCTCGCCGGGGAAGGGCTCCTCGCGGCCCCCGTTGAAGAAGTAGGTCACGTGCGCGTACTTCTCGGTCTCCGCCGTGTGGTACTGCCGCAGCCCCGCCTCGGCGAGGACGCGCGCGAGTGGGTGCACCACGTCCTGCGGCGGGAAGGCGATGGGCAGGGTGAAGTCGCGCTCGTACTCGGTCATCGTGACGAAGTGGAGCCCCTGGGGCACCCGCCGACGCGCGAAGCCGTTGAACTCGGGGTCGGTCATCGCCTGGGTCAACTGGCGGGCGCGGTCGGCCCGGAAGTTGAAGAAGATCACCGCATCCCCGTCGTTCACGGTGGCGACGGGGCGGCCGCCCTCCTGCAGGACAATCGGCACGATGAACTCGTCGGTCACGCCCGCGTCGTAGGAGGCGCGAACGGCCTCGACCGGGTCGCGGGCGGGCACACCGATGCCGCCGACGATCGCGTCGTAGGCCTTGGCGGTGCGCTCCCAGCGCTTGTCGCGGTCCATGGCGTAGTAGCGGCCGCTGATGGTGGCGATCCGGCCCGTGCCGATGCGGGCGGCCTCGTCGACGAGCTGCTGGATGAAGCCGGCGCCCGAGTCCGGCGGCGTGTCGCGCCCGTCGGTGAAGGCGTGGATGAAGACGCGCTCGAGGCCGTGCCGGTGGGCCAGGTCGAGCAGCGCGTAGAGATGGCGCTGGTGGCTGTGGACGCCCCCGTCGCTGACGAGCCCCAGGAGGTGGAGGGCGGTGCCGTGCTGGCGGGCGTGCTCGACTGCGCCGACCAGCACCGGGTTCTCGAAGAAGCTGCCGTCTTCAATGGCGGCGTCGATGCGGGTGATCCACTGGTAGACGACGAAGCCGGCGCCGAGGTTGAGATGGCCCACCTCGGAGTTGCCCATCTGGTCGTTGGGGAGGCCGACGTCGCGACCCGAGCAGCGGAGCGCGGTCGTCGGGTAGGTCGCGGTGAGCCGGTCCATAACCGGGGTCCGCGCGGCCAGCACGGCATTGCCGGGGTAGTCCGGTCCGTTCGCCCAGCCGTCGAGAATCACCAGCACGACAGGCCGGTAGGCCATCACACCCTCCACTCAATCGTGTGTCGCTCGCTCGTGGGCCGGTCGTCGGGGCCCGCACCGCGGCGCCGGCCCCGCACGCGGGCGGCCGCCTGCTTCCGCCGGATGCGCTCCAGCCGGTGGAGCAGGCTCCTCCTGCCATGATACTCCCCGCGCAGGTCCAGGAGCCGGAGCGCCCGCTCGACCACCTGCTCGGCTGCCACCAGGTCCCGCGCCTGGTGCTCGTAGTACTTGGCCAGCTCCTCGAACGGATAGAGGTCGAGCGGCTCGTGTCGGGCGGCGCGGTCGCACATCCGGCACCAGAGCGGGACTGCCTCCGGGGTGCGATCGAGCCGTTTCAGCCAGCGGGAGAGCTCGACCTCAGCGCGGCGGCGCAGGTCCGGCGGGAGCAGGTCTGCCTCCTCCAGCGCGTCGGCGAGCAGGTCGATGCCCGTCATGAGCTCGCCCCGGTGCAGCAGCAGGAGCGCGAGGCCGGCGCGATCGGCCGGGTGGTCCAGCACCGCGCGCGGTGCCGCCGCGGCCCGCACCAGGAGGTTGGTGAGACGGACCAGCGTCGCGACGTCCTCGCGGTTGTGGACGAAGACCGGCCGCAGCCGGCGCGCGTCGCCGTCGCGCAGGTAGTCGAAGTAGAGCTGCGGGATCAGCCAGCCGGGGACATCCTCGCCACGCACGACGCCGAAGAGGTTCGCCTCCAGGTTGCCGAGCGTGCAGGTCTGCAGCCGGTGGCGCCAGACGCGCCGGGCGGGCGGGAGGATGTCGAGGTGGGCGAAGGTGAAGCGTGGGCGGTAGCCGTGCAGGATGAAGCGGCCCTCGATCAGCGGCCAGTCGAACGTCCGCCCGTTGAACGTCACCAGCAGCCGGGCCGGGCCGAGCGCCTCGCCCAGCGCATCGAGCAGCGCCCGCTCCTCGCCCGGCCCCCGCAAGAAGAACTGCCGGACGACCAGCCGGTCGTCCTCGAAGCGGCCGAGCCCGACGAGGAAGACCTGGGTCCCGGTGCCCCCGGCGAGCCCGGTGGTTTCGGTGTCGAGGAAGACGACCTCCTCGGGTTGGACCGCCGGGGCATCAGGGACGAAAAGGGACGGGGTCAGCGGGGCGTGCTCCAGCAGCGCGCGCAGGTCGTGGTCCTCCCGCGCCTGCTCGACGACGAACACCTCCCCGACGGACCCAGCGAGGTAGCGGCCGCGCTCGACCGCATCGATCGGCACGCCGACCGGCGCGGGGCGCTGCGCTCGGGGTGTGCTCGGTTGTAGGGCGGCGAGACGCTCGCGCAGGCTCCGCATGGGTCCCCCTCCGTGCCGCCGGCCCGGCCCGTCGCGGGGCATTGTACGGTCGTGGCGAGCGCGCTGTCAGGCCCGCCGCCCTGGTTTGACACCGCTCCGAGCCCGAGCCTAGAATGCCGGGGCGGTTGGCGGTGGCGGGTGACGAGTGGAGGAGTGGAAGCAGCCGTGGCATACCAGGTGACCTTGATCCCGGGGGACGGCATCGGGCCGGAAGTGTCGTCGTCGGCGCGCCGCGTGCTCGAGGCAACCGGGGTGCCGTTCGAGTGGGATATCCAGGAGGCGGGCGTGACCGCCCTGGAGAAGCACGGCGACGTGCTCCCGGATTCGGTGATCGCCTCGATCCAGCGCAACGGCATCGCGCTCAAGGGCCCGCTGACGACGCCGGTCGGCGGCGGCTTCCGCAGCGTCAACGTGGCGCTCCGCCACACCCTAGACCTCTACGCCAACCTGCGCCCGGCGCGAACCTACAAGGGGGTGCAGAGCCCCTACGACGATGTCGACCTGGTGGTGGTCCGGGAGAACATGGAGGACCTCTATGCCGGGGTCGAGTTCGACGCCGGGACGCCCGCAGCCGCCGAGGTGATCGCCGAGATCAACAAGCGCAGCGCCAAGAAGGTGAGCGAGAGCGCGGCCGTCTCGATCAAGGCCATCACGCCGGAGAACTCGCGCCGCATCGTGCGCTTCGCCTTCGACTACGCCGTCAAGAACGGTCGGCGGCTGGTGACGGCCGTGCACAAGGCCAACATCATGAAGTTCACCGACGGCCTCTTCCTGAAGGTGGCGCAGGAGGTCGCGCAGGACTACCCCAGCATCGAGTTCAACGACCGCATCGTCGACAACATGTGCATGCAGCTCGTGCAGAAGCCCGAGCTCTACGATATCCTGGTCATGCCGAACCTGTACGGCGACATCTTGAGCGACCTGACGGCCGGCATGATCGGCGGCCTGGGGGTGGCCCCGAGCGCGAACATCGGCGACCGGGCCGCGGTATTCGAGGCGATCCACGGCAGCGCGCCGGCCTACGCGGGGCAGAACGTCGCCAACCCCACGGCGATGATCCTGAGCGGGGCGATGCTGCTGCGGCACATCGGGGAGATGGCCGCGGCCGAGGCGGTCGAGCGCGCGGTGGCGGCCGTGATCGCGGCCGGTGAGAAGGTGACCTACGACCTGCGCCCGGACCGCGACCGGACCAAGGCGGCCAGCACCACCGAGATGACCGACGCCATCATCGCCGAGCTCGGGCGGTAGGGGCGAGCGGGAAGCCGGGCCCACAGTCAGACGCGCGGGGGCACGGCATGCCGTGCCCCCGCTGTGGTTGCCGCGATCCGGCGCGACGAGCGAGGCGGACGAGACTTCGTTCGCGCCGGCCGGGATGATGGATACAGGAGCGCCGGCATCTTACCGGGCATCGTCTCCGCGCCCGCCAAATGCCGGCTGACGTGCTCGCCGTGCCCTGACCGTGGGCGCGCGGAGCCGGCTGGAAGCCGGCGCTCCTGAACCGGCCGCACGGCGCAAGTGTCCCTAGTCCACCAGCAGCTTGTCGACCGCGGCGATGGGGACCCGGCGGGTGGACTGGATGCGGCGGCGCTTGGCCAGCATGCGGGGCAGCAGGCGCGGGGTGGCCAGCAGCCCGCGCAGGCGCGCCCGCGCGGCCGGCTCGCGCAGGTGGGGGAGCGTGCCCAGCAGCAGCCGGGCCTGCTGCGCGGCGATGCGCGGGAGGTTCCGCCGCAGGATCGGCCAGGGCACGTCCTTCACCAGCACGGCGACCGTGTTGCGCGCGACATAATACGATGCCAAGGGCCCGCCGCCGGTGGCCGAGAGCCGGTGGTAGACGACGGCGTCCGGCGCGAAGACGATGCGGTAGCCGAGCAGGCGCAGCCGCCAGGCGAGGTCGACGTCCTCGCAGTACATAAAGAAGTCGGGGTCGAGCACGTGGCCGTCGATCGCGGCCACGGCCTCGAGCGCCGCGCGGCGGTAGAGCGCGGCGGCGCCGCAGGCGGAGAAGACCTCCTCCTCGCTGTCGTACTGGCCGCGGTCCACCTCCCAGACGCCGCGGCTGTTCGGCACGCCGCGCCGGGAGAAGGTGTCGCCCGCCGAGTGGAGCACGTCGCGCCGGTCGAAGAGGCGCAGCTTGCTGGCAACCGCCGCGGCGTCGGGGTGACGGTCGAGCGCGGCAACCAGCGCGGCCAGCCAGCCGGGCTCCGGCTCGGTGTCGTTGTTGAGGAAGGCGACCAGCTCGGCGCTGGAGCTGGCCAGGGCGCGGTTGATGGCCACCGCCAGGCCGCTGTTGCAGGGCAGGCGCAGCAGCGTGGCCTCCGGCATGACGCGGCGGACCAGCTCGGCCGTGTCGTCGGTCGAGGCGTCGTCCACCACGATGACGCGGAAGTCGCGGTAGGTCTGGCGGGCGAGCGCCGGCAGGCACACCGCCAGGTGGGCGCGGCCGTTGTACGTGGGGATGATGACGTCGACCCGCGCGCCGCTCATGCCGTCGTCAACGCGTCTCGCCGGGCCAGGCAGCGCGCCAGGGCGTCCTGCCACGGCGGGAGCGTGATCCCGAGCGCCGCGGCGGCGGTGTTGGCGAGCACGCCGTTGGCGGGCGGCCGGGCCAGGCGGGACCAGGCCGCCGCCGGGATCGGCTCGACCGGCGTGGCGATGCCGGCCAGGCGCAGGATCTCGATCGCCCACTCATACCAGGACGCGCTGCCCTCGTTCACCAGGTGATAGGTGCCGAAGGCGGGCTGCGCGATCAGGCGGTAGATCGCGGCGGCGAGGTCGCCCGCGTACGTCGGGTTGCCCCGCTGGTCGGCGACCACGGTGAGGGACGGGCGCTCGGCGGCGGCCCGCAGCATGGTGTTGACGAAGTTGCGGCCGGTCTCGTCGTAGACCATGGCCGTGCGGACGATATAGTGGCGCGGCGCCAGTGCGCGTACGGCCTCCTCGCCCGCCAGCTTTGATCGGCCGTAGACGCTGATCGGGCGCGGCGTGGCGAACTCGTGGTACGGCTCGGGATCCTCGCCGTCGAACACGTAGTTGGTCGAGAGGTAGACGAGAGCGGCACCGGCCGACTGCGCGGCGGCGGCGACATGCTGAGTGCCGAGGGCGTTGACCTGGAAGGCGCGGGCCGGGTCGCGCTCGCAGCCGTCCACGTCGGTCATCGCGCCCGCGTGCACGATCACGTCGGGCTGCTCGCGCTCGATCAGTCGCGCGACCGTGGCGAAGTCGGCCACGTCGCACTCGTCTGAGCCGGGGGCGACGACGGTGTAGCCCGCCGGTGCCACGCGCTGCAGGGCGCGGCCGACCTGTCCCGTTCCACCCGTCACGAGGACGCGCATGGCGTCCGCTCCTCTCCTCGGGGCGAGTGTACACCGGCCCGACGCACGGCCGGTAGGGGCGGGCCACCGGGCGCGCCCGAGCGGGGCCTCGTCAGGAGCGCCGGCGTCCTCGCCGGGCCCTGTCCCCTCCGCACCCCGGAGCCGGCCAGGACGCCGGCGCTCCCGGGGCGGTGCCCCCACCCGGCGCAGGGCTGCTACCATGTCCGGCAGTGCATGTGCGACCCGTGGAAAGGGGGCGGGCAGGTGGCAAACGAAATCGAGATCTACGTCCATCCGACCTGAACGAGCTGCAAGACGGCTCAGGAGTATCTTGAGCAGCGAGGGGTCGCCTACGCGCGCCGCGACTACTTCAAGCAGCGCTTCACGCGGGAGGAGCTGGCCGACGTGCTCCGGCGGGCCGGGCTGACGCCCCGCGAGGCGCTGTCGACGCGCAGCCGGGCCTACCGGGAACTCGGCCTGGCTGAGCGCACGGTGTCCGACGACGAGCTGCTGGACTTGATGGTGGCCGAGCCGACGCTGCTGCGGCGGCCGCTGGTGCTGACGCCGGGCGGGAGCGTCCTCGGGTTCGATCGGAAGCGCCTCGACGCGCTCCTCGGCGGGACGTCGTCCTAGTCGGCCCCGTTGGCGCGGCGCGGTCAGCCTCCGGGACATCGCGGGAGCGGACACGCCGCTCGCCGACGGGGCGGCCCCCTGCGCCTTGCACCGCGCCCCGTCGGTGCCCGATGATAGCCGGGTGCCCATCGCGGCGCGCTCGCCCTCGGGGTTCGGTCCCGGTGGATTGGCCAGGCCCCGCGTGCTGCGCGGCGCGACGGCTCGCGTCCCGAGCGGCCATCGGTCACGGCGGTCAGACGGGCCGCGCGGGCGGGGTGAGCGCGGCGTTCAGCAGGACTGCATCCCGACCGTGGGAACGCTCGGCGGAGCACGAGGGGAAGACGAGGAGGCGCATGCTGTTCGGCGCGCACATGTCGATCGCGGGCGGCGTCGACAAGGCGATCGACCGGGCCGCCCAGGTCGGCTGCGATGCAGTGCAGATCTTCACCAAGAACAACAACCAGTGGGCGGCCAAACCGATCCCGCCCGCGCAGGTTGAGCGGTTTCGGCAGCGGCAGGCCGAGGCCGGCATCCGCGCGGTGGTGGCGCATGACTCCTACCTGATCAACCTCGCCTCGCCCGACGAGGCGCTCTGGGAGAAGTCGGTCGTTGCCTTCCGGGTCGAGCTGGAGCGCTGCGAGCTGTTGGGCGTGCCCTATCTGGTGACCCACCCCGGGTCGCACACCGGCGCGGGCGAGGAGGTGGGCATCCGGCGCGTGGCGCAGGCGCTCAACCGGATCCATGCGGAGCTGCCGGGCTATCGGGTGATAACGCTGCTGGAGATCACGGCCGGCCAGGGGAGCGCGCTCGGCTACCGGTTCGAGCAACTGCGGGCGATCGTCGACCTGGTGGCCGCGCCGGAGCGCGTCGGCTACTGCTTCGACACCTGCCACGCCTTCGCCGCGGGCTACGAGCTGCGCACCCCCGAGGGGTACGCCGAGACGATGGATGCCTTCGACCGGATCCTCGGGCTGCGCAACCTGCGGGCGCTCCACCTCAACGACTCCAAGCGCGAACTCGGCTCCCGCGTCGACCGCCACGACCATATCGGCGCGGGGATGATCGGGCTGGCCGGCTTCTACAATGTGGTGAACGACCCGCGGCTCGCCGGGCTGCCAGGGCTGCTGGAGACGCCGAAGAGCGAAGACCTGCACGAGGACGCCGAGAATCTGGCGCGGCTGCGGAGCCTGATCGGGGCCCCGCGGCCCGCGGAGGGAGACGCCATGGCATGAGCGGGGGGAGCTTCGAGGTGATCGCCGACTTCTGGGACGAGCAGGTCGGCGAGGAGGGCGACGCGTTCCACCGGCTGCTGGTCCGCCCGGCGCTCTTCCGGGTGCTGGGCGAGGTGGCCGGCCTGGACGTGCTCGACCTGGGTTGCGCCAACGGCGCGACGTCCCGCGCGCTCGCGGACCTCGGGGCGCGGGTCACCGGCGTGGACATCTCGCCGCGGCTGATCGAGCATGCGCGCCGTCGTGAGGCTGCCCGGCCCCGCGGCGTACGCTACATGGTCGGCGACGCGGCGCACCTCCCGGAGCTGCCCGACGCCAGCTTCGACCGCATCACCGCCAGCATGGTGCTGATGGACCTCGAGGACGCCGCGGGGGCCATCCGGGAGGCCGCGCGGCTGCTGCGCCCGGGCGGCCGGCTGGTCGCGACGCTGTTCCACCCCTGCTTCCAGATCCCGGACGGGTCGAGCTGGCTGATCGAGCGTGCCGTCGTCGACGAGCAGATCTCGGTCCGTGTCTGGCGCTACCGCGAGCCGTCCCGGACAGAGACGGTGGCCAAGGTCGACCAGCCGGCGCCGACGGTGCATTACCACCGGCCGCTCGACTGGTATGCCAGCCGGCTCGTGGAGTCCGGGCTCCTGATCGATGCGCTCCACGAAGCCTACCCCGATGACGCGTTCGCCGAGCACTTCCCCGAAGCCGCGCGGCGCCTCTCCGTCATCCCCGGCATCCTCGTGATCGGGGCGCGGAAGGTGTAGGACGTCATGCGTGATGCGTCATGCGTGATGCGTGATGCGGGGGGCGTGGTCCGTATTGCGTATTGCGTATTGCGTATTGCGTATTGCGTGACTCCCCCCTCTCCCCGGTGTGGGAGAGGGGCCCGGGGGTGAGGGGGGAAGACGCAATACGCAATACGGATGACGCCTGACGGATCACGGAGCACGCAACAGGCCTCGCCCCTCACGCCTCCGTGTTCGTGATGTAGCGGTGGGAGAGGAGTGCCGCGATCCAGTCGATCGTCACCCCGACGCGGCTGCGCACGCCCATGATCTGCGACAGGTGGAAGATCCGCCAGACCAGCCAGGCGGGCAGGCCATCGAAGGTAACCGGCCCGATCGTGGCCGCCGCGCGGCCGCGCCCCAGCGCGATCATCTCCCCCGGGGAGCGGAAGACGAAGGGCTCGAGGGACTCGCCATTGAGCAGCCGGACCAGGTTGCGTCCGACGGCAGCCCCTTCCCGCACCGCAACGGAGGCGTTCGCCGGCAGCGGCGCGTCGCTCCCGGCTGCCGGGACGAAGGCGTTGTCGCCGACGGCGAAGACGTTCGGGGCGCTCGGGATGCGGAGATACTCGTCGACCACGATGCGTCCGTCGCGGCTCTTCTCCACCGGCAAGGATGCCGCAACCGGGTTCGGTCGGATCCCGGCCGTCCAGATGACCGTCCCGGCCTCGATCACGTCGCCGGTCCGCGTGACGAGTGCCCCGTCGCGGACGCCGGCCACCGCGGTCTTGAGCCGGATGTCGATGCCGAGCTCGGCGAGGCGGCGCGCGGCGACGGCGCGCATGCGCGGCGGGCCGCCCGGCAGAATCGTCTCCATCGCTTCGATCAAGACGATGCGCGGATCCTCGCTGCGCAGGTTCGGGTAGTAGGGGAGCAGGTTGTTGTGCAGCAGATCGTCCAGTGAGGCGACGAGCTCGACCCCGGTGGCCCCGGCGCCCACGACGGCAAAGGTCAGCAGCCGGCGGCGCTCCGCCGGGTCGGTGGCGATGGCCGCGCGCTCCACGGCGTCGAGGATCTGCCCCCGGATCCGGTTGGCCGCCGGGATCGTCTTCAGCCCCAACGCGTGGCGCTCGACATCCTGCATGCCGAAGTAGTTCGTCTGGCTGCCGAGGGCCAGCACCAGGTAGTCGTAGCGGATGCGGCCGGCGTCCGTCTCGACCACCTGATCGACGAGGTTCACGCCGCGCACCGTCGTACAGAGGAAATCGGCCGGGATGCCGACGCAGAACGGCCGCAGGGCGTGGGCGATGTGCTGATCGTCGACCGAGCCGGTGGCGACCTGGTAGAGGAGCGGGGTGAAGAGGTGGTAGTTGTGCTGATCGATCAACAGCACATCGGCGGCGTCGCCAGCGACGCCGCGCAGGGCGTTCAACACGGCGATGCCGCCGAAGCCCGCGCCCGCGACCACGATCGAGGGGCGGCCGTCGCCCGATCGCGGCGGTCGCGCCGGCCGGTGTCGCCGTCGGGCCGCCAGCAGCGCCAGGGGTAGGCCGACCGCCGCGATCAACCCCGCGCGGTTCCGGGTTCGGTGGTTCATCTGGATCATGCTCCTCGCCCACGCCTCCGCCGCGCCCGGCGGGGCATGCCACCGCCGGTCGCGTGCCACCGCTCGCGCCACTGCGGGCGCGAGCGGTCGAGAAATCCGTTGCATCCTGGGACAGGTGGGGGCAGGCCGGCCGGGCCCGCCCCGGGGTGTCGTCTAGGAGGGATCGGGCACCCGGTTGAGGACCAGCAACCGGGGCTCAGTCATGTCCTCGATCGCATAGCGCAGCCCCTCGCGGCTCAGACCCGAGTCCTTGACGCCGCCGTAGGGCATGTGGTCAATGCGATAGGTCGGGATGTCGTTGATGATGACGCCGCCGACCTCCAGCACCTCCCAGGCCCGGAGCGCGTGCTCCAGGCTCGCAGTGAAGACGCCGGCCTGGAGGCCGTAGTCGGAGTCGTTCACCGCCGCCAGCGCCTCCTCGAAGTCATCGAACGGGAAGAGGTTGACCAGCGGGGCGAATGCCTCGCGCGAGCAGACGAAGCTGGTGGGCGGCACGTCGACCAGCACGGTGGGCTGGAAGATGCGGCCCTCGGCCTTGCCGCCGATCAGGACGCGGGCGCCCTCCGACACTGCGGACGCGACCCAATCCTCGGTGCGCTTCGCGGCCTTGTCGTCGATCATGGGACCCAGGTCGGTGGCCTCGTCCAGCGGGTCACCGATCTTCATCTGCTTGATCTCCTCGACGAGCCTGGTGGCGAACTCGTCGAAGCGCGAGCGATGGATGTACACCCGCTGCACCGAGATGCAGACCTGGCCGGCGTAGGCGAAGGCGCCGACCCGCACGCGGGAGACCGCCAGCGGCAGGTTGGCGTTGTGGTCGACCACCACCCCGGCGTTGCCGCCCAGCTCCAGCACGACCTTCTTCTTGCCGGCACGCGCTTTCATGTCCCAGCCGACCGCGGGCGAGCCGGTGAACGAGAGCATCTTGAAGCGCGGGTCGGTCACGAGCCGGTCGCCGACCGTGCGATCCATGGGCATGATGCTGACCGTCCCCTTGGGCACGCCGGCCTGCTCGACGAGCTCAGCGAAGGTGAGCATCGTCAGCGGGTCGTGGGTCGGCACCTTGAGCACGATCGTGTTGCCGGACGCGATCGCCGGGGCGAGCTTGTGCAGAGCGAGGTTGAGCGGGAAGTTGAAGGGCGAGATGCCCGCGATCACGCCGATCGGGAAGCGACGCGTGATGCCGACGCGCCCCTGTGAGCTGGGCATCAAGTCGAGCGGGATGAGCTCGCCGCCGATACGCTTGGCCTCCTCCGCCGCCGTCTGCAGCGTGAAGACGCCGCGGGCCACCTCGGTGCGGGCATCCCGGATCGGCTTGCCGGCCTCCTGGGCCATCAGGCGGGCGAACTCTTCCTGGCGCGCGGCGAGCCCGTCGGCCAGCCGCTGCAGGATGGCCGCGCGCTCGTAGCTCTGGAGCTGCTTGGTCTGCTGGAAGGCGCGCTCGGCGGCCGTGATCGCATCCTCGAGGTCCTGGTCGGTCGCGAACGAGGTGATGCCGACCACCGCGCCGTTGTACGGGTTGGAGACCTCGAGCGGCTGGTCGGAAGAGCGCCACTCGCCCGCGCAGTAGTACCGGTACTCCCTGGCCATCGTTTGCCCTCCCATCGCGCAGGTACCCGGGATACCGCCGTGGCCGATGCCGGCCGATTGGGGAACCCGTTACCGGGATAATAGGTGCCGCTCGGCAGCCGGTCAACGCGCCGACGTGGCCGGCCCTGCGGTCCGCTCGGCGCCGGCAGAGGGCAGGGGAGCACCCGGGCGGCGCGCGAGACGGCCGTGGCTGTGCCGGGCCAGCGACGGGACACCAACCCCTGCCCGCGGCGTGCGGCAAGTGCCGCCGGCAGACCTACTGCGCCTCCCACCAGCTCAGGTTCTGCGCGCCGATGGCGGCCAGCTCGGTCTTGGTGTAGATCAGGCCATCCCGCTGCTGGGTGGCGAGCTCGTATTCGCCGCTCATGGTGATGGCGTCGACCGGGCAGACCTGCGCGCACAGCCCGCAGAACAGGCAGCGGCCGGAGCGGAGGATGAACTCCGCGAGCTCGCGGTCCCCCTCCTCCGAGGGCACCACGGTCATCTCGAGGCAGCTCGTCGGGCAGATCCGGGCGCAGAGCCCGCAGGCGACGCACAGCGGCTCCCCTGTCTCCGGGTCCGCGCGCAGCGATGGCAGCCCGCGGTAGCGCGGCGCCATTTGGCGCTTCTCCTCGGGATATTGAACCGTCACGTTCGGCGTGAAGAGGCGCCGGAAGGTGACCCAAAAGCCCTTGACTTCGTCGAGCATGGCGATGCTCATCCTCTTCCAGCCTGGGGCGCGCGAGCGTCCCGGGACGCCGGTCTAGTCCGCCACGAAGCGGACTGCGTCAGGAGCCAAGCCGTCCCCGATCTCCAGGAAGGCCGCCGGTTCAGCGGCGAACGACCGAACGGGCCACTGCACCGGGCCGCGCTCCAGCCGCGGGAGCGAGACGCCGCGGTAGATCGGTACCAGCCGTGCGATCTCCTCGAGCACGAACGACGGGTGCGGGTGGTTCAGGTCGTAGCCCAGTCGCTGGGCGATCTCCTGCACGAACCACCAGCTTGGCCGCGCATCGCCCGGCGCGGCGACGGCGTAGCGCAGGCGCTGGATAGTGCGGTCGGCGTTGGTGAAGGTGCCGTCCTTCTCCAGGAACATGGCACCCGGCAGCACCACATGCGCCAGCTTGGCCAGCTCGCCGGGGAAGCTGTCCTCGACGACCAGGAACTCCAGCCGCGGCAGCACCGCCAGCAGGCGCTCGTCGATGCCGTGCGCGTAGGTGTGGCTGGCCGCCGCGATGTACATCGCCTTGATGTGGCCCGCCTCGATCGCCGCGATCATCCCGTCGAGGTCGAGGCCCGGCGTGGCCGGCAGGGCGCGGATCGGGTTGACGCCGCGCTGCTCCGCGGCGTCGCTCCAGCGCGGCAGCCAGGCGGCCTCGAACGCCTGCCGGGCGGCGGCATCGGAGATTGGCTGGTAGCCGGGGAAGAAGCCCGGCTCGCAACCCATGTCGGTCGCGCCCTGGAAGTTGGCCGGTCCCCGGAAGGCGATCACCCCGCCGCCGGCGCGGCCGACATTGCCGGTCAGGAGCGCCAGGTTGTTGAGCGCGGCGGCGGCGGGCTGGACGTCGTCCCCCGACGCGCTGCCCAGCGTCTGGTAAATGGCGCTGGCAGGGTACTCCGCGGCGTCACGGCCGTCCACCCCGGCGCCGCCCGTGGCGTAGAGGATGGCGGCGCGGCGGATCAGCTCGACGTCGATGCCCGTCGCTGCGGCCACCCGCTCCGGCGCGAAGTCGGCCAGGCTCGCGACCCAGGCGTCGAACCCCGCGTTGGCACCCTCGGCGGGGCGGGCCAGGCCGGTGTCCAGGATGACGCGGGCCATGGCGTTGATGATCGCGGCCTCGGCGCCCGCCGGCGGCTTGATCCAGACCTCGGCGCGGTCGCACAGGGGGAAGTGGTCGCGGCTGATGACGACCGTCTTGGCGTCCCGGTACTGCCGTGACCAGTACAGCCAGTAGCTGCCGACCGGGGCCCGCTCGCCGATGTTCGGGCCGACGACCAGCATGCACTTGGTGTCGGTGAAGGCCTCCTGCATGGAGTTGGTGCTCACCGGGCGCCCGAAGGCGTCGCGCAGCGCGGCGCTGACCGCCTCCTGGCTGCGGGTGCGCAGGCGGTCGATGTTGTTGGTGCCCATGACCGCGCGGGTGAACTGCTGCAGGAGGTAGTTCTCCTCGTTGGTGTTGTCGGGCGAGGCAAGCGCGGCGAACTGGTCGCCCCGATAGCGGCGGAGTTGCTCGGCGACGTGGTCGAGCGCCGCCTCGAGGGGGCTCGGGACGAACTCATCACCCTGGCGAAGGTAGGCGGTGTCGAGCCGGTCCGGATGCTGGACCTGGTCGTAGCCCCACTTGCCCCGCTCGCAGGTGTACCCGTGGTTGACGCCGCGGTCCCAGAGGTGGGTCACCCGCCGGACGATGCCCCGGTTGTGCTCGACGTTCAGGGTGCAGCCGACGTCGCAGAAGCCGCAGATCGTCTCGGTCGTGTCCAGCTCCCAGGGGTGCATGCCGAACCGCCGGTCCGTCAGCGCGCCCACCGGGCAGACGGCGATGCACATGCCGCAGGAGGTGCAGGTGCCGGCGCGCAGGTCCATGCCGTAGGCCGGCCCGATCTCGGCTTCCAGCCCGCGGTTGAGCACCTCGATGGCGGTCACGCCGATGACCTCGTCGCACACCCGCGTGCACCGTGCGCACATGATGCAGCGGTCCCACTTGTAGTCGATGACGTCGCTCAGGTGGGTGTAGGCCTTGGCGAGCTTCGGGCGGCGGTACGGGTTGGAGTGCACGTTGTGGAGGTAGGTGTTGTCCTGGAGGTAGCACTCGCCGGACTTGTCGCAGGTGGGGCAGTCGAGCGCGTGGTCGACGAGGTACATCTGGAGGATGAACCGGCGTGATTCCAGGACCTGGGGCGAGTGGGTGAGGACTTCCATCCCCTCGCGGACCTGGGCGGCGCACGACTCGACCAGCCCGCCGCGCCTCCCCAGGATCTCGACGGTGCAGATACGACACGAGCCCCAGGGGCGCAGCAGCGGCTGATAGCAGAGGTTGGGCACTTCGATGCCCGCCGCCTGGCACGCCTGAAGGATCGTCGTGCCCTCCGGCACCGTCACTTCTTGCCCGTTGATCGAGAGGGTGACCAGCTTCGCTTCCGACTTGACGACCACGGCGTCGGTCTCGCCTCCTAGCTACCCAGTCCGCGGGCGCCACGGCCTCCGACTGGGTCCGGTCGCGCCACCGCGGCCCGGGTGTGCGGCCTCCCCCCGGTGCAGCCGTCGCCGGTTCGGCTGCCGCATTGCCCGTACCAGCGGCAGCCTGATCTTACCATAGGCCCGCGCAACTCTTCACAATCTCGGCGGTGCGCGACCGGCATCTCCCGGGCCTGGGCGCCACGCGCCCGGCGGGGCTCACGGGCGGCCCTGCGGGTGGCCCGCGTAGTACTCGCGGAATGCGGCGGACAGGACCTCTGTGTGCTTGTTCACGAAGTATGCCCTGTGTACGCTCGAGGCATGAGCGTGCAGGATTCGGCACCGTTGCCACCCCGAACCGTGGTGTTCCGGCCGCTGACGCCGCCCCCGGCAACCTCGAGCTCGCACGCGTCTGGCACGGCGCGGCCGCGGCGCATCACGGCGGCGTGGTCCCCGGTCGGTTGGGGGCGTCGGACCGCCACGGTGCCCTACTGGCTGCTGGCGGCCCTGGTCGCCGGCCTGCTCAGCACGAGCGGTTTCCTGATCCACACCATGACGACGCGGGACTTCGCCAGCGACACGGTGTCGGCGGCCGTCGGGTCGTCTCCGCCGCCGACGGCGGCGGAGCTGGCGAGGCTACGCGCGCAGCTCGACGCGCTGGCGGCCGACCTGGCGCGGGCCCAGCGCGA
Organism: Sphaerobacter sp.; assembly: GCA_029961075.1. Lineage (GTDB taxonomy): Bacteria > Chloroflexota > Chloroflexia > Thermomicrobiales > Thermomicrobiaceae > Sphaerobacter. The sequence continues at coordinate 38,072 of JASBVL010000053.1, forward strand.
CGGCAGTGTGCTGTTCAGCCTGACCCAGGAGCAGTCGGCCCAGCTCGTCGCGGCCCAGACGGCGCTGGAGACGGCCGAGCAGCGGCGCGTGCAGGAGGTGCAGGACCTCCAGGCACGCCTGACGACGCTGGAGCAGGAGATCGACACCCTGGAGCGGCTGGCGGCGGAGATGGCTGAGCTGGTCGGGATGCCGGTCTCCAATGGGCCGGTGGGCGGCCCCGCGGCGGCGCCGGCCGACCCTGCGGCCGACCCGGCCGAGGCGGTGCGCGCGCGGATCGGTGACTCACTGCAGCGCGTCGAGTCGCTGCACGCGCTCCTCGACGAGGTGGGGCGCCGGGCGCAGGCCCGGCTGGCCGCGGTCCAGCAGAGCGGCGCCGCGGCTGCGGGGATCAGCCCGGCCGCGCTCGCGTTCTCTCCGGCGGTCCCGCGCGGCCTGCCGGTGAATGGCTCGATCACCTCTCCCTTCGGCCCGCGCGCCAACCCCTTCGAGCCGTCTGACGGTGCGGCCGCGTCCGAGTTGCACACCGGGATCGACCTGGCCGTCCCGGAGGGGACGCCGGTGCGGGCGACCGGGGCCGGCGTCGTGCGCGTGGCCGGGTGGTACGGTGGCTACGGGAATCTCGTGGTCATCGATCACGGGAATGGCATCAGCAGCTACTATGGGCACAACGCCACGCTCCTGGTGAGCGTCGGGCAGCGGGTGGAGCCGGGGCAGGTCATCGGGCTGTCCGGCAACACCGGTCGCTCCACCGGAGCTCACGTCCACTACGAGATCCGCGTCAATAACAGACCCGTCGATCCCACGCCGTACGTGCAGCTCGCCCGCTGAGGCCGGTGTCGGCCGCGATGGGCCTGCCGCGGGCCGGGGCCTGCGTGCCGCCGGACGCGCCCCGATGCCGCGGGGGTGCTCCGGTTTGACAGCGCGGCCCGAATCCCGTGGAATTGGGCCATGCTATAATCGCGGTGGTGCGGCCCGGGGATCGCAAACAGCACGGGGTGAGCTACGTGGAGTTTGAAACCATCATCGGGTTAGAGGTGCATGCGCAGCTTCTGACCCGATCCAAGATGTTCTGCGGGTGTTCCGCGGCGTACCAGGCGGCCGAGCCGAACACCCATACCTGCCCGGTGTGCCTCGGTCTCCCCGGGGCGCTGCCCGTCATCAACCGCGAGGCGGTGGCCGCCACGGTCATGACCGGACTGGCGCTGGGCTGCTCGATCCCGTCGTACAGCAAGTTCGACCGGAAGAACTACATGTACCCCGACCTCATGAAGGGGTACCAGATCTCGCAGTACGACCTGCCCCTGTGTGTCGCCGGCGCGGTCGAGTTTCTCGGCGTCGACGGCCCGCGGCGCGTGGGTATCCGGCGCGTGCACCTTGAGGAGGACACCGCGCGCCTGGTCCACCGCAGCGCGAACGGCCGCGCCTACAGCCTGGTGGATGCCAACCGCTCCGGCGTGCCGCTGATCGAGATCGTGACCGAGCCGGACCTGCGCTCGCCGGAGGACGCGCGTCTCTTCCTGATGACCCTGCGGCAGATCCTGCGCTACCTCGGCGTCTCGACCGGGAACATGGAGGAGGGGGCGTTCCGCTGCGACGCGAACGTGTCCCAGCGGAGCATCGACGGGACGATCGTCGGCCCCAAGGTCGAGATCAAGAACATGAACAGCTTCCGGGCGGTCGAGCGTGCGGTGAGCTACGAGGTCGAGCGGCAGCGCGCCGCGCTGCTGCGGGGGGAGCCGCTCGTGCAGGAGACCCGGGGGTGGGTCGACGAGCAGGGGGTGACCGTCTCCCAGCGGACGAAAGAGTTCGCGGAGGACTACCGGTACTTCCCCGAGCCGGATTTGCCGCCGATCTTCCTCACGGACGCCGACGTGGAGGAGATTCGCCAGCGCATGCCGGAGCTGCCCGCGGCGCGGCGCGCGCGCTTCGTCGAGCAGTTCGGGCTCTCCGAGTCCGAGGCTGTGCTGCTGACCGAAGAGCGCGCCGTGGCGGACTACTTCGAGGCGACGGTCGACGGGGACGTCGCCATCGCCCGGGCGGCGGCGAACTGGATCACCGGGGAGATTTTCGCGCTCATGCGCGACCGGGGCCTGACCATCGATGCGATCAATGTGGCGCCGGCCCAGCTGCGGCGGCTGATCGCGCTCGTCGATGCCGGCACGATCACGCTGCGCTCGGCCAAGGAGGTGCTGATCGCGGTCCACGAGACGGGGAGCGACCCGGACGCCCTCGTTGCCGAGCGTGGTCTGGCCCAGGTGAGCGATGCCGCGCAACTCGAGGCGGTGGTGCGCACGGTGCTGGCCGAGAACCCGGCTGCCGTCGCCGACTATCGCAAGGGCAAGAAGGCCGCGATCGGCTTCTTGCTGGGGCAGGTCATGCGCCACCTGCGCGGGACAGCGAATCCCGCCGTGGCCAGGCAACTCCTGGAGCAGGCGCTTGCCGAAGGGGCGTGAGATCGGGAGAGGCCGGGTCCAGCCCGGCCTCTCCTTGTTGGCGCCGATGACCGGGTCGAGGTGAGGCAGACCGCATCGGCTCCGCTGGAGGTGTTGTTGGGACCGAGTACGGTTGGGGATGTCGCGTCGCCCGCCGCGTGCGGTGGTCGCGCCTGGACCCGGGCTCATTGTCCTCTTGCACGCCCCGAGCATCCCGACCGGCGGGTAAGATGACAGTGAGCCGGGAGGCCAGTGGACTCAGCAGCAGGGTGAATGCGGTTCCTCGTCACGTGCGCGGGACGGGAGGAACGAGCGCATGGTAGTCGAGAGTCCAGCACAGGAGAGGCCAGCGCCAAGCCTGTTCGATATCGCGGTCGAGCAGTTCAACATCGCCGCAGACGTCGTCGGCCTGGACGACGACATGCGGCGCATGCTGAGCGTGTGCAAGCGGGAGTTGACCGTCAACTTCCCGGTCGAGATGGACGACGGCACGGTGCAGGTGTTCACCGGCTACCGGGTGCAGCACAGCATCGCGCCGGGGCCGTCCAAGGGCGGCATCCGCTACCATCCGGACGTCACCCTGGATGAAGTCAAGGCCCTGGCCATGTGGATGACCTGGAAGTGCGCCGTCGTCGGGCTACCCTACGGGGGCGCGAAGGGCGGCGTCCGGGTCAACCCGAAGGTGCTGTCCCAGAACGAGCTGCAAAACCTCACCCGGCGCTACACCACCGAGATCTCGGTCCTGATCGGCCCGCACAGCGATATCCCGGCGCCGGACGTCAACACCAACCCCCAGGTCATGGCCTGGATGCTCGACACCTACAGCATGCACCGCGGTGGGGTGGCGATCCCGGCGGTCGTGACCGGCAAGCCGCTGCTGCTGGGCGGCTCCGCCGGGCGGCTGGAGGCGACCGGGCGGGGCTGCACCATCGCGATCCAGGAGGCGTGCAAGGCGTACGGCATCACCCTGCCGGGGGCGCGGGTGGTGGTGCAGGGCTTCGGCAACGCGGGATCCACGGTCGCCATCCTCCTGCATCAGCTCGGGTGCCGCGTGGTGGGCGTGAGCGACTCCCGGGGCGGCATCTACAACCCGCAGGGCCTGGACATCCCGGCGGTCCTCGAGCACAAGCGCCAGACGAAGAGCGTCGTCGGGTTCCCCGAGGCCGATCAGGTCACGAATCAGGAGCTGCTGGAGCTCGACTGCGATATCCTGATCCCGGCTGCGCTGGAGGAGCAGATCACCGAGGCGAACGCGCCGCGGATCAAGGCGCGGCTGATCGCGGAGGCGGCCAACGGGCCGACGACGCCGGACGCTGACCGCATCCTCAACGATCGCGGCGTGATCGTGGTGCCGGACATCTACGCCAACGCCGGCGGGGTCACGGTGTCGTACTTCGAGTGGGTGCAGGGCCTCCAGGCGTTCACCTGGACGGAGCAGGAGGTCCACGAGCGCCTGCAGCGGCTCATGTCGGAGGCGTTCGCGGCCATCCACGCGGTCTCCGAGCAATATCGGGTATCACTCCGCACGGCCGCACTCGTGCGGGCAATCCTCCGCGTGGCCGAGTTCACCCGCGTGCGCGGGATCTACCCGTAGACCCCGTGCCGACCCACGCGCGCCCCTCCCCGCGCGGGGAGGGGCGCGCGTGGGGTTCACCTCCGGGCATGCTGCGGCTTACTCGACCAGCAGGCGGCGGAGGTCCTCCTCGCGCGCCCGTGTGGTCACGGCGATGATCTCATCCCCCGCGTGGATGACGGTCTGGCCCGTCGGGATGATGAGCTGCCCGGCGCGGAGGATGGCGGTGACGTTGAGTCGCGTTGGGCCCGGACGGGGTCCAGTTCTACGACAGCGCGACCGGCGCCCCCCGCGCTGCGGCGTTCGTGCCGCTGACGCTCCGCGAGGCGGACATGTCGCTCAACGGGTTCGATCACTATCTGATTAAGGAAATCCATGAGCAGCCCCGCGTGCTGCGGCGGATCGCCGAGAACTACGCCGAGCCCGTCCATCACCTGGCGGAGCTGATTTCCGAGGCCTACGGGAGCTTCCTGATCGGCTGCGGCACCTCCAGCTACGCGGCGCTGACCGGGTCCTACCTCTTCTCCCGCATCGCTCGGCGGCATGTCAACTTCGCGGTCGGATCGGAGTTCAAGTATCAGGAGCACTTCCTGACCGACCGAAGCCTCGTGATCGCGCTGTCGCAGAGCGGCGAGACCGCCGACATCATCGACGCGGTGATGGCGGCTAAGCGCGCCGGAGCGCGGGTCGCGGCGCTCGTCAACGTCCCTGGCTCGACCCTGGACCGACTGGCCGACTTCAGCATCCACCTGGGCGCCGGGCCCGAGCAGAGTGTGCTGTCGACCAAGTCGTACACGGCGAAAGTCGCCATCCTCATGCTCACGGCGCACGTCCTGAACGGCAGCGAGCATGTCGGGCGTGAGCACCTGTGGCGGGCGGTGGACGGCGTCGAGCAGGCCCTCGCCCCCGCCAGTGTCCAGCGCATCCAGGAGATCGCGGCCTACATGGCCGACAAGGAACACTGCTTCGTCATCGGGCGCGGCCTCTCCTACCCGACGGCGCTCGAGGCGGCCCTCAAGATCAAGGAGATCTCCTACATCCACGCCGAGGGCTTCGCCGGCGGCGAGCTGAAGCACGGGGTCATCGCGCTGGTCGAGGAGGGGACGCCGTGCCTCGTCTTCTCCCCGATCGACGAGACCCGCGACGACATCCTCTCCGGCGCGATGGAGCTGCGCAGCCGGGGCGGATTCATCGTCGGCATCTCGCCGGAGCCGGAGGAGGTGTTCGACATCCACCTCCCGGTGGCGGACGTGGGCGACGCATCGCCGCTCGTCGGCGTGATCCCGGCGCAGTTGCTCGGCTACTACCTGGCGCTCCGGCGCGGGCTGGATCCCGACAAGCCGCGGAATCTGGCCAAGAGCGTCACGGTGAAGTAACCTGGAGGGTGATGCGGCTGATTGACACACACTGCCACCTCGACCTGGACGCGTTCGACGACGATCGCGCGGAGGTCCTCGCCCGCGCGCGAGCGGCGGGGGTCGAGTCCATCCTCGTTGTGGGCTTCGCGCCGGAGCGGTGGGGCCCCGCGCTTCGCCTGGCCAAGACGGAGCCGGGGATCGTCGTCGCCATCGGATTGCATCCCACCGAAGCCGCCCGCTACGACGCCGAGGTCGAGGCCGGGATCCGCGCAGCCGCCGCCCAGCCGCCGGTCCGCGCCATTGGGGAGATCGGCCTCGACTACCACTGGATGACCGCTCCCGCCGACGTGCAGCGCCGGGCCTTTGAGCGCCAGCTCGCGCTCGCGCGGGAGCTGGA
>JASBVL010000054.1 GCA_029961075.1 Sphaerobacter sp.
GTCGCCGGGGTCGGCGTAGAGCCCGATCAGCCGGGTGAGGCGGACCGACACGCCGACCTCCTCTTGCACCTCGCGGAGGGCGGCGACCTCCGGCGGCTCGCCCCGCTCCACGTAACCGGAGGGGAAGGTCCAGCGGCCCATGCCGGGGTCGATGGTCCGGCGCTGCAGGACCACCTTCCCCGCCTGCTCGATCACCACCGCCACCGCGAGCTTCGGGTCGGCGAAGAAGGTGACGCGGCAGCTCGGACAATGGGGGCGGACGCGCCCCGATATCTCACGCTGCGCGATGGGCTGCCCGCAGTGGGGGCAGAAGCGGATCTCACCCACGATGTTCACGCTCATGGAGCCTCGCTCACGCGCTGGTCGAACCGTTTCCGCGCGCGCTCGTAGTCGGCCAGGGAGTCGATGTCGGCGGGGCGGGAGAACTCGCGGGCGTCGGCGAACGCGATGCGGTCCCGGTACCGCTCCAGGAGCGGGCGCGCGCCGGTGTCGCCGCGCAGGCGGCGCAGCTCGGGGAACAACGCGCGGGCGATCAGGACCGGGTTGCCGCGCCCCTCGGCGTACCGCGGCTGGACGATCGGCGCGCCCGTGCGGCGATAGGCCTCAACGATGCGCTCCAGGACGGGCACGGGGACCTCGGGCTGGTCGCCGAGCAAGAACAGGGCTGCATCGGCGTCGTCCGGCAGCGCCTCGACGGCGGCGATGACGGAGGTGCTCTGGCCCTCGGGGTAGCGCGGGTTGACGACCACCTGAAACCCCGTCAGGTCGACCTGGGTGCGGATCTCGTCGGCGTCACTGCCAAGCACCACCAGCCGCCCGTCGAGCGGCGCCTGGAGCGCGGCCGCGAGCACGTGCTCGAGCATCGCCCGCCCACCCAGCGGGAGGAGTTGCTTGCGCCCACCAAGGCGGGTGGCCGTGCCGGCGGCGAGAATGACGCCGACGACGCGCCGCATGGCTACGCGCCGCGCTCGCCCGCGGCGTCCACCGGGTCGGCCTTGGCGGGCCGCAGCCCCCTCCCACCGCGACGCGGGTCGCGCCCGCGGCGGACGGCGATGATCTCGGCCAGGATGCTGATGGCGATCTCCTCGGGCGACCGCGCCCCGATGTCGATCCCGATCGGTCCGTGGATGCGGGCGATCTGCTCGTCGGTAAAGCCGGCGGCCCGCAGGCGCTCGTTGCGCTCGGCGCTGGTCTTCTTGCTGCCCATGGCGCCGATGTAGCCCGCGCGGCTCCGGAGCGCGACCTCCAGGGCCGGGTCCTCGAACTTCGGGTCGTGCGAGAGGAGCACGATATCGGTCTGCGGGCCGAGGGGGAGGCGCGACAGGGCCTCGTCCGGCCACGCCACGATCAGCTCGTGGGCGTCGGGGAAGCGCTCCCGCGTGGCAAAGAACTCGCGGGCGTCGACGACGATGGTGTAGTAGCCGAGCTCGCGCGCGAACTTCTCCAGCGGGATCGCGGTGTGGACCGCGCCGACGATCACCATGCGCCGCGGCGGCAGGTAGCTCTCGATGTAGACCTCGGCCGGCGTCTCATCCCCGCTCTGGTAGGTGCGCGTCTCGGACCGGCCCTCGGCCAGCATAGCCAGCGCGTCGGCGGCGACCTGTTCGTCCAGGGCGGCATCGCCCAGGGAGCCGGAGCGCCGGCCGTCCTCGTAGACCAGCAGCTTGGCACCCACCTGACCACCTGCCACGACCGTGGCCAGCGCGACGGGGGTGTCGGCGGCGATCGCGTCGCGCAACTCCTGGTAGAACCCAGCCATTGGCGACCTCACAGGAGCTTCTCGATGAAGACGTCGATCACCCCGCCGCAGCTCAGACCGACGTCCCACGCCATCTCATCGCTGATGCCGTAGCGGACCAGCCGCGGCTGGCCGGAGGCGAGCACCTCGCGCGCGGTCTCGAAGACGGCGCCCTCGACGCAGCCGCCGCTGACCGACCCGGCCATCCGGCCGCTGGCGGTCACGGCGAGCTTGGCGCCGACCGGGCGGGGTGAGGAGCCGGAAGCGCGGACGACCGTCGCCAGGGCGATCTCCTCGCCCTCGGTTCGCCACTGCTCAATGGTCGGCAGGATGTCGCGCACGGTGGACCTCCTCTGCTGGGTCAGGCCGCCGGCGACCGCGTGTCAGCGAACCACAGCGGCTGCTGGCGGCGGTCGGGGCGGTGGTCGTCGATGGTGCTCAGGTGCTTTGCGAGCGCCTCCAGGCTCGCGAGGTTGTGCACCGGCATGAAATCATCAACGTAGGGCAGTGCCGCCTGCATTCCCCGGGTGAGCGGCTCATAGCGCGGCGAGCCGAGCAGCGGGTTCAGCCAGATCAGCCGGTAGCTGGCCCGCTGTAGGCGGGCGATCTCCCGGCGCAGCAGCTCGGGGTCGCCGCGGTCCCAACCGTCGCTGATGATGAGCACTACCGCGCCGTTGCGCAGCACCCGGCGGGACCAGTCCAGGTTGAACGTCTGGAGCGACTGGCCGATGCGGGTCCCGCCCGACCAGTCCTGCACCTCGCGCGCGACCCGCTCCATGGCCTCGTCGATCGACCGACGATGCACCAGCCGAGTGATCCGCGTGAGGCGGGTGCCAAACACGAAGGCCTCCACGCGTGCCATGCCGTTCTCGATGGCGTAGATGAACTGGAGCAGGATGCGCGAGTAGCGATCCATCGACCCGCTCACGTCGCAGATGACCACGAGCTGGCGGGGCTTGTGCTTGATGTTCCGGCGCGAGATGCGCAGTGGCACGCCCGCCGTCTGGAGGCTGCGGCGCATGGTCCGGCGCGGGTCGATGAAGCGGCCCTTGGGCGACGGGACCTTGCGGCGGGATCGCCGCTGCCCGATGCGCCACTGGAGCTGCTCCATGAGCCGGCGCGTCTGCGCCAGCTCTTCCTCGGTCAGGTCGGCGAAGTCCTTCTCCCGGAGGATCTCGGCGGCGCTGTAGCTGAAGACCTCGGACTCGGACTCGCTGTCCTCCAGGTCCGCCGCCTCGTCGGTCGTCTCGCTCAGCTCGAGCCGCCGCCGGCCCTGCGCGCCTTCGCGCTCCGCCGCCTCCTGCGGCCCCTCGCCCTGGCCCTCCGCCTCCTCTTCGTCTTCCTCCAGCGGGATGACGTCGTCGGGCGGGACGCCGTCGGGCGCCTCCATGGTGAAGTCGGGCTTGGCGCGCCAGTACAGGTCGAAGATCTGGTCGAACCGGGCCAGGTCATCGGGATGTCGCACCAGGCAGGCCCGCGCGGCCTCGCGGAACTCCGAGCGGTGCCCGATGTCGATGAACTCGACGGCGCGCACAAAGTCCATCACCTGGCCGGGAGTCGTCTGGATACCGGCCCGGCGCAGCGCACGCCCGAATCGGATAGCGCGGTTGACGAACGTCTCCGGTGCAGCCATGTTCCGCTAGTTTCCGTCCGCCGCCACCGCGGTCGACACGAGCTGCTCAAGCTTGTTCTTGCGGATGGCGTGCACGTCCTCCTGGTGCTTCAGGATGGCGCCCAGCGTGGCCGAGGCGATCTCGGTCGACAGTTCCTGCTGGTTGAGCGCCAGGAGCGCGGCCGCCCAGTCGAGCGTCTCGGCGACGCCGGGGAGCTTGTACAGGTCCTCGCGCCGCAGCGCCTGGATGAAGACGGCCACCTGGCGGGCGAGGCGCTCCGAGATCCCCGGCACCTTGGCCGTGATGATCCGCAGCTCCTTCTCCACGTTGGGGTAGTCGATCCAGTGGTAGAGGCAGCGGCGCTTGAGCGCGTCGTGGAGCTCCCGCGTTCGGTTCGATGTAATGATGACGATCGGCGGATTCTCCGCCCGGATCGTGCCGATCTCCGGGATGGTGATCTGGAAGTCCGACAGCAGCTCCAGCAGGAACGCTTCGAATTCCTCGTCGGCCCGGTCGATCTCGTCGATCAGCAGGACCGCCGGCTTGCCGGCATGACGCACCGCCTGGAGCAGCGGACGCTCGATCAGGTACTCCGGACCGAAGATCTCCTCCATGGCCTTGTCTCGGCCCACGGACTGGTCCTCCAGGATGCGGATCGCCAGCATCTGCCGCGGATAGTTCCACTCGTAGACCGCGTGGCTGACGTCCAGCCCCTCGTAGCACTGGAGGCGGATCAGGTCCGTGTCGAGAATCGCGGCCAGCGCCTTGGCGACCTCGGTCTTCCCGACACCGGCCTCCCCCTCCAGGAGCAGGGGCTTGGGCAAGCGGAGAGCCAGGAAGATCGCGGTGGCGAGGCTCTCCTCGCAGACGTACCGCTGTGTCGCCAGTGCTCTCTGAACAGCTTCGACAGAGTTAAGCTCCAAGCGAATCACCTCTTGGGTTCCGGGAGTCCCGGTCCAACACTCCATGCGTGCGATGGGCACCGCTTCGAATGATAACAAACTCCGGCCCGTCGCAGCACCCCAGGGCGGTCGACGGCCGACGCCGTCGCCTGCCCCTTCCAGTCAGGCCCCTGCTCGCCGCCGAGCAGAATATAAGGGGCGGCCGGTCGGCCGCCCCCGCGACGCCGTCAGGGGTTGTGTGCACTAGCCGCGGGCCGCTGCCACGGCTCGAGCCAGCGCCCGCTGGGTGAGTACGCGCGTCAGATGCGCCCGGTACTCCTCCGAGGCGAAGATGTCCCCGTTGAGGTCCAGGCCCTCCGCGGCGTGGGACGCAGCGCGCTCGATGGCCTGGTCGGACGCCGCCTGCCCCGCCAGCGCCTGCTCGGTCGCGCTCGCCCGCTTGGCGTAGGTCCCGGCGCCGACGGCCTTGATCGAGGCGTCGAGCGCGAGTACCGCCGCCGGCATGTCGGAGGCCGGGTCGGCGTGGGCCAGCGCGCCGCCGATCGTCCCGCGGTTGCGGACCTGGATATCGCCGACAACCCCGGACGCCTCCGCCAGGAGCGGCAGCGACTGGCGGATCACCTCCGACTGCATGAGCTGCCAGTAGGTCGTGGTCGCCCCGACGATGATGCGGTCACCCGCGTCCTGGACGCCCGCGAGGTCGGCGATGCGGCTGATGTCGATCAGGGCCGCCGGCTCCGACAGGCGGAGCTTCATGGCCGGGAGGAGGCTATGGCCACCGGCCAGGAGCTTCGCGTCGGGGTGCTCCTGCAAGAGCTTGATCGCCTCGGGGATGCTGCTTGCCCGGTAGTAGTCAAAAGCCGCCGGATACATCGGTTCAGCTTCCTTTCTGCGCCTGCTGGATCGCCTGCCAGATCCGCTGCGGGGTCAGCGGCATATCCAGGTGCGTGATGCCGTACGGCTTGAGCGCGTCGATGATCGCATTCACCACCGCGGGAGTCGAGGCGATGGTGCCGGTCTCCCCGGCGCCCTTGAGCCCCATCGGGTTGACGGGCGTGGGGGTCTCGGTCCGGTCGACCTCGTAGGTCGGCACCATGCTCGCGGTCGGGATCGCGTAGTCCATCAGGGACCCGGTGAGGAGCTGGCCGTTCTCGTCGTAGACGGCCGCCTCGTAGACCGCCTGCGCCAGCCCCTGCGCGATCCCGCCGTGGACCTGCCCGTCGACGATCATCGGATTGATGACGTGCCCCACGTCGTCGACGGCCACGTAGCGGCGGAAGGTGACCTGCCCCGTATGCGGATCGACCTCGACCACGCACACGTGCGTCCCGAATGGGTAGGTGTTGTTGATCGGGTCGAAGAAGTGGGTCTCCTCCAGGCCGGGAGTGACGCCTTCCGGCATGCTCCAGGCGAGGTAGGCCGCGCCGGCCACCTCCTGGAACGTCTTCACCCGGTCTGGGGCGCCCTTGACGTAGTAGCGGCCCTGGTCGAAGACGATGTCGTCCGGGGAGACCTCGAGCAAGTGCGCCGCGATCTTGGCGCCCTTGTCGCGCACCTTGCGCGCGGCGTAGACCAGCGCGCTGCCGCCGACGGCCGTGCTGCGGCTGCCGTAGGTGCCCATGCCGAAGGGGATGCGCCCCGTGTCGCCGTGGACGACCTCGACGTCGTCGATCGGCACCCCCAGCTCATCGGCGACGAGCTGGGCGAAGGTGGTCTCCTCACCCTGCCCGTGCGGGTTGGCGCCGGTGAAGACCGATACCTTGCCGCTCGGGTGGACGCGCACGGTCGCGCTCTCCCACAGCCCGCCCTGGAAGCCCATCGCGCCGGCTGCCTGGGACGGGGCGAGGCCGCAGACCTCGACGTAGGAGGAGAGACCGATGCCGAGCAGGCGCCCCTGCTTGCGCGCCTCCGCCTGCTCCTTGCGGAACGCGTCGTAGCCGACGATCTCCAGCGCGCGGTTGAGCGTCAGTTCGTAGTCGCCGCTGTCGTACTGGAGCGTGGTCGCCACGGTGTAGGGGAACTTGTCCTTGGGGATGAAGTTCTTCCGGCGAATCTCGACCGGGTCCATCCCCAGCCGGTCAGCGACCAGATCCATCATCCGCTCGAGGATGTAGGTGGCCTCCGGCCGCCCCGCGCCGCGGTAGGCGTCGGTTGGCGTGGTGTTGGTCAGGACGCCGTAGACCTCGACCGCCACGTTCGGGATCGTGTACGGGCCGGAGAGCATGAGGCCGAAGAGCCAGGTCGGCACGCCGGGCGCGGCGGTGGACAGGTAGGCGCCCATGTTGGCGTAGCTGCGCACCCGGATGCCAGTGATCGTGCCGTCACGCTTGGCCGCCACGTCGACGTAGTCGATGTGGTCGCGGCCGTGCGTGGTCGCGACGAAGTTCTCTCGGCGGTCTTCGACCCACTTGATCGGGCGGCCTAGATCCTTCGCGATCGCGCTGGCGATCATCTCGCCCGCATAGAAGGGGAGCTTCGACCCGAAGCCGCCGCCGACGTCGGTGGAGATGACCCGGATGCGGGTCTCCGGCAGGCCCGTCACCGCCGACAGGAGCAGGCGGTGGATATGCGGGTTCTGGCTCGTACACCACAGGGTGAGCTCACCCGAACCGGGGTTGTAGTACGCGAGTGCGGCCCGCGTCTCCATGGCCGTGGGAATCAGCCGATGGTTCACCAGCCGCTGGCTAACCACCACGTCCGCCTGCGCGAGCGCCGCCTCGACATCGCCGCCGCTGAGGCGCCAGACGAAGGCGGTGTTGTTCGGCACGTCCGCGTAGAGCTGGGGCGCACCCTCAGCGACGGCCTTCTCCTGGTCGACGACGGCGGGGAGGATCTCGTAGTCGACCTCGATCGCGGCCAGCGCATCCGCGGCCCGATAACGATCCTCGGCCACGACCGCGGCCACGCCGTCGCCGACATAGCGGACGGTGTCGATGGCGAGCGCCCGGTACTCGGGCACCTTGAGATCGCTGTTGGGCGGCAGCCAGGCGCACGGGACCGGTGCCAGCGTGTCCGCGAGGTCCTTGCCGGTGTAGACCGCGACGACGCCCGGGAGCTGGCGCGCCTTCTCGACGTTGATGCGTTTGATGCGCGCGTGCGCGTAGGGGCTGCGTAGGATGGCGAGCGAGAGGGTCCCGGGAAGGCGCACATCATCGGTGTAGTTCGCCCGGCCGGTGATCATGCGGGGGTCTTCCCGCCGTTTGATTGAGGCACCGAAGAGCTTGGTAACGGCCATGGGAACCTCCTTCGGCTGGTACGGACCCGTCGACTCACGCCGGGTGAGCCGGTGCCCTCCGCCTAGTCGTTGCCGGCTGCGACCGGCTGGCCGCGCATCTTGTCCGAGGCGTACTGCACCGCGCGGACGATGTTCTGGTAGCCGGTGCAGCGGCAGAGATTGCCCTCGAGGCCGTGCCGGATCTCCTCCTCGGACGGGTTGGGGTTCTTCTGCAGCAGGTCGTAGGCGGTCATGATCATACCCGGGGTGCAGAAGCCGCACTGCAGGCCGTGCATCTCCCAGAAGCCCTCCTGCAGCGGATGGAGTTGCCCGTCCTTGGCGAGGCCCTCGATGGTGGTGATCTCGGCGCCGTCGGCCTGGACGGCCAGGACGGTGCAGGACTTGACCGCCTCGCCGTTGATGAGGACGGTACAGGCGCCACACTGGCTGGTGTCGCACCCGACATGCGTCCCGGTGAGGTTCAGCACGTCGCGGAGGTAATGGACGAGAAGCAGGCGCGGTTCTACCTCGCTGGTGTACTGGGTGCCGTTGACTGTCACCGTGATCTGGTGTTTCATCGGACTCCCTCCTGCACTGGAGTGCACACCATCAGACCGCTGCCATGGCGGCCTACCCGCCGGTGATCTGCTTCTCGATGCAGCCGAAGAACTGCTCGATCATGCGCCGGGCCACACCGCCGAGCATGCGCTGCGCCACCGAGCCAACCGGGCCGCCGACCTCGACATCCCCTTCGTAGGTGATCGCGGTGCCGCCACCGACGCCCTGCGCGAGGTGGATCTGGCCGCTCCCCTTGACGAAGCCCGGCCGCCCCGAGCCCTCGACCTGCATCTCATAGCTCTCCGGCGGGTTGAGGTTCGCCAGCGTCACCTTCCCCGCGTAGGTGCCGCGCACCGGGCCGATGCCGACCGTCATGGCCATGGTGAACTCGTTGTCGCCGACCTTGGTGAGTTCTTCGACCCCGGGCAGACACCCGGCGATGGCGTCGGGATCAATCAGTTTGTCCCATACTGCCTGACGCGCTGCCTGCATTGTGTACGAGCCGGAGATCTTCATACTTCCTCCCTGACCGGGCCCGGAGCGTGCCGCCCTGGTACCGGTCGAGTTGCGCGTGCGAACCGTTCAGCCGTCACACGTCCCCTTGTGGCAGGGATCGTCTCGTTGTGCTGCCATCCTCCCTCCGTACATGCGCTCCGGGCGCCGGGCGGTGCCTGGGTCTCTCGGCGGTCGTCGGAGCAGCACCCCCAACCGCCCGTAGGCTCGGGGTGCCCCTTGGCGTAGGCGGCTTTGGCCTCTCCGGCGGGCTGACAGAGCGAGATCGTACGCCGTGCCGTTTCATCGTAGCACAGCGCAAAATCCGGTCAAGAGGTCCACTTTCGCCCAGCCGGGCTTACCAGCCGTATGGGACGTTTCGCCGTGGATCGAGCTGGGGAAAAACCCCCCGCTCACGCACCGCGCGCACCCGATGCAGGAACATCTCGACCTCGCGGCGCTCCAGGTAGGGTGCCAGGGTGGCCCGGACGGTCTCTGCCTCCCGCTCCAGCACCCCGAGTGCCTCGAGCAGCTCGTCGTCGATGGGCTGGCCGCAGAAGTCCCAGAGGACGGTGCGGAGCTTGGGATGCACGTGGAAGGTCAGGCCGTGGTCGATGGCCCAGACCTGCCGCGGCTCGGCGCCGACGAAGCAGTGGCTCGCCTTGCGGTCGGCGTTGTTGGTGATCAGGTCGAAGAGCGCCACGCGGCGCAACTCGTCGGCGAACCGGCGGCGGAGGTCGCGGTCGCGCACGCTGGCGTCCGGCTCGACGTAGAGCTGCATGGTGCCGATGCCGTGGGGGCCGTCGCGGATCACCACGGGCGGGATGAAATGCCAGCCCAGGAGGCAACTGACGAGGAAGGCGGCGTACTCCCGGCGGTAGAGCGTCCCGGCGGCGAAGTCCCAGAGCGGGGTCTCGCCGGCTCTGGGCTTGTAGATGGCCACGGTTGCCGGGTGGTCGTCATGGGCGAGAACCACGGCAAAGGTGTAGTTCGAGCCCCACGGCACGAGCTGGCAATCCATGACCCGCCCATCCCGCAGCAGCCGAAGCGTCGCCGGGTCGGGCGGGCGCCACACGTGGCCGTCGCTGGGGGCCAGCGGCGCGGGGAGTGCGAGGTGGTCATCGGGGTGGTCGCGAGATCGCGGATCGTCCATCCCACATCCCGGGTCCGGCGTGGGCGCCGGAGCGTGACCGTGTCGGTGCCGGTAGCCTGTCGGTCGCAAGTGTAGCCGACGGACCCGGGCATGGGTACCCGGTCGCCGCCGTCGCGAGTGGTGGCACGGATCGCGCTGGGCTGAGTCGCAGGATTGTGGCGGCGATTGCGCCTCAGGTGGAGGGATCTTTATGGTGGTCGACGTAACGCAGCGAGCCCTGGATGAGCTGGAGGCGATCCGCCAGGCCAGCAATCCGCAGCCCGGGCAGGGCATCACGTTGGTCGTGGATGACAACGGGGAGCTTGGACTTGCCCTGGCCTGGCCCCAGGAGGAGGACCAGGTCATCGAGCGCGGTGGGCAACCCGTGATCATCATCCCGCAGGTCCTGGCGGACCCGTTGGACGGGGTGGTCATCGACTACCAGGACACGCCGGGGCAGGAGGGCTTCACGCTGACGCGGCCCTAGCCTGGGCTGGGTGGCTCCCAGTGCCGCTCCACGGCGCCGTCCCCCTGCGCTAGCAGGGGGACGGCGCCCGGGCGCTGGCCGGGCGATGCGGTGGCGGCGTGCCGATAGCCGTGCCTGAAACCGCTCTGCTATAATCCGGCGGATGAATCCGTGCTGCGATAAGGGTGGAGCAGGTGAGAGTATCGGTCGAGAAGCTACCGCAGAGTTCGGTACGGTTGGATATCGTCGCCGACCAGGAAGAGTTCGAGGCGGCGCTTGACCGCGCGTTCCGCCGGGTGAACCAGCAGGTGCGCATCCCCGGCTTCCGCCCCGGCAAGGCGCCGCGGTTCATCGTCGAGCAGCGTCTGGGTCGTGAGGTCATCGTGGAGGAGGCCCAGCGCCAGATCATGGACTCTTTGTACCGCCAGGCGCTCGACCAGGAGGGCCTGATCCCCGTCTCGGAGCCGGACGTCGAGGTCTATCAGGATGAGCCGGTCGGCTTCCGGGTCGAGGTCCAGGTCTATCCGACGGTCGACCTGGGTGCCTACCGTGAGGTGCGCGTCGAGCCGCGCGAGGTCGAGGTGACGGACGAGGACATCGAGCGGACGCTCGCCGACATCCAGAAGGCCAACGCGCTCTGGGTCGAGCCGAAGGAGCCGCGTACGCCCGTCGATGGCGATCAGGTCCTCATCGACCTCGAGGTGACCCGCGACGGGGAGCAGTTCCAGCAGCCGCTCAAGGGCGGCGCCTTCGTGCTGGGGGAGCATTCGCTCTTCCCCCAGATCGAGGAGGCAATCAAGGCGCTGCATCCGAGCGAGAGCGCCGAGTTTGACCTCACCTTCAGCGAGGACGACGAGAAGGCCGCCCCGGAGATCCGCGGTCTCACGCTGCACTACCGCGTCACGCTGAACGAGATCAAGGAGCGGGAGCTGCCCGAGATCGACGACGAGCTGGCCAAGTCGGTCGGCGACTACGAGACGCTGGACGATCTGCGGGCCGCCATCCGCAAGGATCTCCTCCGGGCCCGCGCGGCCGCGGCGCGGCGCGAGGTCATCGAGCAGGCCGTCGAAGCGATGGCCGCGCAGGCGAGTGTGGAGATTCCGCCGGCCATGATCGAGCGGCAGCTCGATCAGGAGGTGGAGCAGCTCCGCAGGCAGCTCGCGCAGCAGGGGAGCAGCCTGGAGGAGTACCTGCGCTTCGAGGGGCAGACGCTGGAGGAGTTCAAGGAGGCGCGGCGCGACGAGACCGCGCGGCGGCTCCGCAACTCGCTCGTGCTCGAGGCCTTCGCCGAGGCCGAGGGCATCGATGCGACGGAGGAGGAGCTCACCGAGGAGATCGAGCGGCTCTCGGCGCCGTCCGAGAACCCCGATCAGATGCGGCAGATCTACTCCAGCCCCTACTTCCGCGACCTGCTGCTGGACGAAGTGAAGAATCGCAAGGTGCTCGATCGCCTGATCGAGCTGGTCACCGAAGGGCGTGGCGCGGTCGTCGGGGAAGGCGCCGAGGTCCTGCGCGAGGCCGAGGCGGAGGCGCCTGCCGAGCAGCCCGCGACCGAGGAGGCGGCGGCCGCGGAGGAGAGCGCCGCCCCGGCGGATGCCGATGCGGCGGAGGAACCGAGCCCGGCTGCGGCCGCCGCGGAGGCGAGGGCCGCCGACCCGGACGAGACCACCCCCTGAGCGGGGTAAGCGCCCGGCGAGTGCGAGAGAGGAACCCCACAATGTACTTCTACGAGCGGACGCGACCCGAAGCGCTGATCCCGATGGTCGTCGAGACCACCACCCGGGGCGAGCGAGCCTACGACATCTACTCGCGGCTGCTCCGCGATCGGATCATCTTCCTGGGAACCCCGATCGATGACCAGATCGCGAACGCGATCATCGCCCAGATGATCTTCCTGGAGTACGAGAACCCGGAGCAGGATATCAAGCTCTACATCAACAGCCCGGGCGGCCTCGTCTACGCCGGGTTGGCCATCTATGATACGATGCAGATGATTCGGTGTGATGTCGCGACCTACTGCGTGGGGTTGGGGGCCAGCATGGCCGCCGTGCTGCTCGCAGCCGGAGCCAAGGGGAAGCGCTTCGCGCTCCCCAACTCGCGGGTCCTGATCCACCAGGGATCGTCGGGCTTCCGTGGGTCGGTGCCGGACATCGAGATCCAGGCGCGCGAGACGATCAGTCTCACCACGAAGATGACCGAGATCATGGCGTATCACACCGGGCAGTCGTTCGAGCGGGTCAAGCGCGACACGGAACGCGACTATTTCATGTCGGCTCAGGAGGCTAAGGAGTACGGGATCGTCGATCACGTGCTCGAGTCTCCAAAGCTGGTGGCCGCCTCCTAGCGGGCCGGCGCTGAGGGGTACGGGGGATGTCCAGTTCTCGCGGGGGAAGAGTCCACTATCGCTGCTCGTTCTGCGGCAAAGGGCAGGAGGAGGTCCGGCGGTTGATCGCCGGGCCAGGCGCCGTCTACATCTGCGACGAGTGCGTACAGCTCTGTCGCGAGATCATTGAAGAGGAAGAGGTGCCGGCTCGCCCCAGCGAGCCGACGCTGGGCCGGATCCCGACGCCGAAGAAGATCTACGAGCAACTGAGCGAGTACGTCATCGGCCAGGAGCGCGCCAAAAAGATCCTCTCGGTCGCGGTGTACAACCACTACAAGCGGATCACCGCGCCGCCCGACGATGACGTGGAGCTGCAGAAGAGCAACATCCTGCTCCTCGGTCCCACCGGGAGCGGCAAGACGCTCCTGGCGCAGACCCTGGCCAAGCTGCTCGACGTGCCCTTCTCCATCGCCGATGCCACGGCCCTCACCGAGGCGGGCTATGTGGGTGAGGACGTCGAGAACATCCTCCTCCGCCTGATCCAGACGGCCGGCGACGTCCAGCGCGCGCAGACCGGCATCATCTACATCGACGAGATTGACAAGATAGCCCGCAAGGGGGACAACCCGTCGATCACACGCGACGTCTCCGGCGAGGGGGTCCAGCAGGCGCTCCTCAAGATCATCGAGGGGACCGTCGCGAACGTTCCGCCCCAGAGCGGGCGCAAGCACCCCCACCAGGAGTACATCCAGATCGACACCCGCAACATCCTGTTCATCTGCGGCGGGGCGTTTGAGGGGCTGGAGGACATCGTCCGCCGCCGGCTGGGCCGGGAGGCAACGCTCGGGTTCGGCGGAACGGCCCGCACCCAGACCCAGGAGAACGTCTTGCATCACGTGCAGCAGGAGGACCTGCTCAAGTACGGGCTCATCCCCGAGTTCGTGGGCCGGCTGCCCATCGTGGTGGCCCTCGACCATCTGACGCGTGAGGAGCTCGCCCGCATCCTGGTCGAGCCGAAGAACGCGGTGGTCAAGCAGTACCAGAAGATGCTCAAGCTGGACGACGTCGAGCTCGTCTTCACCCAGGATGCGCTCGAGGCGGCCGCCGACCACGCCATGCGGCGCGGCACCGGTGCCCGCGGGCTGCGGACGACCATCGAGGAGGTCCTCATCGACGTGATGTACGAGATCCCCTCGCTCGAGGGCGTCCAGAAGTGCATCATCAACGCCGACGTGATCAATCGCCGACGCGCGCCCCTCCTGATGACGGTCGGCGAGGAGCCGCTCGAGTACCAGGCGTCAGCCTAACGCGACGCCGCCAACCGCGACGATGGACGCGGGCCGGGGGATCTTCCCCCGGCCCGTGGTCGTTGGCGCGCAGACTGGCGCCCGCCCGCGACGCGGCCGCCCCTGGCGCCGCCTCGGGCGGCGCGCCTCGCCACCGTCGCACAGCGACGCGCGAGCCACGGGTCGCGCCTGCGCCGCACGGGATTCCTGCGCCGTCGTCCGACGCGCGCGTGCGCGGCCCGCGTACCGCTGGGGTAGACTACCCTACACGGTGGTCTGAGGGGCTATCGGCCAGGACGGGCCTGCGGGGCGCGCGGGCTGGGCCCGGGCGGTCGCTGGCCCGGCGGGCGAGCAGGACGCGCGCCCCCAGAGAAGGAGGAGTGCGGTGAGCCGGCGCGTCGTCATCACGGGTGGGGTGCTGGGCCTGGAAGACGGCGCCTTGCGCGCTGACCTCGTCATCGAGGGGGAACGGATCGCGGCCGTCACGCTCGACGCCGCCGACCTCGACGCCGACCTGCGGATCGACGCCACCGGCAAGCTGGTGGTGCCGGGCGGCGTGGACGTCCACACGCACTTCAAAGACCCGGGGGACCCACCCACGGAGGGCTTCTATCACGGGAGCCTCGGTGCCATCGCCGGTGGCGTCACTACGGTGGTCGAGATGCCGCAGGCGACGCCAACCTCCAGCGAGGGCGCGCACATCCGGCAGAAGCGCGCGGTAGGCGAGCGGCACGCCATCGTCGACTTCGCCCTCTGGGGCGGCGCGGTCAACCAGGATCTCGCCAAGATCGACGAGATGATCGAGGAGGGCATCGTCGGGCTCAAGTCGTTCATGGCCGGCTCCAGCCCCAGTTTCCCCGCCGCGACGGATGCCACCCTCCTGGCGGTGTTCGAGCGCGTTACCGAGGTGGGCATCCCTTACGGCCTGCACGCCGAGAACGACGACCTGCTCCAGGCGGGGATCCGTGCCATGCGCGCCCAGGGAAGGAAGGACCCGGCGGCGCACGCGGAGTCCCGGCCGCCCATCGTCGAGATCGAGGCGATCCACCGGGCGATCTTCTTCGCCGAGCAGACCGGCGGCCATGCCTACATCTGCCACTGCAGCACGGTGGGCGGGCTGGAGCTGGTGAAGGCGGCGAAGGCACGGGGTGTCCGGGTCTCGGTGGAGACCTGCCCGCAGTACCTGGCGCTGGACGAGGACGATCTGCGACGACTCGGCCCGTTCGGCCGCTGCGCCCCGCCGCTGCGGTCGCGCGCCGAGGTCGAGGGCGTCTGGCGCTACGTCGCCGACGGCACGGTCGACGTCATCTCCTCCGACCATTGCGGATACACGATCGAGAGCAAGGAAGCCGGGCTCGACGACATCTGGGAAGCGCCGCTCGGGCTGTCGGGGATCCAGACGATGTATCCGATCGTCCTGGACGAGATGCTCCACCAGCGCGGGCTCGACGTCGCGACCTTCGTCCGGCTGTCGGCGGCGAACCCGGCCCGGATCTTCAGCCTCTACCCGCGCAAGGGGACGCTCCAGCCGGGTGCGGACGCGGACGTCGTCATCTACGACACGGAGCGGGAGTGGACGGTCCGCGACGAGGACATGCTCCACCGGAACAAGTGGACGCCGTTCGCGGGGCGCCGCGTCCGCGGGCGCGTGGTCCGCACGATCATCCGCGGCCGCACCGTCTACCAGGATGACGGCACCCCCATCGTCACGGGCGAGCCAGGGACGGGGCGATTCCTGCCGCGCGGCTATGGGCGTGCGCGCGACTGAGGCGCCAGCCGCGGCATGCCCGGCTGGCGCCACCAGCGGGCCGCAGCCCTGGCGCGTGGCGGGCGGGCCGCCACCGGGACACGGTGTCACCGATCGTCGTCGAGGAACTGCACCACGTCGTTCGGAGCGACCCGCTGGTGCGGCCGGATGGCCACGTACCCGGGGACGATGCGCTTGTCGTACGCGATCCCGCGCTGGCGCAGCCAGTCCTCAATCGGGAGATCGGCGTCGCTCGTGACGAACACGTACGCGGGCGACGCCGCGGCTCGGACGCGCGCCGTGGCGTTCGGGAGGCGGTCGATGCCCCGGCCGACCTCGAGGTCGTAATAGTCGGCCGCCGCGATCCGCTCCTGGGTGTCGAACATCAACGGCTTGCCCGCCCAGTGGTTCATCCAGACGGCGTCCACGCCGAGTTCGTCCAGCGTGGCGACGAGCGCCGTGCTCGACGGCGGCAGGTGCCGCCAGTAGGCCGACTGCCACACTTGCTCCGCTGGCGCGGTCGCGTAGCCGGCCAGCCACACGGCGACGACCAGCGCCGCCAGCCCCCACCCAGCCCAGCGAACCTTCGCTTCCACGTGCACGATCTCCGTCGCCAGGATGATCGGGATCACCGATGCCAGCGGGACCGCGTATCTCCCGGTCGCGTCGAAGTTGGGGAAGCGGAGTGCGAGGTCACCGAACGCGCTGCCGACGAAGGCGACCGTCATCACCCCGCAGAAGAGGAGCAGCGCATCCACCGGCTGGCCCCGGTGCAACGAGAGGCGGAGCCCGTTGAGCAGCCCGGCCCGTCGTCGGACGACGGCGAGGATGAAGATGCCGGCGAATGCCAGCACGGACGGGAGTTGGAGCCACGTCGGGAGCGGTGCCCACGGGTTGGCGACACCGAGGACCCGCGGGACGTTCACGCGGAAGAAGAAGGCGGCGATGGCGAGGTAGTCGCGGTGCTCGCGCTGGGCGCCGACGCCGAGCAGGTGGTGGAACGTGGTGTAGTCGTGGGTGCGCGCGAACTCCAGGACCGGGGCGGCACCGACCGCGAAGCCGGCCAGGGCCGCCACGAGCAGCCCGGGCCGGAGCACGACCCGTTTGTCACGGAGGAAGAGGAGGATGGCTGCCGTCGCGATGTAGACCACGATCTGCCCGTGCAACCAGAAGCCGAAGCCGGCCATCACCCCCATCGCCAGGTACCGGAGCCAGCGGCGGCGTGGCGGCACGACCGACGGCGGGTACGCCTCGTCGATGGCCAGGAGCAGGATCAGGTTGCCGAGCGTCATGGCGTCGAGCAGCGGCCCCCACAGGCGGGCGGTGGTCGAGACGATGTAGATCGGCGCGAGGGACGCGAAGAGTGTCGCCAGCAGCGCCGCGCGGGGGGCGGCAACGCGCCGCGCCAGCAGGTAGACGCTCAGGGCGAAGGCGATGAACTCGGGGAAGGTAATGGCCTTGAGGGCGACGCGGGACATGCCGAACAGCGTGAAGGCGATCGCGCCCAGGTACGCCTGGAAACTCCCCATGTAGGGCTGGCCGTAGAGGAAGATCGGGCGCTCGCCCTGCAGGATGTGGCGGGCCATGAGCCCGAAGGTCGCCTCGTCCCCGTCGATCATCCAGTTCGCCCGCGCCATACTCCAGGCGCGGAGGATGAGCCCTGCGGCGATGATCGCCACCAGCGTGGCCTGGTGGGGGGAGACGCGAACGGCGTTCGCGAGGCGGGATGATTTCCTGTCCGATGCAGTCTCCAGTGACACGTCCGGACGGGAAGTGGCGGGTGCGTCGGGTGAGTTCAGTTCGTCGGGTCCCTTCCGGTCGTCTGGGCCGGCGACGGACAGGTGGATTCTACCGCAGGTACCAACGGAGGTGGCAGGTGGGGGGTGTTGCCGCGCTCGGTGACGACCCGACCTGGGCCCAGGCGCGGCGGTGTGGCGCGCGCAGGCGACCGGACGAGGGACGCCGGGGCGTGGGAACGCCGGCGCGAGACCTCCGCCGGCCGGGTGCCGGTGGCGACGCGGCCGCGTGGCGGGCAGACTCGAGCGTGCTATAGTTGGCCTGCCGGACAGCCCGGCGGCGACTGGGTCCGGCGCGGGCTCTCAGCGCGAAGGCGAGCACACGTGAACGAGGCGATCGCGGATGTCGAGCGGGCGATGCGGCAGGTCGTCGCCGAAGCCGAGTCCGCCACCGCACACCTCTTCTCCGAGCGCGATCTCCCCCTCTACGGTGTGCTTCGCTATCACCTTGGCTGGGCCGAGCAGGACTTTCGTCCGGGCGCCAGCGATCCCGGCAAGCGCATCCGGCCCCAGATCTGCCTCCTGTGCTGCATGGCGGCGGGCGGCAGCCTGGAGGTGGCGGTCCCGACCGCGGCCTCGATCGAGCTGCTGCACAACTTCACCCTGATCCACGATGATGTCCAGGACCAGAGCATGACGCGGCGCCACCGGCCGACGGTCTGGGCACTCTGGGGGACGGGTCAGGCCATCAACGCCGGCGATGCGCTCTTCGCGCTCAGCCAGCTCCCGCTGCTGACGTCGATGCGGCAGGGGGTGCCGGCCGAGCGGGTCGTGCACATCGCCCGCGAGTTCAACACCACCGTGCTGCGCATCGTCGAAGGGCAGGTCCTCGACCTCGGCTACGAGGAGCGCTGGGACATCCCGGTCGACGCCTACCTGGCCATGATCGAGGGGAAGACGGCCTCGCTGGTGGGCTTCGCCGCGTGGGCCGGCGCCGTACTGGCGGGGGCCGACCCCGAGCGCGCCGAGCGCTACCGCGCGTTCGGGCGGGCACTTGGGCTGGGATTCCAGCTACGGGACGACGTGCTGGGGATTTGGGGCGACTCCCAGGTGACGGGCAAGCCGTCCGGGGATGACATCCGGCGACGAAAGAAGTCCCTCCCGGTGCTGCTCCTTGCAGCCAAGGCGGCTCCGGCCGAGCGGGACGAATTGCGTGCGATCTACGGCCGGCCGGAGGTCAGCGAGGAGGCCGTCGCGCGGATCCTCGACCTCATGCAGCGGTACAACGTCCAGGCGGAGGTGCAGGTCGCCGTGGCGCAGTACCACGAGGAGGCGCGACGGCGCCTGGACGAAGCCGGCGCGAGCGGTCCGGCGCGCGAGCGACTGGAGGCCCTCGCCGAGCAGTTGGCTACCCGCCGCTTCTGAGCCGCCGAACCGCCGCGCTCGCCGGCCGGGCCCGGTTGGCGGGCGCCCCGGCGAGCGGATGTGCCCGCTCGCGCTCGCTCAGTCCACGCGGATCAAACTCAGCCCGCTCACGAACCCCTCGCTCGCCAGCAGCGTCAGGAGCCCCTCGACGAGGCCGTAGGGGCCGGAGAGCATCATGTCGCCGTGCGGCACCGCCTCGTAGTAGCCGAGCGAGCGCACCAGCGCCCGATTCGGCCCGGTGATGGCGACGAAGTCGATGGGGTCCATGTCCGCGTAGTCGGGGGCGAAGGCTGCGCCGTGCCCGCCGAGGGCGACGACCTCCTCGTGGGTCAGTTGGCCCGTGCGGAGCCCGTCGACCAGCGTGTGCAGGATTGCAGGCGTCACCCCGCCGGTGTGATGCTCGAACAGGCCGCAGATGCGCCGGCCACGCAGCGCGACCCCGAAGGTGTGCATGTTCCCGACGTTGACGAGGATCGCGCCGCGGCTGAACACCGCCCCCGCCACCACGGGGTCCCCGAGGATGCCCAAGACGGCAGCCGCGCCGGTATCCATGACGGCCGCCCCGGGCAGCAGCTCGCGGACGGCCTGCATCCGGATCATGGGCGGGGGCGGGTCCCGATAGACCATGTTGCGCACGTCGCCGTCGCGCTCGAGCAGGCGCTGGAGGAACTCGTAGCGCAACTCGCGCCCGCCCGCGTCGGGGAGGTAGCCGTGGTCCTGGACCGCCACTGCGTAGAGTGACGGGAGCGGGACCTCGAACCGTGCCAGGGCCGTCTCGATCGCGGCCAGGTCGATGTCGCCCATGCGGATGATCTCGGCGCCAGGGGGCGGCTCGTCGCGGATTGTGACGCCGAGCGCGCGCACGCGCTCGAGGTCGTTGTGGAGCGTCCGCGCCGCCGCGGGGGCGGCTGTGACCGGGAGACCGGCCGCCAGGTGCGCCTGCACGGCCTCGCTGCTTGCCCCGCCGCCCATCAGTGTCCCGGCGAGATGGATCGGGACGCGCCGGGCGGTCGCCCGGCGGATGCGCGCGGCGACCACCTGCGTCTGGGACGGGAGCACCAGCTTGACACAGTTCTCCGGCGCGCGGTCGCTCTCGTAGACCAGGATATCTTGCGTGCCGGCCCCGACATCGATCGCCAAGATCCGGATTGGCTCGGACAGCATCGTCGCCAGGCCCTTCTCCTGTGGCATCTGTCGCATGGGGTCCACCGGCCGCGATTATGCCAGCCCCGGGTCAGTCCAGCCAGCGGACGTAGCGGCGCACGTCATCGCAGGGCGCGCCGGGATCGGTGGGCTGGGCGGTGAAGTGCAACAAGACGACCTCGGGGGGAGCCAGGAACCGCAGGCGCCAGCGCGTCACGCCCAGGCCCGTGGTGACGTAGAGCAGCGAGCCGCGGACCCAGTGGAAGCCGCGCTGGTAGCGTGAGGGAGGGCGCCGATACAGGCGGTCCAGGTAGAAGGAGATGTCGAGCGGCGTCAGGGTGCGAGCCGGGGAGAGGCGCACCTGCCCGCCGTGCGTGTGGCCCGCGAGGACGAGGCCGGCAGCGCCCGGCGGCAGCAGCTCCGCCACCGAGGGTGCGTGGGCCAGCAGGACCAGCGGGCGCGTCGCGGGCGGGTCTCCAAGAGCCGCGCCGACGTCCGCAAGGCCCAGATACGGATCGTCCACGCCGGCGATCACCACGTCGCGATCCCGGACTCGCACGGTGACCGACCGATTGCGCAGCACGCAGATGCCGTAGCCTTCGAGGAGCGCGGCGATCGCCTCGCCGTTCCGCGGGCCGCCCTTGAAGTCGTGGTTGCCCAGCACCGCGAAGGCCTTGGCCGACCCCTGCGCGATCGGGTCCAGTGGCAGCCCGTCGCGGTGCCAGCTCGCGTGGTCGAAGTAGTCGCCACCCAGGAAGACCAGGTCGGGCCGCTCGCGCGCGATCGCCGCCACCGCGGCGCGGGTCACCCGCTCATTGATCGCCGCGCCGCGCAGGTGGAAGTCGCTGAGGAAGGCGGCGCGCACCCCCTCCAGGTCGCCGGGGAGATCCGGGATCGTCACCGCGACGCGGCGCACGCGGAGCCGCCGCGGCTCGACGCAGGCCGCGTACAGCAGCGCGACCAGCCCGGTGGCACCGAGGAGCCCCGCGGCGAGGCCGCCCCGGCGGGCCCATGCAGGCGAGCGGTCCACGGGCATGTGTCTCACCCTCCCCGTGCGTGGTCCGATCCTGTCGACGCGTCGACCGCGGCCGTGCGGTTTCCCCTCCCCACGGCCGGTGGCCGGGGGTGTCCACCGTCACTCGATCCAACGGCATCGGCGCCGGACGACGGCGCGCGGCCGCGCGATGCCCGGAGTTGTCTCCGTTTGCGTATACTTTTGACCAGGCGACCACCGCTGGCTCGCGCGGCCATCGATCCTGCGACATCGCAACGTGACCGCGGATCAGGTGGCGGCGCCGGCTGCTCCGGGTCGTCCGAGCTGTGGCGGCCGATCCGGGAGCTCCCCGACTCAGGCGGCACAGCTCCGGAAGCATAGTCCAACGAAACGGTGGTGACGAGCGGTGCGGCGACGGCGTGACGATGCGATAACGCACGCGATGGAGGATTACCTCAAGACGATCTACATCCTCCAGAGCGAGTCGGAGGTCGTGACCACGCAGCAGATCGCGGAGCGGCTGAATGTGCAGAGCCCGTCGGTGACCAACATGGTCAAGCGCCTGGCGGAGCTCAACCTGGTGGAGCACACGCCGTACCGGGGCGTGGTCCTGACGCCGAGCGGCGAGAAGGCCGCGCTGGAGGTGCTGCGTCACCACCGCCTGCTCGAGCTGTACCTGGCAGAGGCGCTGGGCTACTCGTGGGACGAGGTGCACGAGGAGGCCGATCGCCTGGAGCACAGCATCTCCGAAGAGTTCGAGGCGCGCATCGACCGCGCCCTGGGGTACCCGACGACCGACCCGCATGGGCATCCGATCCCGAGCGCCGACGGCACCATCGAGCAGCCCCCTGACCTGCGGCTCGGTGAGCTTGAGGTGGGCGAGGTGGCGATCGTCAACCGCGTCTCCGACCGTGATCCCGAGAAGCTGCGCTATCTCGGCTCACTCGGCCTCTACCCGACGGTCCACGTCGAGGTCCTGGAGCGCTTCCCCTTCGACGGCCCCATCCGCATCTCGCTCGGTGGCACCGAGCACATCCTGGGGCGGGAGCTGGCCCAGGCGGTCCACGTCACGCGGGCCAACTCATGAGGAGCCGCTGTGCTGCGAGCGGCGGGCGCCTGAGCGGTCTGGCACCTGCTACCATCTCCTCCGTGAACGTACGCGGGCGTTGTTGAGGGATGGCGGCCGGACCCGTGCCACGCTACCGATGGATTGAGCCAGGCCCCGTAGCGCAGCCACATGCGCTCTGCGACGACATCCTCCTCGGCGAGGTGCTGGAGCGCCGTGGTTTCCGTGATCCGGCCCAGGTGGCCGCGTTCCTCCAGCCGCGCCTGGAGGCCCTGCCGCCTCCGGGGGAGCTGCCGGACCTTCCGCTGGCGGCTGAGCTGATTCGGGAGGCGATCGCCCGCGATGGCCTGATCGCGGTCTTCGGCGACTACGACGCGGACGGCCTCTGCGGCACCGCGCTCCTCACCCGAGCCCTGCTGGGCATGGGGGCGCGCGTGCGGACGTACATCCCGCATCGCCTGCGCGACGGCTATGGACTGAATCGGAGCGCGGTGGCGCGCATCATCGCCGACGGGGCGGCGCTCCTGATCACGGTCGACTGCGGGACCAGCGACCGTGATGAGCTTGAGACCCTGCGCGCGGCGGGGATCCCCACCGTCGTACTGGATCACCACCACGTGAGCGATCCGCGCGTCCCGGCCGCGGCCTTCGTCTCGCCGCGCCGGCCCGACGTCCGCGCTCCGTTCGCCGGCCTGACCGCCGCGGGGGTCACCTACCACCTGGTGCGGGCGCTGCGGGGTGAGGACGCCGCCGCCCGGCTGCTGCCACTGGCTGCCGTCGCCACGGTGGCCGACGTCGCGCCGCTCCGCGAGGACAACCGCGCGATCGTCCACCACGGCCTGGCCCGCTTCGCCCAGGACGCCCCCCTCGGGCTGCGGGTGCTGGCGGAAGAGGCCGGGGTCCACCCGGCGGGGCTGACCGCCTGGCATTGCGCCTTCGTGCTCGGCCCGCGCTTGAACGCGGCTGGCCGCCTCGACGACCCGACGCTGGCGCTGCGGCTCCTCCTGACGGACGACGCCGCCGAGGCGCGCTCCCTGGCGCGGAGCCTGGGCGAGCTCAACGCGCGGCGCCAGGACGTCACGGAGCGCATGGTCGCCCAGGCCGAGGAGCGCCTGGCGCTGGTCGATGGGGCGCCGGGGTCGGTGCTGTTCCTGGCCGACGCCGGGTGGAGCGTTGGGCTGGTGGGGCTGGTTGCCAGCCGGCTGGCGGAGCGCTACCACCGGCCGGCCGTGGTGCTGGAGCGGGGCGACCAGATCAGCCGTGGGTCAGCCCGGAGTGTCGACGGCTTCGACATCGCCGCGGCGCTGGACGACTGTCACGACCTCTTGCTCGAGCACGGCGGCCACAGCCGCGCCGCCGGCTTGACCGTGGAGACGGCGCGCCTGGAGCTGTTGGCCGAGCGGCTCAGCCGCCTCGTCCAAGACGCCTTCCCGGATGGCGTCCCGCCCCCGGCCCTCCGGCTGGACGCGGAGCTCCTCCCCGATGAGCTGGTTCCCGGGACGGCACGGCTCATGGAGGCGTTGGAGCCGTGCGGCGAGGGGAATCCGACCCCGATCTTCTTCATGCGCGGCGTCCGCGTGCGGGACGCGCGTCTCAGCCGCGATGGGAAGCATCTGCTCTTCGACATCGTGGCTCGGGACGCACGCGGGGCGCGCACCGCGCGGGCGGTCGGCTTCAACGAGGGTGCGCGCTACGACGAGCTCGTTCGACTGGGGACGGTCGATCTCGCGTTCACGCTCCGGCGGGAGGTCCGCGATGGGCGGGAGCGCCTGGGGCTGCGCGTTCTCGACTTCCGCCCCGCCACCGCGCCGTAACCGGTGCGGTCATGTCCCCCTGAGCGCCCGCGCCAGCCGCTCGACCCGGGCAGGGTCGACCGGGCGATGCACCTCGCCGTCGCGCTTTGCCCAGGTTCCGACGATGACGCCGCTGGCGGCGGGGAGGAAGGCCGGGATGGTCTCCGGCGAGGCGCCGCTGCCGACGTAGACCGGGGTCTCGGGGAGGACGCGGCGCACCCGCACGACATCGGTGGGATCCGTAGCCAGGCCGGTGGCGGACCCGGTCACGATCACCGCGTCGGCGAGGCCGCGTTCGACCGCGTCGCGGGCGGCATCCTCGATCGCCTGCGGGCCGAGCGGCACGCCGTGCTTGACGAGGACATCGGCCCAGATTTCGACCTGGGCGCCCAGTGTCCGGCGGTAGCGCAGGGTCTCCGCGGCTCGCCCCTCGATGATGCCCTGGTCCGTCACCATGACCCCGGTGTGGATGTTGACCCGAATGAACGCGGCCCCGGTCATGGCGGCGATGCCGAGCGCGGCCGCCGCGTCGTTGCGCAGCACGTTGATGCCCACCGGAAGGGGAACGGCGGCGATGACGGCCCGCGCGGCCAGCGTCATCGCGGCGATGGTGTGCGGCTCCACCCGGTCGGCGAAGAACGGCGCGTCGCCGAAGTTCTCGACGATGACGGCGTCCGCGCCGCCTTCGTAGTAGGCGCGCGCATCCTGCACCGCCCGCCGGATGATCTCTCCGAGGCTGTCGGCCGCCCGTGGGGATCCGGGCAGCGGCGCCAGATGCACGACGCCGATCAGGCGCGGGGGTGTCCCGCTCCTCGGTGGGAGCGCCGGCGCGGCGGGCACGTTTTGCGTCATAACCCTATCTCCGTCATGTCACGCACCTCGCGCACCCCCGGGACCCGGGAGGCGACGTCCGCGGCGTTGTCCCCATCCTCAATACTCGGCACCACGCCCTTCAGGAAGACGACCCCGTTGATCACTGAGACATCCAGGGTCAAGTCGGCCGTCAGGGCGTCCTCGCGGAGTTCCCGGAGCACATCGTCTCGAATGTCCTCGTCGTCCCGGCCGGTGTCGCCCGCCCGCTCATTCTCCTCGTCACCGAGCTCCTCGTGCTCCTCGCTGGCCACTTCATCCATCGAGGTGTCCTGGAAACCGCCGATAACGGTCAACGCCTCGTCGCCTCTGCTGGGGCGCACCACCGGATCGGTCGGCGGGAAGTAGGGCTCGGCCTCCTCCACCGCTTCCTGGAAGTCGCTGGCGTTGGCGCCGACGTCGCCGGTGAAGTCTGGCTCGGAGTCCGGCATATCGTCGCGGAGCGCCCATTCGTCGGCGTAGCCGAAGGGCTCGTCCTGGTCGGGCGGCTCGAAGTAGCTGTCCGGCGAGATCACCTCGAACTCGATCTGGTCGTCCACTGCGCGGATGCCGTCCACCATGGTGGCGAGATCGAGGGCTGCCTGACGCAGCTCCTGCGAGGTGACGCGCCCCACGAGCTGGGCCACGCCGTCGTGCACCGACACGTCGATCGTGAGCCCGGCCTCCGAGATGAGTCGCTGAAGCTGTGCCTGAAGCTGTGCGTCGGAGCGGGTTGTCATCACTGCGCCTCCTCCTGCGTGTGGTTCCGCTAAGACGGCTCGTCGCAACTTACAGGCCGCACGGCGCGCCCGGATTCCGTATCATAGGCCAAGCAAGGGGGCCGCGGATGAGCGGAAGTGGGAGCGCGAGAACCGGCGAGCGCGAGCTGGCATCCGACGCGATGACCATCCACCAGCTTGCGGAGCGGAGCGGGGTTCCGCCCCGGCGGGTGCGCTACTACATCGCGCAGGGACTGCTCCCCGCCCCGATCGGTCGCGGGCGCGCGGCCCATTACGGCCGCATCCACCTGGAGCGCCTGCGGCAGATCCAGGCGCTGCGCGAGGCGAATCTGGGGTTGGATGAGATCCGCGCCCGCCTCGGTGAGCCGCCCGCGATCGGGCGCGAGAGCGGGCCGGCGACGGTGTGGCGGCGCTGGGAGGTGACACCCGGCGTCGAGCTCCACGTGCGTGAGGATGTCGGGCCCGAGACCGCACGGCTGGCGCGGATGCTGGTCGGCGTCGCCCGACACCTGCTCGGGGATGCGGACGCCGCCCCGGATGGCCGAGACGAGGAGACGGAGTGACTCAGGGGGCGAACGGCTGGGAGGCGCGCCGCGACGTGTCCGACCCGCGGGCGGTGCTCGAGCCCGTCGCGGCGGTGCTGCGCGCGGCGGGCTTCTACGCGTACACCACCTTGGACGCGGAGAACCGTTGGTCAGTGGCCTGCGACACGGACGAGGGCCACGTCGACGTGCGCGTCGGCGATGACGGATACGAGCTGGATGTCTGGGACACGTCGCCCGGGCTCTTCATGGATGACGAGAACGAGCGGCGCCGCGAGGCCCGGGAGCGGCTCGCGCGCGTGTCCCTCCCGGCCATCGCCCGGGGCCTGCTCGAGCCGGCTCAGGACGTCTGGTGGGACGAGGGTCTGCATGGCGTCGGGGTGCGCCTGCGGTGCCAGGTCCCGTTCGCGCTGCGGGATGAGATCGGCCGGATCGCCAAGGAGCGGCTGGCGCGTCTGAATGCGGTCATTGGCGAGGTCGAGGCACGTCTGATGGAGTAGGCGCCCGGGCAGCGGCTGCGACCGCGCCGGACATGAGGTGAAGGGAGTCACCGATGGTGGAGCGCTGGCAGCGCTTCCTCGCCGTCGCGCAGGGGCAGGAGCCGGCCGACCTCCTGCTCGAGAACGCCCGGCTGGTCAACGTCGCCTCGGGCGAGATCGAGCGGGTGAACGTCGCGATCGTGGACGGCCGGATCGCCGGGATCGGTGACTACACGGAGGCGGACGAGACGATCGACCTGTCGGGGGATTACCTCGCGCCGTCGTTCATCGATGGGCACGTGCACGTCGAGAGCTCGCTCCTCTGGGTCGACCAGTTCGCCCGCGCGGTGGTGCCGCACGGCACCGGCGCCGTGGTCACGGATCCCCACGAGATCGCGAACGTCGCCGGGGTGGCGGGTATCCGGGCGCTGATGGAGTCCTCGGAGAATCTCCCCTTGGGGATGTTCTTCACCGTCCCCTCGTGCGTTCCCGCCAGCCCGATGGAGAGTTCGGGCGCGGTGATGACGCCCGAGGCCATCGCGGAGGCGCTGCAACTGCCGCGGGTGGTCGGTCTGGGCGAGATGATGAACTTCCCGGGCGTGCTGGCGGGGGACCCGCAGATCTTCGCCGAGCTGACGCTCCCGGCGCCGCGGCGCGACGGCCACGCCCCGGGGGTGCGCGGCAAGGCCCTGAACGCCTACATCGGCTCCGGGATGACCTCCGACCATGAGTCGGTCGCGCTGGAGGAGGCGCGGGAGAAGCTGCGGCGCGGGATGACGATCATGATCCGCGAGGGCTCGACCGAGCACAACCTGCTCGAGCTCCTCCCGCTGGTCGACGACCACACCTACCCGCGCTGCTGCTTCGCCAGCGACGATCGCGACTGCGCCACCCTGCTCCGCGACGGGCACATGGACGCGGTGCTCCGGATGGCCATCCAGGCGGGCCTCGACCCGATCCGGGCCATCCGCATGGCCACGCTGAACACGGCGGAGTACTGGCGGTTGCCCGGCTATGGCCTGGTCGCGCCGGGCTACCAGGCGAACCTCGTCGTCTTCGAGCGCCTGGAGGACATCCGCCCGCGGCTCGTGCTCTTCGGCGGAGCGGTGGTGGCGGTGGACGGGCGGCCCGAGTTCGACATCTCCGCGCCCATTCCGGACGTGCTGTTGAACACCGTCCGGATCGGCTCGCTGACTCCCGAGGCGATTCGCCTCCCGGCCGAGGAGGAGATGACTGCGGTCGGCGCCATCCCGGGGCAGATCGTGACCCGGAAGCTCACGGTGCGCCCGACCGTGCGCGATGGCGTCGCCGTGCCCGACGTCGAGCGGGACCTGCTCAAGCTGGTGGTGGTCGAGCGGCACCACTTGACCGGGCGCGTCGGCGTCGGGCTGGTGAACGGCTTCGGCCTGAAGCGCGGCGCGCTGGCCTCGTCTATCGCCCACGACGCGCACAACATTGTCGCGGTCGGGACCAACGACGACGACCTCATCGTCGCCATCGAGGCGGTCGCTGCCCTGCAGGGCGGTCTGGTCGCCGTGGCGGACGGACGCGTGCTGGAGGCCCTGGCGCTGCCGGTGGCCGGGATCTTGTCGCCGCGCCCGCTCGAGGAGGTCGTCGCGGAGCACGACCGGCTGGAGGAGGCGGCCCGCGCGCTCGGCAGCACGGTACCGGCGCCCTTCGGTCTCCTGTCGTTCATGGCGCTCTCCGTCATCCCGGCCGCGCG
>JASBVL010000055.1 GCA_029961075.1 Sphaerobacter sp.
GCCTGCCTGCGACTACAAGCGTGTCGGCGATGGAGATCGCGGCCCGAACACCGGGGGGATGGGTGCCTACGCGCCGGTCCCCGCGGTTGGCCCCGCACTGGTGCGAGAGATCGTCGACCGCATCATCCGGCCAACGGTCGCGGAGATGCGGCGCCGCGGCATCATCTACCGCGGCATCCTCTACGCCGGCCTCATCTTGACCGCCGACGGACCGAAGGTCCTGGAGTTCAACTGCCGTATGGGCGATCCCGAGACGCAGGTCGTCCTGCCCCTGCTCGACGGTGACCTGGCCACGCTCCTCGACGCGGCCGCGCGCGGGCACCTGGGCGATGTGCCGGCGCCGCGCTGGCACCCCGGCGCCTGCGTCGGGCTGGTGCTGGCCTCCGGCGGCTACCCCGGGTCCTACACCACCGGCCATCGCATCGAGGGGCTCGATTCCCTGCCCGAGGGGGTCATCGCCTTCCACGCCGGCACCGCAGTCGGTGACGACGGGGCTG
Source organism: Sphaerobacter sp. (assembly GCA_029961075.1). Taxonomy (GTDB): domain Bacteria; phylum Chloroflexota; class Chloroflexia; order Thermomicrobiales; family Thermomicrobiaceae; genus Sphaerobacter. The sequence goes on from JASBVL010000055.1 coordinate 498, forward strand.
TCGTCACGGCTAGCGGGCGGGTGCTGACGCTCGTCGCGCGCGGCCAGGACTTCGCCGAGGCGCGGGAGCGGGTCTACGAGGCTGCCGGCCGCGTCACCTTCGCCGACATGTACTACCGCCGCGACATCGCGCTGCGTGAGACACCGTCCCACCGGGACGCGGGGCACGACGCCGGCCGGTGACAGGGCCGGGGTGCCGGGCACCCGTGAGCTAGGCGGCGCCGACCTCCCGCCCGCTGCCGGCGGTCGGGGGCGGGCCGATCTCAATCCAGCCGTGGCGCACGGCGCAGAGCACCGCCTGCACCCGGTCGTTGACCTGCAGCTTGCGCAGCACCGAGGTCATGTGGTTCTTCACCGTCTGCTCGGTGATAAACAAGGCCTCGGCGATCTCCTTGTTGGACAGGCCCTGCGCGACGCAGTCCAGCACCTCCACCTCGCGGACCGAGAGCGGCAGGCGCTTCGCGTCGGCAGACGCGCCCTCGTTCTCCTCGCCGGTGAGCTGCCGGAACTCGGCCAGCACCCGCCCCGCCAACTCCGGACGCGACATCACCGCGAGGTTGATGATCTGCTCGCCTTCGGCCACCCGTTCGAGCGCCGCGATCAACTCCTGCGCTTCGATGTCCTTGGTCAGGAACGCGGAGGCTCCGGCGCGCACGGCTTCGAACAGCCGCTCATCATCAACGTGCATCGACAGGATGACGATCTGCATCGACGGGTGCTGCTTCTTCAGGATGCGCGCCACATTGAGCCCCGTCACACCGGGCAACTGGATATCGATCAGTGCCAGGTGCGGCCGGTGGATGTCGGCCTCGCGGATGGCCTGGTGCCCGCTCGCCGCCTCGGCGACCACCTTGAAGGCGGTGCTCTCTTCGATCAAGCGCCGCAGCCCCTGCCGAAAGAGGGGATGATCGTCCACAATCAGGACGGTACGGGGGTACCCGCTGCTTCGCTTGCGTTCCACTCTGACCTCCCCGCTGTGTTAAGGACACCGCCTCGGCGGCTCCCGAATCGACCCCGCGCGGGTCCCTTCGTCCCGATCTCGGTCCCCTAACGCTACTCTAGTCGACGCACCTACCAGCCTCTATGAGTAAATCCGGTAGGTTGTACCCAGACCATTCGTACCGCGCAGAGAGGACCTTCGGCGGTGGGCGGAACTCCCTCACCGGTCTCTGCATGCGTACGTACACCCATTCCGAGTGTACCATGTGTACGTACACTTGTAAAGGACCTGCCGACCGGCCAATGTTGAACCAAGCACCCGGTCGGTAGATCTGGAAGCCGCACGTGTGCGTCCGGTAGTGGGGTGGGGCAAGTTCTGTCTAACGGGGATCCCGATCGTAGCGGCGCGCCAGCGCCCGCACCGTCTCCGCCATCCGCCGTCGCAGGGCCGACGGCGCCACCACCTCGACGTCCGCCCAAGCCGGAGCAGGTCCACCAGGGCGTGCTCGACGGACTCGATCGGCAGCACCACCTGCGTCCAGCCGTGCGCGTCGGGCGGGCCTGCACCTGCCAGCGCGGCCCGCGCGACCGCCGAGCCGAGCAGGAAGGGCAGTCGCTCCCGCCCGCGGGCCGAGAGCCGCTCCGTGGCCTGGGCACGGAACAGCCGCTCAGGGAACTGCTCCAGCCAGTCGCGCCAGTGCGCGGCCAGGTCGAAGCCCGCGGTCCGCGTACACCGGCACCCCCGCCGCCGACAGCGCCTCGATGTCGCGGTAGACGGTCCGCACCGACACCTCGAGCGCCGCCGCCAGCTCCCGGGCGGCCATCCGGCCGCGGGATTGCAGGATTAGCAGGATGGACACCAGGCGACTCGCACGCAAGCCCGGAAGTCTACTGCAGATCCTGACACAGCCTGACAGGTATGGCGGGGACAATGACGGTGGCCCGGAGGCGGTCGGGGCGGCACCGCGGGTCGACATGAAGGGAGCAGCCCGGATGCGGCTCCACGCGACGGGTCACGTCGAAGGCACGTCCTGGGAGGAGCAGGTCTTCAGCCAGATCGAGGGCAGGCCGAAGCTGGCCCGCGCCAGCGTCACCAACGTGTTCCACGGCGACATCGAAGGAACAGGGACGCTGGAGTATCTCATGGTCTACCATGATGACGAGTCCGCGACCTTCGTCGGCCTGGAGCACGTGGTCGGCCGCATCGTTGACCGCACCGGGAGCTTCGTCCTCGAGCACCGCGACGGCCACCTGGTCCGTCGTGCCCGGCTCCGGCACCGGCGCGCTGGGCGGGCTGCAGGTCGAGGGCGAAGTCGTCGCCCGGCATGGATCGGCGGCGCAGTACCCGCTCGACATCACCCTGGCGTGACGCCCGAGCCGGCTGAGACGGGGGCGCGCCAGCCGCCGCGCTCCGACCGCTGACTAGGAGGGAGCCCCGCCGCGATGGCTACCTACGGTCTGTACCTCGAGTCCGGCCCGCGACGCCGGAAGACGATGGTCCACGTGCTCGACCTGCTCGGCTGCGTGGCGACCGGCCCCACCACCGACGCCGCGCTCGCCGCCAGCCCGGACGCCATCCGCGCCTATCTCCGGTTCCTCCAACGTCACGGCGAGCCGGTAGCCGCCGACGAGCCCATCACCACCGAGGTCATCGAGCACGTCACCGAGGGCCTGTGGATCGGCAACGGCTCGCCGGCCATCGTCTTCGGCCCGGACCTCGAGCCGATCAGCGCCGAGGAGCTGGAGGCGCTGCTACGGCGCTTCCGCTGGATGCGTGAGACCCTGGCCGTCTGGGCCACCACCCAGACTGAGGCGCAGCTCGACGCGCCGCCTGCCGAAGGGGGGCGCACCGGCCGGGCGGTGCTTCTCCACGTCCTCGGCGCCACCGGCGGCTATCTCAGCGCCGCGCTCGGGAGCGCCCGCGGCTTCAGCGCGATCCAGGGCGCCGCCGAGCGCCGCGAGCTGAGCCTCCCCGACGCACTGCGCCGGAGCTGCGCCCAGGCGGTCGAGCGACTCCGCGCCACCACCGACGACGAGCGGGCCACCGTCCGGCAGCGCTCATCGGGGCCCACGTCGGTCCGCAAGGCGGTGCGCCGGCTGCTGGAGCACGAGTGGGAGCACCTCGCCGAGCTGGCACGGCGACCGGGCGGCCCTCCGCTGTGAGACCGTGCCGCGCCGCTCACCCGGCCCAGAGCTGCCCCAGCGGCAGCCCGAGGTAGGCCAGCAGCGCCACGATGGTCTTCGAATCGGCGATCTGGCCCTGGCGGATCAGCCGGCCCACCTCCTCGGGCCGCACCTCGACCAGCGACAGGCGCTCATCCTCCGCCGGGTGGGCGCTGCCCGGCTCCAGGTCGTCCGCGAGGTAGACGATCAGCTCCTCATCGGCCCACCCGGGGCTGACGTAGAACCGCACCAGCTCCCGCAGCTCACCCGCGCGATAGCCGGTCTCCTCCGCCAGCTCCCGGTGTGCGCACGCCTCCGCGTCCTCCCCCGGTTCGCGCGTCCCGGCCGGGATCTCCAGCAACGTCCGCCCGACCGCGTGTCGGTACTGCCGCACCAGCACCAGCGCCCCGTCGTTCAGCACCGGGAGGATCCCCACCGCGCCCGGATGCTCCACCACCTCCCGCTGCCGTTCGCTCCCGTCCGCCAGCCGCACCGTGTCGACCCGAACCCGAATCAGGCGGCCGCTGAACGGCCGCTCGCTGCGCACCACCGCCTCTGGCTGCACCCGTGCCTCCCTTCGCTCACCCGCCGTGGCTCACCCACTCGCGAAAACCGAGCCGCGCCACCACCCAGGCACGAAAAAACCGGCCGCGGAGGCCGGTGACGGCGACATGCCCGCATGAGCCAGGTTGGGAGGCGCCGGGCGGATTCGAACCGCCGAATCAGAGTTTTGCAGACTCCTGCCTTACCACTTGGCTACGGCGCCAGACACACGTAAGTATAACGAGTTTACCACGGCGGCGGCTGTCCGGCCACCCGATGACACGCCCGTAAGCACCAGACGCAGCGCCATCTAGGCAGGAGATCGCCCGATGGCGCGCCTGCGGCGTGCCATCGGCACCGATCAGTGGTCCAGCTCCCGAATCGCCCCCTGGGTTCACCACCGCCACCCGCGACGCCAACACAGTCTGCCGCCGGCGCGCTGGAGGTCGGTTCCCGCCTGGGCCAACACGGCTCGCGTCGTGACCGCCCCTGTTGCCGACCGGGCCGCGCCGCGTCTTGATTGTGGGGTGACCATCAGGCTATCGGGGTTTTCAGCAGACACCACTGCGGTGTCACACACAGAGGCAGCGGCGATGACGCACCGGGGGCGCACGGCCCGCACCCCGACCTCCACCAGATCGCGGCCGCGGCGATGGATCGCGTGTGGACCGACCCTGGGCTGCTGCCCGAGCAGCGGCTCGCCGCGCCGGTATCGTCCGGCCAGGTGACCATGCGCCTGGTACGACATCGTGACCGCCGCCCCTGACCTGCGCGGGACGGCCTGTTCTGCCGGGGTCCAGGTCAAGCAGAGCGGTGCGTTGTTCTCGCTGTTCGTCGAAGCGATCCGTCCGCCCGGTGAGACGCAGTGGCGGCCGGCGGGCGCCTCGTCCGGCAAGATCCCGCCCGGGCGGCGCGACCAGGCCGGCGGATGCATGGTCGCGAGCGGGTGCTCTGTGTGCGTCGGCGGGCTCGGCGCCGGACCGGATGGCGGGCGATCCGCGTGGAGATGACGGATGGCACGGTGCATGAGCGCCGCGCCGCCGGCGGTGCTGCCTCGTCTTCGCGCCGGTCACCTCGCCCCGCAGCCCGACGACCAGGTAACGGTCCGCTATCTCCGGCCGGACGGCAGCCAGATCGGCGCTAGCAGGCTCTGGTTCGGCGACGGCGGCCCGCCGCCGGGCGCGCGCGGTCGGCAGTAGGCATGGGCGACGCCCCCGGGCTTGCGCCCCACCCAGCCACCCGCTAGGCTAGGAGCAGCGCGACCGAGGTCGCTCCGACGCGGCCGCGCCGCCGCACGTCGACGCACCACATCCGGAACGGCGGCCCCATGGGACCCGACGCCAAGGCGCTGGAGCAAACCACCCTCACCCTCCCCGACGGGACGCGCGTGGTCGCCCGCCCGATCCAGCCACACGACATGCGCGCGCTGCAGCGCTTCCACCGGCGCCTCAGCGAACGCTCGATCTATCTCCGGTTCTTCGGCGTCGTCCCCGAACTGAGTGACGAGCGCGCCCGCTACTTCACGCACGTCGATGGGCATGATCGCTTCGCGTTCATCGCGCTGGATCCGGACGAGCCGGATGAGATCATCGGCGTGGTGCGCTTCGACCGCGAAGCGGGTACGAACACCGGCGAGTACGCCGTCATCGTCGAGGACCGCTGGCAGGGGCGGGGGGTGGGCTTCGCCCTGACGCGCCTGCTGATCGCCGCCGCGCGCCGGCGGGGGTACCGCTCGATGTACGCGCTGGTGCTGCCGGAAAACGTGCGCATGATCAATCTGCTCCGGGATCTGGGGCTCCCGGTGCGCTCCCACTGGGTGGATGGCATGGAGCGGATCGAGGTCGACATCTCGGTGCCGGAGCAGCCATCGCTGGCCTGACGCCTTCGACGCAGCCGCTCAGCCCGGCCCGCCACCCTCGCCGCTGGCCGCCCGCGCAGCCGCCAGGCGCAGATCCGCGACGAATTCGGCGTAGCGGGTTTCCCGATCCTCAGATCGCCGGAGCAGATAGGCTGGGTGGTAGGTCACCAGCGTCGGGGTGCCGCCTGGGCCCTCGACCCAGGTGCCACGCTCGCGCGTGATCTTGACCGGGCGCTGGAGGACGCCGCTGCCCGCGGTGGCGCCCAGGCAGACGATCGCGCGCGGGCGCACGATGTCGAGCTCCCGCAGCAGCCAGGGGCGGAACCAGGCAACCTCGGCCGGCGTCGGGGTCCGATTGCGGAGTCGCCCACCGACCCCCTCGATGGTGGGCCGGCACTTCACCACGTTGGTGATCCAGACCTCGTCGCGGCGGATGCCGGCATCAGCCAGGGCCTCGGCCAGGATCTGCCCGGCCGGGCCGACGAAGGGGCGGCCGAGGCGATCCTCCCGGCCGCCGGGGGCCTCCCCGACGAGCACGACACCGGCCGCCGGGTTGCCCTCGCCGCACACCGGCCGCTTCGCGCCGCAGTAGGTGGCCAGCTCGGGCGCCGCCAGGAGTTCGAGCCGGAGTTGCTCCAACAGTTGACGGCGGGCAGCCACCTGATCTGGGCTGACCATGGTGCATCCTTCCGGGCCACCGGTCCGCCGCAGCGAAGCAAGATGATGACCAGTGGCGGCCAGCCCGCGACGGGCCTCACTCGAGCACGACGATCCCGCGGTCGGTC
>JASBVL010000056.1 GCA_029961075.1 Sphaerobacter sp.
CCCTCCACCACTCTTGATGAGCGTCGGCGCTATTCACTTGTGCCGGAGATGATAGGCCGCGGCCCGCCCTCCGTCAAGGGGGCAGGATCGCGCACCTTGACGGTTCGGCACGCGCGTGTTAGCGTTAACGGGCTCGGGACGCGGCGCGTCCCGAGCACACGGTGTGCGGCGGCCCCTTCGGGGGCGGATCGTAGCGCCGCACTCGGCCTCGTGAAGGGGTTAGCGTTGGAACCTGGTAGTACGCACAAGGAACTGATCATTCCCAGCGGCTGACCGGGGCCAACGTGACGCTGCGTATCACGCCCCCGGCTCAGCCGGGGGATTCTTGTGCCGATCACGGCCTAGAAAGGTGGTGCGCAGTGCAGACCTCCGTTCGCTACAGCGTGATCAATCAGGACGGCCGGCCGGTGATTCGGGCGGTGCCGGTTCCCAGCCGGCTGCACGAGTCGCTGGCGCAGGCTGCCGCGCGCGAGGAGCGCGTGGAGCGCGCGCCGGAGACCAGGTCGCAGGATGAGCCGATCCTGCGGCGCATCCGCCGCCTGCGGTTGCTCGACATTCGCTGACGGCTGGCCGAGCCTCGCGGAACGCATCGCCCCCTGGCGGGAGAGCCCCGTCAGGGGGCGTTCACGTTTGCGGGGGAATCCCTGCGCCGCGCCGACGTTGGCATCATCGGGGGATCCGGCTATGGTTCCCGGTATGCGGTGATGCCGCTGGTGCCGCGACGAGGCACCGCCGGTATGGGTAGAGAGGGGTAGACCGGGATGGGCCGACTTGGCTACGCCGCGATGTTCGAGCAGTTCCACCCGACCGATCTGCTGCGCTGGTGTCAGCTCGCCGAGCAGGTCGGGTTCGACTCGGTGATGGCATCCGACCACTTCCAGCCCTGGACGCCGGAGCAGGGCCAGAGCGCCTTCGTCTGGTCCTGGCTCGGCGCGCTCGGCGCCACGACCAACCTGCGCTTCGGCACGGGGGTGACACCGCCGGGTTATCGCTACCACCCCGCCATCATCGCCCAGGCGGCGGCGACGCTCGAGGCGATGTTCCCCGGGCGGTTCTGGCTCGGCCTGGGCGCGGGCGAGGCGCTGAACGAGCATATCGTCGCCGAGTACTGGCCGGAGCCGCCCCAGCGGCTGGAGCGCCTGCTCGAGTCGATCGAGGTGATCCGCAAGCTCTTCACCGGGAAGCCGGTGAAGTACTGGGGCAAGCACATCAAGATGGAGACGGCCCGGCTGTGGACGCTGCCGGCCACGCCGCCGCCGATCCTGGTGGCCACCTCGGGGCCGATCATGAGCGAGCGGACCGGCCGGCTCTGCGATGGGATCATCACCGTCGGCGCGGCCGACGAGAAGATCAAGATGCTGCTCGAGCGCTTCGAGAAGGGCGCGCGCGAGGCCGGCAAGGACCCGGCGACGCTGCCGCGCATGATCCAACTCCACGTCTCCTGGGCCGAGAGCGATGAGGCCGCGGTGGAGCAGGCGGTCCGGGAGTGGCCCAACGGCGGGATGAACTTCCCGAAGCAGGACATCCGCGACCCGGAGCACTTCGCGGCGATGGCGAAGCTGGTGCGGCCCGAGCACTTCACCGGCCGCGTCTTCATGTCGGCCGACCTCGACGCGCACCGGGCGCACATCCAGCACTACATCGACCTGGGCTTCACCGAGGTCTACGTCCACAACGTCGGCCGGAACCAGGAGGCGTTCATCCGCGCCTTTGGGGAGCACGTCATCCCCAATCTGCGCTGGCACGCCGCCATTCCGACCGCGGGCACGGCGACGGCCTGACCCCGCGCACGCCGGTCCCCGCCCCGCCACGGCCGCAGCGCCCCATGCTGGGGGTGTTGCGGTCGTGGCCAAACCGCTCTGGATTTTTTCCCGCTTTCGTGCTAAGTGAAAGGTATCGATCGTCGCGGCAGTCAGAGGAGCGACACAGGGCCGGTCGCAGGTATGAGCGCGTGCCCCGCGTAGGGCGGGTGCTGCCTGCGACCGGGGGCAAGGGCGAGACCTCGCCCGGCGCAGCGCAGCCGGCGCCGCACCTGGGCAGAGTGAGGGACAGCGATGGACCAGCCTGCGGCGCCCCCGCTGATCTTAGTGGCCGAAGACGATCTGTCGAACAGCGAGGTGATCGCCAGCACGCTGACCGACTTTGGCGGCTATCGCGTGGTCACCGAAGCCGACGGGGAGCAGGTGATGCGGCGCATCGACGAGGCCCAGCCCGACCTGCTCCTGCTCGACCTGCTCCTGCCCAACCGGAGCGGGCTGGAGATTCTCCGCGAACTCCGCCACCACCCGCGCTTTGCCGCGCTCCCGATCATCGCGATCAGCGCTGACGTGCGCCCGGGGATCGGGGAGCAAGCGCGCGCGCTGGGCTGCCGGGAGTTCATCGCCAAGCCGTTCGGGATCGATCAACTCCTCGACAGCGTGGCGCACGCGCTCACGGCTCGCCCGGAAACCCGCGACAACGGGTGAGCCCCGCGCCGTCGACCGCACGGCCGGCTACGGAGCGATGAACGTGCCGTGGCTGGGATCGGGCAGCATCAGGACCACGACCGTGATCCAGCACGCCAGCGCGATCAGCGCCAGCGCCAGCACGGCCAGGACGATGCGTCGCTCCTGCGGTGTGAGGCGATGTGGCTCAAACCCCTGCATCTTCCCTCCAGCGTTCCTTCCAGCGGCGCCCGGCACGGCCCCACCCGCGCCGCCACCGCGCCGTAGAGCATCGCCCAGCGAGGGCGTGCGCGTCAAGGTCCCGTGCCGCCCGGTACCCCGCCGGTCACACGTATACTTCCCCAAGCAGGAGCGCCCCGGGAGTTCCCGGGCAGCACAACGACCAGCGCAACCAGGAGGCAGGCACACTCATGCCCACCCAGCCCAGCAAGACCCTGGAGACCGTCCCGAATCCCAAGCCAGAGCGGGACTATGAGATCGAGATCTCAACGCCGGAGTTCACCTGCGTCTGTCCGGTCACCGGCCAGCCCGACTTCGCCACCATCACCATCCGCTACGTGCCGGACCAGCGGATCGTGGAGCTGAAGTCGCTCAAGCTGTACCTCTGGTCGTACCGCAACGAGGGGGCCTTCCACGAGAAGGTCACCAACCAGATCCTCGACGACCTGGTCGCCGCCGTGGCGCCGCGCCGGGCGACGGTCATCGGCGACTTCAACGTCCGCGGCGGCCTGCACACGGTGGTGACCGCGGAGTACACGCGCGACTGAGGCGGATGGCGTCAGGCGTCACGCGTCAGGCGTGGCTCGTGATCGGTGTGGCGTGCTGAGCAATGCGTGTCGCTGGGGCACGCGGGGCGTGAAGCGCATTTCAGCCGGCTGATGGACGTTGGCGACGCTGTCCGACGGACCCTGTGATCGTCCCTCGCCGGCTGAGCACGGGGCACAGGGTATGCGCTATGAGCGGCCGGGGGGCGCCGGTGGTGGCTTGTGCCCGGGCCCGGTCCGGCGCAAATACCAGACGATTGCGTCGAAGTCCATCAGCCCCGGGCATCCGTTGCCGCCCGCGTCGGTCGTCTGGTCACGGCGAGGCCTGTCGGACGGAGCGCCGCCCGCATCGCCACGCAGGAACCACGGCGGGAGGGCACCAGGCCCTCCCCTACCTGAAGACGACGAGCGGGCTCGTGCGGTCGGGGCGGGGCGTGTCGAACGGAGTACCGCCCGACCCGGCACAGCGGCCACCACGGGCGGCTCCGTGCGACACCAGACCCGCCCCGACCAGAACGGCCCACCGGACACACCACGGGAGAGCCAGAGCACGGAGCGCAGCGCAGGATCTCTTGCCGCATCATCGGGAGATCCTTCGACTCGGACGGAGCCGCCCGCCTGACCGCACCAGGGCAGTCGAAGACGGACCACGCACGCCCACCACGCAGTACGCAGCACGCACCACCCACCGCGGATCACGCCTGACGCCTGACGCCTCACTCCCCGTATCGGCTCGGCGCGTCGGCGTACAGGTCGCCGCCGTGGCAGTCGTTGACGACGATCGCCGGGAAGTCGACCACGGTGAGGCGGTAGATCGCCTCCGGACCGAGGTCCGGGTAGGCGACGACCTCGGCCGCGGTGATGCGGCGGGCCAGCAACGCCCCGGCACCGCCGACCGCCGCGAAGTAGACCGCGCCGTGCTGCACGATCGCCGCGCGCACCTCCGGGGAGCGGTGCCCCTTGCCGATCATGCCGCGCAGGCCGGCGGCCAGCAGCGCGGGGGTGTAGGGGTCCATCCGCCCGCTGGTGGTGGGCCCGGCCGAGCCGATGACCGCCCCCGGCCGAGCCGGGGCCGGGCCGACGTAGTAGATGACCTGATCGCGCAGGTCCACGGGGAGCGGCTCGCCGCTGGCCAGCGCCGCGGCCAGCCGCTGATGGGCGGCGTCCCGCGCCGTCAGGAGCGTGCCGCTGATGAGCACCGCGTCCCCCGCGCGCAGGCGGGCCGCCGTCGCCGCGTCGAGCGGCGCCGTGATGCTGATCGCCTGCCTCGCCATTCGTCACCTCCCACCCGGAGCCGGTCGGCCACCGTGACCAGCGTACCCGCCGCCGGGCGCGAACGGAACCCCGGGCCGCTCGCGCCGCCCTGGCCATCCCGCCGGACCACGAATCAGAACATTTGTTCTTTTTCCAGGCCGCCAGTGTGTTCGCATGAGTAGACGGGACCGAATGGAAGCCGAATGCTGAGGAGCGAGCGGTGGGACAGGGACGACGCTGCGCACGGCCTGGGTGCCGCGCCTGGGCCCTGCGCGGGCGGGAGTACTGCCGGATGCACGATCCGACCCGCGTCCGGGCGGGGCCGGCGCGGGAGGACTCCACGGTGCTGCCGCCGGCGTTTCACGACCTGATCGAGCGGCGGGTGACCGAGCTGCTGACGCAGTCGGGCCAGGAGGGATCGCTGACCGAGGAGATCAGCGCGCTGCGCCTGGTGCTGGCACGCGTGCTGGCCGAGGAGGAGAACCCGGTCCGGCTGGCGGCCAGCATCCCGCGCATCGTCGACGCGGTCGTCCGCGCCGTCCGCACCCAGCGGACGCTCGCCGCGGAGACGGCGGCGGGGCTGACCGAGGCCGTCACGCAGGTGCTGCTGGAGCTGGGACTCGGAGGTGAGCCATGAGCGGCGAGGACCCCGGGCGCGCTGCGCTGCGCAGCGGCGCGACGCTGCGGCAGGTGGTGACGTGGGCCGGGCGCCGGGAGGCGGTCTCCCTCGAGCCGGGCTGCGCCTTCGGCGCCGTCACCCGCGCCCAGGTCGACGAGCTCGCGGCGGAGCTGCGGGAGATCAAGGGACGGCTCAACCAGCTCTTCACCCTGGTGGTCGGGTCGATCGCGGTCGACGTGCTGCTGCGGCTGGCAGGGCTGGGGTGAGACGCGTCAGCCGTCATGCGTCATGCGCCACCCGAGTTCCGTGATGCGTGGTGCGTGTTCCGTACTGCGTACTGCGTATTCCGTGCTCCAGGAGGCGCACGTGGTCTTGGACGTGAGCTCAAGCCGACGACGCCTGACGGAACACGAAACACGGAATACGCCATACGCAGTACGCAGTACACGCGTGACGCATGACGCATGACGCACGAGACAGGAGGAACCATGGACCGCACGGATGACGTGATCGAGCAGGCGCCGGAGGGCGCGAGCGCGGCGCAGGCGCCGCAGGCGGCGAGCGGCGGGGACGGCTTCGACCTGGGCCGGATCCGCGAGCTGATCCTCGCGGCCCACCCCGACGTCGTGCCGGACCTGATCACCGGCGCCACCTTCGACGAGCTGATGGCCAGCATCGAACCGGCCCGGGCGGCCTACGCCCGGATCGTCGCCAGCCTGCGGGAGCAGCCGACCGCGGCGCCCGGGATCCCGGCCGGCCAGCCAGGACGGCAGCCCGTCATCGCCAACGTCGAGGCAGTCTCGCCGAGAGGGAAGATCGCCGAGGGGCTGCGGCGGCGCAGGGGGTGAGGCGTCACGCGTCACCCGTCATGCGGCAGACGTGCTGCGTATCGCGTATTGCGTACTCCGTCATACGTCATGCGTCATGCGGCAGCCACCCGTCAGCTACCGACACGCAACATGCAATACGCAATACGCCATACGCCATACGGAGCGAGGAGGAACCCATGGCACTCACCAAGGTCGAAGCGGCCAAGCTGACCAACGACGTGCTGCTGCGCGGCGTCATCGAGACCATCGTCCTGGAGTCCGGCGTCCTGACGCTGCTGCCGTTCATGAACGTGACCGGCACCGCCCTCACCTACAGCCGCGAGCGGACCATGCCCGCCGCCCAGTTCTACGACGTGGGCGATACCTGGCAGGAGGCCACGCCCGAGTTCACCCAGGTCACGGTGGCGCTCAAGATCCTGGGCGGCGACGCGGACATCGACAACTTCCTCCAGCAGACCTACGCCGACCCCAACGATCTCGAGGCGCTCGTCATCGAGAGCCGCGCCAAGGCCGTCGCCCACCTCTTCAGCGACACCTTCTTCAACGGCGACGCCGCCGCCAACCCCAAGGCCTTCGACGGGCTGGCCCGGCTCGTGCCGCCCGCCCAGACCATCATCACCGGCAGCGACGGCGGCCCGCTGACCCTCGACCTGATGGACGAGCTGATCGACCTGGTCCGGCCGGGCCGCCCCGACGCGCTCCTGATGCACAAGCGCACCCGGCGCCAGCTCTCGCAGCTCCGGCGCAGCAGCGGCAACCTGCTGGAAGCCGACGTCGATGCCTTCGGGCGCCGCGCGCTCTTCTACGATGGGATCCCCCTGATCGTCGACGACTTCGTGCGGGTCGACGAGACCCTCGGCAGTGGCACCGGCCTGTCGAGCATCTACGCCGTCAAGTTCGGCCCGGCCGGCGTGATGGGGATCGAGAACGGCGGGATCCAGCTCGAGACCGTGGGCGAGCTGGAGACCAAGGACGCCACCCGGCATCGCATCAAGTGGTACGCCGGCCTGGCCCTCTTCAGCGAGCTCGGCGTGGCCCGGCTCCAGGGCATCGCGGCGGCGTGAGGGCGCGGACGTGATGGGTCACGCGTCATGCGTCAACCGTGGTGCGTACTGCGTCCCCTCACCCCCCGGCCCCTCTCCCACGAGGGGAGAGGGGAGAACACGGCGTACGGACTACGCAATACGCAGCATGCAATACGCATGACGTGTGACGTATGACGTCCGACCCGCCACGCATCATCCCAAGGAGGCGCCTGTGACGCTCATCCCGATCGGCGGCACCGTCGTCCCCGCCACGCTGGCCGACTGGGTCCAGGCCCACGACGTCGACCGCATGACCCGCTACCGGGAACTGCTCGACTTCTACGAGGGCCGGCAGTGGGATCGGCGGCGGCGCGCCGGCGAGACGCAGTTGACCATCAACTACGCGCGGGCGCTGGTGCGCAAGGCGGCCAGCTACGTCTTCCCCGAGCCGGTCGTCATCTCCGTGCCGCCGCTGGCCGGGGTCAGCGCGGAGCAGGCCCGCCGGGCCGAGGCCGCGCTGCACGCGCTGGCGACCGAGCAGGACCTGCACGGGCTCGACACGCAGACCTTGATCGACGCCAGCGTCCTGGGCGACGGCGCCTTCAAGGTGACCTGGGACCGGGACGCCGGCCGGCCGTTGGTGGTCTCGGTCGACCCGGCCACGCTCTGGGCCTGGTCCGAGCCGGACAACGTGCGCGCGGTGCGCCGCGTCGTCCAGCTCTACACGCTCGAGGCCGGCCAGGCGAGCGAGCTGTTCGGCATCGACGCCGGGACCGGGCCCGGGGCCGTCCGCGTGGTCGAGGACTGGACGCGGGAGCGCGTCCGCTTCGAGGTCGCGGGCGTCATCGTGCGCGACGAGCCAAACCCCTACGGCTGGATCCCCTACGTCATCTTTCCAAACCTCGCCAAACCGCATTCGCTGTGGGGCGAGAGCGACCTCACCGATCTGATCGACGTCTGCCGGGAGCTCAACCGGCGCATGACGGTCATCAGCCGGATCCTGCAGGTGTCGGGCAACCCCATCGTCGTGCTGGAGAACGTCGCCGGGTCGGAGGGGATCCGGACCGACGAGGGGGCGATCTGGGAACTGCCGGAGGACAGCAGGGCCTACCTGCTCGACATGCTGAGCGGGGGCGGGGTGCGGCTGCACATCGACTATGTCGAGCTGCTCTACCGCGCCCTCTACGATCTGGCCGAGACGCCCCGCAGCGCCTTCGGCGACTCGGGCCGGAACCTGTCCGGCACCGCGCTGGAGGTGGAGATCCAGCCGCTGGTGCAGAAGGTCCAGCGCAAGCGGCGCGTCTGGGACAGCGTCTACCGCCGGCGCAACGCGATGCTGCTGGACCTGCTGGAGCGCTTCGGCGGGATGGACTTCGGCGGTGCCCGGCACAGCACCGTCATCTGGGGCCCGATCCTGCCGCGCGACCGCGCGGCGCTGGTCCGCAGCGAGGCGGCCCTGGTCCAGGCCCACATCCACAGCCGCCGCACGGCGATGACCGTCCTCGGCGACCCGGAGCCGGAGGCGGAGTGGGCCCGGGTGCTGGCGGAGCGGGACGCGCTGGGGGAGGGGGAACCGGCCCTCACCCCCTGACCCCCTCTCCCAACGTTGGGAGAGGGGGAAAGTGGCGCATATTGCGTATTCCTCCCCTCTCCCCTTGTGGGAGAGGGGCTAGGGGTGAGGGGGGACGCATGCCGACAGTGCGCGAGCTGCGCGACCGGCTCCGGGTGTGGCTGGAGGACGGCGGGGCCGGCCTGTGGACGGATGCCGAGCTGGACGAGGGCCTGCGCTGGGCGCTGGAGCAGTACACCCACTGGGCGCCCGCCGAGCGCACGCTGACGGCGACGGTCGCGGCGGGCGCGACGGCCGTTGCGCTGCCGGAGGATCTGCTGCACGTCGTCCGGGTCATCGCCCCCACCGGGCGGGTAATCCCGCCGCGGGCGGCGGCCGCGGCGCGGGCCGCGGCGGGCGAGGAGCTGGCGTGGGAGCGCTTCGGGCAGACGCTTCGGTTCACCCAGCCGCTGCCGAGCGGGGACTACACCGTGCTCGGCGCGGCGGGCCGCGCCTTGCCGGCGGCCGACGACGACCCGTTCCCGGTGCCGCCACCGGCGGAAACCCTGATCGTGGCCGGCGCCCTGGTGTGGGCGCTGGAGCACTGGGCGCGCGAGGAGTGGAAGCGCGGGCCGCTGCCGCCGCGCTACGAGGCACGGCTGGAGGCAGCGCGGCGGGACTACCAGGCGCTGGAGCGCGCGCTGCGGCGCCGCCTGCGCACTCGAACCGTCGAGGTGACCGGGTGACCGAGCAGGTGGTCGCCGCGGGGCTGCGGCGGCTGCTCGCCGATCCGGTCACCTTCGCCCAGGCGCTGTTCCCCACGCGCCGCCCACGTCGCTACCAGGTCACACCGATGCGGGCGGTGGCCACGGCCGTGGTCGCCCGCGCCCGGGGCGACCGCGACCACCCGGCCGACTTCGGCATCGTCTTCGCCCGCCAGTCGGGGAAAGACGAGGCGCTGGCGCAGCTCATCGCCTACCTGCTGACCCTCTTCCAGCGCGCCGGTGGCTCGGTGGTCGTGGCGCTCCCGACCCTCCGGCCGCAAGGTATGCTGGCGCGCGACCGGCTCGTCGAGCGACTGACCGGCGAGCGCGCCCGCGCCCTCGGGCTCCGCCCGCGGGTGCAAGACGGCACGATCGTGCGCGTCGGGCGGGCCGCCTGTCACTTCGTCTCGGCCGGGCCGCAGAGCAACGCCCGCGGCCAGACCGCCTCGCTCCTGCTCGTCGCCAACGAGTGCCAGGACATCCTCGCGGACCGCTGGGACAGCGTCTTCGCGCCGATGGCGGCGTCGACCGACGCGGTGACCCTCTACCTGGGGACGGTCTGGACCGCCGACACGCTGCTCGCGCGACAGATGCGCCACCTGGCGGCGCTGGAGGCCGCCGACGGCCGGCAGCGCCTGTTTCGCGTCCCCTGGGAGGTCGTCGCCCGCGAGCTGCCGAGCTACGGCCGCTACGTCGAGCGGCAGATCGCGCTGCTGGGGGCCGACCACCCGTTCATCCGCACCGAGTACGAGCTGCGGGAGCTGGACGGCCAGGGCGGGCTCTTCCCGCCGAGCCGGCAGGAGCAGATGCAGGGCGACCACCCGCCGCTGACCCGCGCCGTGCCGGGCGAGGAGTACGCGCTCCTGCTCGACGTCGCCGGGGAGGAAGAGGAGCCAGGCGACCCGGGCCGCGGCTACGACCCGGCCGCGCGCCGCGACAGCACCGCGCTGACGGTGGTGCGCGTGGTGCGGCCCGCGCCCGGCGACGCCGCGGGGGGCGCGCACCCGCGCTACGAGGTCGTGCGGCGCTATCTCTGGACCGGCGTCAAGCACACCGCGCTGCACGCGCAGATCGTGGACCTGGCGCGCCACGTCTGGCGCGCCCGCCACGTCGTGGTGGATGCGACCGGTGTCGGGGCGGGCCTCACCAGTTTCCTCCGCGCATCACTCGGCGACCGGGTGGTGCTCCCCTTCGTCTTCTCCCTCGCCAGCAAGAGTCAGCTCGGCTGGTCCTTCCTCGCCGCGGTCGACAGTGGCCGCTTCAAAGACCACGCCCCGACCCCGGCCGATCCCGAGGCACACGCGCTCGCCGCGCTCTTCTGGCGGCAGGTCCGCGCCTGCACCTACGCGGTCCGGCCCGGGCCGAACCGCGTGATGAGCTGGTCGGTCCCCGACCCCCGCACCCACGACGACCTGCTGATCTCGGCGGCGCTCTGCGCGGTCCTCGACGAGCAGGACTGGCGGCCGCGGCACGCGCGGGGGCGGTGAGGGGGGACCGCCCTCACCCCCTGGCCCCCTCTCCCAATGCTGGGAGAGGGGGGACGGTGGGACCGTGCTGCCAACTGCGTATGCCGTACTCCGGACTGCCCCCTCTCCCAAGAGCCTGCCCTGAGCGCAGCCGACGGGTTGGGAGAGGGGGTTGGGGGTGAGGGCCGATTGATGACACCATCCGAACCATCCCCGGCCAGCCGGCCACCCGGCGACCGCGCTCGCTACCTCAACTTCGATCCGGGCACCGGCGGCCAGGACCCTAACCTGCCCGTCGACCCACCGATCCGACCATGCCAGCAGTGGCGCTTCTGGGACGAGTACCGCACGGTGCAGGACGAACGCGTCTGCCCCGTGTGCGGCCCGCTCCACGGCCGCCGCTTCGTCCGCGGCACCGGCCCCCAGCCCCCCCTGCACCCCGGCTGCCGCTGCTCCCGCGTCGAGGTCTGGGCCGAGTGCATCAGCCGCCCCGACCCCGCCGCCCGCACGCCCGGCGGCGGCGGTCGCCCCAAGAAGTGAGGTGCCACCGTGGGCTCCCCCTACGACGTCGTCATTGCCGGCCAGGGCTACATGGTGCGCGCCGGCAGCTACGAGCGCCGACAGGCCGCCCCCGACGCCGGGCAGACCGGCCGCGTGCGCCTGTTCGACTTCTACGGCGGCGCCGGGCGGGCCGCGCAACTGGAGCGCGACCGCTTCTGGCGCGGCGTGGGTGCCTGGCCCGCCCTCGACAGCCAGGGCATCCAGGCCGGCCCGCGCCGGCAGGACCGGGTCGAGACCCTGACCACGCCCTTCGACCCCGCTGCCCGCACCTTCAGCTTCGTCCACGCCGGCACGACCTACGTGGTGAACGGCACCGGACTCTACCGCGTCACGACATCCGGCGGCGCCTACGCCGGCCTGCAGCTCGTGCGCGCCCTCGCCGCCCCCTGTCTGGGCGTCGCCGTGACCCGCTCGCATGCCGCCTTCGTCCACGGCCTCGCCAGCAGGCCCACCATCTACGACCTCACCACCGGCGCCTACACCACCTCCGCCGTGGCCGACCACGCCACCCGCATCGCCCCCGCGCGCGACGGCGCCGTCCTGCTCAACTACGCCAACATCGCCAACGGCCCCGACCTCCAGCTTTGGGAGCCCTGGCAAGACCTCCGCTCCCACTCCCCCTTCCCGCTCGATCGCGAGGTCCTGGCCATGACCCCCTTCGCCGGCGAGGTGTGGGTCGTCACCCGCGGCGCCATCTGGCGCGTCGAGGCCGCGCCCGCCGGCATCGACGCCGCCGTCGCCACCACCGCCCCGCAGACCGGCTTCCCCGACGACCTCGCCTGGCTGCTCGGCCACAACGGCGTGCTCTACGCCTGGCTGGGCAAGGAGGTCCACCGCTACGACACGGCCGACGACACGTTCGTGCCGATCGGCCTGCGCGGCCGGGCCACCCACGGCGCCTGCGGCATCGGCCGCTGGCTCGTCGTCGCCATCGAGGACGAGCACACCGGCCTGACCGAGCTCTGGGCCTGGGACGGCCGCGGCTGGTGGCTGCTGGACGCCAGCATCGGCGCGGCCGACCAGTTCCGCCAGCCGGTCAACATCGCCGGCCCCGCCGCCGACGCGGACCTGCTGGCCGCCCGCGGGACGGCCGCCAATCAGACGGCCATCTGGCAGCTCGTGCCCCGGGCGGGCCTTCCCGGCCTGCGCGACACCGCGACCCTGGTCACCTCCCTGCTCGACGCCGGCATGCGCGACGTCGAGAAGGTGTGGCGCCTGGTCGGCGTCGAGCTGGCCTGGCCCGACCCGCGCGGCAGCGCGACCCCGGTCACCGTCACCCTCGACTACAGCACCGACGGCGGGGCGGGCTGGAGCCCCGCTGCCACAGCGACCGTCCGTGGCGACCAGGGCCGCACCCACGCGCTGGCGGGCCGGCTGCCCGCCGCGGCGCGCTCGCGCTGGCTCCAGGTGCGCGTCACGCTGAGCGGCATCGTCGACTGGTGCCCCGTGATCGTCGGCGTCTGGGCCGAGCACACCGCGGTCGACCCGGAGACGCGGCGGCGGCGCTGGTCCTTCGCCGTGCAGTGCAAGGACGAGATCGTGCGCCGCGACGGCGGCGTGGACCGCGGCGACGCCCGCGCCCTCGCCGCCGCCCTCTGGGACGCCTGGGCCGCCGGCGGCGTCGTCACCTTCCGCGACCTGGACTACGACCGGATCGGCATCGAGTACACGGCCCGCATCGTCGCCATTCGCGAGGAGGTCGCCAAGCCGCACGACGCCGGGCGGTGGGGCGACGGCTGGGTCGCCCTGACCCTCGAGGAGGTGTAGCCATGACCGCGGGCGGCCTCGCGGACCTGCCGCTGGTCGATGTCCGTGCCCGGCTCGCCACCAACCCGCGCGGCGGCCCCGCCGCCACCGTGCCGCTGGCGCGCAAGCGGGGCGTCGTCGTCCACTATCACGGCCCGGCCATCCCGGCCGAGCGGGACGAGCTCGACGTGCTCCAGGCCGCCGCCCGCTACCACGTGACCAGGGACTGGGACGAGCACCCGGGTAACGGGACCCGCCTGGCCGGCGACGGGCTGATGTACCACCTGGCGATCGGCCGGGCCGGCACGCTCTACTGGTGCCGCGACGTCGAGGCGGTGCTCTGGCACTGCGGCGCCTGGCCGGTCAACGCCGAGGCGCTGGCGGTGCTGGTCCTGGTCGGCGGCGAGCAGCACGCGACCGCGGCCCAGCTCGCGGCCCTGCGTCGGGTGTGCGACACCTGGCGCGCCCGAGGGCACGGCCGCGCCGTCTGGGGCCATCAGGAGCTGCAGCCGACGAGCTGCCCCGGCACCCTGATGGCCGACTTCGTCCTGCCGTATCGCGAGGGGAGGCCGATCGGCATGGCCTACGGACACTTCTTCGCCGAGACGGGGCACTTCGTCGGCGGCGCCTTCTGGGAGTACTGGCAGCGGCACGGCGGGCTGATGATCTTCGGCTATCCCCTGACGGAGGAGCACGTCGAGGACGGCCGCACCGTCCAGTACTTCGAGCGCGCCGTGTTCGAGTGGTGGCCGGAGAACGACCCGCCCTATCAGGTGCTGCTCCGGCGACTCGGCGCCGCCGCGCTGGCGGCGCGGGGATGAGGAGGGGACGGCCCTCACCCCCCAGCCCCTCTCCCAAGGTTGGGAGAGGGGAGAGGAACGCAGAACGCAACACGGGACAGGCATCACACAGCATGTTCCCCCTCTCCCAAGGTTGGGAGAGGGGGTCAGGGGGTGAGGGCTGCTCACGACGAAGGGAGAAGACCATGAACGGCGCGAGCGACTTCGCCAACGGGATCGTGCTGCTGGGCGTGCCGGCCGTGGTCCTGGTGCCGCTGGTCGTCGAGGGGCTGAAGCGGCTGGGGCTGCCCGTCCGCTGGGCCACGCTCGCCGCGATGATCGCCGGGGCGCTGGTGGCCGCGCTGGCCGAGGTGGTGGAGGTGTGGCCGGCGATCACGCCGGCCGTGCGCGTCCTCCTGGCCGCCATCCTGCTCGGCTTCGGCGCCAGCGGGGTCTACTCCCAGGCCCGGGCCCAGCGGCGGCGCGGGGCGCAGCCCGTCACCGGGCACGAGGGGGATGGCGGGGATGAGAGGGACTATAATCGTGCGAGCGCCCGAGCGGCGCGCGGGTGGGGCGTGACCCGCCGGGCCCCCGCGGCCGGTGCGAGCGACGGCTCGGGCGGGGAGCAGCCGCCCGAGGACGGCTGACGCGGCACGCACCACGCACGCCGAGCGTGGCACACGCGTCGCGGCTGGCGCCGGACGTGACATCCCTGACGCCAGAGGGAGCACGAAGGTGGCGGGCCGAGCGATCGAGGTTCTGCGCAGCATTGATACGGGAACAGCGCGGCTGGAGATCCGCTGGGCCGCACTCCGCGACCTGGCCGCGCTCCATACCCTCCAGCGTCGCTGCTTCGCCGAGGGCCAGGCCTATGGCCTGGCTACCCTCTTCGCCCTCTACCTCTGGCCGCGCGCGGCGATTCTGGTCGCCTGGGCCGCCGGGCGCGTCGCCGGCTGCGTGGTCGGCGACCGCAACGGCGACCGCGCGCGCATCCTCAACCTGTGCGTCGACCCCGACTTCCGCCGCCGCGGCATCGGCGCCCTGCTCCTCCAGACGGCGGAGGAGGTGCTCGGGGCGCGCGACATCACCCTCATGGTGGAAGACAAGAACGCCGGTGCGCAGGAGCTCTATCGGCGCGCCGGCTACATCCCGATCGCCGACCTGCGCAACTACTACGGCAAGAACCGGCACGGCATCCTCATGCAGAAGCGGCGGTGAGGGAGTGATGCGTCAGGCGTGACGCGTGGTGCCTGTTTCGTATTGCGTACTGCGTCTTGCGTCATAGGTCACCCCGCACGTTCGGCCGCGCTCCCACACGGGGAGCGGGGCGCGTCGTTTCAGGCAGCCTCGTCTCATGAGCCCGGGGACGTGAGTACGCGGTGCGCGTGGGCGCCGGGCGCCGCGCGGCCGAGCCCCGATCGCGCACGCGGACTACCGGCCCGGCGGGCAGCGACCCACACGCCGCACCGCGGAGCACAGCACACGCACCCGCACCAAACCCTCTACGGATTACGGAGTACGCAGTACGTACTCCGCAACACCGCGCACGCGTCGCGTATGCCGCATGACGCCTGACGTATGCCCCCTCGCCGCGCCCCGGTGACGAGGTGCAGCGCGGTGTAGATCAGCCAGCCGAGCGCGGTACAGGCCGGCAGCGTGACGACCCAGGCGCTCACGATCCGCCCGGCCACCCCCCAGCGCACCGCCGAAAGCCGCCGCGTCGAGCCGACGCCCAGGATGGCGGAGGAGATGACGTGCGTCGTCGACACCGGGATGCCGAGGCGGCTGGCGACCTCGATCACGGTCGCCGCGGCCGTCTCGGCCGCGAAGCCGTGGATCGGCCGCAGCTCGACCACCTTCAGGCCCATCGTCTCGATGATGCGCCAACCGCCGACGGCGGTGCCGAGCCCCATGGCGCCCGCGGCCGCGACGATGACCCACGTTGGGACGTGCCACTCGTCGCCGGTCCAGCCGTAGTAGCTGGCCAGCGCCATGGTGATGACCCCCATGGTCTTCTGGGCATCGCCCAGGCCGTGGCTGTAGGCCATGTAGGCGGCCGACAGGACCTGGAGCCGGCCGAAGAGCCGGCTCACCAGGCGGGGGCGCGCCCGGGCGAACATCCAGAAGAGCAGCACCATCAGCAGGAACGCCCCGGCGAAGCCGACCACCGGGGAGAGGAACAGGCCCTGAAAGGTTCGGGTCAGGCCGCCGAGGATGATCGACTCGAAGCCGGCGGCGGCCCCGCCCGCGCCGACGATCGAGAAGATCAAGGCGTGGCTCGAGCTGGAGGGAATGCCAAAGTACCAGGTGAGGAGGTTCCAGGCGATGGCCGAGAGCAGCGCGGCGATCACCAGGAGCTGCGTGCTCTGCTCCGGGGGCACGATCCCGCGGCCGACCGTGCTGGCCACGGCGGTGCCCGTCATGGCGCCGACGACGTTGAGGATCGCCGCCATGCTCACCGCTTTGCCCGGCGTCAGCACCCGCGTGGCGACGGACGTGGCAATGGCATTGGCCGTGTCGTGAAAGCCGTTGATGAAGTCGAAAATCAGCGCGATGATGACAACGATGATGAGCGTGATCAGCGCCTGATCAGGCATGCTTCAGTACGATTCCCTCCATCGTGTTGGCCACGTTCTCCGCCCGATCCGTCGCATCTTCGAGCAACTGGTACAGCTCACCCCAGCGGATGGCTTTGATCAGGCCGGGAATGTCGTCGACGCCATCGTAGAGGACGGCGAGCGCCTGGCTGAGGGCGTCGTCCGCTTCGTTCTCCAGGCGGTTGATCTCGACGGTGTAGCGCAGCACGCGGTCGCGCTCCTTGGCGTGCTCCAGGTGCGGGATGGCCTCGGCGAGGATCTGCGCCTGCTCCGACAGGACCTTGCCGAAGAGCGCGGCCCGCTCGTTGCACTCAGCGATGCGGTAGAGGGAGATGCGCCGGCCCGCTTCCTCGATGTAGTCGACGAAGTCGTCGAGCTGGCTGGCCAGGTCGCGGATGTCTTCGCGGTCGATGGGGGTGACGAAGGTGCTGTTGAGGGCGGAGAAGACGCGGTGGGTGATCTCGTCGCCGCGATGCTCGAGGTCCCGGAGGCGGCGCGCCTTGCGTTCGACATCCTCCATCGTGGCGAGCATGTTCGCGAGCACCTCGGCGGTCTCGACGGCGTTGGCGACGGCCTCGCGGAAGAGGGCGAAGAACTGCGCATCGCGAGGCAGGAACCGCGCCAGTACCATGGACCTATGCCCCCCTCTCTCCGCTCTCACACGCCGGCCGCCTGCCGGCCGCCTCGCGGCTGCCGCCCCCACCGGCGCAGCCGGTGACCAGTCGCCCCGCCCGCACCCCGGCCCCGGCTGACGACCCCGGCCAGCCGGCGCGCCGGGACAGCCGGACAGAGTGTAGCGTACCCGCCGTCGCGGACCAATAGCGGCCGGGGAGCGGCGGCGCCCCCGCGGCGGGGGCGCCGCCGTCGGGCCGAGCCGCGCGGTTCCTCCGTGCTCCCGAAGACGACGGGAGCCGGCGGGAAGCCGGCGCTCGGTGACCGTCGCTCCTGCGGCCGACGCTACCCGGCCTGCGCCAGTCGCCGGCGGGCCCAGTCGACCAGCCCGCCCGAGGCGAGCATGTCACGCATGAACGGCGGCAGCGGCGCGGCGCGGAAGGGGGCCGCACCCACCGTGACCGCGCCGGCGTCGGTGTCGATGCGGATGACCGCCCCCGGCTCCGCGGCCGCGACCGCGTCCGGGCAGACGATGGCGGGCAACCCCAGGTTGATGCAGTTGCGGAAGAAGATCCGGGCGAAGCTCTTGCCGAGGACGCAGCGGACGCCCCAGGCCAGCATGGCGTGCGGCACGTGCTCCCGCGACGAGCCGGTGCCGAAGTTCTCGCCCACGACCAGGATGGTCTCCCCGCGGAGCTGGTCGCGCAGGGTCGGGTCCAGGCCCTCGAACAGGTAGGGCTTCATCTGCTCGGGGTCGGCGAGGTTCAGGTAGGCACCGGGGTAGAGAACGTCGGTGTCGACGTTGTCCTCCCGGATGACGACCGCGCTGCCCTCCAGGATCATGCCGGCACTCCCTCCGCGACCGCGCTCGGCTCGACGATCTCCCCGGCGACGGCCGCCGCGGCGGCGACGTAGGCGTTGGCGAGGTACACCTCCGCCCCGGGCGAGCCCATGCGGCCCTTGAAGTTGCGGTTGGTCGTGGTCACGGCGCGCTCGCCGGCCGCCAGCACGCCCATGTGGCCGCCGAAGCAGGCGCCGCAGGTGGGGGTCGACACGACCGCGCCGGCCGCGACGAACTGGTCCAGCAGGCCCTCGGCGAGCGCCTGCCGGTAGACCTTCTGCGAGGCCGGCACGATGATCGCCCGCACCCGCGGGTGCACCTGGCGGCCGGCCAGGATCGCCGCGGCCTGCCGCAGGTCGGTGATGGTCCCGTTGGCGCAGTTGCCGATGTAGACCTGATCGATCGGCTGCCCGGCCGCCTCTGTCACCGGCACCACGTTGCCCGGCGAGTGCGGCAGCGCGATGAGCGGCGGCACGGCGTCCAGGTCGATCCGCACCCGGCGGGCGAACGACGCGCCCGGGTCCGACCGCGCGGCCTGCCAGGACCGATCGGTGCGCCCGGCCAGGTAGGCGGCGGTGACCTCGTCGGCCGGGAAGAACCCGGCCTCGGCGCCGGCCTCCACCGCCATGTTGGCGACCGCCAGGCGCTCGTCGATGCTCAGCGCCGGCACCGCCGGCCCGACGAACTCCAGCACCGCGCCCGTGCCCCCGCCGACGCCGAGCTCTGCGATCACGGCCAGGATGAGGTCCTTGCCGGTCACGAAGGGGCGCTTGCTGCCGGTGAACTCGACCTGGATCGTCGCCGGCACCATCTGCCAGAAGCTGCCGAAGACGAGGCAGGCGGCGATGTCGGTCGAGCCGAGACCGGAGCCGAAGGCCCCGAGGGCGCCGTAGGTGCAGGCGTGCGAGTCGCCGCCGGCGATGACCATGCCGGGCACGACCCAGCCGTCTTCGACCAGCACGGTGTGCTCGATGCCGCCCCGTCCCTGCCCGTAGTGGGTCACGCCGTGCGCCTCCGACCACGCCTTGAGCTGCCGCTGAAGGTCCGCCGAGCGGGCGTCCTTGGCCGGGGCGAAGTGGTCGGCGAACATCACGATCTTCGCGGGGTCGAAGACTTTGGTGGCGCCCATCTTCTCCATCATGCGGAAGGCGATGGGGCCGGAGACGTCGTTGGCCATCACCAGGTCGCAGCGGACCGTGACGAGGTCCCCGGGGGCGAGGTCGGCGACGTCGCTGTGGGCCAGCAGGATCTTCTCGGCGAGTGTGTGCGGCATGGCTCAACTCCCGGTAGGTCGGTGAGGTTTCGGCACATCATGCGACGGCGCGTGCCGTTACGTCAATTCGCCTGGACCGGGTGCGCCGGAGCGCCACGCGGACAAGGCCGAGCGCCGTGCAACGTCGCGCGGTCGGGACCGACGTGGCCCGAACGGAGCCGTCCGATCACCCGGGAGGGCACACGGCCCTCCCCGACCACGCCGAAGCCGCGCTCCCCCGGCAGGGGCGGGGCTTGTCGAACGGAGCACCGCCCGATGTGACCACGGGAGATCGCGGGAGGGCACACGGCCCTCCCCGAGCGGATGGTGCTGCCGGGCAGGCTCAGGCGCGGCCGTTGAGGCGCGCCGCGCCGAGCTCGTGCGAGAGCCACGCGTTGAAGGCGCGGCGCGTCTCCGCGATGATCCGGCGCTGCTCCTCCAGCGGCGGCAGCGGGCCGTGGTCGAAGTCCAGCAGCGGGCCGCGGGTGCGGCGCAGCTCCGCGCGCCGGGCCTCGGTCGCGGCCACGTCCACCGCGCCGTCGTCCGTCAGGATCACGCCGTAGTCGCGCGCGGCGGCCTCGCGGCTGACGAGGTCCCAGCGCACGTCCTTGGCAACGGCCGCCGGATCACGGGCCAGCGGGTCGCCGACGCCGCCCGCGCCCGCGGTCTCGAAGATCAGCCGGTCTCCGGCATACACTGGCACGTCGCGTACCTTCGACGGCAGCGAGACCTCCTCGCCGCTCGCGCGGACGAGGGTCTTCTGGGACGGCGCACCGGGCTGGCCACCGTCCACGCCGTAGGGGACGGTGTGGTAGCGGTCGTCCTGATAGGTGATGCGCCCGTCGGCGAGGAAGCGATACACCTTGCGGATGCCGCAGCCGCCGCGGAACTGGCCCGCCCCGCCCGAGTCGCGCCGCGCGCGGTATTCCTCCACGACCAGCGGGTAGTAGGTCTCCATGTACTCGGCGGGGACGGCGAGGAACTCGGGCCACCAGGAGTGCCCGTCCAGGCCGTCCTTGCCCGGGATGGCAGGGATGCCGCCGTAGAGGATCTCCATCGTCTGGAACGGCTGGCCGCCCGCCGTCACGCCCGAGTAGACGAAGTTCGGGCTCGTCCCGTAGGAGCCGGAGACCTTGAAGCCGATCGCCTTGGCATAGACGGCGCCCAGCACGTCGAACTGGCGCGCCATGACCACCAGCCGGTTGGAGAGGGGCGCGGGCGGCTTGGGGTTCAGGACGCTGCCCTCCGGGATGTGCACCTGGATGACGTCGCAGTAGCCATCGTTGAACAGGATGGTGGGGTCGAAGGCGGAGATGAGGAACACCCCGGCGAACATCTGGAACATCCGCTTGTTGAGCAGGAAGTTCACCGGGCCGGGCACCTGGGGGTCGGTGCCCGTCCAGTCGAGGTTGAGCGTGTCGCCCTCCCGCCACATGGTCAGCTTGAGCTTGATCGGCCCGTTGCCGAGGCCGTCGTCGTCGGTGTAGTCCTCGAACGCGAAGCGCTCCCCTTCCGGCACGTGCGTGCGGATGAGCTCGATCACGCTGCGGCGGGTGCGGTCCAGCAGGGCGTCGCACGCCTCGAGGTAGGTGTCCTTGCCGAAGCGGTCGCAGATGTCCTTGACCCGCTGGGCACCGGCGGCCGTCCCGGCGGCGATGGCCATGATGTCCGCCCGGGTCTCGCGCGGGGTGCGCGAGTTGTGGCAGAAGAAGCGCAGCACCTCCTCATTGAGCTTGCCGCCGTCGTAGAGCTTGACCGGCGGCATGCGCACGCCCTCCTCGTAGATCGAGCGGGCGTCGATGGGGATGCTGCCGGCGGTGCTCCCGCCCACGTCCATCAGGTTGCCCCACTGGAGCGCGTAGCCAATGTGGTCGCCGTCGTAGAAGATCGGGCGCACCAGCAGGATGTCCGGCAGGTGGGAGGTCGAGCCCTCCATCATGTAGGGGTCGTTCAGGGCGATGACGTCGCCGTCCTTGAGGTCCTCGACCCGGTAGGGCGAGTGCGCCAGCACGGTTTCGACCGGGCTGCCGAACTGCCCGACGATCATGCGGCCCTTGCGGTCGGCGATCAGGGGGAACTCGTCGGCCTGCTCGCGGATGATCGGGCTGACCGCGGTGGTGACCAGGACCCGGTCCATCTCGTAGCGGATGTTCTTGAGCGCGTTCTCGATGATGTCGAGCGTGACGGGGTCGATGGTGTGCTCCCGGACGAAGTCCGGCAGGGGCTCTTCGTGCCGCGCCATCGCTTACGCCTCCTCGATGAGGATGTTGCCGAAGCGGTCGACGGACCCCTGGTAGCCCGGCTCAATGACGGTGGTCGTGTCGTGCTGGACGACCACCGCTGGGCCGACGAGGACGTGGCCCGGCCGCAGTCGCGCGCGCTGGTAGATCGGCGTCGCCACCCAGGCGCCGTGGAAGTAGACCCGCCCGTGGCGCAGGATCGCCGCGGCGGCGTCGGGCCCCGCCGCACGCTCCGGGGGCTCCACCAGGCTGACGCCCGTGATCGTGCCCCGGCCGACGACCCGGATGGTGGCGATCTCCAGGGGCGAGTCGGGCAGGTCGAACTGGTAGCGCTGGCGGTGCGCCTGCTCGAAGCCCGCGCGCAGGAAGGTGCAGGGGCCGCCGTCGACGAGCTCGTCCAGCGTGAAGCGGCAGGGCACCTGGATGTTCTGCAGGTAGTACCGGCAGTCGGCGTAGAGGTCGAAGCGCTTCTGGTGCGCCGCGACGCCCTCGCTGTCGAGCCAGGCGTCCGCCTGCGCAATGAGCCGCTCGACCGTGGCGCGCAGCGCCTCGGCGGGGGTCTCCTCGGCGATGCGCAGGTACGTCTCGGCGAACTCGTTCTGGATGTCCGAGGTGAGGAAGCCGAAGGCGCTCATGACCCCCGGGCTGGGCGGCACGATCACCGGCCACGAGCGGATGAGCCGGCCGAGCGCGTTGGCGTGCAGCGGACCGGCCCCGCCGAACGCCACCAGCCCGAAGCGCCGCGGGTCGTGGCCGCGCTCGACGCTCACCACCCGGAGCGCCGCGTGCATGTTCTCATTCACGATGTCGAGGATGGCCGCCGCGGCGTCCTCGACGCTCATGCCGAGCGGGCCGCCGCTTCTTGAACGCTCTGGAAGCGCGTGAAGGGAAGGCGACCTTTGA
>JASBVL010000057.1 GCA_029961075.1 Sphaerobacter sp.
CATCCGGGCCCGCGAATAGCACGACGTCATCCCTCCTCCCTCCCACCCTCCCTCTTCCCCGGCGCCCCCGGGACGGCGATGAGCTCGCCGCTCCGGGGTCGTGCTGCTCCCGGGCATCCGTCCAACGCGTCGCTTGACAGCGACACGGCACGGGGACTAGCATCGCGCGGCCAACCGCGGTACTGGGGGGAGAGGAGCACGAGACGCATGGTCAGCACCGCGAGCTACGACCTCAACGCAGTCCGCGCGGCGTTGCCCGCGCTCGGCGAGGTCACCTACCTGAACACCGGCACCGTCGGGCTCATGGCCGAGCCGGTGCTGGAGCGCCACCTTGCGGCGCAGGCCGACTATGAGCGCGGTGGTCACTACCGGCAGGCGGCGGCGACGGCGGCCTACGAGCGCGCGCGGGAGGCCCTGGCGAGCCTGATCAACGCCCGTGAGCCGGACGAGGTCGCGCTGACCCGCAACGCCACCGACGGCGTCGCGATCCTGGCCGCCGGGCTGGCCTTCACCCCGGACGATGTCGTGCTGACCACCACCGAGGAGCACCCAGCGGTCCTGCTGCCGTGGGCAGCCGCCGAGCGCCGGGGCGGGGCACGCCTCCGCCTCTTCCCCATCTCGCCCGACCCGGAGCAGACCCTCGCCGCGCTCGACCGGGCGCTCACGCCCGAGACACGGCTGGTCGTGGTCAGCCACGTCTCCTGCGAGACCGGGGTTCGCCTGCCGGTCAGCGAGATCTGCCGGCGCTGCCGCGAGCGGGGCATCCTCACGCTCGTCGACGGTGCGCAGTCCGTCGGTCAGTTCCCGGTCGACGTGCAGGCCATCGGCTGCGACTTCATGACCGGCAACGGGCACAAGTGGCTGTGCGGCCCGAAGGGGACGGGATTCCTCTACCTGCGGCGGGAGCACATCGCCCGCGTCCAGCCGGTGCTGATCGGCGACGGCGCGGTCTCGCCCAGCTTCGACCGCATCGCGCTCGGCGATCGCCCCGCCGCGGCCGGCTGGGACTTCGAGCCGACGGCGCGCCGCTTCGAGTACGGCACGCGGAACTGGCACACGTTTGCGGCACTCCCCAATGCCATCGACTATCTGGCGCGCCTCGGTTGGGAGGCCGTGGAGCGCCACTGCGCCACGACGAGCTGCCTGCTGAAGGAAGAGCTCCGCCGCCTGCCGGGCGTCACCCTCCACACGCCGCTCGCCTGGGAGCAGAGCAGCGGGCTCGTGACCTTCGCCCACGCGGGGTGGACCGGCGAGGACCTGAGCCGCCGCCTCTGGGACGGCTACGCCATCATCCAGCGGCGGGTGCAGGTGCCGAGCGCCGTGCGCGTCTCGTGTGCCTACTTCACCAACAGCGACGACCTGGAGCGCTTGCTGGCTGCCCTGCACGCGCTCCGCGGGTGACGGCGCATCCCGTCACGCGCCACGGACCAGCCACCGCGCCGGGGCGCCGCCTGCGCCCCGGCGCGGTGGTCCAGCTCAGCGACGCTGGAGCACCCCGCCGCGAAGCCGGGTGCCATGTGACGCATGACGCGCGACGGCTGCCGCCGCTACTGCGCCAGCAGCTCCTTCAGGGCGTCGTCGATGAACTTGGTGTCGACGGGGTTCAGGCCGCCCCCCGCGAAGTGGCCCCAGATCGACGGGATCGGCCGGAACTCGGCGTTGGGCATGCGCCGCGCCTCGTACTCGCCATCCTCCGGCGTGAAGTACAGGTCGACCTGCCCGGGGAGGATCATGGCGCGTGCGGTGATCGACGCGAGCGCGCGGTCGAAGTCGCCGTTGTAGGTCGGATTGGCTGAGATGTCGGCGTGCTGCCAGGTCCAGGCCATCGCCAGCAGGTTGTTCGCATCGCGGCGGAGGAAGAAGCCCTCCCAGAACCCGACCAGGAAGTCCTCCAGCGTCGCGTAGCCCAGCTCGCGCCACTTCTCCTCGCGATAGAAGGCCTGGGAGAAGCCCCATCCGGCATAGACGCGCGCCACGGCACGCAGCCCGGTCCACGGCTGTTCCTTGTACCAGCCGTTGTTCCAGGCCGCGTCGGCACGCAGCGCCGCCTGCACACTCTCCAGGAACACGAAGTTGTGCGGCCAGGTCTTGGCCGTGCCGCAGAAGGGCGCGATGCGCTCGACCATGTCGGGGAAACTCGCCGCCCACTGAAACGTCTGCTGGGCCCCCATCGACCAGCCGGTGACGAGGGCGACGCGGGAGATGCCGAACTTCTCGGTCACCAGCCGGTGCTGGCACTGCACGTTGTCGTACACCGTCACTTTGGGGAAGCGCGCCTGGTTGTAAGGTGGCGGCATGTTGCTCGGCGACGAGGAGAGCCCGTTGCCGAGCATGTTCGGGATGATGATGAAGTAGCGATTCGGATCCAACGCCATACCCTCACCGATCAGCCACAGGTTGTCGGTGTGGTGGCCGGAGTACCAGGTCGGGTAGACGATCGCGTTGCTCTTGTCGGCGTTGAGCGTGCCGAACGTCACGTAGGCGAGACACGCGTCGGGCAGCGTCATACCCGACTGGAGGAATATCGCCCAGCTCGAAGACTTCGTAGTCCATGGCGGCGCCCTTTCCTGCGACTCCGGACCACCGAGGTAAGATGGGCCAGCAGTCAGCAAGGAAGATGCCGCGACTGGAACGTCTAGCGGATGAGGTCCATCCAGGGCTGGCGCGGCCCCCGCTCCCAGCCGATGCGGAGCGGGATGCGCGTCACCAGATCGTCGTCGAGATAGACGTCGAACCAGTAGACCCCAGTCTGGGCGATATCGAGTGAGAGGTTCGAGACGATGGTGGACCGCTGGTCGTTGCCCCGGAGCACGATGCGCTGGCTGACCGGCGGCAGGCGCTCACCGTCCGGCTGCTCGGCGACGATGGTGACCATCCGCTCCCCGACGGTATCCCCCGAGGCGAACATCACGACCAGGTTGGCGTCGAGACGGAACGGCGGCATCTGCTCCGGCGCGTTGGGGTCGTCGGAGCCGGCTACGAGATGCTCCAGCAGATTGATCAGGCTGAAGGACCCGTACTGGTCCTGCTGCGCGCGCTGGCAGATCGCCGCCACGAGCAGATACGGACCTCGGCCGCCATTGAGTGCCACCCGTTGCCGACCTCCACGCCGTTGCGCTTCGCCGCCGACCCGGCGCGGGCGCCGGGCCGCACCAACTCTACCCCAGCCAGCCCCCTGGCTGGCAAGGCGACGCACTGCGGCGCTGTGCCGGATGAGACGGCGTCGCCCGCCGCGCCTGCCGGCGACCACCCCCAAGGAGCACGCCCGCCCGCACCGGCTACTCGGTGAGGATCTCGACCGACTGAATGTAGATCGGTTCGATCGGCGCCGACTGCTCGCCCATGCGGGGGTTGTACGCCTTGGGCACGGCCGCGATCGCATCAACGACGTCCATGCCCTCGGTAACCTGGCCGAAGATGGTGTAGTCCTTCGACAGCCGGCCGCGCAGGTCGGCCTGGACGATGAAGAACTGGCTGCCGTTGGTGTCCGGCCCGTGGTTCGCCATCGCCACCGTGCCCGGCACGTAGTCGCGGGAGACGAGCTCGTCGGGGAACTCGTAGCCCGGGCCGCCCGCGCCGGTGCCGGTCGGGTCGCCGGTCTGAATCATGAAGCCCTCGATGACGCGGTGGAACGGGACGCCGTCGTAGAAGCCCTGCGTCGCGAGGAAGACGAAGTTGTTGACGGTCAGGGGCGCTTCCTGCTCGAGCAGGTCGATGACGATGTCGCCCTTGGTCGTCTTCAGTCTGGCGCGGTAGTCGACCCCCTGCTGCAGTTGCATCGGGGGTGGCGACGACCACTGCTTCGGCCCGTTGGTGGCCATGGTTGATCCTTTCCCCGCCCCGGTCGTGGCGGGCGGGGTGGCAGTCGGGGTCGCCGCCTGCCCTCCACACGCGGCCACAACCAGCACGGCTATGGCGATGACGATCAGCCGGTGCATGCTCCCTGATGTTCCGATCCTTGCGCCGGATGGCGGCGTCCGCGCCCCGGCATGCGGCGCACACGCAGCGGGCGTGCCTGCACGGGCACGCCCGCCATTCTACCTGAGTGCGCGCTCAGCCCACACGCGGACCGGCGGCCACCACCTCGGGCGCGACCACCCCCGCGAACTGGGCGAAGTTCTCCTGGAACATCTCGGCCAGCCGCCGGGCCTGCCGATCGTACGCGTCGGGGTCCGACCAGGCCTGCCGCGGCTGCAGGATGCTCGCGGGCACGCCCGGGCAGCGCTCGGGCACCAGGACGCCGAAGACGGGATCCGGGATCGTCGGGATGCCGGCCAGCTCGCCCCGCAGCGCGGCCGAGATCATGGCCCGCGTGTAGGCGATCGGCATCCGCTGGCTCACACCCGCCGGGCCGCCGGACCAGCCGGTGTTGACCAGCCAGACGTTGGTCTTGTGCTGCGTGACCAGTTGCCCCAGGAGGTCGGCGTAGACGCGGGGCGGCAGCGTCAGGAACGGCGCCCCGAAGCAGGTGCTGAACGTCGCCTGCGGCTCGGTCAGCCCCACCTCCGTGCCGGCCACCTTGGCGGTGTATCCGGCCAGGAAGTGGTACATCGCCTGCTCCCGCGTCAGCCGGGCGATCGGCGGCAACACACCGAATGCGTCAGCGGTGAGGAGGAAGATGTTGTGTGGGTGGTCGCCGGTGCCGGACTGACTGGCGTTGGGGATGTGGGTGAGGGGGTAGGCGGCGCGGGTGTTCTCGGTGATGCTGTCGTCGTTGAGGTCGAGCCTGCGCGTCACGGGGTCGAAGACCACGTTCTCGAGCACCGTGCCGAAGCGCCTGGTCGTCTGGTAGATCTCCGGCTCCGACTCGGGCGAGAGGCGGATGACCTTGGCGTAGCAGCCGCCCTCGAAGTTGAAGATGCCGTGGTCGCACCAGCCGTGCTCGTCGTCCCCGATCAACTGCCGCTCGGGGTCCGTGGACAGGGTGGTCTTGCCCGTCCCCGAGAGACCGAAGAACAGCGCCGTGTCGCCGCCCGGCCCGACGTTGGCCGAGCAGTGCATCGAAAGCACACCCTGCAGCGGCAGCAGGTAGTGCATGACACTGAACATCGACTTTTTGATCTCACCGGCGTACTCGGTGCCGCCGACCAGGATCAGGCGCCGCTCGAAGTTGATGATGATGAAGGCATCCGAGCGCGTCCCATCCCGCTCCGGGTCGGCATGGAAATGCGGCGCGGAGATGACGGTGAAGTCCGGCTCATCCAGCGGCGGGGCGTCGCTCGGGCGCCGGATGAAGAGGTTTCGGGCGAAGAGGCTGTGCCAGGCCAGCTCGGTGATGACCCGCACGCCCAGGCGGAAGCGCTGATCGGCGCCGACGAAGCAGTCCTGCACGAACACCTCGCGCCCCCGGAGATAGTCGGCGACGCGTTGGTGAAGCCGATCGAACCGCTCCGGGTCGAAGGGCTGGTTCCCGTCCCACCAGATGCGCGACTCCGACGATGGCTCGCGGACGATGAACTTGTCCTTTGGGGTGCGGCCGGTAAAGCGTCCCGTACGCACGGCGAGCGGGCCGAGGTGCACGATCGCACC
The DNA here is from genome assembly GCA_029961075.1 of Sphaerobacter sp. Classification (GTDB taxonomy): domain Bacteria; phylum Chloroflexota; class Chloroflexia; order Thermomicrobiales; family Thermomicrobiaceae; genus Sphaerobacter. The sequence goes on from JASBVL010000057.1 coordinate 5,530, forward strand.
TTCCCCGCGCCGGATCGCGTGCTCGTAGAGTACCGGTGTGGGGAGATTCCAGTGGATTTCTCCGGCCTCGACGATGCCGTGGCGAGCCAGGGCGTGGGTCGCCGCTCCTCGGTCGGTCGTTTGCATGACCCCTCCCGATGGTCTTGGAACGTGCTGCGTGACCCGTCGGCCCACGACGGGTCAGCCCCAAGGATGGTCGCGGAAGCATGGGTTGTTGCGGGCCAACGACCGCTGCTGGTCCGCAGCATCCATGCCGTGGGTCGCGCAACCGAGGAGGATGCTACACCCGCGCGCACCTCCGTACAAGTCGCCTTCGGGTTGCATCCGTGGTCAATGCGCAACGCAGCACGTCACAGAATTAACATGGCATCGCCGAAGCTGAAGAAGCGGTAACCCTCACGGACTGCTTCGTTGTAGGCGCGCAGGATCAGCTCGCTCCCGGCCAGCGCGCTCACCAGGAGCAGCAGCGTCGAACGCGGGAGGTGGAAGTTGGTCACCAGCGCGTCGACGACTTGGAAGCCATAGCCGGGCAGGATGAAGAGGTCGGTCCAGCCGGTCAGGTCGCCCTCCGCGTCCAACCGGTCGGCGATGGACTCGAGGGTGCGGCAGGAGGTCGTGCCCACCGCCACCACCCGTCGGTCGCTCGCTCGCGCCTCCCGAATGGCCGCGAGCGTGGCCGCCGGCACGTGGTACCACTCGCGGTGCATCGGATGCTGGCGGGCGTCCTCCACCTTCACCGGCAGGAACGTGCCCAGTCCGACATGCAGCGTCACCGTGGCCCGCCGAATCCCGCGCTCGTCCAGCGCCGCCACCACCCGCGGCGTGAAGTGGAGCCCCGCGGTCGGCGCGGCCGCCGAGCCGGGTTCGGCGGCAAAGATCGTCTGATACCGCTCCGGGTCGTCGAGCCGCTCGTGGATGTACGGGGGCAGCGGCATCTCGCCGAAGTCGTCCAGGCGCGCTTCGACCCCGGCCGGCAGGCGGACCGCGAGCAGGCCCTCCCCGCGGCGGGCCACGATCTCGGCCGGGCTGTCCAACTGATGGCCGGCGCGATCGCGCAGGTACACGACGGTTCCGGGCCGGAGGCGGCGCGCGGGGCGCCCCATCGCTTCCCAGCAGCCATCATCGAGCCGGCGGAGGAGGAGCAGCTCCACCTGCCCGCCGGTCGGCCGCCGCCCGTGCAGCCGGGCCGGCAGGACCCGGGTGTCGTTGACCACCAGCAGATCGCCCGGCGCCAGCAGGTCGGGGAGATCACGGAACCGGCGGTGGTGGATCTCCCCCGTCGCGCGATCCACGACCATCAGACGGGCGGCGTCGCGCGGCTCGATCGGCCGCTGGGCGATCAGCTCTGGCGGGAGCTCGTAGTCGTAGTCCGCCATGCGGACCGGCGGTGCAGGTAGCGGCGTGGTCATCAATCAGGAGGCGTCCGGGTCGAAGAGCGCGGCCTGCTGCGGTGGCTCGGGCCGCTCCACGTACGGAATGGCCAGGTGCTCGTAGGCGCGGCGGGTGGCGACGCGCCCCCGGGGCGTCCGTTGCAGGAAGCCGAGCTGGATCAGGTACGGCTCGTAGACATCCTCGATCGTGTCCGGCTCCTCGCTGGTCGCTGCCGCGAGCGTTTCCACGCCGACCGGCCCGCCGTCGAACTTCTCGACGATGGTCCGCAGGATCACGCGGTCCACGTCGTCCAGTCCCAGATGATCGACCTCGAGCATCTCGAGCGCCGCGCGGGCGACCTCGGCGGTGATCACGCCGTCCGCGCGCACCTCGGCGTAGTCGCGCACGCGGCGCAGCAGCCGGTTGGCGATGCGCGGGGTGCCGCGTGCCCGGGAGGCGATCTCATGCGCCCCGTCCGGCTCGATGGTGACGCCCAAGATCCGTGCCGCCCGCGTCACGATCTGCTCCATGGCCTCGAGGCTGTAGAAGTCCAGGCGATACGTCGAACCGAAGCGATCGCGCAGCGGCGAGGTCAGCAGGGCCAGCCGGGTAGTGGCGCCCACGAGCGTGAACGGCGGCAGGCTCAGCCGCATCGACCGCGCCGCCGGGCCCTTGCCCAGCACGATGTCGACGGCGAAGTCCTCCATCGCCGGGTACAGGACCTCTTCGACCGCGCGGTTGAGTCGGTGGATCTCGTCGATGAAGAGGACGTCCCCGGGTTTGAGGTTGGTGAGGATCGAGACGAGGTCGCCGGCGCGCTCGATGGCCGGGCCGGAAGTGATGCGCAGGTTGACGCCCATCTCCGCCGCCAGGATCGCGGCCAGCGTGGTCTTGCCCAGGCCCGGTGGCCCGTAGAGCAGCACGTGATCGAGGGTTTCACCGCGCGCCTGGGCGGCCTGGATCGAGATGCGGAGCCCTTCCTTGACCTTGTCTTGCCCGATGTACTCGGCCAGGCGCCGCGGTCGCAGGCTCAGTTCAAGGGGCTCGTCCTCGTCTCTGAGCTTGCCCGACACCACGCGTGTGCTCATCCCTGCCCCTTGCTCGTCGGCCGTCCCCGGTTGCGGGGAGTATACCACACGAGACAGAACATCTGTACGGTTCCTGCGCCGCTGCCGCGCGGGGTCAGGATTCTGCCCCACCCTCGGGCAACTCAGCCTCGTCGACCAGCATGATCGGGATGCCGTCCTCGATCCGATAGCGCCGGCCGCAGGTGTCGCACACCAGCCGGTCGCCGTCGAGCCGCACCGGCGTCTTGCAGACCGGGCAGGCCAGGATCTCCAGCAGCTCGTCGCTGATCGGCTTGGACCTACTCGCCTCCATTGCCCACGTCCTTTCCGCCGCTGGGCGGCATCGAAGCCGAGTCCATCTTACCAGGGGCGAGACCGATGCCCGCCGCGGCCCGAGCCACCGACTCGACGAGGCCGGCATCCCCGGCAATCCCCAGATCGACCAGCGCCTGCGCCACCCCGGCCGCCAGTGGGTCGCGCACCGGCGGGGGGTCCGCCATGGGGAGATCGATCCGCTCGACCTCTTGGCCGACCGGCGGCACCGGCACCGGCCGACCGATCACCTCGCTGATCGCGGCGGCATACCCGCGCGCCATGGCCGCCAGGCTGTGCTCCCGCGCCACGAAGGCGCGCGCCAACCGGCCGACGCGATCCCGCAGCGCGGGCTGCTCGGCCAGCGCCCGCAGCAGCGCGAAGATGGTCTCTTCCTCCAGCACATCCGGCGGCACTTTGATGACCGCGCCGTCGGGGTATTCGGCGAACGAGCCGGCATCGGTCACCAGGACCGGGCGCCCGGCGCCCATCGTCCGCAGCAGGCTGGCGGAGGTCTCCCCGGCGGTCGGCCAGCGGAGGTTGACGCAGACATCGGCGGCGGCCACCACCAGCCGCGCGGTGCAGTCGTCGACGTAGCCGAGCACGTCGGCCGCTTGCTCCAGCCCGAACATGCCGACCAGGCGCTCCAGCGGCACCAGGTGGGACACGCCCCCCGCCAGCACCAGCCGCGCCGGCAGGAACTCGCGCAGCCGCCGGACCGCCTGCATCACCACGTCGAGCCGCTTGTAGGGGTTGATGAAGGTGACCGAGGCGACGACGAACTGGTCCTCCGGCAGCGCCAGCAGACGCCGCGCCCGCTCGCGCGGGATCTCCGGCGGGAGCGGCACGCCCATCGGCACGCGCAGCACGCGCGCGTGGGGGCACCACCCCAGCACCTGCGCGCGGCTGTGCTCGCTGTGGACCAGCACCACGCGCGCGGCCTCGATGACGTCCTCCGACAGGGGGAACTGGAACAGCGCCGACGGCATCTGCCCGCGCAGCACCCGCGTGGCCGCATCGCGCCCCGCCTGACCGTAGCGCCG
>JASBVL010000058.1 GCA_029961075.1 Sphaerobacter sp.
CCGGTGCCTCCTCGCCTTCGCGCTCATAATAGTCATCTGTACCAAAGACTGTCAACCATCGTCTCCGCGGGCCAGGAGCGCCCCACGGGCCGGGTCTGGCGGGTACACTACGGGCCGCGGGGCTCGGGCCCCGGCCAGCGCTGCGATCGAACCAGGAGGTGACGGACCGGTGGAGCAGGCCACGCCCTTCCAGCACGCGCGCGCGATCATGGACGTCTTGCGGAGCTACCGCGAGGCGCGCGTCCTCATCAGCTTCGCCGAGCTGGGGATCGGCGACGTCCTGGCCGCCGGGCCCCAGACCGCCGCCGCGGTGGCCGCGGCCGTCGGCACCGATGTCGACGCCACCGACCGGCTGCTGAACGCTGCGCGCCTCCTCGGCCTCGTCGAGCGGCATGGGGACACCTATCGCCTCACGCCGCTGGCCTCCGACACGCTGACCTCCGGGGGCGCCGCCTCGCTGCTCAACTTCGCCCGCCGGGAAGCGGCCTTCTACCGCCGCTGGGCGCACCTCACCGAGGCCGTCCGGATCGGCGGCCGGCCAGCGGCCAGCCTGCAAGAGGAGCAGGACCCCAACTGGGTGCGAGCATTCACGCTGGCGCTCTACGACACCGCCCGCATCGCGGCCCCCGGCATCGTCCAGGCGCTGGAGCCGATCATCGAGGGGCTCAACCATCCGGCGCGCGTCATCGACGTCGGTGGCGGCCACGGCGGCTACAGCCTGGCGCTGGCCCGCCGCTTCCCCACGCTGCGCGCCACCGTCTTCGACCTGCCCCCGGTGATCGAGGTCACCCGCGACCTCGTCGCCGCCTCCGGCCTCGCGGACCGGGTCACTGTCGTGGCCGGCGACTTCCACCAGGACCCGCTCGGTTCCGGCTACGATGTGGCGCTCCTGTTTGGCGTGCTCGTTGGGGAGGACCGCGAGGGCAGCCTGCGGCTCCTGCGGACGGTGCGGGCGGCGCTAGCCCCCGGCGGCTACGCCGTCGTTCGTAGCCACCACGCCGGTCGCCAGGGCGACGCCTCGCTCAACGGCGCCCTCTTCGACCTGCAGATGCTGCTCTCCACGCGCGGCGGCAGCGCGCACGAAGTCGCGGACATCCTGGGGTGGATGCGCGAGGCGGGCTTCGTCGACCTGCGGACGATCGACGCTCCCGAGCCAGCCTCCGGCAGTCTCCTGGTCGGACGGGCGCCGGCCTAGGCCACGGTCGCGCCCTCACCGGTGCGGCGGCTCGCCGGCCCGGCCCGGCGGCCGCGCCGCCAACCCGAGGAAGGCCAGCAGCAGACCGGCGATCACCTCGCGATTCACGCGGTCCTGCGCCTCGAAGGCCGCGACGACCGCCTCGGCGAACGCCCGCTCCGGCTGGGAGCGCTCCCGCGACGCGCCCCGCCAGCGCGACCGCGGTCGCCCCGGCGCCGCCAGCGCTGCGGCCGCCGCGCGCAGCGTGTCGAGCGCCTGGCCGTAGGCAACCAGGGGCGTGCCGTCCAGGATCCCCAGGGGACGGGCCGGAGCGTCGGCCCCCGCGCGCGCGAGCGTTTCCGCTGCCGCCACCCCGCTGGAGGCCGGCCAGTCCGCTGGCACCGATGCCGCCAGCAGGCCGCGCAGGCGCGCGATCTCCGCCGGGACGAACCGCCCCCACCAGTCCTCACCGCGCAGGTGCTTGACCGCGTAGCGGAGCCGCCCCCGGTGCCAGTCCTCGAGCGTGCCCGGTGCCGCCAGGCCGTCCGCTGCCAGCCCGGTCGCGCGCAGCGCCGGCTCGTAGCGCACGCGCCAACCGGCGGCGCGCAGCCGGTGGCAGAGGTCGACGTCGGCGTAGTCCCCGCTCTCGAAGGCCGGGTCGAACCCGCCCACCTCCGCGACCGCCCGCCGCCGCAGCGCCATCAGCGCCGCCGGGGCGTAGGCGACCTCGGCGGGCGTCTCCCAGCCCGCGGCGACCGGCTCCCCGCGACCGCGCTCCCGCGCCAGCAGCGATGGCTCCTCCACCACGCCCCCGGCGCTGAGCAGCGTCGCGCCGTCGGGCGCCACCACCTTCCCGGCCGCCGCGCCGAGGGCGGGCTGCGTGTCGAAGAGCTCCACCAACGCCGCGCCGAACCCCGGCTCGACCACCACCTCCGGGGCGAGCACCACGACGAGCGGCGCCTCGGTCACCTCCAGCCCACGGTTGGCCGCGCCCGGCAGGCCCTGGCCCGCCTCGACGGTCTCGACGATCACCCGCGGCCAGCCGGCCAGCTCCGTCAGCGAGTCGTCGCTCGACCCGAGGTCGATGACCACCACCTCCGCCGGAGGCCGATCGCCGTCGAACAGCGCGCGCAGGCAGCCGTCCAGGAAGACCGCGGCATCCCGGTTCACCACGACCGCGGCCCAGGCGGCTCCCACTCCGGCTCGCGCCCACGCCACTGCAGCCTCCTCCGCTCCCGCGACGCGACCGTGCTACACTCCCACGCGTTGAGTCTATACCGGCGCTGGTGCGGCAGCACGGGCGTCGGCAACGGGGGACTGCCGCCCGCAGGAGCACATCGATGCAGATGCCGGCCACGCACAGCGAGGAGGTCGCCCCGCCGGCCACGGCGGTCGAGCGAGACCACCCCGCGATCGCCGACGACTCCGAGCGCCCCATCGGCACGGTGTCGGTCGTGGTCCCGCTCCTGGACGAGGCGGAGAGCCTGGAGCCCCTGTACCGGGAGCTCACCGCCACGCTCGACGCGCTCGACCTACCTTACGAGATCATCTTCGTCGACGACGGCAGCACCGACGGGTCCAGCCGCGTGCTCCGCGCGCTCCACGCGGCCGACCCCCGGGTCCAGGTCATCCAGTTCCGGCGCAACTTCGGCAAATCCGCCGCGCTCGCGGCTGGCTTCGCCGCGGCCAGTGGCGACGCCGTGATCACGCTCGACGCCGACCTGCAGGACGTGCCGGCCGAGATCCCGCGCCTGCTGGCGGCGCTGGACGATGGCGCCGACCTCGTCAGCGGGTGGAAGTACCCCCGGTACGACCCGCTGAGCAAGCGGCTGCCGTCGGCGATCTTCAACCACGTGGTCCGCTGGATGACGGGCGTCCCGCTGCACGACTTCAACTGCGGCCTGAAGGCCTATCGCGCCGAGGTGCTGGACGAGATCCAGCTCTACGGCGAGCTGCACCGCTACGTCCCGGTCCTCGCCCACTTCCGCGGCTTCCGGGTCCGGGAGCTCCAGGTGCGTCACCGCCCGCGCCGGTTTGGGCGCTCGAAGTTCGGATTCGCCCGGTTCTTCCGCGGCTTCTTCGACCTGTTGACCGTCCTGTTCCTGACGCAGTACCGCCGGCGGCCGCTCCACTTCTTTGGCTGGTTCGGGTTGATCACGCTCCTGATCGGCTTCCTGATCAACGCCTATCTGGCCACCCTCTGGTTCCTCGGCAACCCGATCGGGCACCGCCCGCTGCTGACCCTCGGCGTCCTGCTGATGATCATCGGCGCGCAGTTCGTGGTCTTCGGCCTGCTGGCGGAGATGATCGCTCACACCGCGGCGCAGCGGGAGTACAGCGTGCGACGCCACCTCAGCCGCGGCATCCGGCTCCGCGAGAACCGGGAGGCCGCGCGGAGTGACTGAGCCAAACCCGCTGGCGATCGCGCTGGAGGCCGTCGCCTGCGACCTCTGCGGCGCCGACGACCCCGAGCCGCTGCTCTTCCTCGACGATGTCATCGCCGGCACGACCAAGGACCCGTTTCGGCTGGTGCGCTGCCGCCGCTGCGGGCTGCAGTACCTCAATCCCCGGCCGGTTGCGTCCGCGCTGGCCCGCTTCTATCCGGACGACTACGCTCCCTTCGTGCGCCGCGGGGTGGCGGCCCGGTTACGCGCCTGGCAGCGCCGCCGCGACGTGGACCACCTCTGGCGCTACCTGGCGCCGCCGGCCCGCGTCCTCGACGTCGGCTGCGGCACGGGTGAGCTCCTCCTGGCCGTGCGGGAGCGCGGCAACGCGGACCTGATCGGCGTCGAGCCGAGCGAGCACGCCGCCCGGCTCGCCCGCCAGCGCTGGGGCCTGGACGTGCGCTGCGGCGACCTCCACGCGGCCCGGCTCGCCCCCGCCAGCGTCGACGTCGCGCTCCTGTCCCACGTCATCGAGCACCTCCCCTCGCCGTCCGCCACGCTCGCGGAGCTGACCCGCGTGCTCCGGCCCGGCGGCGTGCTCATCCTGTGGCTCCCGAACGCGGCCTCCTGGGCGGCGCGCGTCTGGGGGGCCGACTGGATCGGCTACGACGCCCCCCGCCACGTGTACGCCTTCACACCGGGGACCCTGCACGCGCTCCTCGCCCGCCACGGCTTCACCGTGGCCGAGCTTCGCCACGAGTGGCTCGGCCTCGAGTGGTCCTGGGGGCTGCGCCTGCGGGCGCGCCGCCGCTGGGGGCGTGGCCGTCTCGACCGCGTCCTCGCCACGCTCCACCCCGCCCTCACCGCGGCCTTCACCCCGCTGGCGGCTGCGGCCGCATTGTTCGGCCAGGGCGGCCGCATCCTCGTCGTCGCGCACCGCGCGGGCGCCAGTCCCAGGAGGGATATTGACAACGCTGCGCACTTGGACAGACAATAGAGCCATACCGCCGAGATCCGCGAGACACCCTGCCCTTCGCTCACTGGAAGGGGCACCGCCGTGGCCTCCATCGACGCGGAGCAGGTTCACCGTCAGATCGCAGAGCGCATCCGCGATCCCGCGGTGAACCTCACCATCGGCCAGCTCGGCATCATCCGGGATGTCGCGCTCACCGGCGACCGCCTCACGGTCCGACTCCGGCCCTGTACCCCCGACTGCTGGCCCCTGGCCATGGCCGGCATCGCCCGGAGCATCCGCCGCTACGCCGCCGACCACGGGTTGACCGCGGAGATCGAGGTGGAGCCGGTCATGCTGCTGCCGGAGGCCGAGCTGCAGGGGATGGTCCACGACCTGGAGCGAAACCCAACGCACCTGCGTGAGCTCTGGACCCGCAGCTACACCGTCAGCCTGCTCACGATCCTCACCCAGCTCCAGGTCCGCGGGATGAGCGACGACGCCGTCGCCAGCCTGGAGATGGCCGACCTCCCCGCGCGGGTGGGCAGCGGGGCGCTCTCCGCCCGGATGCTCGACGCGCTCCGCCACTGGCGTCGCGAGCTTGGCCTCCCGAACACCGGGCCCCTCTTGATCGATGCCGACGGGGAACCGATCGCCGATCTCCCTCGCTGGCGCCGCACCGCCCGCCTGGCACTGATCAGCCAGCAGACCTACGGCGCCATCTGCCGCGACACCCGCGACGCCTACCACGCGCAGCCCTTGGCCCCGTCCGACTCGTCCGCAGCAAGCGACGGGAGGTGACCCATGCGCCGAGGCTATCTGGTCATCGACAACCACGTGCACTACTGGGATGCCAGCCGGGAGAACGCCAACGAGCTGGGCGAGCGCTGGATCAAGTGCTTCCACGCCTATCACACCGCACTGACCCCGACGGCCGAGTATGAGTGGGATCTCGACTTCTTCCGCAAGCCCGCTGCGGACTGGTATCGCCGCACGCTCTTCGATGAGAGCGGGGTGGATATCGCCATCCTGCAGCCAACCTACCTCTACGACTTCTTCAAGCACGGCTTCAACACGATCGAGCAGATCGAAGCCATCGCCGCGACGGCCCCGAGCCGCTTCATCGTCAACGGCCGTGTCGATCCGCGCGACGGCAGCAAGGCGATCGAGGAGCTGCACCGGCAGAAGGAGCAGTACGACATCAAGGGGATCAAGTTCTACACCGCCGAGTGGTGGAACGGCGTGCCCCACGGCTGGCGGGCGGACGACCCGATGGCCATGCCAGTCTACGAGGAGTGCGTCAAGCTCGGCATCCGGAACATCCACTTCCACAAGGGGCCGGGCATCGATCCGCTCACGCTCGACGGCTTCGACGTGGGCGATATCGACGGCGTCGCGATCACCTTCCCGCAGCTCAACATCATCGTCGATCACGTCGGGCTGCCCAAGCTGGACAAGTTCTGCTGGATCGCGGTCAAGCAACCCAACGTCTACGCCGGGCTCTCGGTGGCCGTCGCCTTCGCCGGCAAACGCCCGCGCTTCTTCGCCGAGATCATGGCCAACCTGCTCGCCTGGCTCGGTGAAGACCGCATCATGTTCGGCTCCGACTTCAACATCTGGCACCCGGCCTGGGAGATCGACGCCATCATCGACTTCGAGATGCCGGAGGACCTGGCGCGCGAGTACGGCGTCAGCGTGACGGAGACGACCAAGCGCAAGATCCTGGCGGAGAACGCCGCGAAGCTCTACGGGATCGACCTGGAGACCCTGCGCACCACGCCGCCGCAACCGCTCGTCGCCTAGACGCGCAGGGAGCGGCTCGTCGAACCGAGCCGCTCCCCTCCCCTCGCGTGGTCGTGATCCGGCATTATGCCACGTGTGACAGCGCCGCGGGATCAGCGCGCCGCGCGGCGATCGTCGTGCGGGCCGCTTCCGCCAGGTTTGCCTCGAGCTTGTCACCGAAGCGGTACAGCGTGCGAATGCGCCCGGCTGCCGCCGCCTCGGCCACGTCCTCCGGCGAGCCAAGCCCAAGCTCGACGTTCAGCCGCAGCGCCCGGCGCGGCCCGATGCCCTCCACCTCCATGAGTTGCACCAACTCAGACGGCAGGCTGCGATACAGGTCGCGGTAGAAGCGCATCTCCCCCTGGGAGAACAGCTCACCCAGCTTGCGCCGCAGGCGCTCGCCCAGCCCCGGCAGGGCCAGCTCTCCCTCCGGCGTCAGGTACGCGCTCGCCGGGCCGCGGAGCGCCAGCAGCCGGCGCGCCGCACGGCGGTAGGCCCGCACCCGGTAGGGATTCCCGGCGGTCATCTCCAGGATGGCGGCGATGTTCAGCAGGATCAGCGCCGCTTCATGATTGGTCACGGTGGTTCGGTCCATGCTGTACTCCAGTGAGTCGCTTTCGTCTACTCAATCATACCATCTGGCGCGCGTTTATGGTAAGTCGCGGCAACAGCGGGGACTCTTCCGGAGCGGTCCCTCGGCTGGCCTTGACACCGCGCGGGAAATCGGATATCCTTCGCCCGACAACTGAAGCGTGGCGCATTCGTCTAGTGGCCTAGGACACCGCCCTCTCAAGGCGGAGATCACGGGTTCGAATCCCGTATGCGCTACACAGGTACAGACCCCCGGCCTAGGCCGGGGGTCTGTTGTTTGGCCTGAGGTTGCCATGCCCACGACGCCGCCCGACCCCACCGGTCCGCGGCGGCCCCGGCACCCCCGAGCGGAGACCAGCCCTCGCTCCCGTGCCGAGCGCGACGCGGATAGCGCGGGACCCCGGGCGCTGAAACCCGTGGCGTGCTCGCCCAGTCGAGCAGATCGGCCACGGCCAGGAGCGCGCCCCAGGCGCTGAAGCCAGCAGCGGACGGCGTGCAGAGCCGCCGTGGCCACCCGGCCGCGCCAATGGTTCCTCCCGCTCGGCCGGCGCGTGCCCGACCGCGGCCCGCGTCCCGGGTCCATCCTCCGCCACGGGCCGCGCCGTGATGCCCGGTTGAGGCGGCGGGTGGCTACCCGCGTCCACGAAGGGAGGGCACAAGGCCCTCCCCTACCAGGGGCGTCGTGCGCCTTCGTCTCATCCCGCGCGGCACCCACCATCACGCGGGCGCCTTCGTGTCATCCTGTACGGAGCAGGGCATGAACCGGGCGGGCTATCCTGTCATCCCGAGCGGAGCGCCGCGGCAGCGGCCCGGAGTCGAAGAGCCTGCCCTGCGCCTGCCGGAGGGATCTCCCCCGTTTAACCCACGCCCCACGCAGCGATCCTTCGTTGCGCTCAGTGCTCTGGCTACCGCGATCTGTCCGGTGCGCCGTTCTGGTCGGGGCGGGGCTTGTCCCCGCCCCGACCGGAGGGGTGTCATCCTTCGCTCCGCTCAGGATGACCGCCAAAGCGGCACCGTGACGATGACCCATCACGCTGGTCGCAGCGCTCAGGACGACAGGAACGCCGCCCCGGCCGTGCCGGTCGTCTCAGTACCCGAGCGCCAGGCCCTCGGTGCGCGGGTCGGACCCGCCGAGCAGCGTCCCGGTCTCGGGATCGACCTCGATCACTTGCGCCGCGCCGCCGCCGTCCCAGTCGCCCAGCACCTCGACTCGGTGGCCGCGCCGCTCCAGCTCCGCGATCACCGCCGCACCGGCCCGGCCCTCGATCCGCAGCACGAAGTCGTAGGGCAGGTTGATCGGGTCGGTGCCGGGGAAGCTCAGCCAGCGCGGCGCCTCGATCGCCTCCTGCACGTTCATGCCGAAGTCGATCAGGTTGGTGACGACCTGCATATTCCACTGCGGCTGCCCGTCGCCGCCGGGCGTGCCGCCGACCCAGCGCAGTCGTCCACCCTGGGTGATGAGGTAGCAGTTGAGCGTGTGCATGGTCCGCTTGCCGGGGGCGATGACGTTGGGGTGCCCCTCCTCCAGGGTGAAGCCACGGCCGGCCCGGTTGTTCAGCAGGATGCCGGTGTTCCCCGCCACGACCTGGCTGCCGAACGCGGCCGAGAGGCTGTGAATCAACGAGACCGCGTTGCCGTCGCGGTCGACCACGCACAGGTAGGTGGTGTCCCCGTCTCGCTCCGGAATGCGGCCGGCGCCGACCTGCTCCTTCGCCCGCGTCATGTCGATCTCGGCGAAGCGAGCGCGGGCAAACTCCGGGCTGAGGAGGGTCTCCAGCGGCACGTCCACGAAGGCCGGATCGCCGCAGTAGCCCAGCCGGTCGGCGAAGGCCAGCTTCTTGGTCTCAACCATGAGGTGGATGGCGTCGGCGCTCCCGGCGCCCATGGCGGCCAGGTCGGCGTTGGCGAGGATGTTCAACTCCTCGAGCATGATGAGGCCCTGGGATGGGAGCCCCGTTTGGTAGACCGTGTAGCCGCGGTACTCGGTCTGGAGCGGTCGGTAGACCACCGACTCGTGACCGGCCAGGTCGTCGAGGGTCATGAGCCCGCCGTTCTCGGCCATGAAGCGGGCAATCTCCTCGGCGATCTCCCCCTGATAGAAGACCGCCGATCCGCGCTCCACGATCAGGCGCATCGAGCGCGCCAGGTCGGGGTTGCGCAGCCGGGTGCCGGGCCGCGGCGCCGCGCCGCCGGGCAGGTAGATCGCCGCCGAGGTCGGGAAGCGGCCCATCGGCTCGGCGTAGTCGGCGATGGTGCGGCTGCCCTCGTGGGTCAGGGGGAAGCCCTCCTCCGCGTAGCGGATCGCGGGGGCGAAGAGCGCGGCCGGCTCCATGCTGCCGAACCGCTCGATGGCGGTGAAGTAGGCGTGCACCGCGCCGGGCACCGCGACGGAGAGGAGGCCGGTGAAGGGCATCTTGGTATAGCCGCGCTCGACGAAGTAGTCGCGGCTGGCCGCCCGCGGCGCGATGCCCGAGCCGTTGATCGCGGTCACCTCGCCACTGCGTCCGTCGTAGTGGATCAGGAACGCATCGCCGCCCAGCCCGCACATGGCCGGCAGCGTCACGCCGGTCACGAGCGCCGCCGCGATCGCCGCGTCCATCGCGTTCCCACCCCGGCGCAGGATGTCCAGCCCCGCCGCCGTCGCCAGTGGATGCGCCGTGGCCACCATCCCCTCGCGCGCCATCACCACCGCGCGCTGTGTCGCACCTCGTCGCGCCACTCCACACCCTCCTCACGTGCCTGTGAGACCGCCATTCGCCGCGCCAGCATAGTCGGTCCACGCCGGCCGCGCCAGTTGCTCACCGCCGCACCGCCACCACCTCCAGGTGCGGCCGCAGCCCGTTGGGCAGCCACCCGATCGGCACCCGCGCCGCGAGCGGGCGCAGCCGGGGCCAGGGGATCTTGCGGCACTGCGCCTGCGTCAGCCGCGGCGGCGCCACGAAGGCGCACGCGAAGCCATGCCGCGCCAGGAGACGCCGCAGCTCGCCTGGGGAGCACATCGAGGGGTGCCAGAAGTGGTAGTCGTACAGACCGCGCAGGCGGTAGTACGCCTCCGCCGGGCGGCGGTTCGGCGTCTTGATCAGGTAGTGCCCGCCCGGGCGCAGCACCCGCGCGACCTCCGCCAGGTGCCGGTCCAGGTCCGGCAGGTGCTCCATCACGTCGCTCGTCAGGACCACATCGACGGAGCCGTCCCGCAGCGGCAGCCGCTCGGCGTCCGCCGCAACCAGCCACGCGGCCGGCACGCGCTGCCGCGTTGCGGCGAGGCTGGTCGCCGTGAGATCCAGCCCCACCAGCCGCCGGAAGCCCATCCGTGCCAGCGCGGCCAGCGCGAAGCCGCCCCCGGCGCCGATCTCGAGCACGCGCGCCGTGCGCGGCAGCGTCGCCAGGTGGGCGAGCAGGCCGACCGGCGGGTTGTACTCCTCATAGGTGTTGGACCAGGTCGGGTAGACTCGGTCGATTGCCTCGTAGAAGCGGCGCCGCACGTCGGCCGGCACTGGGGCGCCCCGGTAGGCATCCGCGCAGGCACGGCAGAGGAAGGCCCGCCCGGAGAAGGGAGCCCCGCACAGCAGGCACGATCGCTCGGACCGCTCAACGACCATCGCGCCCGCGCCTCCACACCGCAAGGCCGCACCAGCCGCTCACCCCGACGAGCGCCACACCGTACAGCGCGAAGAAGCGCGTATCGACCCGCGCATCCCGGCCGATCTTACCCAGCACGCCGCGGGCAACCTGCCCCAGCGCGACCTCGGCGCGGTAGCCGACGTTGAACACCAACGCGCCCTCGGGCGGCTCCTGCCTATCCGAGAGCACCAGCCCGTAGCCGCCCGGTGGCAATTGCTCCGACCAGGTCACGACCAGCGGCGCCTGCCCGGCCCGCACCACCAGCCGCAGAGCGCGGTCGGCCGTGTCCGGGATCGGCGCGAACGCCACCTCCAGCGTGCTTGTCTGGCCCGAGATCACGCCGCGATCCAGCTCAATCCGCGCGAGCGGCGGGTCCGCGGCGTACGCCGGCCGGAAGATCAGATCCCCTGGCACCGGTGCGCCCCCGTCCAGGCGCGTCCCGTCCGGATAGACGTCCGCCTCGGCATAGCGGAAGGTAACGGCATTCCCTGGCACCGCTGCCGGCGACGTCAGCACGAAGCGGTAGCGGGCCCCCATCGAGTCCGGCAGCGGCTCGAAGGTGAAGGTGACGTGGCTGTTGTCGTGCATCGCCCGGGCGTTGATCGTCGCGGTCCGGATCGGCTCTGCCTCGCCCTCGCGGTACAGGCGCAGCACGACGTCCCGATCGTTGACACGGCCCGGTGGTGGCAAGCGCTGGAAACGCGACAGCTCGACGTAGCCGGTCTGGCCGTCGGGCAGGAGCACGCGCGCCCAGCCCTCGGCGCTCCCCTCGACCCGGACCGTGCTCCCGCCGGGGAGCTCGGTGATCCGCTCGCCATCCACCGGCAGCCGCCGGACCGGCACCGGCGGGCCGTCGACGAGCCGCCCCTCCCCGGGGCTGAGGTCCGCGCCGAAGGTAGCCACCCGGAGCGTGATGCCGTTCAGATTCGGGTAGCGGGACACGAAGGTCTGGCCGATCTCCCGCCTCCCCGTCAACTCTCCGAGCCAGGCGTGCTCGGCCGGCCACTCGTGGAACCGCCCGTCGGGGTAGCCGGGGTCCGCCTCCGGGGCGTACTGGATCTCCAGCGTCGCGCCGTCGGTGAGGCCCGCGACCGCCCGTTCTTTGGTCGGCGACGGCGGCACCACGCCGAGACTCACCCGGTTCAGCCCGTCGCTGGGCGAGAGGAAGACCTGGCTCACCGTGCCGCCCACCGTAAGACGCCCCGAGACGCGAGGCAGGTCCGCCAGCAGCAGGTGCTCCACCCGGCAGCCCGGGAGGAGGAGCAGCGCCAGGCCGATCAGTAGCGCGCCCAGCCCGCGCGGGCCGCGAGCGTGCCTCCTAGCCACGAGCTTCTACCTCCCGGTCCACGATGGGTTCCATTTTCTCGACCGGCCGCGTGCCGCCGCCCCGCACGATGCGGTATGCCATCCACAGCGAGAGGGCCGTGAAGAGGCTGCGCACCACCCCGAGGAACAGCGGCGCCGGCACCTGCGCCGCTAGTATCGTCTTCGGGTCCGGCAACCGCGCGATGCCCTGCGGGTCGAGCGGCAGGAAGAGATCGGTGGTCATCTGCGTGCCCCAGTGGAGCGCGAACAGGCCGAGCAGCACGGCCTGCCCCAGGTGGAAGGCGATCAGGCGGCCGTCGCGGTCGATGGTCAGCGCCAGGAAGGGAACCAGCCAGACCGCGTACGGCGGGTGGAAGAAGGTCAGGGCGAACATGCCCAGGAACATCCCGGCCCCCGCCACTATGTAGGCCTCCGTCCCCTGCAGCGCCCGCTCGTAGTACCAGAGGAGGAAGAGGGCGTAGGCGAGCGGGAAGAGGAAGAGCTGGTCGCCGAAGCGCAGCGACAGGGCCAGATCGGTGAGGTACTCGACATGCTGGTATTGCGACAGCAGCGTGAGGGTCGGGCTGGTGCCGGTGACCGCCAGCGCGGTGACCTCGACCAGCAGCCACACCGCGGCCAGCCCCCCGGCCATGACGGCGAGGTCGCGCCGGGATCGGCGGTAGGCCAGGAGGAAGAACGGCGCCAGGAAGAACGGGAAGAACCGGGTGACGGCGCCCAGCCCCAGGAGCGCCATCCCCAAGTAGCGCCGGCCTCGCGACGCGGCGAGCAACGAGCCGACCACCAGCAGCACGGCGATGCTGTCGTGCCGCCCAAAGACGGCGCTGGTGTAGAGCACGATCGGGTTCAGCAGCCACAGCGCGAGCACGCGGGCACGGCGCGCTGGCGCGACCAGGCGCGTCAGGAGATAGCCGGTGCCCAGATCCGCCACGAGGTACGGCAGCTTCAAGAGCAGCAGGGCGCGCGGCAGGTGCGGGTAGTGCAGGAAGAGCTCCCGGAACTCCAACGGCTGGGCCCCGAGCCCGAGCACCGCCGCCGAGGGGGACCAGATCCCCGCCGCGCCGGGCAGCAGCGGCTTGATCAGGAAGAGCCAGGCGTTGTGCAGCATCTGAATCGCGAGCTGGCTCGTCCAGACGAACCAGTGCCCGTGGTACGCCGCCTCGGCCGCGCGCGAGTAGACGTGGTAGAGGTCCAGGTGCGTGGTGAATGGGGCCAGGATCAGGCGCAGCAGGATACCGGCGGCCCAGATCGCGGCCAGCCCGGCACCCGGCCGACCCGATCCGGACCGGGCCGGCAGGCGCCGCAGGGCCGTGGTCACGCCCACCGCGACCTCCGCGCCACCAGTCGCGCCCCCGCCAGCGTGAGCGGCAGAGCCAGCACCAGGACGCCGCGGTGCAGGACCGCCGCGGCCACGATGCCCGGCACCGGCACGCCGACCACCGCAGCGATCGCCGCCATCGCCCCCTCCCGCAACCCGAGTCCCCCGGGCAATGGTGACACCAGCCCCACCAGGAGCGGGACGTTGGCCAGGAGCAGCAGCGCCACCGGGGCGAGCGTCAGCCCGACCGCCCGGGCGCCCAGCCACACCGCCGCCAAGTTCAACCCCCAGTAGGCCGCGGTCAGCAGCAGCACCGGCCGGCGGCGCGCGCGGTCCCCGGCGAGCATCCGCCCGCTCGCCACGACCCGCTCGGTGAAGCGCTGCGCGTAGCGCCGTGCCGCCAGCAGCCCCGCGCCCGCCGCGAGGGCCAGCACGAGTGCGCTGATCATCAGGACCGTCCCCGAGTGATCGACCAGCGACGCGAGCCACGCGCGCGCGGGGCCGTCCGTGGGCCAGACCAGAGCCATCCCGACCACCGCGCCGAGCAGCAGCGCCGCGGCATCGAGGGCCTGCTCAGCAGCCAGGGTCGGCAGCGAGCGGCCGAAGCCGACGTCATGGAATTGACGCGCCAGCGCGCCTTTGACCGGCGAGCCAGCGTACCCCGGCACGGCATAGTTCACCAGCGAGGCCGTCACCGTCATGTCCACCACCTCCGCCAGCGGCACGTCGGCCGCGACGGCGCGGAGCATGATCTGCCACCGCCGCGCGTGCACCACCGGCAGGACCATCCCCACCCCGAGCAGCGCCAGCGTCGGCGCGAGCTGGGCCCCACCCAAGGCACGCGCCACGGCGCGCGTCTGCCCGCTCGCCAGCAGGACGCCAGCCGCCAGGAGCAGCGGGCCCCAGGCCAGGAGCATCCCCCGCCAGCGCGGCCGCACGCGGCCGGATGTCTGGGCGACCGGTCCCGTCATGTCCGCTGCCCGCGCAGCGCGGCCCGCGACGGCTCGGGTAGTGCCGCGCCGAGCACGTCGCCGAGCCGCGCCGCGAGCGCGTCGAGGCTCCCCGTGGCCTCGAAGGCCGCGCGCGCCGCCGCCCCCAGCGCCTGCCGCCGTGCCGGGTCCCGCAGGGTCAGAATCGCGCGCGCCAGCGCCTCCGGGTCCGCAGGCGGTACCAGCAGCGCGGAGACCTCGTGGCGGAGCACCTCCCGGGTCGCCGGCCCATCCCGGGTCACGATCGCCGCGCCCATCGCCATCGCCTGGAACACCTTGTTCGGCACCACCCGCGCCGCCTTCTCGGTGTCGCCGAAGATCCCGAGAACCACATCAGCCTCGGCGATCTGAGCCGGCAGATCCTCAAACGCCACCCAGTCCCGGAACTCGACCGCGGTGAGACCCAGCCGCGCCGCCAGCGCGCGGGACTCCGCCGCGCGCTGGCCGACGCCGATCAGCTCGAAACGGACATCCTCCCCGCGCAGCCGCGCCGCCGCCTCGATGATCGTCTCCACACCGTGCAGCGGCGTGTACTTGCCGTAGAAGAGGACGCGCAGCGGGCCGTTCGGTCGCGACGGCGCCCGGTTCCGGCGGCGGAACAAGCGGTCGTCGGCGCCCACGGGCACCACGGCGATGCGCCCGGGTGGCACGCCGAAGCACCGGACGAGGTAGTCGCCGTTCTGCGGCGTGTCGACCAGCACCAGGTCGGCGCGGTGCAGCGCGGCGCGGTCCAACGCGGCGAGCCATCGCGCTCCGACGCTCCCGGCTCGCACCAGCCGCCGATCCTCGACCAGCGTGTCCGTCAGCGTGACCAGCGGATTGAAGATCACCGGCCGCCCCCGCGCGCGGGCCAGCGGGCCCAGCAGCAGGACGTCGGCCTGCCCGATGTAGCCGAAGATCACCGCGTCGGCCCGCGACAGCCGCCGGGCCATGCGCAGCGCCAGCCACGCGTACGCCCCCGTGAGTCGCCCAGCCAGCCGCAGCAGCGACGTGATCCGAAGGAACCCGCCGGTCTTGTCCCGCGCCCGTTCGAAGACCGGGACATGGACCTCATCCACGCGGTAGCCCGCCCGGCGCAGCGCCGCGATCGTGAGGGCGTTGCGGGGATAGTCGCGCTCGTAGGTACCCACATAGAGTAAGCGCCCGGCAGGCTGACGCACGGTGCCCCTTCCCCTCCGGCCGACCGGCCAGCGGCGATTATACGGCCCGGAGCAGGGGCAGGCGCCCGCGTCAGCGCCGCGCGTCCTGCAGCGCCGCGCTGAACGCGTCGATGAACGCCTCCACCTCCGGCACCCCCATCGGGGTCGAGAGGCAGCCGAACAGGGTCGGCGTGATGACCACCCCCCGCCCGAGCAACGCCTGGTACACCCGGTCGACCTGGTCCCGCTCCTCCTCGGAGAGGAGGCTATTGCGGTAGTCCGCGAGCGGGCGCGGGTGCAGGTGGATATGGAACAGCGAGCCGTGCCCGGTCGTCTGACCCGGCACGCCCGCCTCGCGCAGCGCCTCCTCCACCCCGGCCCGGAGCTGCCGCCCCAACCCGTCCAGCCGCGCGAACTCCTCTCGCGTCAGCTTGCGCATGGCGGTCAGGCCGGCGACCAGCGTGATCGGGTTGGCGTTGAAGGTTCCCCCATGCGGCACCTGCGGCGCCCCCGCGGTCGGGTCGAAGACCTGCATGATCTCCGCCGAGCCGCCCAGCGCCCCGACCGGGAACCCGCCGCCGATGATCTTGCCCATCGCGGTCAGGTCGGGCGTGACCCCCAGCACCGCCTGCATGCCGCCGTAGTCCGCGCGCAGCGAGATGACCTCGTCGAAGATCAGGAGGATGCCGAACGCGCGCGTGATCTCGCGCAGCCGCCGGAGGAACGCGGGCGCCGCCGGGTACAGCCCGAGGCTGCGCGGCATGGGATCGATCAGCACCGCGGCCAGCTCGGCCCGGTGCCGCTCGATCAGCCGCTCGGTCCCCTCGATATCGTTGAACGGCAGGACGAGCACCGCGTCGAGCACCGCCTGCGGCGTCCCCGCGGTGTAGGGGATCGCACGCGGCATCCCATCCTCGGCCGCCGCGCCGCTCGCCCGCGTGCTCACCTCGGCGAAGTCGTACGACCCGTGATAGCAGCCGTCGAACTTGGCGATCCGCGGCCGCCCGGTGTACGCGCGCGCGGCCTTGATCGCCATCATGACGGCCTCGGTGCCGGAGTTGGTGAAGCGCACCTGCTCGAGCCCCGGCACCCGCTCGGTCAGCAGCTCGGCCAGGGCGACTTCGTGCTCGGTCGGCATGGCGAACGCCACGCCGTCCGCGAGCTGCCGGGTCACCGCTGCGTTGATATCCGGATCAGCGTGGCCGTGGATCAGCGCCGTGTAGTTGTTGACGAAGTCGAGCCGCGCTTCCCCCTCGGCGTCCACGATCACCGCCCCACGACCGCGCGCCGCGTACGGCGGGTACGGCGGTGCGAAGACGGTGGTCCGGGTGTTGCCGCCGGGCAGCACCCGGCGCGCCCGGGCGAAGAGCTCCGCCGAGGCCGAGCCCGGCGTCCGGTAGGCGTTGGCTCCGCGCTGACTGGCCCTGTCCATCTGGTCCCCTCCCAAGGGCTCCCGGCGTGGCTGATTGTCGGTGTCCCGCCATGCTACGCGGGCGCGGCAGCCGCGTCAACGACGCGCCGGGCCGCGTACGAGAGTCCCGGCGTTCGGTAGGGGAGGGCCTTGTGCCCTCCCGGGTGAACGCGAGCGAGCAGCACGCCCCCCCGACCGGGACCGGGGCGTGGCGCGTCTGCGGTAGGGGAGGGGGTCATCCGTCGCGCCGCGCAGCATGACCGGCAGAGCGGCACCGTGACCTCACCCACCACGCCGGTCGGAGCACTCAGGATGACACTGGGCCGGTTGCTGATCCGGCCCTCCATTCACGCTGACACGACGGGCCGGACCACTGCGCCCAGGATGATCCGTGAGCCGCCACCCCGCCCCGACCGCCCCAACGCTTTCCAAAACGCGAAGCGGGGGCGCGATCAATCGCGCCCCCGCTTCCTTGGCTCGCTCCTGCCGGCGGTCGGCGGCTTAGTAGTCCATGCCGCCCGGCATGGACGGCGCCGCCTTCTGCTCCTCCGGCTTGTCGGTGATCAGCGCCTCGGTCGTCAGGATCATCGACGCGATCGAGGCCGCGTTCTCCACCGCCGAGCGGGTCACCTTCACCGGGTCGATGATGCCCCACTCCACCATGTCGCCGTAGTCGTTGCGGATCACATCGTACCCGATGGTGGTGGAGTTCTTCTCACGCTGCAGGCGCAGGATGTTCTGGACCACGACGGCACCGTCGAGCCCGGCGTTCGCCACGATGCCGCGCAGCGGCTCCTCCAGGGCGCGCTTGACGATCTGCACGCCGGTGCGGACGTCGCCCTCCGCCTCAATGCCGTTGAGCGCCTGGGCCGCCTGGAGCAGCGCCACACCGCCACCCGGGACGATGCCCTCCTCGACCGCGGCGCGGGTCGCGCTCAGGGCGTCCTCGACCCGATGCTTCTTCTCCTTCAGCTCGGTCTCGGTCGCGGCACCGACCTTGATGACGGCCACGCCACCGGCCAGCTTGGCCAGCCGCTCCTGCAGCTTCTCGCGGTCGAAGTCGCTGGTGGTCTGCTCGATCTGGGCCTTGATCTGCTCGATCCGGGCCTTGATGTCCTCTTCCTTGCCGTAGCCCTCGACGATGGTGGTCTCGTCCTTCGTCGCCACCACGCGGCGGGCGCGGCCGAGATCCTGCACCGTCGCGCTGTCGAGCTTGCGGCCGACCTCCTCCGAGATCACCTGGCCGCCGGTCAGGATCGCAATGTCGCGCAGCATCTCCTTGCGGCGGTCACCGAAGCCCGGCGCCTTCACCGCGAGGCAGTTGATGGTGCCGCGCAGCTTGTTGACCACCAGGGTCGCCAGCGCCTCACCATCGACGTCCTCCGCGATGATCATGAAGTTCTTGGTGACCTGCAGCGCCTGCTCCAGCACCGGCAGGATGTCGGAGACCGCGGAGATCTTCTTGTCGGTGATCAGAATGTAGGGATCCTCGAGCTCGGCCTCCATCCGCTCCGGGTTGGTCACGAAGTAGGGCGAGATGTAGCCCCGGTCGATCTGCATACCCTCGGTGTACTCGGTCTCGAAGGCCAGCCCGCGGGACTCCTCGACGGTGATCACGCCGTCCTTGCCGACCTTCTCCATGACGTCGGCGATCAGATCACCGATCTCCTTGTCGGCTGCCGAGATGGCCGCGACCTGGGAGATGTCCTCCTTGCCGCGCACCTCCTTGGCCATCGACTTCAGCGTCTCGACGACCTTCTCGGCGGCCAGGTCGATCCCCTGCTTCAGGAGCATGGCGTTCGCGCCGGCCGCGACGTTCTTCAGCCCCTCATGCACGATCGCCTGCGCCAGGACGGTGGCCGTGGTCGTACCGTCGCCCGCCACGTCGTTGGTCTTGGTGGCGGCCTCCTTCAGGAGCTGCGCACCCATGTTGGCGAAGGGGTCGTCCAGCTCGATCTCCTTGGCGACGGTCACGCCGTCGTGGGTCACGGTCGGGGCGCCGAACTTCTTGTCGAGGGCGACGTTGCGGCCCTTCGGGCCCAGCGTCGTCTTCACCGCGTTGGCCAGGATGTCGATCCCCTCTTTCAGGGAGCGACGCGCTTCCTCGTTGAACTCCAGAATCTTGGGCACGTCTCCTACCCTCCTCGCGGATGTCCGCGAACGCTACTCACGCCTATCGACCGGGCGACTACTCGCCGATGACCGCCAGGATGTCCTTCTCGCTGAGGATCAGGTACTCCTCGTCGTCGATCTTCAGCTCGGTGCCGGCGTACTTGGCGAACAGCACCTGGTCGCCGACCTTGACATCCATCGGCACGCGGCGCTCGCCGTCCTCGTCGAACCGGCCCGGCCCGACCGCCAGCACCTCACCCCGCTGGGGCTTCTCCTTGGCCGTGTCCGGCAGTACGATCCCGCTCTTGGTCACTTCCTCGCGCTGAATCGGGCGGACCAGAACCCGGTCCCCGAGCGGCCGGACCTGCGTTTTCACACTCGCCATCCTCGAGGTACCTCCCTCTGACGAACGCGGCGTGTCTCTCCGCCGCCCTACTCCAGTTGCCCCGGTTAGCACTCGCGCGCTGAGAGTGCCAACTAGCGCTATCTTAGCCGAGTCGTGTGATACCTGCAAGTAGCCGCCCCGCCATTTCTGTGCCTCGGCCTCGCGTGCGCCGCCCGATACGGCATAATTTTTCCGTCCCAGCCCGGGATGCCGGTGTCCGGCGGCGCCGGGACCGGCCAAGGTAACTAGCGTGGAGGAGGATTGAGCGTGTCCTACCATTTCGCCGCCCGCGTCACCAGCATGCAGCCGTCGCCCACCATCGCCGTCTCCGATCGCGTCCGCGCGCTGCGCCAGGAGGGTCATGACGTCCTCGACCTCGGGGGCGGGGATCCCGATTTCGCCACCCCCGAGCACATCTGCCGCGCCGCGGCCGAGGCGATGACCCGCGGCGAGACCCACTACGTCGCCAGCGCGGGCATCCTCCCGCTGCGGCAGGCCATCGCCCGCAAGCTGCGGGAGGACAACGGCATCGAGGTCGACCCGGCCGAGATCATCGTCACGCCGGGCGGCAAGTCGGCGCTCTTCTCCGCGATCCTCGCCCTCGTCGGACCGGGCGACGACGTCGCCATGTTCGACCCCGGCTGGGTGTCCTACGAGCCGATGGCAACCATCGCTGGCGCGGGCATCGCGCGCATCCCGCTCGATCCCGCCGCCAACTACCGCATCACGCGCGAGGTCGTCGAGGCTCACCTCACCCCGCGCGTGCGCGTGCTCATCGTCAACAGCCCGAACAACCCCACCGGGCGCGTCCTCACCCGCGAGGAGCTCGACGTCATCGCCGCCATCGCCCAGGAGCGGGACCTCATCGTCATCTCCGACGAGATCTACGAGAAGATCGTCTACGACCAGCACCAGCACATCAGCCTCGCCAGCCTGCCAGGGATGGCCAGCCGCACGCTGACGGTCAATGGCTTCTCCAAGGCGTACGCGATGACCGGCTGGCGCCTCGGCTACCTGGCCGGACCGCTCCCCATCATCAAGCAGGTGGCCAAGATCCACAGTCACTCGGTCACCTGCGCCACCTCCTTCGCCCAGTACGGGGCCGTGGCCGCGCTGGAGGGCCCGCAGGGATTCATCGACACCATGGTGGAAGCCTGGGACCGCCGCCGCCGCTTGATCGCGTCCGGCCTGAGCGCGATCAAGGGGGTCACCTGCCCGCTCCCCGAGGGCGCCTTCTACGCCTTCGCCGATGTCAACGGCACCGGCATGACCGGGCAAGAGGTCGCCCGCCTGCTGATCGACGAGGCCAAGGTCGGCGTCACGCCGGGCGATGCCTTCGGCGAGGTCAGCGCCAACCACATCCGCCTCAGCTTCGCCAACTCCGACGACATCATCGAGCGCTCGCTGGAGCGGATCCAGCGCGTCCTGGGTCGCTGAGCACAGCTGCGGACCGGTCGCGACCGGCCCGTCGGCCACAAGCGAGCACGCGTGAACGGGTGTCACCGCGACGCCCGTTCAC
>JASBVL010000059.1 GCA_029961075.1 Sphaerobacter sp.
GAGCACGCCAGGGAGCTGGGGCTGGAGACGCCCACCGCGCCGGTCCTCTTCTTCAAGCCGCTCACCTCGCTGATCGGCCACCGCGCGCCGATCGTCTACCCGATCGGGGTGACGCAGCTCCACTACGAGGTCGAGCTGGCCGTCGTCATCGGCCGCCGCTGTCGCAAGGTGCGGGCCGATCGGGCCCACGACGTCATCCGCGGCTACACCGTGGCTAACGACGTGACCGCCCGCGACTTCATCACGAACTACTTCCGCCCACCGGTCAAGGCCAAGGGCTTCGACACCTTCGGGCCGCTCGGTCCCTGGGTGGTCGAGGGCGAGGATATCGACCCCGACAACCTGACGCTGCGGGCCTACGTCAACGGCGAGCTGCGCCAGGAGGGGCACACCTCGAAGCTGATCCACAAGGTCGGCTCGATCATCGAGTACATCAGCGACTTCATGACGCTGGAGCCGGACGACGTGATCCTCACCGGCACGCCGGAGGGCATCTCCTTCGTCCAGCCGGGCGATACGCTGCGGGTCGAGGTGGTCGGGGTTGGCGCGCTGGAGAACCCGATCGTCGCCGAGCACGCGGAGGGGGGAGCCTGATGCAGACGACGACCGACTACGCGGCCATGAGCCAGCGGCTCCTCGAGCAGCTCCCGCCGCTGCGCAACTTCATCGGCGGCGCCTGGACAGAAGGGCCGACCGGCGAGACCTTCACCTCGATCAACCCGGCGACCAACCAGCCGATCGCCACGGTGCATGCCGCCGGGCGCGCCGGCGCGCAGCAGGCCGTCCGGGCCGCGCGCGCGGCGTTCGACAGCGGCGCCTGGTCACGCATGGCGCCGGCCGACCGGGCCCGGGCCCTACGCCGCATCGCCGACCTGATCCGGCAGCGCGCCGACGAGATCGCGGTGCTCGAGACGACCGACACCGGCATCCCAATCACCCAGATCCGTGCCGGGCAGGTGCTGCGCGCGGCCGACAACTTCGACTTCTTCGCGGAGATGGCCACGCAGATCACCGGCGAGACCTACCCGGTGGAGGGCGCGTTCCTCAACTACAGCGTGCACAAGCCGGTCGGGGTGGCGGCGCTGATCACGCCCTGGAACACGCCCTTCATGCTCGAGACGTGGAAGGTGGCCCCCTGCCTCGCGGCCGGGAACACCTGCGTGCTCAAGCCCGCGAGCTGGTCACCCCTGTCGGCCTACCTCCTGGCGCAGGTGATCGAGGAAGCCGACCTGCCCCCGGGGACCTTCAACCTCGTCTACGGCTCCGGCGACACGGTCGGCACGGCGCTCTGCGCCGACCCGGAGGTCAACCTGATCTCCTTCACCGGCGAGACGACCACCGGCAAGCAGCTCATGCGCAGCGGGGCGGCCACGCTCAAGCGCTACTCGATGGAGCTGGGCGGCAAGTCGCCGGTCATCGTCTTCGCGGACGCCGACCTGGACCGGGCGCTCGACGCGGCCATCTTCGGCGTCTTCTCCCTGAATGGCGAGCGCTGCACGGCCGGGACGCGCCTGCTCCTCCAGCGCTCGATCTACGACGACTTCGTGGCCCGGCTGATCGAGCGCGTGCGCCGCATCCGCGTCGGCGACCCGCTCGACCCCGCGACCGAGGTCGGCCCGCTGATCCACGCGCGGCACCTGGAGCGGGTCATGGGCTACCTCGACATCGCCACGGCGGAGGGGGCGACCATCGCCGTGGGCGGGCGGCGGCCCGATCGGCCGGAGCTGGCCGCGGGCAACTACCTGGAGCCGACCGTGATCGTCGACGTGCGCAACGAGATGCGGGTCGCCCAGGAGGAGATCTTCGGCCCGGTCCTGACCGTCCTGCCGTTCGCGGACGAGGAGGAGGCGCTGCGGCTGGCCAACGGCGTGCGCTACGGCCTGGACGCCTACCTCTGGACCTCGGACGTCGGGCGCGCCACCCGCCTCGCCCCCGAGATCGAAGCGGGCATGGTCTGGGTCAACTCGCAGAACGTGCGCGACCTGCGGACGCCCTTCGGCGGCATGAAGGAGAGCGGCATCGGGCGCGAGGGCGGCCGGCACTCCTTCGAGTTCTACACCGAGACGAGGACCATTCACGTGGCGTTCGGGCGGCACCCCATCCCCAGGTTCGGGGCCACGCCCTGAGCGCGAGGGACGAGCGACCCGAAGCGACGGTGCGCCGACGCACGGCAGTGCAGAGGGAGGAGAGCCATGGGGGCGCGGACTGGTGCGGAGTACCTCGAGCGGCTCAGGGAGCATCCCCGGGAAGTCTGGATCCACGGGGAGCGGGTGATCGGGGACATCACCTGCCACCCGGCCTTCAAGAACGTCACGCGCAGCCTCGCCGCACTCTACGACATGCAGCACGACCCGGAGCTGCGCGACGTGATGACCTACGTCTCGCCCACCAGCGGCGAGCGCGTCGGGATGTCGTTCCTCCAGCCGCGATCGCGCGAGGACCTGACCCGCCGGCGGGTCATGATGAAGCACTGGGCCGACTATTCGGGCGGGATGATGGGCCGCTCGCCCGACTACCTCAACGCCGGCCTGATGGCGATGGCGGCGGCCAGCGAGTACTTCAGTCGCAACGACCCCGCCAACGGCGAGCGCATCAAGCGCTACTACGAGATGGTCCGCGAGCAGGACCTGGCGCTGACCCACACGCTGATCACGCCCCAGGTGAACCGGGCGGTCGGCTCGGCCAAGCAGAGCGATCCCTACATCGTCGCGCGCGTCGTGCGCGAGACGGACGCCGGGCTGGTCATCCGCGGCGCCCGCATGCTCGCGACGCTCGGTCCGATCGCCGATGAGATCGAGGTCTTCCCGTCGACGGTGCTCCGCGGCACCGAGGAGGATCGGCCGTACACCTTCGCCTTCGCCATCCCCTGCGACACGCCCGGGCTCAAGTTCCTGTGCCGCGAGTCGTTCGACGCCAATCGCTCGCACTTCGACCACCCGCTCGGCTCCCGCTTCGAGGAGATGGACGCGGTGGTCGTCTTCGACGACGTGCTCGTGCCCTGGGAGCGGGTCTTCCTCTACGGTGACGTCGAGCTGGCCAACGGCGTGTTCGCCGAGACCAACGCGGTGGTCCACATGGCCCACCAGGTGGTGATCAAGAACGTCGCCAAGGCCGAGTTCATTCTCGGGATCGCGTGCCTGATCGCCGACCGGATCGGCATCGACCAGTTCCAGCACGTGCAGGAGAAGCTGGCGGAGATCATCATCGACCTGGAGGCCATGCGCGCCTTCCTCCGCGCCGCCGAGGCCGACGCGGCCATCGACCGCTGGGGGCTGATGACCCCGGCCTGGGCGCCGCTGAACGCCGCGCGCAACCTCTTCCCGCGCCTCTACCCGCGCATGATCGAGATCATCCAGGTGCTCGGGGCAAGCGGGCTGATGGCGATCCCGACCGAGGCGGACATGCGCGGCCCGGCCCGCGCCATGATCGACCGCTACCTGCAGGGACGGAATACCGACGCCTACGAACGGGTCAAGCTGTTCCGCCTGGCCTGGGACGCCGCGCTCAGCGCCTTCGGCTCGCGGCAAGTGCTCTACGAGCGCTTCTTCTTCGGCGATCCGGTGCGCATGGCCGGCGCGCTCTACACGAGCTACGACAAGGAGCCGTACAAGGCGCGGGTGCAGGCCTTCCTGGATCGGGCCGAGGACGAGGACGCGGCCGCGTCCTAGGCGCGAGCGGCTCGCGCGCTGGCCGTCGGCCCGTGCCGGCGCGCGAGGGGGCACCGGCCGGCTCCGGCTCCGCGTCCCGCATGCGCGCAGACCCCATCAGTCGACGACGGCGAGCCACCGCTCACGCGTCCCGTGCTTCGGGGTGGGCGCGTGGGGCGAGGCGAGCGCTGACCCAGCGTGACGCACGCCGCGCCGCGCCGCCAGGCGAGAGGAGGTACCGGTGGGACCGGCAACACCAGTATCCACGGAGTTCAACATCCTGAAGGCGGGTCACGTCGAGCTCCGGGTGACCGACCTGGAGCGGGCCCGCAGCTTCTACGTCGACCTGCTCGGCTTCGTCGAGACGGAGCGCACCGCCGACCGCATCTACCTTCGCTGCCTCGAGGACTGGGAGCACCACAGCCTGATCCTGGCCAAGGCGGCTGCGCCTGGGCTCGGCCACATCGCCTACCGGGTCGCGAGCGAGGATGACCTGACGGCGCTCCACCGGCTGGCCACGGCGCGAGAGCTGCCGGCGCGCTGGCTGCAGCCCGGCACCGAGCGGGGCCAGGGCCAGGCGCTGCGCATCCAGGACCCGCTCGGCTTCCCGGTCGAGTTCTACCACGAGGTCGAGCGCGTGCCGCGGCTGCTCCAGCAGTTCCACCTCTACCGCGGCACGCACGTGATGCGCGTGGACCACGTCAACCTCCAGGTGCCCGACGTCGAGGCCGGCGCCGCCTGGTATCGCGACGCCCTCGGCTTCGCCTGCTCGGAGTACACCGAGAGCGAGGACACGCCGCCCCGGCTCTGGGCGATCTGGCTCCACCGCAAGCAGAACGTCCACGACGTGGCGCTCATGACGGGGCGCGGCCCGCGGCTGCACCACGTCGGCTTCTGGCTGCAAGAGCCGAGCAACGTGCTGCGCGCGGCCGACATCCTGGCGGGCGCGGGCTACGCGGCGAGCATCGAGCGCGGGCCCGGCCGCCACGGCATCTCGAACGCGATGTTCCTCTATCTGCGTGACCCCGACGGGAACCGCGTGGAGCTGTACACGTGTGACTACCTCATCCCGGACCCGGACTTCGAGCCGATCCGCTGGAGCCTGAACGACCCGCGGCGCCAGACCTACTGGGGCCACGCGGCGCCGGCGAGCTGGTTCGACGAGGCCGCCCTGGTGGCGACGTTCGACGGCGAGGGCTACGTCCCGATCCAGGAGCCGATCATGGCCGACCGGCCCAGCCACGTGGGGCACTGAGGCCTTGGAGTGCGGCGGTCGCGACCGCCGCTGCCCCGCGTCGTCGGTCCCACCGGAGCCGCGCGCGAGGCTCGGCTGATGCAGACACGTCCTGAGCGAGCCGCGAAAGGCTCCCGGGCCGGCCGGGATCGCGGGGCGCGCGGCCGGTGGGACCGCCGAGGACCCGCGGGGCGCGGGCCGGACGTGCCGATCGGTACACCGCCCGCCGTGGCGCGACCTGTGCAGACCCCCCATCCCGGGCTCACCTCGCCCAGACCGCGCGTGCCGCCCTGTCGAATCCGAGGGTGCCGGTTCGACAAGGATGTAGAAACGGACCCACGCGCGCCCGTCCGTGCGGTCGGGCGCCCGGCTACCCCTGCGAAAGGAGACGCACCGGATGCGGAGGATCATCGTCAGCACGTTCCTGTCCCTCGATGGCGTCATGCAGGCCCCTGGTGGCCCCGAAGAGGACCCCGGCGGCGGCTTCCAGCATGGGGGCTGGTCGGTCAACTACTGGGACGACCGCATGGGCCAGATCATGGGCCAAGCGATGAGCACGCCGTTTGACCTGCTCCTCGGGCGGAAGACCTACGAGATCTTCGCCGCCCACTGGCCCCACGCCAGTGACGACGGGGCCGCGGGCCCACTGAACGCCGCCACTAAGTACGTCGTCTCCACCACCCTCGCGAGCGCCGACTGGGGCCCCGCGGTCCTGATCAAAGAGGACGTTGTCGGGCAGATCACCCGCCTCAAGCAGCAGGACGGGCCCGAGCTGCAGGTCCACGGGAGTTCGCAGCTCATCCAGACCCTGATGGCCCACGATCTGGTCGACGAGTACCGCCTCTGGGTCTTCCCGGTGGTGCTGGGCAGCGGCAAGCGGCTCTTTGGCGATGGCGCCATCCCCGCCGGCCTCCGCCTCGTCGACACCCAGACGTCAACCACCGGCGTCATCATCGCCACCTATGAGCCCGCCGGCGGCATCAACTACGGCTCCTTCGCCCTCGACCAGCCAGCCCCTGCGGACGGCGATTGACGCAAAAGCCGGACGGGCCGCCGACGCGCATCCTCGTGGACTGCGAGAGCACCAGTGACCCGACGCACGGCGACCGCGAGCGGAGGGCCGGCCGCGGCGTGCACCGCGGCCGGCTCCGGTCGTGCTGACACCACGGGGCGTGCGCGACTACGCCAGCATCGCCCGCATCGGCACGATCTCGACGCCGGCCGCCTCGAGGCGCTCCCGCACCCGCCTCGCGATCGCGCCGGAGTTCGGGGCGTCGCCGTGGATGCAGAGCGTCTTGACCGCCATGGGCAGCGTCGTGCCGTCGACCGTGCCCACCGATTTCTCGAGCGCGATCCGGACGGCCCGGCTCGCCACCTCGTCGGGGTCCCAGGCCGCCTTATGCCGCTCCAGCACCAGTTGGCCCCGGGCGTTGTAGTTCAGGTCGATGTACCCCTCGGGGACGTAGGGCACGCCGATCGCGGCGGCGGCCTTGGGCGCGACGTCGCCCATCAGCACGAGCGCCACGTCGTCGCCGAGCGCCTTGACGGCCCTGGCCAGCGCCTCGGCGTACTCCGGGTTCTCGGAGCACATGACGTAGAAGGCGCCGTGGGGCTTGACGTGCTGGAGCCGCCCCCCGGCGGCCGCGGCGAAGGCGGCCAGCGCGCCGGCCTGGTACAGCGTGTAGTCGTAGATCTCCTGCGGGCTGACGTCCATGCGGCGCCGGCCGAAGCCGAGGAGGTCGGGGAAGGCGACGTGGGCGCCGATCCCGACCCCATGCTGCACCGCCAGCTCCACCGTCTCGCGCATCACCTTCGGGTCGCCGGCGTGCCAGCCGCAGGCGATGTTGGCCGAGGTGATGAGCGTCATCAGCTCCGCGTCGTTGCCGATCGTGTACCGCCCGAAGCTCTCGCCCATGTCGGAGTTGATGTCCATCTGGACGGCCATGGCTCAGACCCTTTCCAGGCTGTCCGCGCTGATGACGCGCTCGAGCTGCCGCGCCAGGTCGGCCGCCTGCGCGATATCGACCTCCTTGAAGCGGATCTTGTCCCAGCCCGGGACCATCTGCCCGAGCTTCCACATCGCGGCCTGCGCCACCACCGCGCAGCAGACGAAGCCGCCCAGCGTCGGCCCGTCGACGGTGAGGATGATCGGCTGATCCCCGGCCACGTTGACCGCGCCCACCGGATAGCCGTTGTCGAGGATGTTCGACGGGTGGCCGCCCGCGACGCCGCCGGTCGTGCGGGCCCACTGCCAGCGATGGATGTCCAGCCGGTAGCCCGTCCGGTTGGAGTTCCGGTCCAGCGTCCAGGCATGGCTGAAGAAGAAGTCCATGTCCTCGGGGGTGAAGTAGTCGGGGTCGGCCTGCGGGCCGCGCACCGCCTCCACCACCCACTCGCTGCCGTAGGTCGGCACC
The DNA here is from genome assembly GCA_029961075.1 of Sphaerobacter sp. Classification (GTDB taxonomy): domain Bacteria; phylum Chloroflexota; class Chloroflexia; order Thermomicrobiales; family Thermomicrobiaceae; genus Sphaerobacter. Next base: position 7,296 of record JASBVL010000059.1, read on the forward strand.
AGGTCTGGCTTCACCCGGCGCCCGCCCGCCGCCGCGCTGCTCGGCGTGCCGAGCGGCAGCCGGTCGCCCGCCCGGAGCGCGCGCCCCTCATGGCCGCCGATCTCGCCCGGCGCGTAGGTGGCGCGGCTGCCGAGCACGACCGGGACGTCGATCCCGCCGCTGACCGCCACGTAGGCGCGGAAGCCCGGCCCGTTCAGCCAGCCAAGCGCCAGCGAGTCGCCCGGCGCGACCTCGTAGGAGCGCCACCGCTCGATCGGCGCCCCGTTGAGCCGCGGCTGCATGTCGGCGCCGCAGACGGCGATGACGCGGGCGTCGGTGAAGACGAACTCGGCGCCGCCGGCCGTCACCTCCAGGCCCGCCGCGCCCGGATCGTTGCCCACCAGCAGGTTCGCCAGCCGGAAGGCCAGATCGTCCATCGGCCCCGCCGGGAAGATGCCCTGGTCGAGCAGCCCGATCCGGCCGGGGTAGTCCTGGACCGTGGTCTCGATGCCCCCGTTCTTGACCTCGAGCATGGGCTACACCTCCGTCGTGCGTAGTGCGTATGGCGTGTTGCGTACTCCGTATCGCGTATTGCGTGGTGCGTGGTGCGCCTGCCCTCACCCCCGGCCCCTCTCCCAACTTTGGGAGAGGGGAGAAGACGGAACACAGACTACGGAATACGCAGTACGCAATACGCACTACGCAATACGGCATACGTGCTACGGCACCGGCGTCCGCTTGGCGGCCTCTTCCTGCCGCCGCCGGAAGGCCTCCGCCTCTTCGCGGGTCGCCTCGAGGAACCGCAGGTACTCGCCGACGTCGAAGACGGCGCTGTCGTCGATCTGGTACTGGTACGTGCCCGCGTAGACCGCCTCGCGGATCTCGATCAACTCCTGATCGCTCACCCGCGGGCCGAACGACACCCGGTCGCCCGGTCGGAGCAGGATCGGGTTCTCCGCGAAGGCGGGGTTGCGCTGCTTCGGGTCGTAGATCGGGATCGTCCGGCCGAAGAGCTGGTAGCCCCCGGCGGACGGCACCGGGTAGATGGCGAGGCAGGGCCCGGCGATGCCGACCGCCCCCTCCGGCGTCCACGGCCGCGTCGGGTTGTACTTCGGCAGCACGATGGCGTAGCGCCGGTCGAGTGGGTAGAGGAAGGGGAGCCCGGGGAAGAAGCCGATGGCCGCGCTCCACCACTCGGTGGCCATGACGTACTCGATCAGCTCCTCGGCGTCGCGCAGGCCGTTGTACCTGGCCCCGTACTCGAGGTTGTTGCCGTTGATGATGTTCGGGGCGTCCTTGCGGATGTGCTCGACGTAGCGCGCGATGTCGGCGCGCGTCCACTGGTCGTTGAAGGCGATGGGCAGTGAGATGCGTCGGCTCGGGATCCGCAGCGTCTCGAACGGGGGAAGGTGCTCGTACAGGTCCTCGACCGCCTGGATCAGGCCATCCGGCGCCAGCCGGGTGCTGTCGTAGTGGATGAGGATGCTGCGGATGGCGGGCACCGTCTCGATCAGCCCGTCGAGCCCGTGCTCCTTGAGCGCCCGGTTCAGCCCGAGGACGCGGAAGCTCATCGTCAGGTCGAACTCCATCTCCCCGAACTCGACGAGCATGAAGCGGTCACCGGCCTGGCGATAGACGATCTGCGGCCGCCCCTCGCGAGCCGGGATGCTCGCCAGGATCACGCCGCTGGCGCGGCCGTCATGCTGGGTCACGGCTCTCTCCTTCCGGCTTCGCCCCTCCGCACTACCGGCCTACTCGGCCAGCACCACCAGGTCCTGGCCGACGCGGATCGGCTCCTCATTGTCGACAAGGAAGCGGACGACGACCCCGGCGCGGTCCGCCTTGATCTCGTGGAAGGACTTCATGACCCCCACCAGCCCGATGACGTCCCCCTCATTGATGCGATCGCCTTCCTTGACATAGGGCTCCGCCTCGGGGTTCGGGCGGCGGTAGAACACCCCCGGGAGGGGCGACTTGATGGTGCGCTCCTGCGCCACGTACGGCTCCCTTCAGCGTGTGCCCCGGGCCGGCGGCTCGCCTGCGCCAGCCCGGGACGACGATCTCCACGGCCCATCGGCGCTGGGATAGCGGTGACCCGGTCCCGCCCGCGCACACGGGCGGGACCAGGCAGGCGCGGCCGCGCTCAGTCCGCGATCTTCCCGATGGCCCGCAGGACCCGCTCCGGCGAGAGCGGCAGGGCCTCGACCTGCGGGTTGAAGGGCGCCAGCGCGTCGAGCACCGCGCCCGCCACGGCGGCCGGGGAGGCGAGCAGCCCTCCCTCGCCCATGCCCTTGATCCCACCGACCGTCACCGGCGACGGCGTCTCCAGGTGCTCCACCTGGATCGGCGGCACCTCGGTCGTCGTCGGCAGCAGGTAGTCCATGAAGGTGCCGGTGAGCAACTGCCCGCTGTCGTCGTAGACCAGGTGCTCGTAGAGAGCCCCGCCGATCCCCTGCGCGATCGCCCCGTGGATCTGGCCGTCGACGATCATCGGGTTGAGCACCGTGCCACAGTCCTCGACCGACACGACCCGCGCGAGGCGGACCTGCCCGGTCTCGGCGTCGACCTCGGCCACGACCACGATGCAGCCGTTGGAGTAGGTCGCCTTGGGATCGTAGAAGCGCGTGGCGGTCAGGGTCGGGTCCTCGCCCGCGGCCCGCACGCTGTTGTCGAAGTAGGACGCGATCGCGATCTCGGCGATGGTCTTGGAGCGGTCGGGCGCCCCCTGCACCGACACCGTGCCGTCGGCCAGCACCAGATCGGCCGGGTCGGCCTCAAGCAGGCGGCCGGCGATGGTGAGGATCTTCTGGCGCACCTCCTGCGCCGCGAGCGCGACCGTGCCGCCGCCGATCACGGCGGTGCGGGAGGCGTAGGTGCCCATGCCCCACGGCGCGGTCGCCGTGTCGCCGAAGAGCACCGTCACGTCGGCCAGATCGACCCCGAGGGTGTCGGCCGCGATCTGCGCCAAGGTGGTCTCGTGGCCCTGGCCGTGGCTGTGCGTGCTCACCGCGACCGTCACCTTGCCGCTGGGCTCCACCGACACGCGGGCGTTGTCGTGGGAGGGGAAGGGGAAGCCGACCTGGAGCGCGATCTCCGAGCCCCAGGCGGTGGGCTCCACGTACGGGCTGACGCCGATGCCCAGATAGCGCCCCTGCTGCCGCAGCTCCGCCTGCCGCGCGCGCAGCGCGTCGTAGTCGACCGCCTTCAGGGCCGCCTGGAGCGATTCGACATAACTCCCACTGTCGTAGACCATGCCGGTGCAGGTGGTGTAGGGCAGCTCGTCGGCGCGCAGCATGTTCTTCTCGCGGAAGGCGGCCGGGTCCAGCCCCAGCTCGCGGGCGATCTCATCGAAGAGCAGCTCGCGCGCGGTGTGGCCGGCGGTCCAGCCGACGGCGCGGTAGGCGCCGACCGGCGCCTTGTTGGTCACCACCGCGACGACGCGCGTCTCGTAGTGCGCGACCCGGTAGAGGCCGGGCATCAGCAGCGCCGCGGCCTGCGGCTCGACCAGCGCGCTGGCGGTGTTGAAGGAGTAGCCGCCGCCGTCCCCGATGCAGACCGAGCGGAGCCCGAGCAGCGTCCCGTCGTTGCTGACCGCCGCCTCCAGCTCGATGATCTGCTCCTTGCCGTGGGTTGCCGCCAGCAGGTTCTCCCGCCGATCCTCGACCCACTTGACCGGGCGCCGGAGGTGTCGCGCCAGGAAGGCGACCGCGATCTCCTCCGGGTAGAGGGTCATCTTCTGCCCGAAGCCCCCGCCGACCGCCGGGGAGATGACCCGCACCTTCTGCTCGGGGATGCCGAGGAACAGGGCGAGCGAGAAGCGCAGCATGTGAGGCATCTGCGTCGACGACCAGAAGGTCAGCTCGCCCAGCCCCGGGTCGTAGCTCCCCATGCAGCCGCGGGTCTCCATCGGCGAGGCCATGAAGCGGTTGGTGTGCAGCCTCTTCTTGAAGACGCGGTCCGCCTGCCGGAAAGCCGCGTCGGGGTCGCCGAAGCGGTAGGTCTGGTCGTAGACCACGTTGCTGCCGAGGTCCTCGAACAGGAGCGGCGCGCCGTCGGCCATGGCCGCCTCGGCGTCGGTCACGGCCGGCAGCGGCTCGTAGTCGACCTGGACCAGCTCGGCCGCGTCCTCCGCCAGATAGCGGTCCTCGGCGATGACGACCGCGACCGGCTCACCGGCGAAGCGGACCTTGTCGCCCGCCAGCACGCGCTGGGGCGTCTTCTTCAACCCCTCCAGGGGGATCGGGTCGAGCAAGGGCGGCAGCGCCGCCACGTCGGCGTGCGTCAGCACCGCGACGACGCCCGGCGCCTGCCGCGCCGCGCTCACGTCGATGCCGCGGACGCGCGCGTGCCCATACGGCGAGCGCACGAACGCCGCATGCACCATCCGGGGCAGCCGCAGGTCGGCGAGGTAGCGGGCATCGCCGGTCAGGAAGCGCGGGTCCTCCACCCGCTTGACGCGCACGCCGATCCATTTCCCTCGCGGGATCGCCATCTGTACCATGCCTGTTCGCCTCCAGTCTCTCCGACGCGAGCGTCGCGGCTCAGCCGGCGGCCGCCTTGACCGCGGCCACGATGTTCTGGTAGCCGGTGCAGCGGCAAAGATTGCCCGACAGCCCCTCGCGGATCTCCTCCTCGGTCGGCTGCGGGTTATCCTGCAGGAGCGCGTAGGTCGACATCAGGAAGCCGGGCGTGCAGAAGCCGCACTGGAGGGCAGAAGCTCCCAGAACGCCTCCTGGAGCCGATGCAGCGCGCCGTTCTGCGCCAGCCCCTCGACCGTCATGATCTCCGCGCCGTCGGCCTGCACGGCGAACAGCAGGCAGGAGCGAACCGCCTCGCCGTTGACCAGCACGGTGCAGGCGCCGCAGACCCCGTGCTCGCAGCCCAGCTTGGTCCCCGTCAGCGCGGCGTCCTCGCGGATGAAGTCGGCCAGCGTCTTGCGCGGCTCGACCTCCGCCTCGACGTGGGTGCCGTTGATGGTCATCGCGATCGCACGCTTCATGGCAGTCGCCTCCCCTTGCGTCGCCACCCCGACTAGCCGGCCGCCTGCGCGCGCTGGCGCGCCTCGCTGAGGGCACGCCCCACGAGCACCCCGGCGACGTGCCGGCGGTACGCCCCGGAGGCATGCACGTCGGTTGGCGCGTCCACCAGCGCCGCCCGGACTGCCTCGGTCGCCGCCGCGATCCGGGCGTCGTCCGGCGGCTGGCCGAGCAACGCCCGCTCGGCCGCGGTGGCGCGCAGCGGCCGGTCGGCCACCCCGAACAGCCCGATCCGCGCGTCGGTCGCGCTCCCCTGCGCGTCGAGCGTGAGCGTCGCCACGACGCCGGCCACCGCGAAATCGCCGAAGCGGCGCGCCACCTCGGCGATGGCCCACCCGGTCCGGGCGGGGAGCGCCGGGAACCGCGCCTCGACCAGCAGCTCGTCCGGCGCCAGGTCGACCGTTAGATAGGAGACGAAGAAGTCGTCGGCGGCCACCACCCGTCGCCCGCTCGGCCCGGCGACGACCAGCTCGGCGCCGAGGGCGACGGCCACGGCGGGCAGCTCAGCGGCCGGGTCGGCGTGGGCCAGGCTCCCAACCACGGTGCCCCGGTTCCGCACCGCCGGGTGCCCGATCAGCCGGATCGCCTCGCCCAGCAACGGCTGCCGCTGGCGCACCTCGGCCGCGCGCTCGACCGCCCGCTGCCGGGCGAGCGCGCCGACCGCCACGTGGCCGTTCTCGGCCCGTACGTAGTCCAGCCCCGCGACCCAATTGAGGTCGACGAGCACCGCCGGGCGTGCCAGTCGCAGGTTCAGCATCGGCACGAGGCTCTGCCCTCCGGCGAGCACCTTCGCGTCACTGCCGTGCTGTGCCAGCAGTGCGACCGCCTCATCGAGCGTGGTGGGATCGAAGTAGTCGAAACTGGGCGGCTTCACCAGAGCTCCTCCCTCCGCCGGCCCGGGCCGGCCATCCCCCCAACCGCGACCGCACCCATGCGCGCTGCGTGATCTGACAGCCACACGGGACGGACAGCGGCGCTGCGGCGAGGCGCGCCGCGTCGGCACACCGTGGTGCGCGGCCCTACCGACCGTGTCGCTGCATGCGTGATGCCAACCCGCCGTCAGCGCTGATCCCGTGGGGGTAGCGCCACATCGCCGTTGCCACGCGTAGTCACTCCGAAGGTAGGGGTACAGTACGCGGCGGGTCAGCCACTGTCAAGCACGAGGGCCGATCTTGGCGCCGCATCGGCGACCGAGCTGCTAAGATGCATGGCGCGCGCGAGGAGCGGCCGCCCTGGCGCGGCCCGCAGCGCGAGATGGAGGACGTAACGCATCATGCGCAAGGTACTCGTCGCCAACCGCGGGGAGATCGCGGTCCGCGTCATCCGCGCCTGCCGGGAGCTCGGCATCCCGACGGTGGCGGTCTACTCCGAGGCCGATGTCGATGCGCTGCACGTGCGCCAGGCCGATGAGGCGGTGCTGATCGGCCCGGCCCCGGCGACGCGGAGCTACCTCGACGCCGAGGCGCTCCTGGCCGCGGCCCGGCAGACCGGCGCCGACGCCATCCACCCTGGCTACGGCTTCCTGGCCGAGAACGCCGCCTTCGCCGCCGCCTGCGCCGAGGCCGGGATCACCTTCATCGGGCCGTCGGCCGAGGCCATCCGCCGGCTCGGCGACAAGGCGGCCGCGCGCCGTATCGCCATCGAGGCCGGCGTGCCAGTCGTGCCCGGCAGCGACGGGGTGGTGGCACCGGAGGATGCCGCGGCCGAGGCCGCGCGGCTGGGCTACCCGGTCATGATCAAGGCCGCGGCGGGCGGCGGGGGGCAGGGGATCCGCATCGTCGACCGGCCGGAGGACTTCCCGGCCGCGCTCGAGGCCGCCCGGCGGGAGGCCCGCGCCGCCTTCGGCGACGAGTCGATCTACCTGGAGCGCCGCCTGATCCACCCCCGCCACGTCGAGGTGCAGGTGCTGGCCGATCACCACGGCACGGTCCTCCACCTCTTCGAGCGGGAGTGCTCGCTCCAGCGGCGCCGCCAGAAGGTGCTCGAGGAGGCGCCGTCGCCGGGCATCGACGCCGCCACCCGGGCGCAGCTCACCGCGGCGGCCGTCCGCCTGGCCGCGGCGGTGGGCTACACCAACGCCGGCACCTTCGAGTTCCTGGTGGACGCCCAGGGGTTCTACTTCATCGAGGCCAACACCCGGATCCAGGTCGAGCACCCGATCACCGAGGCCATCACCGGCATCGACCTGGTCAAAGCGCAGATCCGCCTCGCGGCCGGCGAGCCCCTCTGGTTCCGCCAGGAGGACGTGCAGCCCCGCGGCTGGGCGATCGAGTTCCGCGTCAACGCGGAGGACCCGGATCTCGACTTCTTCCCCTCGCCCGGCCAGGTCACGGCGCTGGAAGTGCCGGGCGGCCCGGGCGTGCGGATCGACAGCGCCCTCTACGCGGGCTACGAGGTGCCGCCCTTCTACGACTCCCTCGTCGGCAAGCTGATCGTCTGGGGGGCCGACCGCGCCGAGGCGATCCAGCGTGGGCGCCGGGCGCTGCGCGAGTACCGCGTCGAGGGGATCCGGACGACGATCCCGCTGCACCAGCGCCTGCTCGAGGAGCCGGACATCGTGACCGGGAACTACCACGCGGGCTGGCTGGAGCGCTACCTGGCGGCGCCGCGCCCGGCCGCCCAGTCCGCCTGAGCCGCACGCCCGTGCCCGGCTGCCGAGTGCCGGGTGCCGCGACGGCGCGGCGCGCCAGGCCGCGCCTCAGGCGTCGCCCCAGACCTCCCCCGCCGTCTCGGCGACGAGCCGGAGCGTCGCCTCCTGGTCCATCGGGCTGATCAGGTTCCCCTCCTCGGTCGAGGCGAACCCGCACTGCGGGCTGAGGGCCAGCCGCTCCAGCGGCACGTACGTCGCCGCGGCTTCGATGCGGCGCTTGAGCTCGTCCTTCGCCTCCAGGTGCGGCTTCTTGGTCGTCACCAGGCCCAGCACCACCACCCGGTCCTCCGGCACGTGCCGGAGCGGCTCGAAGTCGCCGGACCGCTCGTCGTCGTACTCCAGCAGGAAGCGGTGGAACCTGGTGCGCTCGAAGACCCGAGCCACCGGCTCATAGCCGCCGCTCGCGTAGAACTTGCTCTGGTTGTTCCCCCGGCACAGGTGCAGGCCGAAGACCACGCCGGGGTGATCGGCGATCACCGCGTTGTCCAGCTCGATGCAGCGATCCAGCAGCGTGTCCGGGTCGTTCCCCCGCTGCCGGTAGCCCTCACGGATCACCGGGTCGATCAGGGCCGCGTACTGCGGCGCATCCACCTGGATGTAGGTGCAGCCGAGCCGGACCAGTTCCGCCACCTCCGCGCGCAGGATGTCCACCACATCAGCCAGGTACGCGTCGATCGACGGGTAGGCCGCCTTGGACTTGTCCGGGTCGTAGTAGGCCGCCGCCTGCTGGGCACTGACGAGCGTCACCTTCGCCTGCCGGGTCGTCCGGCCGCGCAGATAGGTGAACTCCTCGGCGGCCAGCGGGCGCTTCTGCGTGAGCCGCGAGACGACGACCGGCCGCTGGAAGACCAGCTCGTTGCCCTGCTCATCGTGGAACGGGATGGCCCAGCCGCCGAACTTGTCGAACCCCTCGACGGCGTCGATCAGGTGGCCGAAGAAGGCGTAGCGCCGAAACGCACCATCGGTGACCACGTCCAGCCCGACGGCCTCCTGCATGGCGATCGCCGCGTCCACGGCCCGATCTTCGACGCGCTTGAACTCCGCCGCACTGATCTCCCCGGCCTCGTGGCACCGCCGGGCTTTCTTATAAGTAGCCGGGCCGCAACAGGCTCCCGACCACATCGCTCCGCCACCGCTGCATCACCCACCTCCCGTTGTCCCGCTCTGGCTTGCGGCGCATTGTACCACCGCCGCGCGACCCCTCAGTCGCGATCCACGAGCGCGTAGGCCCGCACCGGCACGGCCGACCCCCCACAGATCGGCAGCGGCGCGGCGAAGAACCGGAAGCCGCGCCGCGGAAGCTGATCGAGCCCGCGCAGGTTCTCAATCACCGGGATCTCGGCCCGCAACAGCGCCGAGTGCGCCGGACGCGTCCGATCACCGGTGTCGTCGATGTTCCAGGTATCGATCCCGACCAGCGCGACCCCCGCCGCCACCAACGCCTCGGCGGCAGCCGCGGTCAGGTGGGGATTCGACCCCAGGTAGCTCGGGTCACCCCAGCGCGCGTCCCATCCCGTCCGGATCAGCAGCGCGCAGCCGCCCAGCTCCAGACCCGCCAGATCGGCCGCGTCGATCGCGAGCTGGCGGCCTGCCACCTGCGCCGCGCGGTCGAGCACCACGCCGGGCAAATCGACCGTACGCGCCAGGGCGAGCGACGCGAGATCGGCCCCGTCCGGGTAGCGATGGAACGGCGCATCGAGGTAGGTGCCGCTATTACCGATGAGGGTGTAGCGATGGATGAGGAACTCGGCCCCGCCGGTGTAGTAGGCACGCGAGGACTCCCGCGACAGGTGCTCGACGATCTCCGGTGCCGGGAGCCCCGGGAACATCGGGATCGCCGCATCGAGGGGATGACTGAGGTCGACCACGGTACACCGGCCCATCGGCACCTCCCATCGCTGCATCGGACGCATCACGCGCCGGCCGCACCCGTGCGCGTGCTCCAGGTCGCGGCCGTCCCCGCCGCGCAGGGCGGGTACCAGCCGCCTGTGGGATCCTGGACGTTGCCATGCCAAGGATACCGGCGTCCGCAGGCCGGCGGAAGGCGGCGCGCCCCCCGCCGCCCCCCTACCCATCTCGTGTCTGTCTGTGGTATGCTTTTCCGCGGAGTTCGGCGGCGGGGTATCGCCGGGTGGGGCGGTACTTCGCGGCATGGGTTGACCCAACGCGCACGCCATCTCCACACGGGCCGCTAGCTCAATTGGCAGAGCAGCTGACTCTTAATCAGCGGGTTCGGGGTTCGAGTCCCTGGCGGCTCACCAACAGATAACCGCATCAGGAAGCGGAAAACGAGCGGGGCGGCCGGTGTTCGGCCGCCCCGCTGCTGTCGCGTCGCTGCCAATTCGCTGCCAACTGATCCCTACGACCCCTGTCCCAAGGCCCGGTCGATCTCCCGCGCCGCCTCGCGCGCCAGGTTGGGCGCCGCGTGGGTGAAGATCTCCATCGACAGGCTAGACTGGCTATGACGCATGAGTTCCATCACCGGCTAAGGGTAAACCCCGCCGCGTCAGCAAGGAGTCGAAGCCGTACCGCAGTCAGTGCAGCCAAGCCAAGGCATCTCGATCCGCGCTCGCAGCAGCCTCCACGCAAGATGTCCCTCTTCGCGTAATTCGACAAGACGCAACGCTCCGTGCCAGGGTCCGAGAGGGAGACGCTTGACGCTCAACACGCCGACACGCCCGGATAACCTGACGTCTCCGAGCGCTGCTGAGGCACGCGCCACGTGCCTGTCTCAGCAGCGGTTGACGGTGCTCGAGGGTCCTTAGGGGGCATTCAACGCGATGCTCGGAACACCCTCCGAGCACAAGACCTACGGTCTCGCCGGTTCGTGTAAGAGCTGATCCTGAGCGCCGGCGCCCCGTGGGTTCCAGCGCGCCCTTACCCCTTGATAGTGGTGAGCTACGCACTGGATCGCGAGTCGGCAGGTTCGCCCTCCCGCTCGGTCGTCACGATGGTCACAGCACAGGCAGTCCAGCGGTGCAACGGATCGCAGATCGCAGCCAGCGGTGACAGCGGTCCGCTCTCGCTGTGCTAAGCTAGGCATGCCGATCAAGACGTGGATTCTTCCTCAAGAGAAAACGAGTGCGGGACAGGAGCGACCGTTCACATCGTCTTGGAGGACGATTCGAGGGGCGGGAAGGGGAATCTGCCGTGGAAGGCGATAAGGTGGCATCGGAGACGGACTTGGTCGGAGTCCCAGATGTTGCGGGTGATCCGACTCCACGCGTGGCGGATAGCCGATCCGCGACCACCAATCGCGATGCACGCTTCGGCTTCTCCGGCCATCAGACTTTCCCGTTCCGCTACGGCTGGCTGAAGAAGGCGGTCGACGCCGTTGTCCAGGATCCCGAGGTGTTCCGACAGGACGACGCCCTGGTCAGGCTGGGAGTCGGCAAGAACATGGTTGAGAGTATCCGGCACTGGGGACTCGCCACACAGGTCTTGCAAGACTCTGACCGCGGACGAGTGCTGACGCCGACCGGGTGGGGGCGGCGGTTGTTCGTCGAAGGCGATGATCCGTACCTGGAAGATCCCGCCTCGCTGTGGCTCATCCACTGGCTGCTCGTAACCAACCCCGCCAGGGCGGGCACCTGGTTTCTTGCCTTCAACCGCTTTCCGTATCCCGAGTTCCGTAAGGACATGCTCGTTAACTTCGTCGTCGGGTTCGCCCAACGGCACGGGATACGCGCCAATCCACGCACCATCGAACGGGATGTCGACTGCTTCGTACGGACCTACACGCCGTCTCGCTCGGGCGACCGGCAGGTGCTCGAGGACTCGTTCAACTGCCCATTGGTCGAGCTCGGCGCCCTACAAGCACTGCCTGACGGCGCCACCTACCAGTTTGTGATCGGGCCGAAGCCGACCTTACCGGTCGAAATCGTGGGGATCGTTCTCCTCCACTTCTTTGACCTGATCGGTAACAGTCGCCAGACGCTGAGCCTTCAGGAGTGCTTGTATCAACCGTGTAGCCCCGGCCAGGTGTTCAAGCTCGACGAGTCATCGCTCATGGGCTACCTGGAGCAGCTCGAAGAGCTGACTACCGGCGCCATCGCCGTGGATGAGACGGCAGGACTCAAGCAGCTTTATCGACGCGCTCCGCTCGACCCGCTCACACTGCTGCGGCGGTATTACGGGGAGGGGGCCTAGCAGTGGTCGAGCTGGCTATCGGCCATCGCTTCCTACGATCAGTTCGGGTCGACCGTGACTGGCGCGACCCCGCCGCTCTGGGCGGCTATGTCATCACGCCGCAAGCGAGACAGGTGACACAACGGATTGCCGAAGCACTCGCACATCGTACGACTGAGCGCGCCTGGACAATCACGGGCCCGTACGGCACGGGAAAGTCCGCGTTCGCCGTCTTCCTGATCCGCCTTCTAGCAAGCCCGGAAACCGGAGCGGATCAGGCGTGGGACATGCTGCAGCAGCATGATCCAGAGCTGGCCGAGCATCTACAAAGGGCTCTCGCGGGTCGGCGCTTCCTTCCGATCGTCATTACCGCTCGGCGCACGACGCTAGCGCGGTGCCTGCTCGACAGCCTGGCTGTCGCCGCCTCGGACCTCGGCTTATCCAACGATCTGACCGAGCTGCACACATGGTTTTCGGTAGACGCCAGTCAGGAGCACCGCGAACTACCCGATGATCGCCAAGTGGTCTCTCTCCTCGAGTCGATCACCCGCCATGCTCGCCACCAAGGATTCGACGGTGTCGTGCTGGTCATCGACGAGCTGGGCAAGATGCTCGAGTACGCCGCCCGGCACCCGGAGCTGGGCGACGTGTTCCTGCTGCAGGAGCTAGCCGAGTTCGCCAGCCGGAGCGGCGACCAGCCAGTCCTCGTTCTCGGCGTCCTCCACCAGGCTTTCGAGCACTATGCCCAGCATCTGGACTCGGCGACGCGGCGCGAGTGGGCGAAGGTCCAAGGACGATTTTCCGACGTCGCCTTCCTCGAGCCGCCCGAACAGCTGATGCATCTGGCGGCCGATGCCGTTGCCGCGCTGGGTGACCTCGGGCCCGATGCAGCGTCGATCACTGTCGTGGCGGAACGATCCGCCGCACCGGCGCTCGGATTGCGGCCACCCGGGATGGATCCCGCGACCCTCACCATGCTTGCCAAGCGCGCAGCCCCGCTCCACCCCGTAGTGTTGGTCGTACTCCCGTATCTCTTCCGTCGGCTGGCGCAGAACGAACGCTCCTTGTTCACCTACCTCTTAGGCCAAGAGCCTTTCGGGCTGCAGGAGCGCATCCGGGAACGCCGCGGAGGCTGGGTGCGCGTGCCCGATGTCTTTGACTATGTGCTGGCGAACCTAGCCGGCGGGATGCAGCGACACCCGATCCACCAGCGCTGGCTCGAGGTAGTCAACAAACTGGACGAGCACCCAGAGCTGACCGTACGCGAGGCAGAGGTGATCAAGACGGTCGGCGTGCTCGGTGTGCTGGCAGAGGGGAGTCACCTCCGCGCCAGCCCGGCACTGATCAGCTTCGCGTTGACCGACCAGCCCGACGACGCCGACGTTGCCGCGGCTCTCCGGTCATTGGAAGCCCGGTCACTGCTCGTGTACCGGCGCTTCAATGGGAGTTATCGCGTCTGGGAAGGGAGCGACATCGATATCACCGCTCGGGTGGAGGAGGCGCTCCGCAAGACGGCCGGGCAGGTCGGTCTAGGGGCGGCCCTCGAGCGGTACCTGCCACCCCGACCGCTCGTCGCCCGGCGCCATAGCCACGAGACAGGCGCGTTGCGATTCTTCGAAGTCCGATACGTAGACGAACCCCTGCCCACCGCGCATCTGCAACCTAAGGCAGCCGATGGTCTCGTTGTCTGCTGCCTCGCCGCGAACTCAGCCCAAGCCGAGGCGTTCCGCACATGGGCAATTGAGGGGGAACCCGCGCAGCGCTCGGACATTGTCGTGGCCCTTCCGGAGCAGATCGGGTCCCTGCGAGAGGCAGCCGCGGAGCTAGTCGCCTTGCATTGGGTGCGCGAGAACACGCCTAGCCTCCGTGACGACCGAGTCGCGCGCCGGGAACTCGATGCTCGCACCGCCGACGTCGAGGCCGTCATCTCACAGTTGACCGAACGGCTGCTCGACCCGCGTCCCGCGCCGACCGGCGCGGGGTGCACCTGGTACTGGCGAGGTGAGCAACGCGCCGTCCATAGCCCGCGGGGGACGGCTACGCTTCTTTCCGATGTGATGGATACGCTCTATGCCCGCTCGCCACGTATCCGCAACGAGTTGATCAACCGCCGCGCACTCTCGTCCGCCGCAGCTGCCGCCAGGCGTAATCTCGTCGAGCGGATGCTGACAGCCAGTGAGCAGCCTCATCTCGGGATTCGAGGCTACCCCCCTGAACGAGCGATGTATGAGTCGGTACTCCGTGCTACCGGGCTGCATCGAGAGGGCCCCGACGGACAGTGGACGTTTTCGCCGCCGTCCGAAGATGATGAGGCCACGGCGTTAGCTCCCGCCTGGCGGGCGATGGAGGAACGAGTCTTCGCAGCGATCGATATGCCGCTGGGCGTCGACGCCTTGTTCGCACAGCTCGCCGCCCCGCCGTACGGTGTGATGGACGGGGTGCTTCCAGTCCTCCTCTGCGCCTTCCTCCAGGTCCATCGTGACGCGGTTAGCCTATACCGCGAGGGCGCCTACGTGCCCGACCCGAGCGTCGCCGACTTCGAGATTCTGATGCGACGACCCGAGCTCTTCGCCATCGGGGGAGCGCAGCTCACTGGGGCGAGAAAGGCGGTCATCGACCGCATGGCGCGCGGGCTCGGCGTCGTTCCAGCTCTCTTTCCCGTGGTCCGTGCTCTCCTCAGGATGGTCCGGACACTACCTGAGCACGCCTGGCGCACCCGGGAGCTGCCGCCCGAGGTCATCCGCGTGCGCGAGGCGCTGGAAAAAGCCAAGGCACCGGAGGGTCTCCTTTTTCACGACCTTCCGCTCGCGCTCGGCGAGATGCCTTTTGTCGGTGTCGACGAGAGCCCCGAGCGGCTGGAACGATTCTTTGAGCGCCTGAACTGGGCTCTAAAAGAACTGAACCACGTGACCCCGCGTCGGATCGCCGCCGCTCGCGACGAGTTACTGCGCGCGTGCGGACTCCCAACCGGACCTGAAGGGTTCGCAGAGTTGCGACGGCAAGCCCGGGCGCTGGCCCCAATCGTGACCCTGCCGATGATTCAACCGTTTCTCCAACGTCTCGCCTCAGAGCAAGACGACGAGGTAGCGTTGGAGAGTGTGCTGGCATTGGTGGCGAACCGCCCCGTTCGTGCGTGGACCGATCGGGATGTGGAACGATTCCACACCCAGGCAACCCTTATCGGCGAGCGTTTCCGCGAGATCGCCGTGGCACACATGGTCCTCTCCTCCGAGGAGGAAGCACAGAGCGAGGCTCTGGTCCACCAGCTTCGGCAGGTCATCGGCGACGATATCCCGACACACGTTCTTCGAGCGTCACTCCTTCGGTTGCTGAACGAGATCACGCGTGGTACGCTTTTCCTGAAGCAAGGGAAAAGTGATGACTGAGAACAGAGTTCGAGTGCGGCACATCCTTTCTCTGTCGGGCGGGAAAGATAGTACGGCTCTTGCTATCTACTTACGTGATCGTATTGCTGAGCTAGAGTACGTCTTCTGTGATACCGGCGAAGAGCTACCGGAGACATACGAATACCTCGAACGAGTAGAAGCTTATCTCGGGAAACCCATCGTCCGTCTGAACCCGGATCGACCGTTTTCCCACTATCTCAAGCTGTATCGTGGCGTGCTTCCCGATGCACGGACGCGCTGGTGCACTCGCTTGCTCAAGATCAGGCCGTTCGAGAGATACGTTGGGGAGGATCCCGTCATCAACTACATCGCGATCCGGGCCGACGAGCCACATCGTAAGGGCTACATATCAATCAAACCTAATATCACTGCCCGCTATCCGTTCATCGAAGACAACATAACGCGCGTCGACGTGCTGCGAATACTCGAGGAAAGCGGGCTCGGGCTCCCGGAGTACTACCGGTGGCGCTCGCGTTCAGGGTGCTACTTCTGCTTCTTCCAGCAACGCTCGGAGTGGGTTGGGTTACTCCAGAACCACCCGGATCTTTTCGAAGCTGCCAAGCAATTTGAAAAGTTCGATCCGGAGACGAACGAGCGGTTCACATGGAACCCGCAAGAGAGTCTCGAGGAACTCTCGCAGCCGAGTCGCGTCGCACAGATTCTGGCGGAGAAGTGTTCGCGAAAGCCTGCGGCCCGTCGATCGACGTCGCTCATCGACATCGTGGTGGATGACGAGGCAGAGGTCCAAAGTTGCCTGATCTGTCACCTGTAGCGCCGGAGCTGGTGAGGGATCTCGAGCGTTTCCTGAGCGAGCTTTCAACAATTAGACGGTTTCGGCACGGTGGCCGCACGAGCCCACACAAGTTTGTGCTGATACTAGCGGTGCTCGATCTGTTTGAGAACGGGACCCTGACCGACAACAAGATTCTCTTTGACGACCACTTGAATGAGCGGTTCGACTACCATTTCCGGCGGTTCTGTCGGGATGGGGATTGGGGACAGATGGCACCCCCATTCTTCCACCTTCGCAGCGCGCCTTTTTGGGAGCTAGCGCCGTTGCCCGGCCGTGAAGCCGCGTATGCCACCCTTCGGACATCGGGCGGTGGATTCCGCAGGATCGTGGAGAACGTTGCATACGCCTACTTCGCGGACTACGCATACCGCGTGGTGCGGGATCACGTCGCTCGCGCTCACCTTCGGCATTGGATCGAGCAGACCTTGTGGAATGAGTGGCTAGCTTCGTTCTAGGAGACGGTGCGGGTTCCACCACGGATCTGCGGACACGGCACTCGCTTCCCGACAGGAGAGATTGCGAGTGAGCATGAGAATCGGTGTTTCCTTTCATGAGTCCTTTCCTCTCAACCGTCCTGCTATGAGACAGCTGATAGACGTTGCTGCACAGAATAATGGACGGATCAGTCAGTCAGCACTGCGAAAACACACATCCTTGGGAACTAACTACATCAAGGCGATGCCACGGTACGGCGTTGGATGCGGCATCTTCTCGCGCTCGGAGCTGACCCCCTTCGGTCAAGTCCTACTTCAGCACGATCCGGCGCTTGCGTTGGGCACAACTCAATGGCTCATGCACTATCACATGAGCGCGCCCCATGGACCGGGCCCTTGCTTTTGGCACCATCTCGTGACCCGCTTCTTAAGAATCTGCAGTCGCCTTAGAAGCACCGACGTGGCTTCCGAGATCGGCCGCATGATTCGGGAGGAAGAGGGGAACGAGCCGAATCCACGCACTATGGCACGGACGGCAACTGTTTTTCTCCGCTCGTATACCAACCCAGACGGACTCAGCCAGCTCCGCTTGATGCAGGAGGTCGAACGCGGACTCTACCTCGTCACCGACCCGAGCGCTGTCCCGGTATGGGTCGTCGGCTTCGCGCTCGTGGACTATTGGGAACACCAGTGGGGAGACCGAATCACGGTCGATCTCGCCGTCCTCTTCGAACCGGGTGGGCTGTCAAGCATCTTCTTCCTCGGGAGCGAGGCAGTCAACGAGCTGCTTGAAACCCTTCAGCGCGAGAAGCTCATCGATATATACCGTGTCGCACCCCCCTACCAGGTCGTACGTCAATGGGGCCCAGATGCGCGGCAGATGTGCCTGGAACGTGCCTATGCTGCAAGCTGACCCTCGGCACCTTATCGAGAGGCTTCGAGACCCGTCCCTCCTCGTTAGGACCGGGGTCCTGCTCGTTCCCGCTGACTACCTCGCCGAAACTGCGAACCTAGCGGCCCGGCTAGGCGTCGACTGCCTCGATGTCGTGGAGTGGAAGCTCTCTCGTATCCTTCCTGAAGCTCGATTCCTTCGGCTTGATGCGGATCGCTTTCTGGCAGACCTCGACGCCATCGCAAGGGAGGCGTGGACGACGGGCTGTGTGCTGCTCCTCAATGCTGATGTCCTCCTCGCCAATCTCGCGGACGACCAACGTGATCGTGCTTGGTCCTTTCTGCTTCATTCATTCAAGCGACGCCCGCACGCGTTGATCTTGGTGCTGCCCGCGGAAGCGACGCACCTCTTCCCGTTGGGACAGCGTAAGCGCTGGGAAGACGTCGGACGCGTGGCGGAAGTCGGAGCGGGGGGAGGGAGAGCCGGTAACCATGTCCATCTCAGTTGGTGAGCTCGTTCGCACCAATGTCCACGGTACGTTCCACAGCGACGTACAACTGACGAGCTACTACGATCCTGATCGGAACCTCCAGCTCGCTAGGAGCTACATCTTCACGAGCAGTCGACAAGGAAGCCAACTCGGCTCCGTCGAGCTGCTCCAGCTTGTGCGCGAGTCGTTCGTCGACAGCACACGCCCAAACCGCTTCCTCGTGCTCGCAACCTACGGGCACGGAAAGAGTCACTTTGCAGTCGCACTCGCGAACTTCTTCGGGAAGCCGCTCGAGTCTGACGAATTCCGCGCCATCTACGCCCAACTAGGCCATACCCTTGGCGATCAACCCGTCCTTCAGCACTTCAAGATCTTCAAGGAAGTGCACAAGCCATCGTTGGTGATCCTAATGCGCGGCGACGAGCCGCCGCAGGATCTCTCATCCAAGTTCTACCAGGCACTCGAACGCGCGCTGGCAGCACACCCAGCAACACAGGGCATCCGGCCGCCGTTCTGGTTCGACCAAGCCGCGGCATTCCTGAATCGCGTCATTCAGGAACGCCATAAGGCAGCGGATTCGTTTCTACGACTGTATGACCTGGATCTGTTGAGCCTGATCGACCTGGTAGAGCAGCGGAAGGATTCCGCTTACGAGCCGTGTCGGCAACTCTTCCGTCATTTGTACGGGGTGCCTCCGGCCTTTGAGGGGACCACCAGCCTGCGCGAGATGGTCGAGTGGATCGCCGATCAACTGTGTGGCGGCGAGAGGCCGTTTGGCAGCGCGCTGATCCTCTTCGATGAGTTCAGCACGTTCGTCCAGAACTATGCAGGAGGCTGGGGAATTGGCGCGGGCGCACCGCTTCAAGACCTGCTCAACGGCGTGGACTCCTGCAGGGGCAAGGTTGCTGTCGTCGCCTTCGCCCAGCACGACCCGCGCACATTAGTGGAGCGGTCGCTCGCTCCGGAAACGCAGGTCCTGGGTATCGTGAAGGAACTCGACCGACTCGACCAAGTCTACACACTGAAGGCGGTGCTGGAGGACGTCCTCGATTCCTACCTGCAACAGGACACCAGCCTGTGGTCGCAGGTGATGGCGGAGCCAACATTCCGACAGCAACTCAAGAGAGCCGCTGACCTCACGCGTCGCATCTTCGGAAAGCGCTATGACGAGGAGCTAAAGTGGTCTGCGGAGCGATTCGACGCCACGGTCGCGCAGGGCTGCTTCCCGCTGCATCCCGCCACGACCGCCCTCTTTTCCACGATCACCTTCCGAGCCACCGAACAACCTCGGTCCGTGCTTCAGTTCGCAATTGGTTGTCGCGACAAGCGTGCTTCCGAGCCGGTCATCGACAACGGGAGGCCGAATTGGGCGCTCCCTACGGAGCTCGTTGAGTACTTCAAGGAGATGATCGGTGGCCGGTTCTGGGACGATTACCAAGCAGCCATCTCAGAGGTCGGCCCTGATGCGGATCCATCACTCCGCCACGTGCTTGGCGCGGTGCTACTGATCCTGGTGGGTGATGTGCCGACCAGGACCGTGGGCGTTGACAAGATCGTGGCGGAGTTCTGCGGTCTAGAACCTTCCCAAGCGAAGGCGGCTCTCGAGGAGCTCGAGCGGCGTCATGTTCTTCGATACGAGCGGGCCGACGATCGCTACACGTTCTGGGGAGCTGGCGGACCGGCGAAGGTCGAGACGGCCCTCCGTGCGAAGTTGGAGCATTTGTCGTTCACTGAGCCGGCCGCAAACATGGTTGCGGAGCAGCTCCGTCGGCATGGGGTTCTGCACCAGATCGCCGTGAGTGTCCCGTGGGGATCTCCACAAGATTGGGTAGCCACCCAGATCCTAATTCCCCGTGCCCACCTCACACGCTCGTTCCTGACCCAGCAAGCACAGGGTCTCGTCGCCCGGCCAGGAGAGCCGAGGGAAGCGCGCGGACTCGTCGCTTGGTTACTGGCGGAGACCCAAAATGATCTCGCATGGTACCGCGATACGGCCCCGCGCCTGCTCGATGAGGCTCTGCGAGAGGTCGGATATCCCGAGCTCCCAATCGTCCTCATGCTGCCGAGACGACCGATCCCGGGCACCCTGGACTTGGCACGGAGCATCCACGGTCTGCTCACGTTCGCACCGCACCAAGTACAGGACGCCGGTCCAGACGCCTACAACGCGCTCCTCAAGAGCTACGTGGAGCAGCTCAGCAAGTTGGTGCAGCAGCTGCGGACGGAGTCTGACCCGATCGTGCCTGAACCGTTCCGGTCCTTGCCGCGACTCAACGAGGCGCCGTCCGTGGAGTCGCTGGTGGAGGCCGTATTCAAGCGAGCCTTCGAGCGCGGCCCTGGTGAGTTCTTCATCCAGTATCGGTCGAGCAGCACAAGGTTCGTTGACGCCGTGAAGGTCGTTGCCTCACATCTGGCAACGGATAGCATGCTGACGGCAGCGCCCACTCTCCGGAATAGCAACCCGATTGCGCACGACTTGGTCGAGAAGTATCTCCGATCGGATAAGTGGTGCCTGCTAGGTTCCCGCCTTGGCATCCAGGTGCCATCAACCAACAGCCGTCTATGGCACGGGTGGCAATTCCTTGAGGAGCGAGTTCCGCGTGGAGCTGCCGGTGTGCAGTTGCAGCCTGTGCTGACGACGCTTCTCAATCCGCCGTACGGATTCGATTCGCAGACCCTGACGCTGCTCTTCACCGCATGGTACGGCTATTATCGCTACGAGCTTGAACTCAGTGTCGACGGGAGGATCCGAGAACTAACCGAGGTGATGCAGGACAACCGGAGGGGGGGCTTGCTGAAGCCAGCTGACTTCCTCACGGCCCTCCGGAGAGCGACGCTCACGCGGACCAACCCCTCAGAGACAGACGAGGCGATCCGGCAGATCATCGAGCGTATTGAGCGCGTTCAGCCAGCCTCGCGAGCGGAGACAGAGAACGAACTGGCACTCATTCAGAAAGCGTTGCAGGATCCGCGGATCGACTCAGCTCGCCGTGTACAGCTCGGGAAGGCCCAGTCTCAACTCCAGGGCGATCTCGAGCGCGCGAACACCTATGAGAAACAGGCGCGCGAGCTAGTGAGTTTGGCGACAAGCGGGGATGAACTAGAACCAGTTCTCAAGGGTGTCGCGGCTGTCAGCGAGCTGGGGGAGCCACCTCGACTAGTAATGGTGGAAGGGCCAACACCGGCCGAACTGGCGCAGCACCTCCGGGCTCGCGCGGATGAGCTCCTACGCGTCGAGTGCGAGAGACTGGCAAAGCTCACCCGCCTCGATGCGTACGATCAGCACCGGAAACGGGCGAAGGAGCTCAAGTTCCTACTCGCAAAGTACGGCCTTCCAGGACGAGTCAATAGCGTCATGGAAGCGGAAAAGCGACTCGAACGAGAGCGCGACCGCCTGCACGCTGCCGAGCAGGCGCGGAAGCACGACGAAGCCATCCGTGATGAGCTCCGCACCATGACGGTAGGACCAAGCTTGGACCTCGCTACGTATCGGCGCTACCTCCAACGCCTGGACGCCCTTGCGCCGAGAACCGAGCAGGTGCGGGACGAGCTCGTAGCCAAGCGCCGGGAGATCGAGCAGCAAGCAGAACTGCTCACAGCGTTTGTGGCTGAACTCGTTCCCCGCGTAGATCGAGCAAATACGCTGGAGGAAGTAGGGGCGATTCGTGACGAAGTACTCCGCCGCCAGCTCCTCTACCAAGGCACCGATGAGGCAGCCACTCTTGACCAAGTATTGACACGGTGCGAGGTACTAGAGCGAGTCTTCACAGAGGCCGAGCGTCTGCGGACCTCGCCCCTCACTCATGCGAGTGATGTACGTGATCGGCAGCGGAGCCTCGAGGCTTTGCTCTCGGAGAGCGACGCTCATCTCAGCGACATCCAGCGCGTCGCAATCGCATCTGTTCGAGATACGATCGAACAACGCGCCGCAGAGATGACCCAGCGGGCGATTCGTTGGCTCGATGACATGGAACAAGAACTCGAGCAGACACGTCAGTTCTATCACCTCCGTGAGCAGCTCCGCCAGCCACCCGCATTCCTGCCTCTTGACGAGCATCCACGCCTCGAGCGCTTGCGGCAGCGTGTTCAGGAAGCGCTCGAGCAGGACGCGGAGCAGCAGGTCGAGTTCTACTTCCGCCAGATTCGCGACCCGGACAAGCGAAGTCGGTTGCTCGCGCGACTGCAGAGTATGGTAGAGGACCTATCCCGATCATGAGGCGTGTGATTTGGCTCGACGATCACCGCGAGTCCCCGCCACCTCCCTACGCACGGCTGATCGAGGATGAGGTGGCATTGCTCCGTGCGATCGCGACGGAGGAATCGCTCTTCGTTCGTGGTGAGAGCCTTTGCCGTTGGGCACGGAGTATCGCACAGAGCCGCAACTGGAGGGTTCTCGAAATCGGTCAGCCGAGCGAAGATCTGCGCGCGGCGTGCCCGAGTCTAACATCCGACGAAGCGACGGACCTAATCGACCGGTTGGGTCCCAGGCTGTGGGACCTCGACCGCCCTCTTCGGCCTCGGGAGGTCGCGCACGTCCTGTGGGGTGAGGATTTCTGGATCGGGCCGACTGGACGGGATCACGCAGCGCACTGGCTCTGCTGGCTCATCGACCACAACCCGACAGGTGGCGCTGCGGCACTGGTGGGAACCATTAGCGACCAATGGCGCAGCGAAACAGTCGAGCCGTTGGCCCGATGCTACCAAGCCAGCGATCGCGTCAGTGCCATGGCGGTGCTGGAAGAGTGGCTCGGCTTGGCCGTAGACGCCCCCGATCGCGAGTGGCCGGCGTTCCCTCTAAGCCCCCTACCCCCAACTATCTCCAGAGCACTCCACCAGCTGATCCGCCAGCGTTTGATCGAGACCGACGGGACGATCATTGGCTCGTGGTTAGATGAGCCACTGTCGAGAGACGTCACCCTTCTCGTCGCACGCGAGGCAAAGACCTTCTTTCGGAATCACCCAAACCGGCTGCAGAGCGACGTGATTGGCCAACTCGCTCGCATCCTAACGCCGACCGACATCGACGAGTTGCGCCGCCTCCGGCCCCCAGCCGATCCTGGCGACCCGCCCGCTGACGTCCGCGCCGTTGTGAAATGGTATCGAGAGCAGTATCTGCCATGGCGCGAATGGACGGTTGGCACGCAGGAGCCTAGCGCTCTCGAACGTGCGCGGGAGCTTGGACGCCAGTTTGGGCTCTGGTACCTGAGTGCATATCTACGCCTCTGGATGGGCGGCGAGGGACACGATCTGCTGACTTGGATTCGAACGCGGCAGCTGCAGGAGTCCACGCCGTCATGGGTGACTCTACTCCTCGTCCTCGACGGACTAGGAAACCGCGATCTTCCCGTCCTACTCAAACAGATCACAGAAACCACGACACGGCTCGTCGTCCGGTCGAACGATGTGAGTCTCGCGCCACTCCCCACCGTCACGGAGTTCGCCAAGCCCGCGCTGCTGCACGGGCTACCGCCCGATCTGGTCCAATTCGACGAGGGCCCGGACGTCCCGATGAGCCGGCTCACCGCTGTCATCGACGCACTCAACTCTGCGGCTCCTGGCACTGTGATCGCCTGGCGCTTGGTGGAGCCCGACCGAACGTATCACCAGGCCCGGGACTGGAATGAGCTGCAGCATGATGTCGCCGGGCGACTCACCGCCATTGCCCGTCAACTTGGTGAGGTTGTGGAACGCGTGTCGGCCGAAATCCGGCTACGGATCGTGCTGACGTCCGACCATGGCCGGCTCTTGGGCCGGTCGAGGCGTACTCTTAGGGTGCCCGCCGGCTGTCAGTCACATGGGCGCGCGGCATGGGGCACTATTAGGCAGGATGGGTTGGAGTTCCGCGATCGAGGCTACATCGTCAAGGGTGACGTAGCGATCCTGGACGCGTCCACCTATCGCTTGCCTGAGGAGCATGTCCATTTTGTGTCACTCACAGATGCATGCTTTGAGACGAACGACGGACGTGGTGGTGAAGAGTGGTTCCCCCATGGCGGGGTCTTCCCAGAAGAGGTCTTCGTTCCATGGATCGAGTTGACCCGGGACAGCCAGATCTTCTCGCCGGAGCTCGCGCTGACCGGGCATGGTCGCGCCCAAGGAGCAGGACACCTTGAGCTCTCGATTATGAACTCAAACGAGTTCCCGTTGGTCGTCGAGTGGATCGAGCTGCGAGTTGGAGAGCAGGCGCGTCGCATACCGCTACGGGCAACGGTCGGTCCTCAGACCCGGGAAACGGTCCATTCCGCGGTTGAACACTGGCCGACGAGAGAAGAGTGTCAGCGCACAACCGCTGTTGTGGACTATCGTCTGCCTAATGGAGACATGCGCAGCCAGCCAGTAAGTGCCATTACACTCGAGAGCGAGGCTCTGTACGAGAAAACCAACATCCTGGAGGACCTACCGTGACGAGCGCGAGCTCGATGGACGCGATCGAGGCACTGGCGGACAAGGCCGAGGCGACGTTCCCCGGGTTGGTAATCGACAAGCGACGCTTGCCGATGAGCCAACTCCAGAAGCGCGGCGTGCCAGCCTACGTCGGCGAGTGGCTGCTTGACACGCTGGTACCGGGACGTGGGCCGCTGACCCCCGAGGAGGCGCAGAAGGTCCGCGACTGGGCGGCGAAGTACATACCCGGCCCGGACGATCAGGAGATCATCAAACACCGGCTGCTGCAGGGCGAGACCATCAAGGCGCTTACGCCGCTCCAGGTAGAAGTGAACCTCAATCGGGGGACGCGCAACGGGAAGCTGAGCCTCCTCGGTATCTACAACGCTGCCATCTCGGAGGATCTGCCGACCATCTACCCGGACCTACTCCGCCAAGGGATGTGGGGCGTGGTCGAGTTAGTCAACACCGGAGACGGCGTTGCGATCCAGTCGTTCCGCCCGATGCAGGCTACCATCAATGTGCGTCTATTCAAGGAAGCCCGGCGCGCCTTTACCCGTGACGAGTGGCTGCGCCTGATGCTGATCTCTATGGGCTACGCGCCCGAAGCGTTCACGGAAGCGGAGCAGATCCTGTTGCTTGCCCGCCTGCTCCCGCTCGTCCAGAAGAACTTGCACCTTATCGAGCTAGCACCCAAGGCGACCGGAAAGAGTTACTTTTTCGAGAACATCAGCCCGCGTGTACGCCTCGTGAGTGGAGGCAACGTCACCCCGGCGGTCCTGTTCGTAAACAACGCGACTGGTCAGTGGGGTTTGCTGGCGCGCTATGCCGTTGTCGTACTCGATGAGGTCCAAACGCTGAAGTTCGAACGGCCGGAAGAAGTCGTCGGTGGGCTCAAGGGCTACTTGGCGAACGGCAAGCTGACCCGTGGCGGGTTGCATGAGACGTCGAGTGATTGCAGCTTCGTCATGCTGGCGAACATCCGACTGGACGAGAATCAGCAGCCGATTGTCGGTCGGGTGCTCGTAGAACACCTGCCACCGTTCCTGCAGGAGACCGCATTCCTTGACCGCATCAAGGGCCTACTGCCTGGCTGGAAGATCCGGAAACTCAGCAAGGAAGCGTTTGCCAATTCCGTGGGCCTGAAGGCGGATTTCTTCGGCGATGCATTGCTTGCGCTGCGTGACGATCTAGAGATTGATCAGTATTGCGCGCGGAGAATCCGTCTCCGCGGCGAACGGCCGTACACCCGGAACGAGGGAGCCATCCAGTCCATCGCCGCCGGCATGATGAAGATCCTCTTTCCTCACGGTGAGGTCACTGACTGGGAGTTTGAACACTTCTGCGTAGCTCCTGCTCGTGAGCTACGACAACTTGTGTGGGATCAACTGTATCAGCTCGACGGCGAGTACCGGCAGTGGGATTACCGAATCGACTGCGACATCATCTAGGCTCGACGCCAATGGACACGACGATCTACTTCGACTATCATGCCACGACGCCGTGTGACCCCCGCGTCGTTGAGGCGATGTTGCCGTACTTCACACAGGAGTTCGGTAATCCCTCGAGCGGACTCCACCGGCTCGGGCGGCGCGCCGCACGCGCGGTTGAGACCGCCCGCGAGCAGGTCGCAGCACTGATCGGCGCCACCCCCGAAGAGATCGTGTTTACGAGCGGCGCGACCGAGAGCAATAACCTCGTCATCCACGGGCTGGCCCACCAGAGATCCGAACGGCGTCGGATCGTGACCACTGCAATCGAGCACAAGGCCGTCCTGGAACCGTGCCGCGCGCTCGAGGCGCAAGGGTTCGATGTGGTTATCCTCCCGGTCGGACACGATGGCACCGTCAATCTCCCGGCAGCCGAGGAGGCCATTACCGACGACACGTTGCTGGTCAGCGTCCAGCTAGCCAGCAACGAGATCGGGACCATCCAGCCACTCCGTGCCATCGCTGAGCTGGCCAGGCAGCGCGGCGCTCTGGTCCATACAGACGCGGCCCAAGCCGTTGGCAAGATTCGCGTCGATATCGACGCGCTCGGCGTCGATTTCCTCTCGATTAGTGGACATAAACTCTACGGACCCAAGGGGATCGGTGCTCTCTTTGTTCGATCAGGACTGCGGCGAAGGCTGGTGCCGTTGGTGCAGGGTGGGGGCCATGAAGGGGGTCTCCGACCCGGGACCCTCAACGTTCCCGGCATAGTGGGATTGGGCGAGGCCTGCGCCGTGTGTGCCGTCGAGATGCATGACGAGGCGATGCGTGTGGCAAGCCTGCGCGACCAGTTAGAGACCCGCCTCTCCGCCGCGATCCCCGGCTTGCAGATCAACGGCAACCTCGGTAATCGCCTGCCGGGCAACAGCAGCCTCACCTTCCCGGCAGTCGAGGCAGATGCCCTGATCGCGCACCTCCCCGGCTTCGCGTTGAGCACGGGCTCCGCCTGCACCTCCGGCGCAGTCGAGCCGTCACACGTTCTCACGGCGATCGGCCTCTCCCGTGAGGCAGCCGATGCGACGATCCGCATCGGACTCGGCCGATTCACCACTTCAGAAGAGATCGATGCTGCTGCCAGGGTGATCCCGGAGGCATGGATGCGACTTGCCCTGGCAGCCTCCTGATCCTGCATGGCGGCACGGGACGACTGGTCGACTGGCGTGTGGAGATTGTGGCCTCCAGCGCACTGTCCAGGTGCGCCGGTTCCAGACGTGTCTCCACCGATCCCTCTCTAGCTGGTATGATGACCGATACATAATCTATCTCCGGCCGTCCGCACGGTGCTCGAGGCTAGTCGTCGCCGCACATCGTAGAGTTTGGGGCCTTGCAGGATGAGCACCAACGTCAACCGCCGACGCACGGCCATCCGCCGCACCGCAGTGTCGCGGCCCGTCGCCCTGGCCCTTTCGGATGGACTCCTTATTCCCGGACGCACCTTCTTCGACTACGGGTGCGGACGGGGCGACGATGTGCAGCACCTGGCTGCTCTTGGCTTCGCGGCTAACGGCTGGGATCCCGCTCACCGGCCCGATGGAAAGCGCCGACCTGCGGACATCGTGAACTTCGGCTATGTCGCGAACGTCATCGAGGATCCCGCTGAGCGGGTCGACGCCCTGAAAAGTGCGTGGGCGCTCGCTCGAGTCGTACTCATCGTCACCGCGCGCCTCGAGTAGGAAGCGCGCAATCTCCACGGCAAGCACTACCGAGATGGCCTATTAACCAGCAGAGGTACCTTTCAGAAGTTCTTCACGCAAGACGAACTGCGAACGTGGATTGACTCGACGCTTGGTGTCCAAAGCGTCGCTGCGGGACCGGGCGTTTTCTACGTCTTTCGAGAGGAGAGTCACGCCCAGAGCTTCGTCGCGACCCGCGTCCGACACGGGCGATCCACTCTCCACCTCCCGAAGGCCAGCGTGGCCCTGTACCAAGCCAATCGCGACATTCTTGAGCCATTACGGAAGTTCATGCTCACGCGGGGGAGAGTACCGGATCAGGCAGAGTGGGCGCACGCTGATCCCATTCTGGAGCGATGCGGGAGTCTGACGCGGGCAGCCACTATCGTTCGGCAGGCGATCGGTCGCGAGACGTGGGAACAATCGCAGCGGGCAGCAAGGGACGACCTGCTCGTGTACTTGGCGTTGGCGGCGTTCGGCGGCCGCCCCACGTTCTCGCAGCTTCCGTCCGATCTCCAGTCCGATATCACGGCCTTGTGGGGTTCCTACGATGCCGCCTGCCGAGCAGCCGATGATCGATTGTTCGAACTCCGAGACCAGTCCATCATCGACGGAGCCTGTCGCAACTCCCCAGTAGGCAAGGTGACCAAGGAAGCGCTCTACATACACGTCACCGCCCTTCCACTGATCTCGCCACTCCTGCGCATCTATGAGGGCTGCGGCCGAGCCTTGACCGGCGCGGTCGAGGGCACGACGATCGTGAAGCTCCACCGGCTCGAGCCCAAGGTTGGCTACCTCGCCTATCCCACGTTCGACCGAGACGCTCACCCGGCACTGGCTAGTTCCGTGCGCGCCGACCTGCGGTGTCTGCGCGTGACATTCTCGGATTATCGGCAGTCGACGAATCCGCCCATCCTGCACCGCAAAGAGACCTTCGTCGGTCCCGACTACCCCGGGCGTGAGCGGTTCGCTCGGCTCACAGCACAAGAGGAGCGCGCAGGACTCTTTGATGAGGCGACAGCCATCGGGACGCTGAACGGGTGGAACGAAGCGCTACGGAAGCGACAACTCTGCATCCGCGGACACCGGCTGACGCAATCATCACTCTCATCGACAACGAGGAAACCCACCAGCACGGACGCTGGGTAGGCCCGCCTGTGGCGGACGCACGGCGCCTTGTGTCCATGCCAGGGAACCCGATCGCGCGTAAGTGCGAGCATACGAAAGGGTGAGCGCATGCGCGTCACCGTCGAGCTCCGTTCCGTGGTCAAGCTCCTGGTACCTCCGTATCCGTCACCGAGACGAGCTTGAGCCCCTTATCGGCCACTGACTTCTCGCCTGACGTCTTGCGCACTCGCGATGGGTTCGCACAAAGACGATCGCCCGACTCCTGGCCGGAGACGCCGAGCACAGGCAACGCGAACTCAACCAGCACGGCTTGCCACCCGACAGGCATGCTTCGAGACCGTCGGACGGGACTACCCTGCGAAGAAACGGACATCTCCCAGCACGCGGGCATCGCAGTGGCTGCTCCCTCGCCATCGCCCAGCGCGGTGTTTGCAGCCCACGACGAAACATCCATCGACGGGGTATGGATCGAAGCGACCACGCCGGCGGTCGCCGTTTGTCGCACGGCCCTGCACCGCCCGCAGGTCGTTGTGGTAGCGGAACCCGATGGCGGCGCCCCCCGCATACTTGACCGCCACCACCTGGGGAATCTCCGCCAGCGCGGCATACACCTCGGTGGGGATGACGCCGCGGAAGGCCGCGGTGTTGTCGTAGACGCAGATGGCCAGGTCCGGCACCGCCTCGGCCACATCGCGGTAGAAGCGGATCATGGTCGCGGGGGTCATCTCCGTCCACATCGGCCGGCCCAGCAGCACCCCCGTCACCCCGAGGTCACGCACATAGCGCATGCGCTCGACCGTGTCGCGGGTGTTGAGCGTGGTGACCCCGATGAAGAGCGGGTAGTCCGGGTTGTGCGCGGACGGTCTCGGCGACCACCGCGGCATAGCGCTGCCACTCCTCCAGGGTGAGGGTGGCCATCTCACCGAGCGTCCCGTTCGTGGCGATGCTGTCGAAGCCGTCGGAGAGGAGCGCGCGGATCATGCGCTCCGACTCGTCGAGGTTGACCGCGTCGCGGGCGGTCAGATCTCCCGCGTCGTCCGTCGCTGGCGTCGGCGAGTAGGCCATGACCCCGCGCAGGTCCGCAGCGGTGATCCGCGGCCTGGACGCCATCCGAACCCCCTTCCCGTCGGAGCGCGAACGCATTCACGCTGCCCTGCACCAGCCCCGGCTTCACACCTCCCACATCATCCGCCCGCTCCACTTGCTCGGTCCCGCTGCGGGCCGGCGGCTCAACGGTCAGGGCCCTGCCTGCGATTGCGCGACGCAGGCTCTCGACCGTCTGCTGCCGGATCGGTGCGACCACGCTCGTGACCTGGCTGGCCATCGCCGCTTGCCCACATGCTCTAAGCAGATACACAACCAGTAGCGCGAGGATACGGGTCTACAGTCCTACGCGCAAGTAGTGACACTGAGCACTACTGTCCTGCCAATACGACCGACAATCCAGCGGTGTTCCGCTACGATGCGGTCTGCTTGTCGGCTGAGGAGCGGGGCGGTGGCCACTGCCAGCACCGCGGGATCGCCGACTCCCATACCTCGCTCGAGCGCGTGGTGGCTCCTGCGAGCGCGCTCGACGCCTGAACTACCGGGAGGCGTGGGCTGCCCCTGCCCCGACTCTCGGCGCGCCGCCGGATCTGCTACGGCGTCACAAGGTGGGGCGAGCCACACGCGGGAACTACTGTGTTCCCGCGCATCACGGACACTCGGAACGGTGGGAGCTGCCGCGCACCGGGACCTGCATAGCAGCCAGATCCGCGGTCGGCCTCCCCACGGAGATGGGAAGCTCGGCCATTGCGTACAATCACGCGACACGTGTAAGCTCGATTCGTGGAAACCATGACCGGATGGGCGTGGATGGTGGAGCGGAGTAGGTCGCCGGCCGCTTGTGGGACGAGGCAGGCCGCGCGACCGAGTTAGGCCCTCGTCGCAGAGCACGACAGCGGGACCACATTCCCAGGCACCACAAGGCACGGAGAACAGAACCGATGGCCAAGCTGGAGGAGCTCACGGTCGGCGCTCACGTCCAGGGTATCCTGCCGAATCGCGCCGTCACCGTCGTCAGCGTGCGGTGGTACGGCGACAGCGCCTGCGAGCTGGTCTACGAGGCCGGCGATGGACAGGTCGGGAACGTGCTGCTCTACCGCGACGATGAGCCCAAGCTGGAGATCATCACCGCCGGCCGGCCCTGGAGCTTCGACGGTGACGGGGAGCTGTTCCGCCTGGTCTCCGAGGCGCATCGGATCCGGCTGGCCTACCTCTTCGACCCGTTGCTCGCCGTCCACACCTCGCTCATCGAGCCGCTGCCGCACCAGATCACCGCCGTCTACGGCGAGATGCTGAGTCGCCAGCCGCTCCGCTATCTCCTGGCCGACGACCCGGGCGCTGGCAAGACCATCATGGCCGGCCTGCTGATCAAAGAGTTGATGCTCCGCGGCGACCTGCGACGCTGCCTGATCGTCTGCCCGGGCAGCCTCGTCGAGCAGTGGCAGGACGAGCTTGATCAGAAGTTCGGTCTCCCGTTCGAGATCATGACCAACGACAAGCTCGAAGCTGCCCGCAGCGGCAACTGGCTGCTCGAGAACGACCTGGTCATCGCCCGGCTCGACAAGCTCGCCCGCGACGAGAACGTGCAGGCCAAGCTGGAGCAGACCGACTGGGACCTGATCATCTGCGACGAGGCCCACAAGATGTCCGCGACCTACTTCGCGGGCGAGATCAAGTACACCAAGCGCTACCACCTGGGCCAGCTCCTCGGGCGCCTGACCCGCCACTTCCTCCTCATGACCGCGACCCCGCACAACGGCAAGGAGGAGGACTTCCAGCTCTTCATGGCGCTCCTTGACAGCGACCGCTTCGAGGGGCGCTTCCGCGACGGCGTCCACGTCACCGACACCTCCGACCTCATGCGCCGCCTGGTCAAAGAGCAGCTGGTGCGCTTCGACGGGACCCCGCTCTTCCCGGAGCGCATCGCCTACACCGTGACCTACACCCTCTCCGACGACGAGGCGCGCCTCTACCGAGCCGTCACCGACTACGTCCGCGAGGAGTTCAACCGGGCCGATACGCTGGCCAATGTGGGCAGCCGCGGCACCGTCGGCTTTGCCCTCACCACGCTGCAGCGCCGGCTTGCCTCGTCGCCCGAGGCGATCTACCAGTCGCTCCGCCGCCGCCGCGAGCGGCTGGAGCGACGCCTGCGCGAGGAGCAGCTCCTGCGCCGCGGCGCCTCGGCCCGCCTGGACCTGCTGGCCGGCCTGCCGCACCTGACCGAGGAGGACTGGGACGACCTGGACGAAGCCCCCGAGGCCGAGCTGGCGGAGACGGAGGACCGGCTGGTCGACCAGGCCTCGGCAGCCCGCACCATCGCCGAGCTGGAGGCGGAGATCGACACCCTGCGCCGGCTGGAGGCACTGGCCGAGCAGGTGCGCCGCAGCGGGCGCGACCGTAAGTGGGAGGAGTTGGCCGACCTCCTCCAGAGCCGCAGCGAGATGTTCGACGCCCGGGGCCACCGCCGCAAGCTCGTCATCTTCACCGAGCACCGCGACACGCTCAACTACCTGCACAACCGCGTCAGCACCCTGCTCGGCCGGCCCGAGGCGGTCGTCGTCATCCACGGCGGGATGGGCCGCGAGGACCGCAAGAAGGCCCAGGAGGCCTTCATCCACGACCCGCAGGTGCAGATCCTGATCGCCACCGACGCGGCTGGTGAGGGCATCAACCTGCAGCGGGCCCACCTGATGGTCAACTACGACCTCCCCTGGAACCCCAACCGCCTGGAGCAGCGCTTCGGCCGCATCCACCGCATCGGCCAGACCGAGGTCTGCCACCTCTGGAACCTCGTGGCCCGCGAGACGCGCGAGGGCGACGTCTACGCCCGTCTGCTCGAGAAGCTGGAGCAGGAGCGGCAGGCCCTCGGCGGGAAGGTCTTCGACGTGCTGGGGCGCGTCACCTTCGACAACCGCCCGCTGCGCGAGCTGCTGCTGGAAGCCATCCGCTACGGCGACCGACCCGAGGTGCGCGCGCGCCTGACCCAGGTGATCGACCGCGCCCTGGACCGAGCCGCCCTCGAGAAGCTCCTCGCGGAGCGGGCGCTCGCGCACGACATCTTCGACGCTGCCACGGTGCAGGAAGTTCGTGAGCAGATGGAGCGCGCCGCCGCGCGGCGGCTCCAGCCCCACCACATCGGCCCCCACTTCCTGGACTGCTTTCGCCGCCTGGGCGGCACCGTCCGCGAGCGCGAGCCGGGCCGCTACCAGGTGACGCACGTCCCGGCCGCCATCCGCGCCCGCGACCGGCAGATCGGCACCCGCGAGCCGGTCCTGCCCCGCTACGAGCGCATCACCTTCAAGAAGGAGCTGATCCATCCCCAGGGCCAGCCGATGGCGGCCTTCGTCTGCCCCGGCCACCCACTGCTGGACGCCACCATCGACTTGATGCTGGAGCGCTACGGCGACCTGCTCACCCGCGGCGCGGTGCTGGTCGACCCCGCGGACCTCGGCGAGGAGCCACGCGTCCTCTTCTACCTGGAGCACACCATCCAGGACGCGCGCACCACCGCCGACGGCCGCCGGCGGATCATCTCCCGCCAGCTCCAGTTCGTCGAGCTCAGCCGGGACGGGACAGCCCGCGTGGCCGGCTACGCCCCACACCTGGAGTACCGGCCCCTCACGGACGACGAGCGGCCGCTGGTCGCCCCGCTGCTCGACGAGCCGTGGCTGCGCGAGGGGCTCGCCGAGCGGGCCAAGGCGCACGCCATCGCCACGCTGGTGCCCGAGCACGTGGCCGAGGTGCGCCAGCGCAAGGAGGCCCTGATCGCCCGCACCAAGGCCGCGGTCCACGACCGGCTGACCAAGGAGATCATCTACTGGGACCGCCGAGCCACCGAGCTGCGCCAGCAGGAGGAGGCGGGCAAGACGCCGCGGCTGAACTCCGCCAAGGCACGGCAGCGGGTCGAGGAGTTGACCGCGCGGCTGCACGCCCGTATGGCGGAGCTGGAGCAGGAGCGGCAGATCGCGCCACTGCCGCCAGTGGTGGTCGGCGGCGCCCTGATCGTGCCCGCCGGGTTGCTGGCGCGCCTGCGTGGCGAGCCGCTGCCGGCTGACACCGTCCGCGAGACGAAGCGCGTCGAGCGCCTGGCCATGCAAGCGGTCATGGAGGCCGAGCGGCGACTGGGCTACGAGCCGCGCGATGTGAGCGCCGACAAGCGTGGCTGGGACATCGAGTCGCGCGTGCCGCAGACGGGGGCGCTGCGCTTCATCGAGGTGAAAGGCCGTGTCCGCGGCGCCGACACCGTCACCGTCACCCGCAACGAGATCATCGCCGGCCTCAACAAGCCGGACGACTTCATCCTCGCCCTGGTCGAGGTTGACGGCGACACCGCCACGCCGCGCTACGTCCGCCGCCCGTTCCACCGCGAACCCGACTTCGCCGCGACCAGCGTGAACTACAACATCCGCGAGTTGCTAGCCATGGCGGAGGACCCATCATGATGGACTCCGAACGCTCGATCATCGACCCGGAAGGCCGGTATCCCACACGGGAGCTGCGCCGGAAAAGTCGATCCGGCATGGGCACCCGTCGACGCTGCACCTGTGGTGGGCGCGGCGGCCGTTGGCGGCGTGCCGTGCCGTACTCTGGGCCTCGCTGGTGGACGACCCCTCCGCTCACCCCGACCGCTTCCCGACCGAGGAGGCGCAGGACGCCGAGCGCCAGCGGCTCTTCCGCATCCTGGAGCAGCTCGTCAAGTGGGAGAACTCCAACAACGAGCACGTACTGAAGCTGGCGCGGGAGGAGATCCTGAAGTCGACCGACGGCAACCCGCCCCCGGTGCTCGACCCCTTCTGCGGCGGGGGCTCGATCCCGCTGGAGGCACAGCGGCTCGGACTGGAGGCGCACGCGAGCGACCTGAACCCGGTGGCGGTGCTCATCACCAAGGCGCTCATTGAGATCCCGCCGAAGTTCGCCAACATGGCGCCGGTCAACCCGGAGGACCGCGCGCGCAGTGCCGGGGCCGCCTGGAAGGGCGCGGCCGGGCTCGCCGCCGATGTGCGTTACTACGGGCAGTGGATGCGCGACGAGGCGGAGCGGCGCATCGGCCACCTCTACCCGAAGGTCAAGCTGCCGCCGGAGCACGGGGGCGGCGAGGCGACCGTAATTGCCTGGCTCTGGGCACGAACCGTCACCTGCCCGAACCCCGCCTGCGGCGCACGAATGCCGCTGGTCCGCTCGTTCGCACTCTCGACCAAGAAGGGACAGGAAGCCTGGGTCGAGCCGGTGGTAGACCACGCGAGCAAGACAGTGCGGTTTGACATGAGAACCGGCAAGGGTACACCGCCGGAGCCGCCTAAGATCGGGCGTGGGGCCAAGTTCCGCTGCCTCGTGTGCGGACAGATTGCAGAAGATCAACACATCAAGGAAGAAGGCATGGCCAAGCGCATGGGCGCGCAACTGATGGCGATCGTCGCCGAGGGACACCGCGGCCGGGTCTTCCTTCCACCGAGTCCCGAGCACGAGGTGATCGCTGCTTCCGCAGAACCGCGCTGGGCGCCGGAAGGCGAGCTCGCCGATGATCCGCGCAACATTTGGTGCGTTAGCTACGGGCTGACCACATTCGCCGACCTCTTCACCCCCCGCCAACTCGTCGCCCTCACCACCTTTAGCGACCTGGTTGGCGAAGCACGCGAGCGGGTGCGTCGCGACGCTGTCGTAGCAGGCCTGCCAGACGACGGCGTGCCGCTGGCTGAGGGAGGCCGGGGCGCGCAGGCGTATGCGGACGCGGTGGCGACGTACTTAGCGTTCGCGGTCGATCGGGTTGTCGACCGGCATTCAACGGTTTGCACCTGGGATTCGAGCCCATCAAAGCTCCAGCTAAGGAACACGTTCTCCCGGCAAGCCATCTCGATGACCTGGGATTTCGCTGAAGGCAATCCTTTCAGCACGTCGTCGGGCACCTTAGCGCCGAGTATCGAGTGGGTCGCGAGAGCAGTAGAGGACCTTCCGACCGCTACGCACGGGACGGGCCTGCAAGGCGATGCCGCTCGACTTGCCTATCATGTCTGTGACGTCATGATTTTAACTGATCCGCCGTACTACGATAACATCGGTTATGCCGATCTCTCGGACTTCTTCTATGTCTGGCTGCGCCGCGTACTCTCGTCGGTCTACCCGACCTTATTCTCGACGCTGCTTACGCTGAAAGAACCAGAACTAGTTGCGACGCCCTACCGCTTCGGTGGCGACAAGCGCAAGGCGGAAGCATTCTTCGAACAGGGACTTGGACGAGCATTCGAACGAATGCGCCAGGCACAGCATCCCGCCTACCCGCTAACGGTCTTTTACGCCTTCAAACAGGCCGAAACGGAAGGAAACGGGCGAGGCGACGGGCTCGTCGCGGCATCGACCGGCTGGGAGACCATGCTCGAGGGGCTCATCCGGGCCGGCTTCACTATCAACGGCACCTGGCCGATGCGCAGCGAACTGAGTAACCGAATGGTGGCGCTGGGAAGCAACGCCCTCGCGTCGTCCATCGTCCTCGTCTGCCGGCCGCGGCCGGAGGATGCGCCGGTGACGACGAGGACGGACTTCATTCGCGCCCTGCGGAGGGAGTTGCCGAAGGCGCTGCGGACGCTGCAGCACGGGAACATCGCCCCGGTCGACCTGGCGCAAGCGGCCATCGGGCCGGGCATGGCGATCTTCTCCCGCCACAGCAAGGTGCTGGAGGCCTCCGGCGAGCCGATGACGGTGCGCACCGCGCTGCAGCTCATCAACCAGGTGCTCGACGAGGTGCTGGCCGAGCAGGAGGGGGAGTTCGACGCCGACACCCGCTGGGCCGTCGCCTGATTCGAGCAGTTCGGCATGGGCGAGGGGCCGTACGGCGTGGCGGAGACCCTTTCCAAGGCCAAGAACACCTCGGTCGGCGGCATGGTCGAGGCCGGCATCCTCCACGCGGCGCGCGGCAAGGTGCGCCTCCTCGGCCGCGACGACCTGCCACGGGACTGGAACCCGCTCGCCGACCGGCGCCTCACCGTCTGGGAGGTAACCCAGTACCTGATCCGCGCCCTGAAGGAGGAGGGGGAGAGCGGGGCGGCGCTGCTCGCCCGCCAGGTGGGCGGCCTTGCCGACCTGGCCCGCGACCTCGCCTACCGGCTCTACACCATCGCCGAGCGGAAGAAGTGGGCGCAGGACGCGCTCGACTACAACAGCCTCGTCATCGCCTGGCCGGAGATCCAGAAGCTTGCCGCCGGCATCGCCACCGAGCAGCAGGCGCGGTTGATGTAGGAGACGTCCCCCTCACCCCCGGCCCCTCTCCCAGGATTGGGAGAGGGGAGAAGGACGGAATACGGACTACGGAATACGCAATACGCAACACGCAGGGGGTGAGGGATTCGCACTGAGGAGGAGACGACCACCATGGCACCGAGCAACCGCGAGCGCGTCGGGGCGGCGCTCGACCTGCTGCAGCAGGCACTGTTGCCGTATGTGAAGCGCGAGATGCAGGGGGTGTACGGCCGCCAGTGGCTCACCGAGGCGGCCTACTCCCTGAACCGGGACCTGGGCGCGGCCGGGGCCACGGGCGAGCCGCACTTCGACCTTTCCCTGCTCCTGCAGCTCATGTGGAACCGCTGGAATGAGGTCTTCAGCACGAAGCTCGGTCGCAGCGAGCGGAGCATCGTCAGCGAGCTGCGGGAGACGCGCAACCGCTGGGCACACCAGGAGCCCTTCAGCACCGACGACGCCTACCGCGCGCTCGACAGCGTCGAGCGGCTGCTGACCGCCATCGCGGCGCCGGAGGCAAGCGAGGTCCAGCGCGCGAAGTTCGAGGTGCTGCGCGTGCGCTTCGAGGAGCAGCGGCGGAACGTCCAGCGTCGGGCGGCCGCCACGCCGATCAGCGGGCAGCCGATGCCGGGCCTCACGCCGTGGCGCGAGATCGTGACCCCCCATCCGGATGTGGCCGCCGGGCGCTACCAGCAGGCGGAGTTCGCCGCCGACCTGGCCCAGGTCCACCGCGGCGATGCCGGCCCGGAGTACGGCAACCCGCGCGACTTCTTCGCCCGCACCTTCCTCACCGACGGGCTGCGCCGCATGCTGGTCGATGCCCTGCGGCGGATCGACGGCGTCGAGGGGGGCGACCCGGTCATCAAGCTGCAGACCAACTTCGGCGGCGGCAAGACGCACTCGATGCTGGCGCTCTACCACCTCTTCTCCGGCGTCGAGCCGACGTCGCTCCCCGGCATCGAGCCGGTGCTGCAGGAGGCGGGCGTGCCGCGGCCGCCGCAGGCGAATCGCGCCGTGCTCGTCGGCACGGCCCTCTCGCCGGCCACGCCGCGCCGCAAGCCGGACGGCACCGTGGTCAACACCCTCTGGGGCGAGATGGCCTGGCAACTGCTCGGCGCCGAGGGCTACGCCCTGGTGGCCGAGGCCGACCAGGCGCGCACCAACCCCGGCTCCGACGTGCTGCGGGAGCTGTTCCGCCAGGCCGAGCCGTCCCTGATCCTGATCGACGAGTGGGTCGCCTACGTCCGCCTCCTCTACGGCAACGACCACCTGCCGGGGGGCTCGTTCGACGCCAACCTGACCTTCGCCCAATCGCTGACCGAGGCGGCCCGGGCCGTGCCCGGCACGCTGGTGGTCGCCTCGCTGCCCGCCTCGGACATCGAGGTCGGGGGCGAGGCGGGGCGGCAGGCGCTGGCCCGGCTGGCGCACACCTTCGCCCGGGTCGAGTCGGTCTGGCGCCCAGCCAGTGCCGAGGAGGGCTTCGAGATCGTGCGGCGGCGGCTCTTCCAGCCGATCGCCGACCCGAGCCTCTTCCCGGCGCGGGACGCGGTCATCCGCGCCTACATCGAGCACTACCGCAGCCACCCGACGGAGTTCCCGAGCGAGTGCCGCGAGCAGGACTACGAGCGGCGCATGCAGGCGGCCTACCCGATCCACCCCGAGCTGTTCGACCGGCTGTATGAGGACTGGTCGTCGCTGGAGCGCTTCCAGCGCACGCGCGGCGTGCTGCGGCTGATGGCCAAGGTGATCCGTGCCCTCTGGGAGCGGGGCGACAAGAACCCGCTGATCCTGCCGGCCACGCTGCCGCTCGACGACCCCGACGTGCAGTCGGAGCTGACGCGCTACCTCGACGACAACTGGGTGCCGGTCATCGAGCAGGACGTGGACGGCCCGAACGCGCTGCCGCTGGAGATCGACCGGGAGAATCCGCACCTGGGGCGCTACTCCGCCGCCCGGCGCGTGGCGCGGACCATCTACCTCGGCTCGGCGCCGCTGGCCGGGGCGGCCCACCGGGGACTGGATGAGCGGCACGTCAAGCTCGGCTGCGTCCAGCCGGGCGAGAGCGTGGCCACCTTCGGCGACGCGCTGCGCCGCCTGACCGACCAGGCGACGTTCCTCTACGTCGACGGCAGCCGCTACTGGTACGCCACCCAGCCGAACGTCACCCGGCTGGCACAGGATCGCGCCGCCCAACAGTCCCAGGATGCCGTCCTGGAGGAGATCGCCCGCCGGCTGCGCACCGAGCAGGCCAGCCGGGGCGACTTCTCGCGGGTCCACGCCGCCCCGGCCACCAGCGGCGACGTGCCCGACGAGCCGGACGCCCGGCTGGTGATCCTCGACCCGGCCCACCCGCACGTCGCCCGCACCGACGACAGCCCGGCGCGCTGCTTCGCGGCCGAGGTGCTGGACCAGCGCGGCGGCTCGCCGCGGCGCTATCGCAACGCGCTGGTGTTCCTGGCCCCGGACAAGGCCCGCCTGGCGGAGCTGGAGGAGGCAGTACGCCTGTACCTGGCCTGGAAGTCGATCGAGGAGGAGCAGGAGGCACTCAACCTCGACGCCTTCCAGCGCAACCAGGCCCGCAGCAAGCGCGCCGACGCCGACCAGACGGTGGCCCGGCGCATCCCGGAGGCCTATTCCTGGCTGCTGGTGCCGGTCCAGCCGTCGCCGACCGGGCCGGTGGACTGGGACGAGATCAAGATCCAGGGAGAGGACCGGCTGGCGGTCAAGGCCAGCCGCAAGCTGCGCACGGAGGAGCAGCTGATCCCCGAGTTGGGCGGGCCGCGCCTGCAGCTGGAGCTGGAAAAGATCCCGCTCTGGCGCGGCGAGGCGAAGGAGCAGGTAGCGGTGCGCCAGCTCATGGAGGACTTCGCCCAGTACGTCTACCTGCCGCGCCTGAAGGACAGCGATGTGCTGCTAAACGCCATCCGCGACGGCGTCGGGCGGCTCACATGGCAGGACAAGGGTTTCGCCTACGCCGACGCCTGGGATGCCGACCGGCAGCGCTACGTCGGCCTGACGGTAGGAGAGCGACCTGTCGTCAGCCCCTCCGGCCTAGTGGTCCGCTCAGACGCGGCGCTGCGCCAGCTCGAAGCCGAGCGGCTCGAGCGCGAGCGGGAGCTGGAGCGCCGTGGCGAGGAGCTGCCGCCTGCGACCACGCGGGGCATCGAAAATGGGCGCGGGGAGTACCAGCCGGGCACCGATGTCGGCACGACGGCAGTGGTCGAGCCGCCCGCTCGGACGCTGCGACGCTTCCACGGGGCGGTGGCCCTCGATCCCCTGCGGGTCACCCACGACGCCGGCAGGGTCGCCGAGGCGGTGATCCAGCACCTGCAAGGGCTGATCGGGGCCAGGGTTCGCGTGACGCTGGAGATCGAAGCCGAGCTGCCCGAGGGTGTGCCGGACCACGTCGTCCGCACCGTGAGCGAGAACGCCCGCACGCTGAAGTTCGAGACTCACGGATTCGAGGAGGAGTAGGGGAGCCGGGGGCGATAGACGCCCCCGGTGTTCCATCGTGCGCGGTGGATACGTCAGGGGCGGACCCTACTTCGGCGTGGTCCAGGTCACGCCCTTGTCGGCGAGGTACTGGCGGAGGCCGTGGAGATCCACGGTCAACTCCCCGGCCATGATCTTGGCGCGCGTGCCCTCTTCGCGGCTGGTGCGGGCCGCTGCGGCTTCCGCGACCTCCGCGGCCCTCTCCCGCGGAACGACGACCACTCCGTCATCGTCGGCGACGATCACATCACCGGGCCGGATCTGCACGCCGCAGCAGACCACGGGGACGTTCACCCAGCCGGGCGTGGCCTTGACCGTGCCGGCAGCAGAGATGGCCGTCGACCAGATGGGGAGATCGAGCCGCCGCAGGTCGGCCACGTCACGGGCGCCGCCCTCGATGATGATCCCCGCGACGCCCCGCACCTGTGCCTGCCGTGCCACGAGCTCGCCGACCATGCCGCAGGTGGAGGGTACAGTCGTCGTGATGACCAACACGTCGCCCGGCTGGCAGACGTCGAGCGCCGCGTGGACCATGAGGTTGTCGCCGACGTGGTTCAGCGACGTGACCGCCGGCCCGCAGATCGACCAGCCCTCCTTGATCGGGCGCATGGCGGGGTTGAGCAGGCCCTGCCGCCCCATCGCCTCGTGTACGGTGGCCACGCCGTGCCCGGCGAGGGCCTTGATCACCTCCGGATCCGGACGATCGATCGTCGGGATGACACACGGTTTCATCGTCTCTCCGCCTCCACGTTCCTGTGCAGGCGTCCTGCAGGCGCAACCGACGCGCAGCCGGCGCTGACCGACCGGACGGCGCGTTCGCTGGACATTGGCTGAGCGGGACAATACCGCCGGGCCAGGGCGCCGTCAATTGCGGCGGTGCTCCGGCCTACACCCCTCCCCGGGACGGTTAAGGTGGCGTACGCTGCCAGCGCTGCGTACGGGAAGCGGTGGAGGGACAGCCGGGCGTCGGTGACACCGATCGGCAACGGCATGGTCCCCTGGGTGTGGAAAGAGGCGGTGAGCACATGGCTGGATCCATGGCGGTCGTGAGCGCCCACGCGGCGGACTTCGTCTGGCGAGCCGGCGGCACCATCGCGAAGTACGTGCGGCTCGGCTGGGACGTTCATGT
Source organism: Sphaerobacter sp. (assembly GCA_029961075.1). Classification (GTDB taxonomy): domain Bacteria; phylum Chloroflexota; class Chloroflexia; order Thermomicrobiales; family Thermomicrobiaceae; genus Sphaerobacter. The sequence continues at coordinate 48,672 of JASBVL010000059.1, forward strand.
CCTCGTCATGTCGCTCGGCGTACGGGGCGAGTCAGCCAGCCTCTGGCGCACCGAGGGCCAAACGTACGAAGCGGTCGCGCAGATCCGCCGCGACGAAGCGACGCGAGCCGCGGAGGTACTCGGCTGCCGTCTCCATTTCTTCGACCTGGTCGACTATCCGCTGAAGATCACCCCTGAGGTCCTCGATCGGATGATCCGCCTATTCCGCGAGATCCGGCCCTCCCTCATCATCACCCACGGGCACAAGGACCCGTTCAACCCGGACCACCCGACCGTGCACCAGGCGACGGCCGAGGCCCGGCTGCTAGCCGGCGCAGCCGGGATCATGCCGGAGATCCCGCCGATCGCCCCACCGCGTCTGTTCGGCTTCGAGCCGCACCAGACCGAGCTGAGCGAGTTCAAGCCGGAGATCCTGGTCGACATCACCGCCGACTTCGAGACCAAGCTGAAGGCCATGCAGTGCGTCCCGACGCAGACCTACCTCATCGAGTTCCACCGGCAGCTCGCCGAGATGCGCGGTTATCACGCGCGCCGGAACGGCCAGAGCCGCGACGTCAAGTATGCCGAGGCCTTCCAGAGCTACGTCCCCATCGTGACCGACATGCTTCCTTAGAAAGAATAGCGTCCGGCCATGCCCGGCCCGGCCCCGGTGCAACGACCGGGACCGGACGCGGGTGTCCACCGTGGCACGTGGGAGGATATGGGGCGAGGCTCGGGTGCCTCGCCCCGTGGTTGTCTAGCGGGTATCGAGCGCCGCGAGGAGAGCGGCGCAGACGGTGTCGACCTGCTCGGGCGTGAGGCCGGGATGCATCGGCAGCGCGAGCAGGGTT
>JASBVL010000006.1 GCA_029961075.1 Sphaerobacter sp.
CCGCGCTGCCGGCGCCGCCGCTGACCCTCCGCGCGCTCGGCCACGCGGCGACGGTGCTGGCCCTGGAGATCATCAAGGATCGCCTCGCCCATGAGGCCGAGCTCCGCGTGCGGCGCGGCTTCGCCGCCGACCTCCTCGCCGGCCGCTTCGACGACGCGGCGCTGATGCGCGATCGCGCTCGCTACCTCGGCTACCACCTCCAGGGGCCGTTCCAGGTCCTGGCCTTCGACATCGACCGCTTCGGCGCGTTCGTGGCCGACGCCCAGCTCCCGGAGGCGGCCATCGACGCGCTGCGCCAGCGCTTCGCGGCGGTGCTCCAGACCGTCGCGACCCGGCGCTCGCCCCACGCGCTGGTCGCCGGGCGCGACGACCGCCTGGCGCTGGTGCTCATGGGGGTCGAGGGAGCGCCGGGCGCGCTGGCCGACGAGACGATCGCCGCCGCGCGGCAGCTCATGGCCGCCTGGCTGCCGGAGCTGACCGTGTCGGTCGGCGTCGGCCGGACCGTCCCCGACATCCAGCAGATCCCGGACTCGCACCGCGAGGCCGAGCGGGCCCTGCAGGTGGTGCGCCGCTTCGGCGGGCGGGATCGGACCGTGCACTACGACGACCTCGGGGTGGCGCGCCTGCTCTATCACGTGGAGGACCCGGGGGAGCTGATCGCCTTTGCCCGGCATTGCCTGGGGCCGGTGCTGGCCTACGACGCGCGGCACGGCGGGATCCTGCTCGCGGCGCTGGAGGCCTACCTCGCCAGCGGCCAGTCGGTCCCGCGGGCCGCCGCGCGGCTGCACCTCCACCCCAACACCCTGCGCTACCGCCTGCGCCGCGTCGAGGAGCTGCTCGACCGGTCGCTGAGCGACGTCGCCGCGCTGCTGGACATCCACCTGGCCTGCCTCATCCTGCGCCTGATCGACGCCCCCCACGCGCCGTCGCCCGCTGTATGACCGCACAGTATGCGGCCCGCCCGCTTGTACGATCCGACATAGACAGCGCCGCGCCCAGCCCCCTAGGATGAGGGGTAACGAGCAGCGTCCGGGACAGAGCCACGATCGCGGTCACACGACGCCGCGCCCGGCGATCCCGCGGGGGAGCCGGCCGCGGTGCGCCGCGCGTACCCGCCGGGCGACAGCGACTACCCGGACGACACCCCGCGGCAGCACCGGCGCACCCCAGCCCGCGCCGGGGGGCGCGGTGCCGTCCCGGATCGGTGCGCCGCCGCGTGGGTCGCGATCGGCCCCGCAGCGCGATCGCGGCGCTGCGGGCGGCGCGGATCGGGTCCGAGCAGGAGAGGAGGGCGCATGAAGCCGCCGGTCTTCGACTACCGTGCCCCGGTCTCCGTCGAGGAGACACAGCAGGCGCTCGCCGAGTACCAGGCCGACGGGAAGCTCCTGGCCGGCGGGCAGAGCCTGGTGCCGATGCTGAACATGCGCCTGGCGCGCCCCGCGGTGTTGATCGATATCAACCGGGTCACGGAGCTCGCCTTCGTCCGCGCCGATGACGGCGGCCTGACCATCGGCGCGCTAACGCGGCAGCAGGCGCTGCTGGAGCACCCCACCGTCCAGGAGCGCTGGCCGCTCCTCGCCGAGGCCACCCGCCACATCGGGCACCGGACGATCCGCAACCGGGGGACGGTCGGCGGCTCGCTGGCGCATGCCGACCCGGCCGCCGAGTTGCCCGCCGTCATGCTGGCGCTCGACGCCGTGGTGACGGTCAGCAGCACCCGTGGCGAGCGGCAGATCCCGGCCCGGGACTTCGTGGTCGACTACCTGACCACCGCGCTGGAGCCGACGGAGCTGCTCCGTTCGGTATGGGTGCCCGCGCTCCCGCCGCGGACCGGCTGGGCGTTCCAGGAGGTGAGCCGGCGCCACGGCGACTTCGCCCTGGTGGCGGTGGCGGCGCTGGTCACGCTGGACGCGGCGGGCGTCTGCACCGACGCGCGCCTGGTGCTGACCGGCGTCGGCCCGACGCCGGTGCCGGTCGATCTGCGGCAGACGCTGATCGGCGCGGCGCCATCGCCCGCGGCGGTGGCCGCGGCCGCCGAGGCCGCCCAGGCCGCGGTGGATCCCCCCTCCGACGTGCATGCCCCGGCGGAGTATCGGCGGCACCTGGCGCGCGTCCTGGCGCGCCGGGCGCTCACGACCGCGATCGAGCGAGCGGGAGGAACGGAGTGACCATGGTGGAGAAGCGACCGGTCACCGTCACCGTCAACGGCCAGGTGCGCCAGGCCGAGGTGGAGCCGCGGCGCACGCTGGCGGACTTCCTGCGCGAGGACCTGAACCTCCCCGGCACCCACCTCGGCTGCGAGCACGGGGTCTGCGGCAACTGCACCGTGCTGCTCGACGGCCAGAGCGTGCGCGCCTGCCTCATGTTCGCCGTCCAGGCCGACGGTCACGAGATCCTGACCGTCGAGGGCCTGGTCGCCCCCAACGGCGACCTGCACCCGCTGCAGGAGGCATTCTGGGAGCACCACGCGCTGCAGTGCGGCTTCTGCACCCCGGCCATGCTCCTGACCGCCTACGAGTACCTGCAGCAGCATCCGGTCCCGGGCAGCGACGAGGAGATCCGCGAGGCGATCGGCGGCGTGCTCTGCCGCTGCACCGGCTATCAGAACATCGTCACCGCCATCCGCGCCGCCGCGACGAAGCTGACCGCCGCCGGCCCGGCGCCGGCGTCCCGGTCGGTGGCCGATTGAGGGAGAGGGAGCCTGCCCATGGCTGAGCCTGCCACCACGCGACCCAAGTGGATCGGTCAGAGCATGAAGCGGGTGGAGGATCCGCGCTTCCTCCGCGGCAAAGGCCGGTACATCGACGACATCCGCCTGCCGAACATGGCCGTCGCCGCCATCCTGCGCAGCCCCCACGCCCACGCCCGCATCGTCCGCATCGACACCAGCGCGGCCGAGCGGCTCCCCGGCGTCTACGCCGTCGTGACCGGCCAGGACGTGCGCGCGCGCATGGCGCCGCTGCCCACCTTCGCCGTCGGCCCGATCTATCAGGACCTGCTGGCGGTCGAGAAGGTGCGGCACGTCGGCGAGGCGGTCGCGGCCGTCGTGGCCGAGAACCGCTACATCGCCGAGGACGCCTGCGAGCTGATCGAGGTCGAGTACGAGCCGCTGCCCCCCGTGGTCGACCCGTTCGCCGCCATGGAGCCGGGCGCCCCGCTCGTCCACGAGGCGCTGGGCAGCAACGTGGCCTACCAGCGGACCTTCACCTTCGGCGACTTCGACCGCGACTTCAACGAGGCCGACCACATCGTGCGGGCCAAGCTGCGCTGGCCGCGCTCGAGCGGCATGCCGATGGAGACCAACGGCGCCATCGGCGACTACGACGAGGGCACCGGGATCCTGACGATCTACGCCAACTCGATGAACTTCACCTACTTCCAGTGGCTGATCGCCACCTCGCTGAAGATCCCGGCCAGCAAGCTCCGGGTCGTCCCGATCAACGCCGGCGGCAGCTTCGGCTCGAAGTTCTTCATGCACAAGGTCCCGACGCTCGCCGGGTTCCTCTCCATGGTCGCCGGCCGCCCGGTGAAGTTCGTCGAGGACCGGATCGACCACATCCTCAACAACGACCACTGCGGCTCCGATCGCTACTACGACGTGGCCCTGGCGGTCGACCGTGACGGGACCATGCGCGCGCTGCAGATCAAGGTCGTCGACGACTACGGCGCCTACCTCCAGTTCGGCACCGGCACGCACGGCAACGCGCTGGCGCAGGTGGTGGGGCCGTACCGCATCCCCAGCGTCCAGTACGAGCTGACCGCGGTGCTGACCAACAAGAACCAGCAGGGCGCCTACCGCGGCTTCGGCTCCGAGGTCAACAACTGGGTGCTGGAGCGCATGGTCGACTTCGCGGCCCGCGAGCTGGGCCTCGACCCGGTCGCGATCCGGCGCAAGAACTTCATCCGCCCCGAGCAGTTCCCCTACCGCACCCCGACGGGGAACATCTACGACAGCGGCAACTACGAGGGCGTGCTGGACAAGGCGCTGGCGCTGGCGGAGTACGACCGCTGGGTGGCCGAGCGCGAGCGCGCCCGGCAGGAGGGGCGCTACCTGGGCATCGGCATCGTGACGGCGCAGGAGCGCAGCGTCTTCAGCTCGACCGAGTTCTGGTTCTGGTTCGACCAGCCCGGCTTCCCGGTCACCAGCAGCCCGGAGAGCGCCACGGTCACCATCGACCCCACCGGCAAGTTCATCGTCACGCTCCACTCGCTCGCCTTCTGGGGGAACAGCCCCGAGACGGTCGCGACCCAGGTAGTGGCCGAGCAGTTCGACATCGACCCGGCGGACGTCGTCGTCACCTACGCCGCCTCCCAGCGCGCCCTGCCGGGGACCGGCCCGGGCGGGTCCCGCTTCACCGTCATGGTGACCGGGGCGCTGGTGGGGGCCTCCGGCCGGCTCAAGGAGAAGATCAAGAAGATCGCCGCGCACCGGCTCGAGGTCAGCCCGGAGGACCTGGAGTTCCACCAGGGGAGCGTCCGGGTGAAGGGCTCGCCCGAGCGGGCGCTGACGCTGAGCGAGATCGCCCTGAGCGCCTACATGTTCAAGCTCGACCTGCCGGAGGATGTCGAGAGCGGGCTGGAGGCCAGCTACACCTTCGACCACCCCTACACCACGCTCCCCTCGCCCGACCGCAAGGACCTCGGCGTCTTCTACCCCTTCATGGGCCACGCCTGCCACATCGCGGTGGTCGAGGTGGACCCCGAGACCGGCCAGTTCACCTGGCACAAGTACGCGGCCGTGGCCGACGCCGGCACGGTGGTCAACCCGATGACGCTGGACGGCCACCTGACCGGCGGGACCGCGCAGGGGCTGGGCACGGCGCTGTACGAGGAGTACGTCTACGACGACCGCGGCCAGATGCTGACCGCCAGCTTCATGGACTACCTGGTGCCCACCGCCATGGAGGTGCCGCGCATCGACATCGACCACCAGGAGACCCCGTCGCCCTACACGCCCTACGGCATCAAGGGGGCCGGCGAGGGTGGTCGCATGATGGCCCCGGGCGTGATCACCGCGGCGCTCGAGGATGCCCTTGCGCCGCTCGGCGTGCGCATCACCGAGCTGCCGATCACGCCGGCCAAGCTGGTGCGCTGGATCGCGGAGGCCAAGGCGCGGGGCCAGGCGCCGACCGCCTAGGCGCGGGCCCCGCTGCGGTCCGCTCCGCCGCGCGGCGGGGCGGACCGCCTTATGCCAGGAAGAGCGTGGCGCGCAGGTTCTCCTCGCTCTGGGGGTACCTGTCGGCCAGCCGCCGCATGTCGGCCCGGACGTCGGCCGGCAGCTCGGTGGCGTCCGGGTAGTCCACCTCGATCAGGTTGCCGGCCGGGTCGCGGAGGTAGAGCTGGGCGTTCTTGCCGGGCAGCTCGTACAGGTGGTGGCCGAACGTCGTCCCGTCGAGGACCCCCCGGGCCTTCGCCGCGCGGTAGACGGCCGCGAAGTCGTCGACCGTCAACCCCAGGTGGTGGTAGACGGGGGCCTCCCCGGGCCGCTCGAACAGGTGGAGCTGCAGCCGCCCCACGCGCAGCCACTGCACCGGGAACCCGAAGTTGGGGGTCGGGACCCGCTCCATGCCGAACAGCTCCTCGTAGAAGCGGATCGACTCGTCGAGATGCCTGGCGATGACACTGACGTGGTTGAGATTCGTCGCCGCCATCGGCCTGCGCCTCCTTCGCCGTCTGGGCTCGCACCGGTGGCGCGCTCGCCCCCGAACGCTGCTGATGCTCCTCCGCAGCCTAGCAGCGGGCAGCGGGCCGGTCCACGTTCGGGGGCACAGAATCTCGCGGCCCGCGTTGTCGTCGCCGACAGTCGCGGCCGGCGCGCACGCGCTGTGCCGCCGAACAACGATCCGGCAAGCCGTTCGTGCCGCCTGACATGGACCCACGCCGCCCGCCTGTCTACGATCGAGGGGCATGCGGATGGGTGGGCTGGCGTCGGTAGCGCCGCGCTTGCCGGCGGGGCTGGCCGGCGGCACGGCCGTGACAGGAGGCGACCGATGATGAGCACGGAGGGGGCACGACCGCGCGTGGTTGTGGTCGGCGGGTCGCTGGGCGGACTGACCGCGGCGCTCTGGCTCCAGGATGCGGGCTGCGACGTCGAGGTCTTCGAGCGCGTGCGGACGCCGTTGGAGGACCGCGGCGCCGGGCTGGTGCTCCACCCCGCCACCGTGCGCTATCTCCGGGCGCGGCAGGGGCTCGACATCGAGCAGCTCGGTGCCGCGGCCAACTGGATCCGCTACCTGGGGCGCGACGGCCGCATCGCCCACCAGGAGCCGTGTCGCTACCGGTTCACCGCCTACAACGTGCTCTACCGGGCGCTGCTGCGCGCGATCGATCCCGCGCGCTACCACCTCGGGGAGGAGTGCACCGGCTTCGCGCAGGAGGGCGATGCGGTGGTCGTCTCCTTCGCCAGCGGGCGGCGCGAGCGCTGCGACCTCCTCGTCTGCGCCGACGGGATCAACTCGCTGGGGCGCCGCACGCTGCTGCCCACGGTGCAGCCCCGCTATGCCGGCTACGTGGCCTGGCGCGGGACGGTCGCCGAGCAGGAGCTGCCGCCCGAGGTCTTCGCCACGCTCCACGAGGCGATCAGCTACGCGGTCATGCCCGACAGCCACATCCTGGCCTACCCCATCCCGGACGCGGACGGCGCCGTGGCGCCGGGCCACCGGCTCACCAACTGGCTGTGGTACCGCAACGTGCCGGCGGGCGCGGCGCTGGACGACCTGCTGACCACCCGCACCGGCGAGCGCTTCGGCACCTCGGTGCCCCCCGGCCAGGTCCAGGAGCGCTACCTCCAGCAGCTGCGCGCGGATGCGCGGCAGCTCCCGCCCGTGTTCGCCACCCTGGTCGCGCGGACGGCGAGCCCCTTCCTGCAGCTCATCGCCGACGTCGAGTCGCCGCGCATGGTCTTCGGCCGCGTGTGCCTGATCGGTGACGCCGCCTTCACCGTCCGCCCCCACGCGGCCGCGGGCACCGCCAAGGCGGCCGAGGACGGGTGGACGCTGGCGGAGGCCATCCGGGCGCACGGCGGCGACGTTGAGGCGGCGCTCGCGGCCTGGGAGCCGGGCCAGCTCGCCCTCGGCCGGCAGCTCGTGGCGCGGGCGCGCGCGGCCGGCGAGCGCCTGCAGCACGGCCGGTGGGAGGTCGGCACGCCGCTGCCCTTCGGCCTGTACACCGTCGGCGACAGCGCGCTCGACAGCGCGGGCGCCTGAGCCGGGGGCGGCTAGCGCGGCGGCGCGGCGAAGCGCGCCGGGCTGAGGGGCGCCAGCAGCGGGTCCGGCGCACCGGCGAGCAGCGAGGCCACCAGGACCTCGGCCGTGCCGATGGCGAGCTGGACCCCGGTGCGGTGGTGCCCGCTCGCGACCCACAGGTTGTCGTACCCCGGCACCGGGCCGACGATCGCCTCGCCGTCGGCCGAGCCGGGGCGCAGGCCGGCCCAGGTCGCGATCACCTCGCCCTGGAGCAGCCCCGGCCCCAGCGCCGCCACCAAGCCGACGAGCGTCTGGAGCCCGGCCGGGGTCACGCGCGTGTCGAACCCGACGTACTCCTCGGTCGCGGCCACCGCGACCGTGCCGTCGGTGCGGGACACGAGGTAGCCGCCGGCGCCGCCGATGACGTGCTGCGGCGGGTGCAGCACCCCGCCGATCGCCAGCATCTGCCCCTTCACCGGGATCGTCGGCAGCGGTCGGCCCAGCGCCTGGCCGAGGCCCGCGGTCCAGGCCCCCGCGGCCAGGACCACCTGCGCCGCCGGGAGGCTGCCGGCCGGCAGGCGGACGCCGGTGACGCGCGCGCCGCGGGTGGTGAGGCCCAGCGCTGGGGTGTGCTCGATCAGCCGCGCCCCGCGGCGCGCCGCGGCGGCGGCCAGGGCGCGCGTCAGGCGGTAGACGTGCACGCTGCCGCCGTCGTTGGCGAGCAGGGCGCCGCGCAGCCCCGCGGGCAGGGTCGGCTCAAGTTCGCGCAGCTCGGCCGCATCTACCCACTCGCTGTCGAAGCCCAGCTCCTCCTGCCAGGAGAGGAGCGCGCGGAGTCGGGCCAGCTCGCGCTCGTCCCGCGCCACCAGCAGCGTGCCCCACTGGCGGTAGCCGACGTCGAGGCCCGTCTCCTCCTGGAGCGCCGCCACCAACCAGGGGTAGGCCGCCAGGCTGCGCGCCGTCAGCTCGACGCGCACCGGTGGCAGGTCCGTCTGGGACGGCGGCCCGATGACGCCGGCCGAGGCCCCGGAGGCCTCCCTGCCGATCGCCCCCCGCTCGATCACGGCGACGTCGTGACCCTTGCGCGCCAGTTCGTAGGCGATGGCGCAGCCGATGATGCCGCCGCCGACGATCGCGATCTCGGCCGCGCGGTAGTCCGGGCCGCTCATGGCGTTCCTCCCGCTCGCTGCCGGGTGCTCCCCGGTCTGCCCGCCGCTGTCTCGGACGCAGGCGTACCAGATCCGGCCCGCACTCGCAAGCACCGGCCCGGCATCGGCCTTGCGTGCGTCGCGGGCGAGAACAGACGACCCGGAGGTCGTGCAGATAGGGGGACGCCATGCATGCCATCGTGCGCGGAGGGCTGGCCGGGGTGGCGGCCACCGGCGTGATGTCGCTCGTGATGGCGGCCGGGCGCGCGGCCGGGCTGCTCGACACCCCGCCGCCGCAGCACATCACCGCCCGCGTCGAGGAGGCTGCCGGCATCCGCCATCGCCTCTCCGGCCCGGTCTTCCAGTCGAGCTGGATGCTCGCCCACCTGGGCTACGGCGCGGTGTGCGGGATGCTCTTCAGCGCTGGGCGCGACCGGCTGCCGCCCTCCAACCTGGCCAGCGGGCTGATGTTCGGCGGTCTGGTGTGGGAGGTGAGCTACCTCGGGCTGATGCCCGGCCTGCGGCTCTACCCGTGGCCGGCCGAGGACGCCCCGTCCCGCCAGGGGGTGATGATCGCCGCCCACGCCGTCTACGGCGTCGCCCTGGCCGTGCTCGACCGGCTCCTCGGCGGCGGCGCGCGCGGCGCTAGACCCCGACCAGCAGGGCGATGAGGAGCAGCGTCAGCACGCTCAGCAGCAGCGAGGCCGCCAGCCCGAGGTAGACGGGGCGCAGCCCGACCGCGCGGAGCTGCCCCAGGTCGGTGCTCAGCCCGACGCCGGCCAGCGCGGCCAGGACCAGCGCCCGGGCGCCCTCGCTCGCGGCGGCCGCGACCGGGGCGGGGATCAGCCCCAGGCTGTTGAGGAGCGCCATCCCGAGGAAGCCGAGCACGAAGGGCGGGACCACCGTGCGGGCCCGCCGGGTGCGCGACTGGCGCGCCCGGTCGGTTGGGCGCCGGCCGGCGCGCGCGTGCAGGTAGACCGCCCCGATCAGCACCAGCAGCGGCCCCATCAGGGTGTTGCGCGTCAGCTTGACGACGGTGGCCGTCTTGCCGGCCGCCTCGGAGTAGGCGAAGCCGGTCGCGATGACCTGGGAGGTGTCGTTGACGGCGGCGCCGGCCCAGTAGCCGAACGCCTGGTCCGAGAAGTGGGCGAGGTGGCCGATGAGCGGGTAGAGGAGCACCGCGAGCGTCCCGAAGAGGGTGATGGTCGCCACGGCGAAGGAGACGTCCCGCTCCTCCGCCTCGATCGTCGGCGCCGTCGCGATGATGGCCGAGTTGCCGCAGACGGCGGTGCCCACGCCGATCAGGAGGCACAGCCGCGGGGGGAGCCGGAGCAGCCGCCCGGCCCCGAGGGTGAAGAGGAGCACCGCGGTCATGCCGCTCAGCACGATGACCAGGGCGTCCAGGCCAGTGCGCAGCACGTCGTGGACGCTGAGGCGCGCGCCGAGCAGGATGACGCCGAGCCGCAGCAGCCGGCCGACGGCGAACGTGATGCCGGGCTGCGCCGCCGCCGGCAGGCGGGCGGTGTTGGCGAGGACGAGCCCCAGCAGCAGCGCCACGGTGACCTCGGCGAGCGCGCGCGGCAGGACGCTGGTCGCGGCGCGGGCCAGGCCCGCCACCAGGAGGACCAGGAGCAGCCCGGGGAGGAGCCGCGCCACCGGCGGGCGGATCGCCGCCGGGGACACCCCCGGCGCCGGCCACGCGCGCGGCCCGTCTTGACGGTCGGCCATGGACGCTCCCGTTCCCCTCCCGTTCACCCCACTGCGCCGGCCGCCCCCAGCCCGCGGCGCGGCGACGATTATCGCCGATCGCGCGCGGCCGCCGCACCGTCCCCGCCGCGCCCGGAGTCTAGGGCGCGATGTCGCGGATGAGCGCGGCGTAGGCGGCCGCGTCGCGCGCGCCCGGCGGGGCGATGAAGACGCCGGTGACCCCGATCGCCGCCAGCTCGCGCAGCCGCGCGCGGATCTCGGCGGCCGGGCCGACCAGGCTGACCGCCGCGACGAGCTCGGTCGGGATCAGCCGGCACGCGGCCGCGAGGTCGCCCTCCTGGCGGAGGTCGATGAAGGCCCCGCCGCGCGCCAGCACCTCGTCGGTGCGCATCACCTGGCGCACGCGGGCCATGATGGCGTCGACGTCGAAGCCGGGCACCTCGATCTGGCGGGCCATCCCCGGCAGCGTGTGCACCAGTGCCAGCCGCTGCTTCCGCCGCTCCAGCACCGGCTCGGGATCGTCGGTGACCACGATCCCGGTGCGGACGTAGACCCGGAAGGCCGCCGGGTCGCGCCCCGCGGCCGCCACCTCGGCCCGGACGGCCGGGATCAGGCGCCGCAGGTAGGGGACCGAGGCGAAGTCGGCCACCAGCAGCCCATCGGCCTGGGTGGCCGCGACCCGGAGCGCGCGCGGCCCGAGCGCGGCGAGGTAGATCGGCACGTGCGGCTGCACCGGCCCGATGGCGCGGGCCCAGTCGCGCACCTGGAAGTGGCCGGCGGCGGAGGCGCGCCCCGGCGGGCGCCACCACTGGCGCAGGAGGTCGATGGTCTCGGCCAGCACCTGGGGCGGCCGGCCGGTGGCGATGCCCAGCGCGCGCGCGTACCACTCCGGCTGCCCGCGCCCCAGCCCGAGGAAGGCGCGCCCGCCCGAGAGGCAATCGAGCGTGGCGATCGCCATGGCGAGCAGGTTGGGGTGGCGCAGGTAGGGGTTGGTCACGCCGGTGCCGAGCCGGATCCGCTCGGTCGCCCGCGCCGCGGCGCTGAGCACGGCGAACGCGTCCCAGCCGTCGGGGTCCTCGCTCAGCCAGACCGAGTCGAGGCCGGCCTCGTCGGCGACGCGGATGGCCCGCAGCGTGGCATCGACCGCGGCGGCCGGGTCGGCCGCGCGTGCCCAGGAGTGGTGGGTGAGATCGAGGCAGAACTGCAGCATGCGTCACCTCTCAAGTGCCGGGCGGGCGGCGCCGCCCCCGCGCCGGGTCACTATACGGCGTCGGGGCGCCCGTGTCAGGCGGCGAGGCGGCACACGCGGGCGCGAGCCGACCGCGGGGCCGCGGCACGCAAGCCGCAAGCGGGCGCCGGTCTGCCCGGCGCGGTGAGACAGACGCACCGGAACGGACCGACGCGGTGAAGACGAACGCCAGGCTGCCTTGGTACGAGCGCACTCTTGCAACGATTATTGTGCATGGTTCACTTGAGAGTGTGGATCCGGTTTGATCAGCGTCGTACGATCAACGTTGCTGCACGGATATCGGACGACGGCTCACCCAAATTCGCTTGCAGACAGGTAAGGTGAGCGATAGCTATGGTGGAGACACACGCTGACCAGGACGCAGCCCCTCATCCCGGTGGGCCAGTGCTCAGCGGCCGCCGCGAGCGCCTGCACCTGCTCCTGGCCGACGCGACGGAGATGCTGCTGACGACGCGGTCCTTGCCGGCCGCGCTGGAGCAGCTCTGCCAGCGCGCGGCGGGCGTGTTGGGCGACGGCATCTCGATCACGCTGCAGAACCACGACGCGACGGGCTACACCGCCACCGCGGCCGCCCATGTCGACCCGGCCGTCAGCGATCTCCTGCGACAGGTGGTCGCGGTCTATCCGGGCGAGATCGGCACCAGCGCCGAGGCCCGCCGCCGCGGGGAGGCGCTGGTGATCGACGAGCTCGACCCCAGCACGGTGCACCCCGCGCGCTACCCGCTGCTGCGCGCCGCCGGCGTGCGCCGGGTCATCAGCGTGCCGCTGTCCGGCATTCGCCGCTCCGGGAACCTCGCCGTCTACGCCACGCGCCCCGACACGCTCCTCGACGAGACGATCTACCAGATCGCCACCATCCTCGGCGAGCGCATCTCGACCGCCCTCGCCCAGCACGAGCTGCTGGCCGCCGCCGAGCAGCACGCCGCCGACCTCCAGGCGCTCATCCGCTCGGCCCAGGTCGTCGCCCAGCAGCGCGATCTGAGCACCACGCTGGCGGCGATCGCCGACGAGATCGAGCGCATCATCCCGTCCGACCTCGTGGGCATCTGGCGGGTGGACCGCGACGCGGGCGTGCTCGAGCCGCAGATCTTCCGCCGCCGCGGTCGGCCGATCACGCTTGACGGCACGCGGCTCGCGATCGGCCAGGGCCTGATCAGTACCGTGCTGGAGACGCGCCAACCCGTCTACTATCCGGAGTCACACCGCGACCCGCGCGCGGTCCACCATGCCGACTGGCGCCCGTTGATTGCGGTGCACGGCGAGAGCACGATGGTCGGCCCGCTGACCGCCGGCGACGAGGTGGTGGGCGTGATCGCCCTCATCCGGCTGGGCGTCGACCGCTTCTCCCCGCAGGACTTCACGCTCTTCCAGCTCTTTGCCGATCAGGTCGCCGCGGCGCTCCGCCAGACCGTCGCGCTCGAGGCCGAACGCGAGCGGCGTCGCTGGGCGGAGACCCTGGCCCAGACCACCGCCGCGATCGCGCACGCCCAGGCGCCCGCGGAGCTCGCCCCGCTCGTGGCCACCGCGGCCGCGGCGCTCGCCGGCTGCGGGCGGGCGTGGGTCGTCCTCTGGGACCCGGAGCACGCCAGCGTCGTGGCGACGGCCGACTTCCCGGCCGCCGGCGCCGCCATGAGCCCGCCGCCCCCGCCCGCCGGCCGGCCCGAGGCGACGCGCCCGTCCGAGCCGCACTGGCTCGACGACCTGAGCGTCCTGCCCGCCTGGCTGGCCGCGGCGCTCGGCGCCCGCGGGATGGCTCGCGGCATTGCGGCCCCGCTGATCGCCGGTGACACCTGGTACGGGGAGATCTACGCCTGGCAGACCCGGGATCCCGCCCGGCGCGCCGTGCAGCCCGAGCAGCTCGACGCCCTGCGCACGCTCGCGAACCAGGCCGCCGCCGCGCTCGCCCGGCTGCTGGCCAACCGCTCCCTCACCCATCAGCTCCAGGTCAATACCGCCCTCCGGCGCGCCGCGGAGATCGCACTCGAGGCCGAGAGCGAGCCGGCGGCCGTTGACCAGTTCCTGGCGCTGGTGGTGGAGGCCACCGGCGCCCGGGCGGCCAGCGCCTGGCTGCTCGACGCCGACGAGCAGCGCCTGGTTCGCCGGGGTAGCCGCGGCGACCCGGGCACGACCGATCCCGATCCGGCCATCGCCCTCAGCGCATCGAGCCCGCTCACGCGCGCCTGGCACACCGGGGCCAGCGTCGTGCTGCGGCGCGGCGCGCCCCTCGTCGTGGCCCCGATCCAGGGCCCCGACGGCGCGCTGGGGGTGATCCGGCTCGACTACGCGGCGGACGACGGCCCGGACGACACCAGCGTCGCGCTGATCGAGGCCCTGGCCCGGCAGCTCGGCCTGGCGCTGGCGACGCTGCGCCTGCGCCAGCGCTGGCGCAGGCTGTACCGCTCGTCGGTGGAGGCGCTGGCGGCCATGGTCGACGCGCGTGACCCCTACACCCACGCCCACTCCCGCAACGTGGCGCACTACAGCCGGCTGATCGCCACGCGGCTGCGCCTCCCCGCCTCGCAGGTCGAGCAGATCGAGCTGGCGGGGCTGCTGCACGACATCGGCAAGATCGGGATCGCCGACCGGATCCTGACCAAGGAGGGCCCCCTCGACGCGGCCGAGCGGATGGTGATGATGACCCACCCGACGCGCGGGGCCGAGATCCTGGCCAGCCACGCAGACCTGGTGCCGGTGGTGCCGTTGGTGCGCCACCACCACGAGCGCTACGACGGGCGCGGCTATCCCGATGGGCTGGCCGGCGACGCCATCCCGTTGGGGGCCGCCATCGTCGCCGCGGCCGACGCCTTCGACACCATGGTCAACGACCGCGGCTACGCCAAGCGCCGGTCGGTCGAGGACGCGCTGCGCGAACTCGAGGCCGAGGCCGGCAAGCACTTCCACCCCGCCGTCGTCACGGCCCTGGTGGAGATCGTCCGCGAGGACCCCGGCGTGGTCCGGGTGCCCAAGGACGACCAGGTCAGCGCGGGGCGGCGGCAGTCCGGCCGGCTGCCGGTGGGGGAGATCGCCCAGGTGCGTATCCTCTCCGGCATCGCCCATGAGCTGGGCGCGCTCACCGACCTGGCGACGTTCATCGCGCGGGCGCGCGCCATCGTGGCCAGTGAGCTCGGCTACCCCGACGTCCAGATCCTGCTGCGCGACCCGGCCAGCGGCACCCTCACCGCCACCGGCCAAGACGACGCGGGCGATCTGGCGCTCTGCGGCCATATCGCGGCGCTGGCGGTGGCCTCGCGCACGCTCGTCAACATCGGCGACGTGACGCACCTCCCCGCCGCGCCGGCGTCGACCCGCGGCATCCGCTCGGCGCTGGCCGTGCCGCTGGTGGCCGAGGAGGAGGTGCAGGGGGCGCTCTGCGCCGCGCAGCACCGCCCGCACGCCTTCGACGCGCTCGACGAGGAGCTGCTGACCTCGGCGGCCAACCAGCTCGCCGCCGCGATCCGGGTCGCGCAGCTCCACGATCAGGTGAAGTGGGCCGCGCACCACGACGGGCTGACCGAGGCCCTCAATCGCCGCGCCTTCTACCAGGAGCTGACCCAGGCGATCGCGCGGCAGGCCCGCACCGGCGCGCCCGCCAGCCTGATCCTCTGCGATGTCGAGGGCCTCAAGCAGATCAACGACCGGCTCGGCCACGTGATGGGGGACCGTGTGCTCCAGGCGGTGGTCGAGCGGCTGCGCGCGCTGGTGCGCCCGGGCGATCTGGTGGCCCGCTACGGCGGCGACGAGTTCGCCGTCATCACCTTCGGCACCAGCCGGGAGCAGGCCGAGCAGCTCGGCGAGCGCATCCGCGCCTCGCTCACGGCCGAGCCGATCCTGCCCCAGCGCGGGGTGGTGATGGTCACCGTCGGGGTGGCCCAGATCGGCGAGGAGGGCACCACGCCCGCCGAGCTCATCGCCCGGGCCGATGCCCGTCTCTACGCGGCTCGCGCCCGTCGGGCGTGAGGCGCGGCGCGCCGCGCCTCACGCCTGGGCGTCAGCGGTGGGCGAGCTGAGATCGGGCGGGATCGTGAGGAGCGGGTCGCGGCGAAAGCCGTGGAGCGTGAGGGACGAGCCCGGCGGCAGGACGGGGACCTGGGGCCGCCGCTGTGGGCGGGGCAGGAGGTTGCGGTGCCGGCGCAGCAGCCGGCGCGAGCGCCTCCGCGAGGCAGCCAGTGCAAGGGACACTGGTCTCGGCATACGACAGATCCTTCCCCTGTCTCTCCGGCAGCATGATCGCGACGATCACAGACAACGGGCATCAGGCGAAGCGCGGCCCACGGCCTCACCTCGTCGACAATCGCAGGATCCGTGCCTCGGAGGCAACTATAGCACGGGCCGGGGGCAGCCGCGGCATCGCGGCCCGTGCGTCCCGGCCGATGCGGGCGACGCGCGGGGATGCGCATCGCCCGCGCCGGAGGGTGACCGGCCTCAGCCGACGTTGAAGACCAGCAGCGCGACGGCCGCGACCACCTGCATCACCCCGACCACGCCGATGAGCAGCCCGATCGGCACGACCACCGCGGCCGCGGCGCGCGTCGGCGGCAGGCGGTGCAGCTCGCGCACGCCGGCCACTGCGACCGCCACGGCGTGGAGGAGGAAGGCCGGCCCGATGTACGGCAGCCAGACGCCGAGCGCGGCGACGGTGGAGTAGGCCGCCACGCGGAAGGTCGCCCGGAAGCCCGCCGTGCGCGGGCCGGCGACCAGCCGGAGCATCCGGTGCCCGGCCGCCGCCACGGCGGTCACCAGCAGCACGCCCGCCAGCGGCGCCACCAGCGCGGAGAGGAGCAGGCCGGCGGGCGTCTGGCGGCCCGGCGCGACGTCCGGCGCGACGACGGTCTGGTGAAAGGGCCAGACCACCGGGACGCCCGGGACGCCGGCCATCGCCAGCAGTTCGGCCAGCAGGGTGGCCGCCTCGATGCAGGCGGCGGCGAAGATGAGCGGTCCGAGGAGACTGCCCTGGCGCGGCCGTTCCGCGAAGAACGCGCGCGGGCGGATCAGCAA
>JASBVL010000060.1 GCA_029961075.1 Sphaerobacter sp.
GCTCCACGAGGTCGGCCACGCCGTGGCCGTGCGTGCCTTCGGCGGCGAGATCACGCCTATGCACTGGTCACGAGCCTAGAGTGCATGTTAGTACCCCTGGAATACTCGAACGAGTGTGCTATACTTGGTGAATGTACACTCCCAGTCGAGGTGCCGCCCTGAGCCCCACGGAGGTCCGGAAATGGTCGACGGGATCGTGCGAACGGCTCCTGCCCTCCAGCTCGCGCTTGGACTTATCCCGAAGGAGCCAAGGCGGTCGCCTGAAGAGAAGCGTGGTGTCGTATATACGAAACCCTGGGTAGTTGACCTAATTTTGGACCTGGCGGGGTATATACCGGATCGCGATCTCGCAGGCACCTTCGCGGTGGAACCAGCCGCGGGGGACGGTGCGTTTCTCGTTGCCATGGCACGGCGACTGGTCACCTCCTGCCACCGGTGGCAGCGTCCGCTCAGCGCCATCACCAACTCGCTGCTCGCGTACGAGCTAGACGAGGAGAGCGCGGAACGCGCTCGTATCGCCGTCGCGAGTGCCCTCCGTAGCTTGGGTGTTCCGTCTTCTGCGGCGGAAAGTCTGGCGTCTGGCTGGGTATGTACTGGTGACTACTTGATGGCCTCGCCATGCCTGCCGGCGGCCGATTTCGTGATCGGCAATCCACCCTATATACGCCTGGAAAATATGGATGCGTTCCAAGCCGCATCCTACCGCAAGGTCTACCAGACAATGCGCGGCCGCGCCGATATCTACATCGCCTTCTATGAGGCAGCACTTCGCCAGCTGAAGCCGAACGGGGTTTGCGCTTTCATTTGCGCGGATCGGTGGATGTTCAATCAATATGGGGCGGAGCTGCGCCGTCTGGTAACTGAGGGGTACGCCGTCGATTCCGTCATCGAGATGCACCGCACCGATGCCTTCGCCGACGATGTCAGCGCATACCCAGCGATCACGGTCATCCGAAACGGCCAGCAGGGCCCAGTCATGGTTGCCCGCTTGTCTCAACAAGCTGCGCTCGCAGGGGAGCACATCACCACGGATGTGTTCCAACGGCTTCAGGATGATGGAAAGACCGCCCCTGCCGACGTGGGGATACAGGCAACCTGGGTCAAGCATTGGTTCACCGGCCCCGATCCGTGGCCGCTCGTCGAACCCGCCCGGTTGGCGCTCCTCAAGGAGTTGGAGGAGCGCTTCGATCCCCTGGAGTCCCCGCAGACCGGGACCAAAGTCGGGATTGGCGTCGCGACGGGAGCTGATGACATCTTCATCACAACGGACCCTGCCCTTGTCGAGCCGTCCCGGCTCTTGCCATTGGCGATGGCAGCGGATACCACCTCAGGGCGCTTGCTCTGGTCAAAACACTATCTCGTGAATCCTTGGTCGCCGTCCGGGCTGGTAGATCTGGATCAGTACCCTCAGCTCGCGGCTTATC
This sequence comes from Sphaerobacter sp., assembly GCA_029961075.1. Classification (GTDB taxonomy): domain Bacteria; phylum Chloroflexota; class Chloroflexia; order Thermomicrobiales; family Thermomicrobiaceae; genus Sphaerobacter. The sequence goes on from JASBVL010000060.1 coordinate 1,425, forward strand.
TGGGACGACACCGAGAGCGGCTGCTCCAGCGACACGTGGGTCGGAAGAACCCACATGCTTGGTATCGCACTATCGACCGAGTAAACTACAGCCTCCTGCATCGGCCGAAGCTGTACATTCCTGACATAAAGGATCAACTCAACCCTGCGCTTGACACGGGAGAGACGTACCCACATCATAATCTGTACTACATACATTCTGATGCATGGGATCTTGAGGTCTTGGGGGGCCTCTTAATGTCGGCTATCGGCCAGTTCTTCGTCGAGTGCTATGGAGTTCGGATGCGCGGGGGTTATCTTCGTTTTCAGGCCCAGTATCTTCGTCGGATCCGCGTGCCTCGTCCTCAAGACATCTCTCCTGCCCAACGCGCTGCTCTCATCCACGCGTTTCGGCAGCGCGACCGAGAGCTCGCTACCCAGGTAGCCCTCGAGGTGTACCGGATTCCGCGCGGTTCCACGGAGCTTGTGGTGAGATGAGGCAAGAGGCTCTAGAGGAACGACTGCGAGAGGCCATTCACCAATATTGGCAGACTCGGCAGACGCAGCAAGACCGCCAAGTCGCAAGCGGAAAGGCAGATGCCGGTTCCCGGGGGGCCGTCACCGGCGGAGCGCAGATGCTGGCCTTCGAGCAGTTGTTGGTGAACCTATCAGTTGAATCTGGAGTACCTAGTGAGGATATCCATCGGCGCGCCGCGATCAACCTACCCGGCTACTACCGGCCAGAGAAGGAGTGGGATCTTCTTGTAGTCTCCCGTGGACAGCTTGTGGCCGCAATAGAGCTCAAGTCTCAGGCTGGCCCCTCCTTCGGAAACAACTTCAATAACCGCGTTGAGGAGGCGGTAGGCAACGCGACCGATTTCTGGACAGCCTACCGTGAAGGTCGGTTCGGGGCTGGGCCACGTCCCTTTCTCGGCTACTTCTTCTTGCTTGAGGATTGCGACAAGGTGCGCCGTCCGGTACGAAACGAGGAACCACATTTCCCCGTGGATCCAGTATTTGCGAACGCCTCCTACAGCCAGCGGTACGAGATCTTCTGTCATCGCCTGGTCTACGAACGGTTGTACGACAGCGTCTGTCTCACGCTGGCGACGAAACCAACGATGTACTCCGCAACTCGCATCTCCCACCCGGCGGGCGACCTCACGTTCTACCGCTTTGTAGCAACACTGCAGGGACACATCACCACATGGCTGCGGAGCCAGTGAGGATGGTAGAGCCGTCTACCGGTCTTGGACAGCCAGCGTTCAAACCTGCTTCGCTCAGTCCATGGTCCGAACGGACCCGTCCGACAGTTCTTCCCCCAAATCCCTCGGCACAGATCCGGTCGCCAGCAGAGTGAAACGACCACGTGGTTAGGGGAGTGCTCTGGCTTCCGACTCCGCGATGCTACAATTGCCGGGACGGAAAGGCCAGGGAGTCCACCCGGTGCCCACGCTCGACCTCGTCGCCATCCTCAGCCTGCTCATGGTGCTGGTGTCGATCCGCACGCTGGTCACGACGGTGCGCCAGCGCGCCACCCTCTTCGACGCCGCCTTCACCCGCGCCGACCGCCAGCAACTCGCCGAAGTCGCCGTCTTCCTCCTGCTGCCCATCAGCGTGCTGCTCCACGAGGTCGGCCACGCCGTGGCCGTGCGTGCCTTCGGCGGCGAGATCACGGGGTTCGGCTACTACTTCTTCTTCGGGTACGTCGCGCATCGCGGCTTCTACACCGCGGCGGACCTGTTCTGGATCGCGCTCGCCGGCAACCTAGTCAGCGTGGTGCTGGGGCTCGCCGCCATCGCGCTGGTGGTGCTGCGCCCGCTGCGCCCGCCGGTGAACTACCTGCTGCTCATGTTCGGCGCGATCGACCTGGCCAACTCGCTCGTCTTCTATCCCCTGCTCGACTTCGCCGGCAACCTGGTCGGCGACTGGTCGCAGATCTACACGCGAGACACGCCGGTCCTCAGCGGGGTCACCGGGGTGATCCACGCCGGGCTGCTGCTGGCGGCCGTCGTCGCCTGGCGGAGCGACCGCGTGCGCCGGCTCTACGCCGCGCGCACCGGGATCAGCCCGCAGGCGGTGCGGCGGGTGACGCGCCGCCAGGTGGCGAACGAACTGCTGGCGGCCGGCGAGCAGCTCGCCGGGGCGTGGCGGCATCCGCTGCGGGTGGTGGCGGACGCGCAGGGCGAGGCGGTCGGCGTCCGCCTCCAGTGGATCAGCGGGGGCTACGGCCGCGTGGTCGCCGCCTACGCGCTGGTCGACGACTGGCGGCGGCTGGAACTGTACGGCGGCCTGCACGCGCTCGACGGCGGCACGCCGCACCAGCAGCCGCTCGGGGTGATCGAGGGGATCCCCGAGCCGCCGGAGCTCACGCGGGTGCTGGCTCACGCGCTCGACGCGGTGGACGCGTGGGAGCGCCCACTCGCGCGCCTCGGCTAGCGCCGGGCGCCGCGAGGTCCGCATCCTGCGACCCATCCGAATGGAGGGCCGATGCCATGCCCTGGTGGAGACGGGTCCGACACACACCGCCGCCACACGGCGCCGAGCCAGCCGCACCGGCCGGGACGCCGGGCGACGACGCCGGCCAGCCGTACATCCGCGACGCCGAGCGGCGGAGCCTGCGCCGCCTGCTGCAGCGCCGGAGCAACCTGGCGTACGACCTGGCGCAGGCCGAGCTGGCCCTGCAGCCCGAGAACCCCTGGACCGAGCGGATCGCCCAGCTCGACGCTGCGATCGCCCAGGCGGAGGCGGACCTGGCGGCGCTGCGGCCGGCGCCCGCGACCGTGCCGCGGGTCCAGCTCCCGGCCACGCCGATCGCCGTGGAGGACGTGCGCCCGGCGGAGCCGGCGGCGGTGACGCTGCGGGCCGGGGAGGTGACCCTCCGCTACCAGGAGGAGATCGACTGGGCCGAGCGCGGCCATCAGGTGGCGCTGCCGCAGCTCGCGCGCGTAGCCGGGGACGTCGCCCCGTTGGTGCCGGCCGACCTGGAGGCGTCGACGCGGGCCGCGCTGGCCGACCACCTGCGCCAGGGCTTCTCGATCGTGGCCGAGGAGGCGCTGGAGCGCGCCGCGGCGGGCGAGCCGCCGCCGGCCTACACCCTGGCCGACCTCACCCGCCCCTGCCCCACCTGCGGCGGCTGGCAGGACCCCAAGGGGCGCTGCGCGGCCTGCGCCGAGCTGGAGCGCCAGCGGCAGCGCATCCGGGCCGGGCTGGAGCGGCTGCGCGCCGAGCGGGACGAGCAGCGGCAGGAGATGGAGCGCTACCGGGAGCGCCTGCCGGTCATCCGCCGGCAACTGGCCGAGACCGAGGCCGACATCGCGAAGCTGCGGGCCAAGGGGGTCGAGCCGGCGTAGCGCGGGGGGCGCGTTCGGTATTGCGTGTTGCGTACTGCGTCGTGCGTGGTGCGGAGTGCGTGTGGAGGTATTCCCCTCACTCCTCACCCCTCTCCCAACATGGACGTTGGCGATTTCGTCCGGCGTACCCGGCGATCGTCTCCAGCCGGCTCATGGCGTCTGCTGAACGCGTCGGGAATCCGCGCCCGGCCAGGCGCGGATAGCCGACTATCTCGTCAGTCTCCGTCAACCCCGCCGGTTGGTCGTTCGTTACGCTGGCAGGGACGGGAACGGTCCTGGCAGAGGGGACACCCCGGGGGCCTTGGTGATCGGCGCCTGCTCCGCCAGCTTAGCGGCGATCCCGGCGGCAGGTGACGGCATGCCCGGGGCGGCGGGTCGTGAGGCGGCCCCGGCCCCGGAGCGGCCCGCGGCCGGCCCCGGGCAGTCGGCAGCCTGGGGCGTGCTATGTGTCCCACTCTCTGTGATACAATCCGTGCGCCGGCGCCGTGGCCGCCTGACCGGGGTGCCGGCCCCGTGCGTTCACCACCAGCACCAACGGAGCGATACCCTTGGCGAAGCAGCTCGGAATCGATCTGGGCACAGCCAACGTGCTCGTCTTCGTGCGTGGCCGCGGCATCGTGATCAACGAGCCATCCGTGGTCGCCATCTCCACCAAGGACAACAAGGTCAAGGCGGTCGGGGTGGAAGCGCGCAACATGCTCGGCCGCGAGCCGCGGGAGACGATCGAAGTGGTCCGCCCGATGCGCGATGGCGTGATCGCCGACTACGTCGTCACCCAGGAGATGCTGCGCTACTTCATCAACAAGGCGGTCGGGCGCTTCTCGCTGGTGCGGCCGGAGGTGATGATCTGCGTCCCCGCCGGGGTGACCGGGGTGGAGCGCCGCGCGGTGCGCGACGCCGCGCTGAACGCCGGCGCCCGGCGCGCCTACCTGATCAGTGAGCCGCTGGCGGCCGCCATCGGCGCCAAGGTGCCGGTGGCCGACCCGAGCGGGAACATGGTCATCGACATCGGCGGCGGCACGACCGAGGTCGCCGTCATCTCGCTCAACGGGATCGTCGTTGCCCGCTCGATCCGCGTCGGCGGGAACAAGTTCGACGACGCCATCGCCAACTACATCAAGCGCAAGTACAACCTGCGGATCGGCGAGCGCACCGCCGAGGAGGTCAAGATCGCCATCGGCTCGGCCATGCCGGTGGACTACGACCTCTCCATGGAGGTGCGCGGGCGCGACGAGGTCGCCGGGCTGCCGCGGACCATCCAGATCCACGCCAACGAGATCGTCGAGGCCATCACCGAGCCGCTGGAGGCGGTCATCGGGGCCGTGCGGGCCGTGCTGGAGGAGACGCCGCCGGAGCTGTCGTCCGACATCATCGACAAGGGGATGATCCTGACCGGCGGCGGCGCGCTGCTGCGCCACCTGAGCGACCTGCTGACCGAGGTCACCGGCGTGCCGTGCTACGTGGCCGACGACCCGCTGAGCTGCGTGGCCATCGGCACCGGCCTGGCGCTGGAGTACTTCGACATCATCCGGGACAGCCTCGAAGAGCTGTGAGGCGCGGGGCGCAGGCCGTCTTGCGTAGTGCGTATTGCGTACTGCGTATTCCGTAGTCTGTGTTCCGTCTTCTCCCCTCTCTCAAAGTTGGGAGAGGGGCGGGGGGTGAGGGCTGCCCTACCACGCACCACGCAAGACGGAATGCCCAGCACCGAACACGCAACACACAATACGGAATACGCACTACGCGATACGCAATACGGAATACACACCACGCCTCACGCATCACGCCCCCAGGAAGCGCCGGCCCCTCCCCGCTCCGGCGCTCGTGGCACATGATTAGCGCGAGACAACCTAGTTCGCGATCCCGGTGCTCGGGCACCGGCGCGCTCCGGCAGCGGAAGGACCGCCCGACATGGATACTGCCCGCTTCCCGCCCGGTCCCCGGCGCCTGCCCGTCGTCGGCAACGCCTACCAGTATCGCCGCGACCCGCTCGGCTTCGTGCGCGCCGCGCACAGGGAGTTCGGCGACATCGCCACCATGTACGTCGGCGCGTGGCCGATCGTCCTCTGCTTTCGGCCGGAGCACGTCCGCTTCTTCCTGGTGGAGCGCGCGGCGGCCTTCACCCCGGTGGGCGTGGCGCCGAACCTGATGGAGACGCTGGGCGAGGGGCTGCTGACCACCGACGGGGAGTTCCACGACCAGCAGCGGCGGCTCCTCCAGCCGGCCTTCCACCGGCGGCGGGTGGAGCACTACGCCGCCACCATGGTGGCCCGCACCGAGGAGATGCTGGACCGCTGGCGCCCCGGGGACGAGATCGACGTCGCGCAGTGGATGAGCGCCTTGACACTGCGCATCGTCAGCCAGGCCCTCTTCGGGGTGGACCAGGAGGCGGCCGGCGCGGAGCTGAACCGGGCCTTCGTGGACCTCATCGCGAACAGCCCGGAGACGATCGGGCTGATCCGGCTGCCGCGGCTGAACCTCCCCCACACCCGCTACGGCCGGTACATGGCCGCGCGCCGCCGGCTCGACGCCTACGTCTACGACCTGATCGATCGCCGCCGGGCCGCGGGGACGGATGGCGACGATGTGCTCTCCTGGCTGCTGACCGCCGGTGCCGACGGCACCGGGTTGACCGACCGCCAGGTGCGGGACCAGACGGTCACCCTCCTCGCGGCCGGGCACGACACGACCGCGCTCGCCCTCACCTGGACCCTCTTCCTCCTCTCGCAGCACCGCGAGGCGCGGGAGAAGCTGCTGGCGGAGCTGCGCGCGGTGCTGGGCGATCGGCCGCCGACCCCGGACGACCTGTCGCGCCTCCCCTACCTCGACTGGGTGGTGACCGAGTCGATGCGGATCTACCCGCCCGCCTGGGCGCAGGGGCGGGTCGCGCTGGAGCCGTTCGAGCTGGAGGGCTACCGCTTCCCGGCCGGCACGCACGTGATGTTCAGCCAGTGGGTCATCCACCACCGGCCGGACATCTGGGGCGATCCCGACCGGTTCCGGCCCGAGCGCTGGGACCCGGCCCAGCCCCCACCCCCGCACTGGGCCTACTTCCCCTTCGGCGGCGGGCCGCGCGCCTGCATCGGTATGCCCTTCGCGCAGATGGAGGCGCGCCTGCTGCTGGCCACGATCCTCCAGCGCTTCGTGACGCGCCTGGTGCCCGGGCATCCGGTCGTGCCCGCGCCCCGCATCACCCTGCGCCCGAAGTACGGCATGCGGATGATCCTGAACCCCGCGCCCGCCGCCCGCGCGGCGCCACCGGGGGTCCACGCAGCGAGCGACGTGGCCCCCCCGACACCCCATGCACGCCGTGACCAGGATTTCGGAAACCAGACAGGTGAAAAATCCACGCGTCGTGTGGTAGAGTTACTAGTGGCACGGTCAGTGCCGCGGGCACGGGCCCCGCACCGACTTCCTCCATCCACCCAGGCATGCACTGGGCGTCGATGAAGGTGGTGGATGCGGGGCCCGGTGGTGTCTCCGGTGGGTTGCGGTTGCCCAGCCGTACGCCCCGCCGGTCCTTGCCACGACGGGCCGTACGCACGTCGTCGACGAGGAGGGTGTGAGATGTTCCTACGGATCGATCGCCTGCAGGTCGCGTTGCCGCAGCCGAAGGAGGCGGACCCGAACGCCGCGGCGGCAGTGCAGGAGCTGCTCGGCGGTCGCTTCGGCGAGATGTCGACCCTGATGAACTACATGTACCAGTCGTTCAACTTCCGGGGTCGGGAGAAGCTGAAGCCCTACTACCACCTGATCGCCAACATCGCGACCGAGGAGATCGGCCACATCGAGCTGGTGGCGCACACGATCAACCTGCTGATGACCGGGGCGACCGAGCCGGGCGCGCCCGACACCGCGCCGCTGGCGGCGGCCAAGAACTGGCGCAACACCCACCACGCCATCGCCACCGGCCAGACGGCGCTGGTCGGCAACTCGATGGGCGGGCACTGGACCGGCGACTACGTCTTCTCCAGCGGCAACCTCGTGCTCGACCTGCTGCACAACTTCTTCCTGGAGAACGGCGCCCGCACACAGAAGATCCGCGTGTATGAGATGACCGACAACCCGGTCGCGCGGCAGATGCTCGGCTACCTGCTGGTGCGCGGCGGCGTCCACGCGCTGGCCTACGCCAAGGCGCTGGAGAGCATCACCGGCGTGGACGTCTCGAAGATGCTGCCCATCCCGAACATCAAGAACTCCGACTTCCCGGAGGCCCGGGCCTTCGAGGCGGAGGGCGCGCACCGCAAGCTCTACCGCTTCAGCCTGGACGACTACAAGGAGGTCGCCAAGATCTGGTCCGGCACCCACCCGGAGGACGGCGGCGCCCTTGAGGTGGTCGACGGCGCGCCGGCGGGCGGCACGATGCCGGACCTGCCGGAGGTGCCGGAGGAGTTCGCCCCCGGCATCGGCCCGGAGGAGCTGGCCGAGATCGCCAGGCGGCTGATGGCGAACGCCTAGGTGCGTCTCGCCTGACCGAACGCCCAAGCACCGGCCCGGCGGCGTGGGGTGCCGCCGGGCCGGTTGTTCTCGTGTCAGACGACCGCGCGGACGTGGGCGATCTCACGCGGACTGATGGAACGGACGGCATCGGCCGGCAAGGTGACTACAGCCACCGTCTCGCCGCCCAGGGCCGCGAACTCGACCTCATATGCCCTGCCACCAGGATAGACGTGGACCACCGTGCCCAGGTCACCCGCGGCCAGACCGAACTCAGGCAGGTCGCGCATCAATACCACCTGGTCCAGTTCACGAAACATGCGTTACTCCTCTAGCGGGTAGGCAGAGAGAAGCATACCAGACCGAACTGGCGACCACGCTAACGATCGCCCAGACACGAGATCTGCGATTCCGGGTAGCCCCATCGCCTCGCGTTCGCGACGCACCTGGGACCAATGGGTCGTTGGAGGGGACGCCGCGGGCTGCTAGGCTGGCCGGTGCCGGGACAGCCGGCGCGCGGGGTGTGAGCGTCATGTCCCGCCGGGGGAGGGACGGCGCGTGCCAGTCTGGGATCACTTCGTCGATCTGATCGCGTGGGGACTGCGGGAGCTGGCGAGCCTCAGCGGCAGCGCGGGGCTCGCGGTCCTGCTCTTCACCCTCATCCTGAAGACCGCGCTGCTGCCGGTAACGGTCCGGACGCGCCGGAGCACCGCCGCCCTGCGCGCCATCCAGCCCGCGCTCGCGGAGCTGCGGCGGACCTACGCCGGTGATCGGCAGCGCCTGTCGGCGGAGACGCTGAAGCTCTACCAGCAGCACGGCATCAACCCGGCGGCCGGCTGCCTGCCCACCGTGCTGAGTATCCCCGTCTTCGTTGGGCTCCTCGTCGCCATCCGCGCGTTGTCCGGGACGGGCAACGGTCCCTGGTCCGAGCCCTTCCTCTGGCTGCCCGGCATGGCCACGGCCGACCCCTGGCACATCCTGCCGCTCGCGGCGGGCGCGCTGCAACTGATCCAGACCGTGATGCTGTGGCCCGCGGGCACGCGTGTGGCCGCCAGCGGTCGGCGCCAGGCGACGGCGGCCCGGGCCCTCCTCCTGCCGGCGATCGTCGTCGCCGTCGGCTGGCACGCGCCGGCCGGCACGGTCCTCTATTGGGCCGCGTCGGCGCTCTACAGCGTCGTCGAGCAGTGGCTGCTGACCGGCTGGGGTGCCGTGCGCGACTGGCTTCCCTTCCTCCCGGAGCTCCCGGAGCACCGCCGCCCGGGCTACGTCGACCCCGCCACCCTGGCGACGGAGGCGGCCACCCGCCGGCCGCCCTGGCTGATCCGCCAGATCAACCAGCGCGCGGCCCGGCGCATCCAGCAGCTCGAGGCCGAGCGCGCGCAGCAGGACGGGTAGGAAGCCGTCCAGCGTCATGCGTCAGGCGTCAGGCGTCATGCGTGTTCCGTATTGCGTATTGCGTATTGCGTGTCTTGCAGTGCGTGCGGTGTCAGGCGTCCTGCGTCCTCAGTGCTCCGCGGTCTCCCCGCTCTCCCGTGTGGGGAGCGGGGCCGGGGGTGAGGGGGACGGATGACGCATCACGGATGACGCATGACGTTCCCCCTCACCCCCGGCCCGTGCCCGGCCGTCCACCCCCCAGGTCGGCCCGGCAGGGACTTGCATGCAGACCGAAGCCCGGCTACACTAGGGCCACTGTGTACGTACATAGATCGCATGTTCTGTCAATTCACGCACTTTGTGAGGGATCTGTGACAGAAAGACACCTCTAGACAGCGGTTAGCAGGCCTGGTACACTACATGTAGTGTTGCGAAGGACGGGGAGCACCATATATCGTTGCCCCGCCCCCCAGAGCCGGCAGAAGCCCAGCACACATCGCAGGGATCGGTAAGCGGATCGGCGCAAGCGCATCCGGGACATCTTCGGATATCAGATCTTGGCCGATCGACAGGGGTGGCATTCGCGCTGCGCGCTGGTGGGGTGGGGTCCCGAGGTGTCTCCGGCGTCGCGGACACGTGGAGAGCGGATTGTGACGGAATCGGGGGGACCGATGGAGGATCGCGAGAAGCGCAGACGGACCGGCGCGAAGGGGACGCAGCCGACGGGGCTGCGGATCCCGCGCGTCTTCACCCAGGCGGGCCAGGACCCGTTCGATACCGTCGCGTGGGCGCGACGCACCTCGCGGATCACCAACCCGGACGGCTCGGTCGTCTTCGAGATGCAGGACGCCGAGATCCCGGCGAGCTGGTCGCAGGTGGCGACCGACATCATGGTCTCCAAGTACTTCCGCAAGGCGGGCGTGCCGCAGTACGACGAGGCCGGGAACCCGCTGCGCGACGCGGACGGCAACCCAGTGCTCGGCTCCGAGCGCAGCGCCAAGCAGGTCATCTCCCGCCTGACCGGCTGCTGGCGGGCCTGGGGCGAGCGCTACGGCTACTTCGCGACGCCGGAGGATGCCCAGGCCTTCGAGGACGAGCTGAAGTACATGCTCGTCCACCAGATGGCGGCGCCCAACTCGCCGCAGTGGTTCAACACCGGGCTGCACCACGCCTACGGCATCAGCGGGCCGCCGCAGGGCCACTCCTACATCGACCCGGACACCGGCGAGCTGCGGTACTCCGAGGACGCCTACAGCCGCCCCACGCCGCATGCCTGCTTCATCCAGTCGGTCGAGGACGACCTGGTCAACCCCGGCGGCATCTTCGACCTGGTCACGCGCGAGGCGCGGGTCTTCAAGTACGGCTCCGGCTCCGGCACCAACTTCTCGAAGATCCGGGCCGAGGGCGAGCCGCTCTCGGGCGGCGGCACCTCGTCCGGCCTGATGAGCTTCCTGAAGATCTTCGACCGCGCCGCCGGGGCGATCAAGAGCGGCGGCACCACGCGCCGCGCGGCCAAGATGGTCGTGGTCGACATCGACCACCCCGACATCGAGCAGTTCATCAACTGGAAGGCCGAAGAGGAGAAGAAGGTCGCGGCACTGATCGCTGCCGGCTACTCGGCCGACTTCAACGGCGAGGCCTACGCGACCGTCTCCGGGCAGAACTCGAACAACTCGGTGCGCGTCACCGACGAGTTCATCCGCGCCGTGCTGACCGACGGCGAGTGGCAGCTCCGCTGGCGGACGGACGGCCGCGTGGCCAAGACGGTGCGGGCGCGCGATCTGTGGCGCCAGATCGCCCAGGCCGCCTGGCAGTGCGCCGACCCCGGCCTGCAATTCGACACCACCATCAACGACTGGCACACCTGCCCGGCCTCCGGCCGCATCAACGCCTCGAACCCGTGCTCCGAGTACATGTTCCTCGACGACACGGCGTGCAACCTGGCGTCGTTGAACCTGATGAAGTTCTACGACGTCGAGCGGCGCACCTTCGACATCGAGCGCTTCCGGCACGCCGTGCGCCTCTGGACCATCGTGCTGGAGATCAGCGTGCTGATGGCGCAGTTCCCGAGCGAGGCGATCGCCCGCAAGAGCTACGAGTTCCGCACCCTCGGGCTGGGCTACGCCAACCTCGGCTCGCTGCTGATGACCATGGGCCTGCCCTACGACTCGGACCGCGCCCGCGCCATCGCCGCGGCGGTCACCGCGATCATGACCGGCGAGGCCTACGCCGCCTCGGCCGAGCTGGCGAGCGTGCTCGGGCCCTTCCCCGGCTTCGCCGCCAACCGCGAGCACATGCTGCGGGTGATCCGCAACCACCGGCGCGCGGCCTACAACGCGCACCCGGGCGAGTACGAGGGCCTGTCGATCACCCCGGTCGGGCTCGACCCCGCCCACTGCCCGGCGGACCTGCTCCAGGCGGCGCGGGCGGCCTGGGACCGGGCGCTGGAGCTGGGTGAGCGGTACGGCTACCGTAACGCCCAGACGACCCTGCTGGCGCCGACCGGCACGATCGGGCTCCTGATGGACTGCGACACGACCGGCGTCGAGCCAGACTTCGCCCTGGTGAAGTTCAAGAAGCTGGCCGGCGGCGGCTACTTCAAGATCGCCAACCAGTCGATCGCCCCGGCGCTGCGCGCGCTCGGCTACACCCCGGAGCAGGTCGAGGACATCCTGCGCTACGTGCTCGGCACGCTCTCCTTCGACGGCGCGCCGCACATCAACCGGGCGTCGCTGGCGGCCAAGGGGCTGACCGACGACGACATCGCGCGCCTGGAGCAGGCGCTGCCGACCGTGTTCGAGCTGTCCTACGCCTTCACCCCCTGGACGCTGGGCGAGGAGGCCATGCGGCGGCTGGGCTTCACGCCCGAGCAGTGGCAGCAGCCGGGCTTCAACCTGCTGCGCGAGCTGGGCTTCACGCCGCAGCAGATCGCCGAGGCGAACGACGTCATCTGCGGCATGCAGACGGTGGAGGGCGCGCCGCACCTGAAGCCGGAGCACCTGCCGGTGTTCGACTGCGCCAACAAGTGCGGCAAGCACGGCCAGCGCTTCATCCACCACATGGGCCACATCCGCATGATGGCCGCCGTCCAGCCGTTCCTCTCCGGCGCGATCTCGAAGACGATCAACATGCCGCATGAGGTGACGGTGGAGGACATCGAAGAGGCGTACATGGCCTCCTGGCGGCTCGGCCTGAAGGCGATGGCGCTCTACCGCGACGGCTCCAAGCTCTCCCAGCCGCTCTCCACCGCCAACAAGCCGGCGCAGCCGGCGGCGGCCGCGGCCGAGTCCGCGACGGCGACGCCCGAGCCGCAGATCGTCTACGTGGAGCGGCCCAAGCGCCGCCCGCTGCCGGCCAAGCGCCGCGGCTTCACCCAGGAGGGGCGCGTCGCCGGGCACAAGATCTACCTGCGCACCGGCGAGTACGAGGACGGCACGCTGGGCGAGATCTTCATCGACATGCACAAGGAGGGCGCGGCCTTCCGCAGCCTGATGAACTGCTTCGCCATCGCCGTCTCCAAGGGGCTGCAGTACGGCGTGCCGCTGGAGGAGTTCGTCGACACCTTCACCTTCCAGCGCTTCGAGCCGCAGGGCCTGGTGGAGGGCCACCCCTACATCAAGATGGCGACCTCGATCATCGACTACGTCTTCCGCGTGCTCGGCTACGAGTACCTGGGCCGCACCGACTTCGTCCAGGTGCAGCCGCCGATCCACGGCGACGACGCCGAGGCGCTGGGCGAGGGCGACGACGCGGAGGCCAGCAGACCGGAGGCGAGCCCGGCCCCGCAGCCGGCCGTGGCCAGCGCCACGCCGCCGGCCGCGCCTAACGGCGCGCCGCCCAAGACCACCAACGGGCACAGCGTCACAGCGGCCGCGCTCGCGTCGCTGGTCGCCGTGGCGCAGGCGCCGATGGACGGCGGGCTGTCGGAGCACCTGTCGCAGATGATGGGCGACGCCCCCTTCTGCGACGTCTGCGGCCACATCACCGTGCGCAACGGCGCCTGCTACAAGTGCCTCAACTGCGGTAACAGCCTGGGGTGCTCCTAGGCGCCCACGCCCCAGTCCGGCAGCGAGGTCCTGGCGATCGCGCCAGGACCTCGCGCTATGCGGCTCCAGCGTTCGGCCGCGACATGGTATGCTCCGACTATCGTGCCAGGCACACGAATCGGTGCCATCGCCTCGGGGTGCGCCAGATGAGGAGCACCAGGACCAAGATCGGCTCCGGCGGTCGAGTCGTGATTCCGGCGGAGATGCGACGCGACCTTGGACGAGCCGACGGCGACGGCGTCATCGTGCACGCTGAGGACGGCGAGCTGCGCATCGCGAGTCCACGGGAGGCGATCCGGCGTGCGCAGGAGCTGGTGCGCCGGTATGTCCTGGCGGAGCGCTCGTTGGTCGACGAACTGATCGCCGAGCGGCGCGACGAGGCAGCGCGTGAGGAGGACCGTCCTCGATGCTGCGGCTCTGCTGGCACTGCCCCAGCAGGAGGCAGGAGCCAACGTCGTTGCACAGGCCGTCCAGCATGGCACCGTGATCTGCGCGGTCAACCTCGCCGAGGTCGTCGGAAAGCTGGCTGACGAGGGGGTGCCGGCCAACGTCTTGGAACAGATCCTCGATCCGCTCGATATCGAGGTGGTCCCCTTCGACACGCGCCTCGCCAATCGCGGGGCTCCTCCACCCGGCGACCCGCCCGAGAGGGCTGGCGCTGGGCGATCGCGCGTGCATCGCCCTCGCACAGGAGCGGGACTGCCGAGAGTGGGTGCGGACAGGAGCTGGCAGGATCTCCCGCACGGCGTCGAGCTCTACATGATCCGTTAGGCTCGGATCGGTGGCCGATGGTGTCCGACCTCCCGATCTGTTGGAGGTGCCCGCGGGAGCAGGCGCGACGCGGAGCAGACGGCGCGCAGCCCTGCGCCTCGTCGCGACGCACGCGCCACGACGGGAGGGGGCCATGCATTCCGCTGATGCGAACCGGCAACTCGTCACGCAGTTCTGACGGGCGATGAACGCGAACGATTGGCGCGGCGGCGTTGTTCCACGACGAGTTCACGCTGGAGTGGCCGCAGTCCGGCGGGCGCATCCGCGGCCGGGACAACTTCGTGCAGGTCAATACCCGCTACCCCGCGGCCGAGCCCTGGCGCTTCGCGGTGCACCGCATCGTCGCCGACGACGGCGGCGCGGTGTCCGACGTCACCGTCACCGATGGGGCGGTCGTCGCGCGGGCCATCTCCTTCTTTGCGATGCGGGACGGGCGGATCTGGCGCATGACCGAGTTCTGGCCGGACCCCTTCGCGCCGCAGGAGTGGCGGGCGGCATGGGTGGGACGCTTCGACCCCGGGGCGCCCGTCATGCCGTGACGGGCATCGTCTCCGCACGCCGCGGGCGGACCGCCGCTCGCCTGCCCACCGACGCGGCGTCGCGCGCCGGTGGGGCGCGTGGCGCGGCGGCCGCGGCGGGTCACGCGTCGGGCAGGACGAACGGCAGGAGCTCCGGAGGAACCGCCTTCAGCCCACGACGCAGGGCCTTCGCCAGCGCGTAGCGCATCGACGCGGCGTAGCGCTCCCGCACCCGGCGGTCGATCGGCACGCCGCGGCGCCGCATCTGCTCCAGGGCAAACTCCCAGGCCAGGTACTCTTCGCGCCAGCGAGGGCGCACCCGCCCGAGCGCGTGGTGGCCGACCTCATGGGCGAGGACGGCGAAGCTGAGCGGCGAGCGGGGGTGCGGCGCCTCGATCGGCCGGCGCGGGTTCCCGACCCAGGCGATGCCGCTCATGCTGCTGCGCCAGTGGCAGACGCGCACGCCGTACTCGCGCAGCAGCGCCAGCGCCTCGGCGGCATAGCGCCCCTGGATCTCGGCCGTGACATCCCGCTCGCGCCGCTGCGCCCGGGTGGGCGGCATCGCTCCCCCGCTCCCTCTGTACGTACACGGAGTATGCCGGGGGCGAGCGGCGGCTGTCAACGCGCCGCGGCATCGCTCCTGCAGCGCACCGCGCGACGGAGCACGGAGCACGCAGCCGGGGACACGGGACGCGCATGACGCACGACGCCGCTACCGCCCTCGATCGCGCCGTGGCCTGTTACGCGGCGATGCAGCGCCACTTCTACGACCGGCGCCGGCAGCTCTACCGGGAGGCGGAGGGCGGCCCCGGCGGGTTCAGCTTCGTCTGGCCGTTCTCCCAGGCCCTGGCGGCGACGGTCGATCTCGTCGCGCTGCCGGCCGTGCGCGAACGCTACCGGTCCGACCTGGCCGCGCGCATCGACGGGGTGGAGCGCTACTGGAATGAGCAGTCTCGCCCGCCGGCATACGACTCGGGGGTCCGCGACTGGCGCGGTGGGGGCGGCGACCAGTTCTCCGACGACAATGAGTGGATCGGGCTCGCCCTGCTGCGCGCCTACCAGCTCTCCTGGGATGCCACCGCGCTCCAGCGCGCCTGGGATGTGTTCGCCTTCGTCCGCTCCGGCTGGGACGATGACCCGAGCCACCCCATGCCCGGCGGGTTGTACTGGACCCGGGCGACGTGGACCTGCGATCGGAACACCGTCTCGACCGCCCCCGGCGCGCTGCTCGCCCTGCGACTGTACGAGCGCAGCGGTGAGGAGCCGTACCTGGCCTGGGCGCGGCGGATGTACGACTGGGTGTACGGCACGCTGCGGTCACCCGCCGGCCTCTACTGGGACCACATCGACCTGGCGGGGCAGATCGAGCGGACGTACTGGAGCTACAACCAGGGGACGATGATCGGCGCGGGGGTGCTGCTCTACCGGGCCACCGGGGGGACGCGCTACCTGGAGGACGCGCAGCGCACGGCCCAGGCGGCGCTGGCGTACTACGGGGCGGACGAGCACCTGGACGCCCAGCGGCCGGCGTTCAACGCGATCTTTCTGGAGAACCTGCTGCTCCTCGACGCGGCGGCCCCGGAGCCCGCCTACCGGGAGCTGCTGTGGGCGTACGCCGAGCGGACCTGGGCCACCCGGCGCGACCCGGCCACGGGGCTGATCGCGCTCGATCCCGGCCGGCCCCCCGAATTGCTGCACCAGGCCGGGATGGTGCGCCTCTTCGCGCTGCTCGCCGGGGCGTGATCGACCGGAGCGCTTCCCCGCCCGCCAGGGCGTCGTCCCACGATAGGGCGTGCCCCAGACAAAGCCCGGGAGGGCACGAGGCCCTCCCCTACCGCAGACGCGGGGCGCGAGCCACCGGTCGGCGCGGGGCGTGTCGAACGGAGCACCGCCCGGATTCCCACGGGCGGGCACGAGGCCCTCCCCTACCGGGCATGCGAAAACCGCACGGACCCACTCGGGCGGCCGGCGGTCGTGGGCGGGCGCGGCGCTACGCCTCCCCCTCGGGCGCGGCCGGCGGGGTGCCGTCGGGCGGCGCGACCGGTGCGCTGCTGCCCGGCATGGTGACCGGCTTGGCCGCCTCGATGCTGCGCAGCCGCGCCAACAGCTCGGTCACACTCTGTCCGGTCAGCGTCTCGAACAGCTCCGGCATCTGGGCGATCATCTTCGCCACCTCGCCGGTGAGGGCGCTGACCCCGTTGTGGGAGTCGCCGGTCGAGACGATGGTCACCTTGTCGACGCCGGCCAGCGACTGCGCGAACGCCTGCGCCAGCTCGGGCAGGCCGCTGAGGAACTTGTCGAGGATCGCTGCCTGGTTGTACTCCTGGAAGGCGGCGGCGCGCAGGTGCATCGCGTCGGCCTCGGCCTGCCCCTTGGCGCGGATGATCTCCGCCTCGGCCAGGCCCTGCAGCCGGATCGACTCGGCGGCGCCCGCCGCCTCGCGCATGCGGCGCTCCCGCTCCGCATCGGCGAGCAGCTCGATGCGGCGCCGCTCGGCCTCGGCCTGCTTGATCAGCGTCGCTTCCAGCTCCCGCTCGCGCCGCTGGACCTCCAGCTCCTGGACCTTGATCTGCTCCTGGCGCTGGACCTGCTCGACCCGGACCAGCTCGGCGATGACCTGCTGCTGCGCCTGGTTGGCCGCGATGTCGTAGGCCTTCTCGGCGAGCGCCCGCTGGCGCCGGACGTCGGCCTCGTACTGGGCGCGCTTGATCTCGAGGTCGCGCTGCGCCTCGGCCTGGCGCGCCTGGGAGGCCGTCTGGGCCACGACCCGCTCCTGGTCGGCCTGCGCCTCGGCGATGGCCGCCTCGCGCCTGGCCATCGCCCGCCGGATGGCCGTGTCGCGCTCGGCCTCGGCCTGGGCGATGTCCGCCTCGCGCTTGATGCGCGCCACGTCGGGCCGCCCCATGTTGGCGATGTAGTCCTGGTCGTCCATCACCTTCTTGATGGTGAAGGAGACGACCTCCAGCCCCATCTTGCTCAGGTCGTCGGCCACCGTCTGGCGCACCCGGCCGGCGACCATCTCCGGCTCCTTCACGATCTGCTCGACGGTGAGCAGGCCGACGATGCCGCGCAGGTGGCCCTCCATCACCAGGCGGATCAGCGCCTCACGCTCTTCCTGGCTCTTGGTCAGGAACTGCTCGGCAGCGGTGCGGATGCTCTCCGGGTCGGACTTGACCTTGATCTGGGCCACGGCTTCGACGTTGACGGCGACCCCCTGGGCGGTATAGAGGTCCTGGGAGGGCGCGACGTCGAACGACATGAGCTCCAGGGAGAGCTCCTGATAGCTCTGGAACAGCGGCCAGATGAGCTTGCCGCCGCCGGTGACGATCCGGGTGCCGCCCGCGCCGTAGACGATCAGGGCGCGGTTCGGGCTGACGCGGCGATACATGCTGCCGACCACCGCCATGATGAGGATGAGGACGATGACGGCCGCGACCGCGATGGCGAGGGCTGTGGATAGCATCGGCTCACTCCTTCACGCGCGCCCCGTCCGGATCGGTCAGGGCCGGCGAACGAGACTCCTCGACCCCCTCTGACTGTCCACTGATGGTGAGCTCGCGGTAGGGCTGCACCGTCGCCACGCCGCGCTCGTAGCCGAGGATCACGACCTCGGTGTCCCGCGCGACGGCGCGGCCGGTGACGCTGCGTGCCGCCTCGCTGCGGCGCACGCCGCCGAGCGAAAAGATGATCTCGCCGACCCCGCGGGGCGGGATGCCCACGCTCACCCGGGCGATGGTCCCTTCCAGGGCGTAGTCGCGCGGGTCCATGACGCGCTCGCTCGCCAGGACGGCGCGCAGGAAGCGGGCGATGATGGCCGCGCCGGCGACGCCGGCCAGGATGGCGGCCAGCAGCGCCAGCAGGAGCGGCCAGCCGGCGACGTGGAGGAGGAGAAAGCCGGCGGCGCCGAACCAGGTCAGGAAGGCGAGCAGGGCGGAGAGGTTGAACACCGGGAGGTGCTGGGCGAAGTCGTGCCCGTGGCCACCCGCGTCGTGTCCTCCATGGCTCCCCGCGTCGTGCCCGTGCCCCAGCCCGCCGTCGTGGCCGCCGTGGGGGAGGTGGATGGCGACGTCGGCCGCGCCGAGGACGGCGGACACGAGGGTGAACAGCGCGCCGAAGATGAAGCAGATGAGGAAGACGGTCTCCATGATTGGGGCACTCCGGGCGAGGGCACCAGGGTCGCGCCGTCCCGGCGGCCCGCCGCTAGCGCGCTGACAGGATCGTCAAACGTGTGGCCTCAGCTTACGCCGTCGTCAGGAGACGCGTCAAGCGCCACGTCCCGCGGTACCGGCCATGGTGACGAGGGCAATCGGCACCGCGCGGCGCCCGGGCCCGTCCATTGGCACGCGGTGTGCAGGACGTGGGCATGACCCGTAGTCACCGGTGTGCGGGGGCGCACCGAACGCAAGGAGGATGGCATGGCACGCTTGATCGTCGCCAATAGGCGTGGCCACCAGATCATCGAGTGGGATCCGGCGGTGGACACCGAGGAGTCCCGGTCGGCGATCGAGGAAGCTGAGCGCATCATCCGGGACGCCCGCCAGCGCGGCTGCCGCGTCTCCCGGAAAGTCGGCGATCAGCATGTCCTCGACGACGCCCCGTTCGATCCCACCGTCGAGGAGTATCAGATCGTCGCCCCGATCGCGGGCGGCTAGCCAGCGGCACACCCCGAGCCCGCGGCGCGCACGGCGGCGGGCTCGGGGCGCTGCCGTTCGTCGGGCGGCCATGATCTGGGGCCGGTGCGGGCCGGGCCCCGGCCCGCGCCGCACATCAGCGACGAGGTGCCGCATGAGCTTGCTCGACCGCCTGCTCGACTTCATCTACGGCTACGATCGGGTACGCGACGCGGCGGACGAGCCGCTGGATCTCCCGTGGACGCGCCGCTGGCACCACGTGGCCAAGCGCAGCGCCGGGCCGGATTTCCGGCGCGAGGACTACCGGCGCGCGCGGGCGAACGCCCGCGAGGTGGCCCGGATCACGCTCGGCGACGAGCTGTGGACGCGCGCCCAGCGCCAGGGCTACCTCGACGTCCCCTCCCGGCACTTCCCGGGGGTGACCTACCGGCTGCGGATCGGGCGCCGGGTCGAGGTGCGCTGCGCGCCCGGCGTGCGCTCGCCCTGGCCCTTCTCCTACCTCTGCGTCAACCCGACCTACCCGATCCCGGACGAGGAGTTCTTCGCCCACCTCTACCTCTACCTCCGCGACCGGGAGGAAGAGGTGATCCGGGTGGCCGCGCCACAGCCGTGGGACCAGATCCTCGGCCGGACGTTCTAGGGGGCTGAGCGATCGCGGGGACGCGGCGGGCGGCCGCCGGGCGCTTTCCGTGGTCGGCGCCCGGGGTAACCCCCCGGGCACAGACCGCGTGCGGAGATCCGAAGAAGGCGTCCAACTCCATGCCCCCCAGGCCCGTGGCTGCCCGCGCGCACCGCCCGGGGCACGCAGTGCGCGGCTGGTAGGGGCGGGGCTTGTCCCCGCCCGGTGGATTGCCGCACGCATGCGCGATCCGGGCGGGCACACGGCCCGCCCCTACCGGCCCCCTGCGGCCGTGGAGCGGCGCCCCTCCTCCGCGTGACGGTCGCGGACCTGCTCGACCAGTAACGCACCACACGTGTGAGCCCCGGGCCCAGACCACCCCCCGCATGCCAATCGAGGACCGGCCCGCACCCGCCGCGCCCATCTGCGCCGCCGCAGCGGCGCGCGTATCCTGGGGAGACGATCCACCCCCGTGCAACCCGTAACACTCCGCCACCCCGCCCCGTTCACCAGGGCGAGAGGATCGTGCGCGATTGCTCTGGAGCAAAGGATTGGACGTACTGCGCGGCTACCCCATCGACGGTGCGACGCCACAGGACGCGGTGGACGAGGAAGCGCTCGTGGAGCGGGCCCGGCGCGACCCGCGCGCGTTCGCGGTGCTCTACGCGCGCTATGCCGATCCGGTCTATCGCTTCTGCTACCGGCGGCTGGGCGAGGTGGAAGCGGCGGAGGACGCCACCAGCCAGGTCTTCCTCAAGGCGCTCGCCGCCCTGCCCCGCTACCGGGCCGGGTCGTTCCGGAGCTGGCTCTTCACCATCGCCTACCACGTCGTGGCGGACCGCTACCGCGAGCGCCGGCCCGACCGGCTCCCTGACACCACGCCGGAGCCGATCGACCCCGGACTGACCCCGGAGGAAGCGCTGCTGCACAGCGAGGCGCACCGCAGCGTCCGGGCGCTGCTGGCGCGGCTCTCGCCCGAGCAGCGGGAGGTCGTCGAGCTGCGCCTGGCCGGGCTGAACGGCGCCGAGATCGCCCGGGTGCTCGGGCGGAGCCACGGCAGCGTGCGGGCGCTCCAGTACCGCGCCGCCCAGCGGCTGCGGGCCGCACTCGACCTCGACACTGAGCGCGGAGGCGCAGGATGCGACTGAACCAGCGCGAGCGTGAGCCGATGGACGCCCTCGACCGCTACTGGGACGCCCTGGTCGCCGGGGAGACTGGCGACGACGACGCGCTCGACCCGGCGCTCGCGGCCGCCGTGCGCGAGCTCCACGCCCGCGACGACGCCCCGGCCCCGGACCCCGCCTTCCGGGCCCGGCTCGGCCAGCGGTTGGCGGCCGAGGCCGCGGTGCGGGGAGGATCTGACGCCGTGCCGCTGCGCGCGGACGCGCCGGGCGGGCACGACCTGCTGATGATCGGCCCGCCGGCGGAGGCAGACCAACCGGAGCTGGCCGGGCCGGCCCAGGGCGGCTGGCGCCGCTGGCTGCGCGAGGGCGCCGGGATGGCGGCCGCGGCCGTGGTGCTCGTGGCCGTCGCCGGCCTGCTGGTCGTGCTGCTCCAGGGGCGGGGCGAGGGCGAGAGGACTGCCCCGAGCGCTGGGCCCGAGACGACACTACCCTTGGTCGCCACCGATTCGGGGTTCACCATCAGCCTCATCGGGGCGGATCTGGCTGGCAGTGCGTTGACGCTAACGTTCGAGGTCGCGGCTGACCCGCAGGCGACGCCTGATCTGGCGGTGCTCGACGGCCTGGGTCCGTCGCTCCCGCCGTTCACGATGCGCCTGTCCGGTCTCGAGCGCGATGCATCTCAACCGGGCCATGTGGAACCAGGAACGGCCCAAGCGCAGCCGTTTGCCGGCTATCGTGCCACGGTGCCCGTCCGACTCACCGGCGACGCCACTGACGAGGTGCGGATCACCATCACCGCGCTGCGGTTCGATCGACACCCGGGAGACGAGCCACAGGAGGTCCCCGGCGAGTGGCGCTTCACCTTCGTCCCGGCCGAGATCGCCGCCGAGGAGGCCGGGCCGGGCCTGGAGGTGATCGAGCCGGCGCTGGCGACGCTGCGCGAGGCGGGGCTGGTGTTCGACATCGGCCAGCGGTTCGAGGTCGGCGGCGACGCAGCGTGGCGCTCCGGGGAGGTCACTCTCGACTGGCTGGCGGTGGACCGGGATGTGACCTACCTCGGGTTCACGGCCGACCCACCGGAGCTGGCCGACGTCATCCTGCTCGACGAGCGCGGGTTCCCCTTGGACGAGCTGGCCGACGGACGGCTGGCCGCGTTCCGCGAGAGGGACGCGAGCGGGAGCCCGCCGAGCACGCGGTGGATCGCCTTCCCCGGGCTCGACCCGGCGACCCGCGAGGTCCGCGTGCTGCTCATGCCCACTGCTGACCCGAGCATGGTCACGCCGGGCACGACAGCCGGGCAGTCGGTGAAGACCCCGGTGGCAACCATCCCGGTCGATCTCTCGCCGCTCGCCGATCTGCCGGCGCCGCAGCCGCTGCGGGCGCGCGCGACGGCCAACGGGATCGACATCGACGCGGTGGAGCTGCGGCGCGGGGTGGCGGTGAGCACGCTTACGCTCAGCGCGCAGGTGTTGGACCCATCGGCGTTGATTCCGGCCGACGACCTCGCGGTGGAGCATCAGATCCTCCCGCCGATCACGGCCACCGTGGACGGCGTGTCGGTGCCCGTGATCGGGCAGAGCGGGCCGCGGGGCAGCGCCGCCGACGCCGTGCCGATCCGCCTGGCAAACCTGCCCGAGCGGGGCACGCTGCGGCTGTCAATCCCGTGGTGGTGGGTCAAGATCAACGAGAACGAGCGGGAACCGCTCAGGGGCCCCTGGGAGCTGACCATCGACCTGGAGACCGGCGCCAGCGCCGTGTCACCCATGCCCAACGCGCCGGTGCCCGGCGGGGGCGACTGAGCCGGTGGCCACCGAGAGAGCGTCATCCGGAGACGACCATCACCATCAGCCACCTCCCACGATGCAGCACACTGTCATGTCTCGCCCCTCTCCCACGAGGGAAGCGGGGCCGGGGGTGAGGGGGACGAACTACCGAGTACGCAATACAGAACACGCATTACGACGCATCACCCTCTCACTCCGCCCGCCGCCGCTCCTCGCGGCCGGTGACCGCGGTCACCCGGAGCGGGACAACTCCAGCAGCAGTTGGGCCTCGGTCGGCGACTGGATCGGCAGGAAGGCCGCCTCGCGCAGGCGCCGGGCGGTGCCGCTGCCCGCCAGGAAGCCGCGGCCCCCCAGCACCTTGGCCTCGACCGCGACCGCCGCCGCGGCGAGCCGGGCGATATCGAGCCGGAGCTCGACCACCGCGCGCATGCCGAGCGACTGGCCGCCGTCCGCCACCGCGCGCCGGATCGCCCCGCCGAGGCGGGCGAGCCGCGCGTCCATCTCCGCGATCTCGGGCAGGAAGACGGTGGACGCGCCGCGCAGGTGCGCGCGGGCCTCGGCCAGCGACCGCGCCGCCAGCCCCCAGGAGAAGCAGGCCTGCAGCAGGAGCAGCACCGGCCGCACCCGGCGCATGAAGCCGGGGAAGTCGTCGCTGAGGATCCACTCCTCGCCGATGGGCGTCTGCGCCAGCGTCAGGGCGGAGCTGCCGGTGGCCTGGAGCGCGAGGAGCGCCGGGTAGGGCGCCACCTGGAAGCCGGGCGCATCGCCAGGGATGGCGACCACGCAGGGCGGGCCGTCCGGACCGGCCACCACGGTCACCAGCACGAAGCCGGGCGGGAAGAGGTTGGAGGCCCAGGGGATGCGGCCGTCGAGCACCAGGGCGCGGCCCGCCCGCCGCGCGGTCACCGGCAGCGGCGCCTGCTCCAGGACGTGGGCGATGGCGGGCGCGAGCGCGGTCGCGCCCAGCAGCTCGACCCGCTGCAGGCGCGGCGCGAGGGTGGCGCGCAGGAACGAGCCCTCGGGCAGCGTCGCGAGGTAGGCCAGCACCGCCCGGTGGCTCCAGAGCGAGAACGCCGAGCTCAGGTCGAACCAGGCGACCGTGGCGATCACGGCGCCCACGTCCAGCAGCGTCGGGCTCGCCTCCGGGCTGAGCAGTTCCTGGTGGAGCCAGGTCAGGCCCTCGCGGACGTCCGCCGTGCCGGCGTCGATCGCGGCCGCGCGGGGCTCGAAGTACGCCCCGATCGCCCGGCGCGTCTCCGCCGGCAGCAGCAGCGTCGTCTCCTCGGCCACGGTCCCCCTCCGTCCCTCGTCAGATCGCGTATCCCGCTGGCGCATCGGCCGCCCTCCTGAACTCTAGCAGGCCGCCCATCGGCGCGCCGGGCACGGTGGTAGGATACGGATACAGGACATCCCAGCCGATGATAGCCCTGGAGCGGGAGCAGTATGGCCGAGACGGTCGATGCCTCCGGCGACGCCGCCCCAGCGACCGCACGGCCGACCGCGGCGCGGCTGCGGGCGGCGCTGCGCCTGCTGGTCGACGACGCGGTGGCCGACCGGCTGGCCCTGGCCGCGCTGCGGGCCGACGGCGCCCCCGCGCTGGAGCGCCTGCTGCCGCGGCTGCGCTGGCGCTGGCGCTGCACCTCGGCCTCGATCTCCCGGCGGACCGGCTCGGCCGGATCGCCCCGGGGGACCCCGCGGCGGTGGGCCGCGCGCTGCTGGATGCCCGTCGCGCGGTCGACCCGACCATCCCGCCGCCGTGCGGCGAGTACGCCGCGACGGTCGGCCGCGCGCGAGACGACACGCTCCCGCTCAGCGAGCGGGCGACGCTCCTCGCCCACGCGGGTGGGTGTGCGGCCTGCCGCGCGGCGCTGGCCGGGGTCGCGCGCGTCGACGACGCCCTCCTGGCCGCCATCGACCGCGCCGCCGGCCGGCTGCCCCCGCTCGCCCCGGCGCCCGGCGCGCGGCCGGTCGGGGCCATCGTCGCGGTGGCGCTGCTGGTCGCCCTGGCCGGGGCGGCGCTGATCGCCGGGGCTGGCCGGCTGCCGCTCGTCGGCGGGGAGGCGCGCCCCGCGGCGCCGCTCGTGGCGCGCCCGGCGGCGGCGCCGCTCGACGGCTGGCTGCTGCTGCGCACCCAGCGGGGCGTCGAAGCGCTCAACCTCGCCTCCGGCGCCCGGGTGCCGGTCAGCATCGGCGACCCCAACGTGCTCAGCGCCTGGATCGTCTCGCCCAGCGGGCGGCACGTCGCCTACTGGTCGCCCGCCACGAACGCGCTCGAGGTCAGCGACCTCACGGGTGAGCGCGTGCGGATCTGGCGCTGGCCGCCCGCGTAGGCGCGGGCCTCGCCGGTCGCCTGGATGGGCGACACGACCATTCTGGGGGTGGAGTACGGCAGCGCGAACGACGCGCGTGAGAACCGCCTGGTGGCGCTCGACGTAGCGACCGGCGACCGGCGGGTCCTCCACCAGGGTCCCCTCGCGGGTGCCTCCCCGTCCCCAGACGGGACGCTGGTGCTGCTCGTCGAGCCGCACGAGCCCGACTGGGCCGGCCTCAGCGTGGAGCTGCGCCCGCTGGGCGCGGGCGGCCTCGGCGAGCCGATCGCGCGCATCGACGACCGCTTCGTCGGCGCGGCCGTCTGGGCCCCCGACAGCGGCCGCGTCTATCTCAGCCTGATCAGCGACGAGGAGCTGGGCCCGCCGCCCGGCAGGCAGTGGTCGGCGCAGGAGCCACGGTTCGTCGAGCGCGTCGATGTCGCGGCGCTCGATCGCGACGGCCGGATTCACCGGCTGACGGCGGTCGATGTCAACCAGTACGCGCAAATGCTCAGCGTCTCGCCCGACGGGCAGCGGGTGATCTACCAGCTCCTGACGATCCCCGGTCAGGCCGCAGCCCGCCTCTCCGTCAGCCTGTGGGAGACGCGGCCGGACGGGAGCCAGCGGCGGGCGATCGCCGCCGACCTCCCAGGCCGCTCCACCGCGCTCAGCGACCTCCCGGGCCGCTCCACTGCGCTCTGGTCGCCCGACGGCCGCACCCTCCTGCTGGCGGGTCTGTCCCCCTTCTATCTCGTGAGCGACCCGACCATCCCCGGGGCGGGCGAAGACGGCAGCCAGTCGCTCGTCGCGGTCGAGCCGGACGGCACGCGGCGGGTCATGGCGGCGTCGCTGACGGGGTTTGGTGGGCAGCCGATCCACTGGCTGCCACCCGAGGCGATCCCGCCACGGCCGGCGTCCACGCCGCCCCCCGCCCCCGTGGCGCCGCAGCCACCCGAGCCGGTGCCCAGGCTCCCGGCCGGTCTGCGGACCGGCCCGGTGGACCGCACGAGCGGGGACGGCTACAGCGTGTTCCTCTGGCGGGACGACGCGCCGCTGGTCTGGAGCCGCGGCGGGCACCCCCCGCTGCGGCTCGATCCGGCGGATGCCGACCTCGACTGGTTCGGCACGGATCCGGCGCTGCTCGGCGTGGTGCGCCAACCGCCCGGCCGGCCGGGCACGGGCAGCCGGCTGACCCTCACCGTCACCGGCCCCCGGGTGACCGAGGCGACGGACTTGCAGGCGCGCGACACCCGGTACTTCGACCCGGCTGGCATCGGCGACGACCCGACCCGGCGCTACGCGCGCCCCCGCGCCGCGCCGGACGGCCGCACCACCGCCTTCTTCGTGGTGGACGAGGCCCGCGGCCGCGTCGCGCTCTGGCTCGTCGGGTGGGATCTGCCGGCGCGCGAGGTGGCCGCCTGGCCCGTCCCCGCGGCGCGCGGTGGCGAGGTGCCGCCGGTCGCCGCCTGGGTCGACGCCGGGACGCTCGTCTACGCCGCGCCCGAGGCGTGGCGGGATGGGCTGCCGCAGCGGGTGACGCTCCACCGGCTGACCCTGGACGGCGTCGAGACGGCGCCGCTCCTCACGCTCCGCGCGCATGGGGCGGAGCGCGGCATCGCGGTGACCGACCTCGCCCCGGCGCCCGACGGTGCCGGGCTCGCCGTCCGCGTGCGGCACTACGGCAGCGGCGGCGCCGCCGACTCGCTCCACCTGGCGCCGGCCCGCGACGTCACCCTCGCGCTGGAGGCGACGCGCGGCGCGGCCGCCGAGGGGCTGGCCTGGTCGCCTGACGGCCGCTGGCTGGCCGCGGCGCTCGACGACCGGGTGCTGCTCCTCACCGCCGACGGCCGCCGGCTCGTGTCGCTCACGGCACCCGCGGCCGCGGCCGAGTACCCCCTCTGGGTCGCCCGCGACGAGGTCTGGTTCACCCTCGACGACGGGAGCGGCCCGCGCGTCATGCGGGTGCGGCTGCGGTGAGGGGCACCGCGGGAGCCACCCGCCGGGAACGCGCGTGCGACGGCCGGCGCGCCGCCCACCTTGGGCTCTCCCGGCCGGCTGCGCTACCATTCCAGTGTTTCACGGAGCCCGGCGACGCCAGCCGGCGCTGGCTCGCCTCTCCCGCCCCGGGGGAGGTGTGGCGGCCGGCGCGCGGTACGTGTGCCTGCTCGACACCAACCGCCGGCCCGGCTAGGGAAGGGATGAACGATGCGCACCACCTGGCACGACCCTGAGACGGAGGAGCTGATCCTCCGCGACATCACCCTCGACGAGCCGTGGGCACTGCTCGAGCGCTTCAGCACCCTGGTTCGCCTGTCCGGCAGCGCGGACGAGGCGGCCGCCGTCGAGTACATCTCCAGCCGGTTGTCCGCCTGGGGGGTGCCGCACGCGGTCCATTGGCCGACCTGCCTCATCAGCCTGCCCGGCCCGGCCACCCTGCGCACGCTGGGGGAGGACGGTCGGGAGTTCCGGGTCAAGACGCTCTCCTTCTCGCCCTCGACCGACGGCCGCGAGGTCGAGGGGGATCTGGTCTACCTTCCCGGGAGCCAGGCGAGCGGCCTGGATGATCTCCTCGGCGCCAGCCGCGCGATCGGGGCGGGCGACCTGCGCGGCAAGGTCGTGATCACCGAGGGAATCGGGATCGCCGCCCGCGGCCTCGACCTGGAGCGGGCCGGGGCGGTCGGGGCCATCTTCATCAACCCCGGCGAGCGCATCCACGAGGGGATCACGACCACCATCTGGGGCTCGCCCGACCTGTATCGGCGCGGCGGGGTGCCGCCGGTGCCGGTGCTGGCCATCAACCGGCCGGACGGCGAGGCGCTGCTCCAGGCGCTCCGCCGGGGGCCGGTGCGGGTCGCCTTCGCGAATCAGGTCGACACCGGCTGGCGGCCGATCCCGGTGATCGTCGCCGAGATCGCGGGGAGCCAGGCCGCGGACGAGTTCGTCCTGTTCCACGGCCATCTCGACTCCTGGCACGTCGGCATCGGCGATAACGCCACCGGCGACGCCACCCTGCTCGAGATCGCCCGCGTCTTCCACCAGCACCGCGACCGGCTCAAGCGCACCATCCGCATCGCCTGGTGGTCCGGGCACTCGCACGGGCGCTATGCCGGGTCGACCTGGTACGCCGACACGTTCGCGCAGGACCTCAGCGAGAACTGCGTCGCCCATATCAACTGCGACTCGCCCGGCTGCCGCTGGGCCATGGAGTATCGGGACGTGGCCTGGATGGCCGAGGCGGCGGACCTCTGCCGGGCGGTCATCCGGGACGTCACGGGCCAGGAGGCGAGCGGGGCGCGGCCGCTGCGCGCCGGGGACTGCTCCTTCAACAACCTCGGCATCTCGACCTACTTCATGCTCTCCTCGACGATGCCGGAGGCCCTGGTGCGCGAGAAGGGGTACTACGCGGTCGGCGGCTGCGGCGGGAACATCGCCTGGCACACCGAGGACGACACGCTGGAGATCGCCGACCGGGACAACCTGCTGCGCGACATGCGTGTCTACGCCACGGTGCTGCTGCGCACCCTCAACGCGCCGATCTACCCGCTCGACTACCGGGCCACGGTGCGCGAGATGGAAAGCCATCTCCGGCGCTACCAGGCGGCGGCGGGCGATCGCTTCGACTTCAGCCCGTCGCTCCAGGCGGCGCAGAGCCTGGTGCAGACGCTCGACCGCTTCTACGCCGCCACCGAGGCGCTCATGGACCGGGAGGTGGACGACCCGCTGGTGCGGCGCGCCAACGCCGCGCAGCGGATGCTGGCGCGCTACCTCGTGAGCGTGGGCTACAGCGAGGAGGGGCGCTTCCGGCAGGACCCGGCGCGGGCCATCCCGCCGCTGCCGGAGCTGGCCCCCGCGACCGAGCTGGGCCAGGTGTCGCCCGAGAGCGATCGCGCCCACATGCTGCGCATCCACCTGACGCGGGGCCAGAACCGGCTGGTCTGGTGCCTGCGGCAGGCGGGGCGGCGGCTGGCCGCGATCATGGAGTAGGCCCGCCGTCCGGGCGGGCGGGTATCTCCGGTCCGTTTGACAAGGTCCATCGGTGCCGGTCGGTGCCCGGGGCTCATGGAGTGTGACGACATAGTCTGGTATCCGCGCCGGGCCGGGGGTTTACCCCCCGGGCTCAGGGGCGAAGCCCACTGAAGGGGCTGAGCACGGATCGCCGGGTACGCCAGATCTGTTCGTCAGAGTCCATAAGCCGCCGAGCCAGGAGACAAAGCCCACTAAAGGCACTGAGGTCCGGGATCATCCCCAGCCCCGTTAGTGGGCTTTGCGCTATCAGCCCGGCGGCTGATGAACGTTGACGAATACATTGCCCATTCCTGCCGCCCTGTTCCCAGCCCGCTGCAGCGGGCTTTTCGTCGTCAGCCCGGCGGCTTTAGCCCGGGCACGCGCCGCCACGGTATCCTCGAACAATTCGTCAACCGCCACGCGCATGGCTGAGGCGCTACGCGATCCCGGTGCTTGTCCGGGCACGCCACCATCCGGTGACTATTCGCGTAGCGCCTCAGGAGGTTCGGCGAATCGCTTGGCGACCGCATCCGCGGTCAAGAGACCGAGGGATATTACCACTTGGGATCACTGGTTCGAATACGGACCTGAGACTCCTCAACGATCCACAGCCGGTGTTCGATCGGCTCCGTGCGAAGAAGGGGAAGGAGACGGTGAACAAAAGCAATGACGTGCCGCTTGTCCTGCCGACGCGGTCGGAGCACGATCAACCCGGGATAGCGATCGGGAGGGTACGCGAGAATGTCAGCGAAGCCCCGATCTAGGGTCACCAACGCCCGTTCTTCCTCCTGGCAGATGGTCAGAGACGGGCATCCACAGCACCTTGGAGATGCTGGTCGAGCACCGTTCGTGCGTCGTGCCCGGCCTGCTCGAGGAGCCGGGCGATCTCTCTCGGGAGGTTCTCGTCAATTTTGAACTTCATGCCCAGAGCCGAGGGGCACGATCCGCTCGGCCGCGAGTTCGGCGGCATAGGCCGTGGCGGCGCGGATGTCCTCCGGCGTCAGGGACGGATAGCTCGCCAGCAACTCATCCTGAGACACACCGGCGGCGAGGTTGTCCAGGATCACCGACACCGGAATCCGGGTTCCTCGGATCACTGCTTGTCCGTGACAGATAGCCGGATCGGCGCTGATGCGCTCACGCCAGTCCGGCCAGCCGCGCTCCAACGGGTCCCGCATCGATCATTCCCTCTTCCTACGCGTGCGTCCATCCGAGTGTAGCATGCGCGGGGTCGGCATCGGAGGATCCCGCTCGCTGCGCGCAACCCGCGTAACGCCAGGACCCGGCCCGCGTTCCTGCTCGTAGGAGGGGGATGCCATGACGGACGACGACCTTCTGCGGCAGGCACAGCGGGGCGATCGCCATGCGCTCGACCGGCTCTTCCGCCGCGAGTGGCAGCCGGTGTACGGGCTGATCTACCACAGCGTCCAGAACCGGGCCGAGGCCCAGGACCTGACCCAGGAGGTCTTCCTGCGCGCGCTCAAGGGCTTGGACCGCTACGAGCAGCGCGGCATCCCCTTCCGCGCCTTCCTCACGACGGTGGCGCGCAACCTCCTTCGCGACCGCTGGCGGCGGCCGGGGCCGACGCTGGTGACCATCGACGCCGCGGGAGACCTGGCGACGGCCGAGGGGCCGGAGCAGCAGGTGCTGGCCGCGTCGACCGCTGAGCGACTTCGCGCGCACCTCGCGACCCTACCCCCCGACTACCAGACCGTGCTCCGTCTCCGCTTGCTGGAGGACCGGCCCGTGGCCGAGGTCGCCGCGCTCATGGGGCGCAGCCCCGGGGCCATCCGCACCCTGCAGCACCGGGCGCTGACGGCACTCCGCGGCCGCGTGTTAGAGGAAGGAATGCGACGATGAGGGGAGAGCCGCAGGTCGAGCAGTTGGACCGCTACATCGACGCGCTCCAGCGCGGCGAGGAGCCACCCGTCGACACCATCGCCGATCCCGACCTGGCCAGCCTGTGCGCCCTGGCGCGGGAAGTGCGCCGGCTCGGGGCCGCCGGCTGGCCCGAGCCCGGCTTCGAGGCGCGGGCGGTCGACTGGCTCGCGAGCGAGCTGAGCCGCCCCACGGCGGCAGATGATGACGACCGCGGCGACGCGGTTCCCCCTCCGGCGGCCGACGCGGAGACGTGGGCACCGGTGATCCCGCTGGAGCGGCGCGGCTGGGCCCGGCAGGGGTTGGAGCTGGTGGCCGCGGTGCTGGTGGTGGCACTGGTCGCCACGGTGGTCGCGGCGATCCTGCGCCAGCGGGCCAGCGTCGGCGACGAGCCCGCCCCGGGCGCGCAGCCGGTGATCACCGGCACGCAGCCGACCCCGACCGCCACGCCGACACCCACCGTCGCGCCCCTGACCCATGATCCGCGCCTGAGCGCGCTGGAGGCCGCGGCCGGGTTCCAGCTCCTCGCGCCGACCTGGCTGCCGGACGGGTTCGAACTGGAGCAGACGCTGCCGCCGATGCGCCTGCCAGGCTTCACCAGCGTCCAGTTCACCTACCGCGACGCCGCCGGGGTGCGTGCCCTCACCGTCACCCAGGCCTCGCCCTATGAGGAGACGCGGGAGACGATGCCCGCGGAGATCTACGACGCCGCGGTCGAGGTGGACCTCGGCGACGGGGTCACCGCCCGCGTCTACGAGGGGAGCGAGCGGAGCGAGGTCTGGTGGCAATGGGGACCGACCACGGTCCGCCTAGTGAGCGGGCCGGTCGAGGTCGGCGGCCGCGTCCTCACCGGGGAGGAACTGGTGGCGATTGCCCGATCGATGGCGCCGGTGGCCGACGCGGACGCCCCGACCAGCCCGCCGCCCGGCGCGGCACTGCCCACCGGCGACGCGGCCGTCGCACGCGCGCGGGAGTGGGTGAGCGCGATCAACGGCAACCCAGAGGCGACCGTGAGCGAGGTGCGGTTGACGACCGTCGCGGAGCCCGTGGCGCTCGGCATGCCGGCGCCTGCGGGGATGGACCTGAGCGCGCCCGCGTGGCAGATCGAGTTCGCCGACGCGCTCATCCCGCCGGAGTGCCCTGAGGCGGGCAGCTCGGTGTGCAGCCATGGTGGGCTGGTGGTGGTCCTCGATGCCGGCACCGGCGCGGTCCTGGGCTGGCACGGCGAGGATGGGCAGTGGCAGCCGCCGGGCGACGGCGGGACCGACGACGCCGTGACCCAGCCGACCAATCCCTGACAGGGCGCGACCGAGCACGATTCGGAAGCGGTCGATGTCCACACCGGTGTTCTCGGGCGGCTCCGTCCGGCACGAGGCCCGCCCCTACCGGAGAACGGCGCGAGCCACCGGTAGGGGCGGGGCTTGTCGAACGGAGCACCGCCCGCGCCATCCTTCGGGACACGCGGGAGGGCACAAGGCCCTCCCCTACCACACCGAGGCCGCGCCGACGCTGGGGCCGGGGGCCGGCGCGACTCCGTGCGACGCCGGCGCTCCACGCGGCGGGAAGGCACACGGCCCGCCCCGACCGGTGGAACGCCGGTGAGACCGCGCGGGCGGGATCAGCCGCGGCCGGTGACGACCGCCTCCATGACCTCGACGGCGCGCTCGATGTCCTCCCGGGAGACGTCCAGGTGGGTGACGGCCCGCCAGCGGGTGCTGCTGGGCGAGCCCATGCGCACGCCGCGCGCGATCAGCGCGTCGTAGAGCTCCTTGGGCGAGCGGCCGGTGCCGGCGATGTCGAAGAAGACGATGTTCGTCTCGACCTCGGCCGGGTCGATGGCGATGCCCGGGATCTCCTTCAGGCCGGCGGCCAGCAGGCGGGCGTTGGCGTGGTCCTCGGCCAGGCGCTCGACGTTGTGCTCCAGCGCGTAGATGCCGGCCGCGGCCAGGATGCCGGCCTGGCGCATCGCCCCGCCGAACATGTGCTTGTAGCGGCGCGC
Source organism: Sphaerobacter sp. (assembly GCA_029961075.1). Lineage (GTDB taxonomy): Bacteria > Chloroflexota > Chloroflexia > Thermomicrobiales > Thermomicrobiaceae > Sphaerobacter. Next base: position 34,248 of record JASBVL010000060.1, read on the forward strand.
CCGCTCCATCGTCTCCCGGTCGCCGGCCAGCACCGCGCCGACCGGGCAGCCCAGGCCCTTGGAGAGGTCGATCCAGACCGTGTCCACGCTCGCCGCCCAGACCTTGGCCGGGATGCCACTGGCCACGACGGCGTTCAGCAGGCGGGCGCCGTCGAGGTGCACCTTCAGGCCCAGCCGGTGCGCGGTCGCGGCCACGGCCTGGAACGTCTCCAGCGGCCAGACCTTGCCGCCGCCGCGGTTGTGCGTGTTCTCCAGGCAGAGGAGCGTCGCCGGCGCCGCGTGGAAGCCGCCCTGGGGCTGCACCGCCTCCTCGACCTGCTCCGGGGTGAAGACGCCGCGCTCACCCTCGATCAAGGCGGTCATGACGCCGGCCAGGAGGCCCGGCCCGCCGGCCTCCGAGGTATACGGGTGTGCCCAGCGCTCCAACACGATCTTGTCCCCGGGGTTGGTGTGGACCTTGATCCCGATGGCGTTGCACATCGTCCCCGATGGGAGGAAGAGCGCGGCTTCCTTGCCCGTCAACTCCGCCACCATGTCTTGCAGGCGGTTGACGGTCGGGTCCTCGCGCAGTTGCTCGTCGCCGACGGGCGCCTCGGCCATGGCGCGGCGCATCTCCGGCGAGGGGCGGGTCGCGGTGTCGCTGATCAGGTCGATCATGGTCGATGTCGTCTCCTCCCATTCGGCTTCGCGGACAGGGATCCGGTTGCCCTCATTATCACGGCTGGCCCCGGCGGACGCCACACGCCCGGGACAGTAGTGCCGCCGCGACTGCCCGGCTATACTAGGCCGGCTCCGGACCCGTGGGCGAGGTAGTGGCGTTCCGCAGCAGCGAGGAGCGACGAGCGGTGAAGCTGAGCCTGGGACTCGGCCGCGACCACACACGCATCTTCGTCGGGATGCTCTTCAACGAGGGCTCGCTGGGGATCTATCAGACCCTATGGCCGCTCTACATCGCCTCGCTCGGCGCCGCCCCGGAGCAGATCGGGCTGGTCATCGGCCTGCTCGGCGCCGCCCGCCTCGTCGCCCTCCTCCCGAGCGGCATGCTCGGCGACCGGGTGCCGGCGCGCACGCTGATCGTGGGCGGGCGCCTCGCGGTCGCGGTCGGCACGCTGCTCCTCGGGCTGGCGCAGGCGTGGTGGCAGCTCATTCCCGGGGTGATCATCATCGGCGTCGGCACGATCACCTTCCCGGCGCTGTCCAACGCGGTGGCGGAACTGGCGCATGACAGCCACGAGCGCACCCGCGCGTTCACGCTGATCTACACGATTGGCCCATCGGCGGCCTGGTTCGTCACCCCAACGATCGGCGGGCTGATCGCCGAGCATGTCAGCCTGCGCGCGCTCCTCTTCGTGGCCAGCGGGCTGGCCGCCATCTGCGCCGCCATCTTCGCCACCATCGCGGCGGGAGCGGCCACGACGCAGGAGGGGCCGCCGGTGACCTACCGCTCGACCCTGGCCGAGCGCCCGGTCCGGCAGGTCTTGCTGCTCCAGTTCGTTACCCTTTTCGTGCTGACGATGGGCGTCACCCTGGCGCCGAACTTCCTGCAGGACGTCCACGCGATCAGCCGCGAGCGGATCGGCTGGCTCGGCTCCTGCGCCGCGGTCGGCAGCGCGCTGCTGGGGCTCACGATCAGCCGGGTCGCCCGGTTCCGCCGGCCGCTGACCGGGATCGCGCTGGCGACCACGGCCGTCGGGGGCACGCTGCTGCTGCTGCTCGTCGGCCACAGCTTCGCCTGGTTCGTCTTCGCCTACCTGCTGCGCGGCGGCTACATGGTGGCCTGGTCGACCTACTATGCCGCCCTGGGTGAGGTCACCCCCAACCGGTACCTCGCGCGGGTCTACGCGCTGGCCGAGCTCTTGGCGGCGGCCGGGCTCATGCTGGCGCCCTTCGCCGCCGGCTGGCTGTACGAGCGGGAGCCGCGGGCGCCGCTGCTCGTCGCCCTCCTCGCGATCCCGGTGCTGCTGCTGGCGATCGTCGCGGTCGGCCGCCGGCTGCGGGTGGCCCAGCCGGCCGAGCCGACGCTGGCCGGGGAACAGGCCTGAGCGCGGGGCGCGCCCCGGCTGGTATCCTTGCCGGGCGGGAGCGCGACGCGAACGGTCGCGGCCTGGCCGGTCGCCCGGCTCAGACCGGCGCGCGCCCGGACAGGGAGCCAGGGGTGGCCATCTTCCGACGACGACAGCGTCCCGAGGCGGAGGCGGGTCCGCCGACGACGGCCGACCTGCGCGCGCAGCGTGCGGCGGAGTGGCAGCGCTGGTTCCAGGGCGCGGCGGCCGAGGCGGACTACCGACGGGCCTTCCTGCAGTACTCCCCCCTGATGTGGGAGATCGTGCAGTCGACCCAGCGGGAGCTGCTCGCCCTGCTCGTCGGCCGGGTGCCGGCCGAGCTGGGCGTGCCCGCCATCTTCGCGCTCAGCCTCCTCTACAGCCGGCACGCGAAGCCGGACGACGCAGCGCGCGCGACGCTCGCCACGATCGTCCACGAGCTCGCCCCGGCGCACGCCCGGACCCTGCTGGCGGCGCTGAGCGATGCCTGGCACAACGCCCAGCGCTGCCCCTACGACGCGCGCGCGCCGCTGGTGCGCGAGGAGTTCACCCGCGCGCTGCGGCGCCTGGCGACGACGAGCGCCGAGGAGGCCGGTGCGATCTCGGCGATCCAGCAGCAGATCGCGTTCGGCTGGGAGGCGGCGTGAGGCGCCGTGCGGGCCGCCGGCTGACGACCCCTACCCGCGCACCTGGCCGGCCGCGGTGAGGAGGCGCTCGAGCACGCGGCCGGCGTCCTCGCCCACGCGGGCGAAGAGCGCCCGGGCTTGCAGCACCTCCACGTCGCCGCCCGCCGCGGCGGCGCGCTCGGCGGCGCGGAACCCTATCATGCTCACGCCGAGCGGCCCCAGCACCTGCCAGATCAGGTCCTTGAGCTGGGCATAGGTCACCGGGTCGGCCTGCGGCACACTCCACTCCTCGATGGTGCGCTGCACGCCCGGCAGACGCTCCCGCAGGATCTCAGCGAGAATCTCGGCTCGGTCGCGGTCCTCCATGAGCCTTACCATCCCTTGATGATGTCGTGCCGTTCCCCGTTCGCTGAGTATGCACTCAGGCGGGGGGCGCTGTCCGCCCACCTCGGTGGTCGGCCACCTGGTCCGGGGCGGCGCACGCCCCATGCCGGGGCGGGGCGGGCCGCGCTGGCGTATACTGTCCCGCCACAGGGAGAGGAGGGAGCGGCGATGCATGGCCCGTCGTGGATCAATCTGCTCCTGGGTGCCGGGCTCGCGCTCTGGGTCGTCGAACTGCTCGTCATCTGGCGCGCCGCGACTCGGGAGGGGGCCGACCCGATCGCGCGCGTCTCGGGCGCGGCGATCTTCTTCGTCCTGGCCCTGCCGGTCGCGATCGCGGCGCCCGACCTGGTCGAGCGGCTGGCCGGGTTCTGGGAGCGGCTCACCGCGTTCGACGCCGGGAGCGGGCGGGGCGAACCGGTGGCGCGCCTGGTCATCGGGGGGAAGAGCTTTCCGCTCACCGGCGAGCGCATCCGGATCGGTCGCTTCGGGAACAACGATCTGGTGCTGGACCACCCGACGGTGTCGGCCTACCACGCGGAGTTGGTGCGGCGGCCGGACGGCCGGTACGAACTGACGGACAACGCGAGCAGCAACGGGACGCGCATCAACGGCACGCCGATCCGCTCGGCGGTGCTGCGCGACGGCGATCTGATCACCATCGGGGCCCTGTCGATGCACTATCTGATGCGGCCGGCCGGGGAGCCTGGCCTGGAGGGAGCGCCGCGCCTGAGCCGGCGGCGGGCCGGGTAGGGTACGGCGCAAACCAAACACCATCCGGCTGAGGGCGAACCGGATGGTGTGGTTGGTCGATGGGACAGGCGCTGGGAGTCCCCAGCGCCCGCAGCTTGCTTAGTAGCGGCTGTAGCTGCGCTGTCCACGAATCTCCTGGAAGCAGTCCGAGCAGTAGACCGGCTTGTCATTCCGCGGGACGAAGGGGACCATGGTCTCCTTGCCGCAGTTGCTGCACACGGCCGGGTGCATCGTGCGCTCCGCGCGGGCGCCATACCCGCCATAGGAGCTACCGCCCGCGTCGCGGCCGGTCTTGGCCGCACGGCGGCACGAGGGGCAGCGCCTGGGCTCGTTGGTGAAGCCCTTCTCTGCGTAGAACTGCTGCTCACCCGCGGTGAACACGAACTCGGTCCCGCAGTCGCGGCAGGTCAGGGTTTTGTCTGCGAAGCTCATCTCGTCGAGATCTCCTTGATTGCGCTAGGCCGCCACGCTGGCGGCGAATCGGATCTTTCGGGTCAGGCTCAGGTTCTCGGCGAGATGGTTCGGAGACAGGCCCTCGCTGCCGCCGTGGACACGCGCTTTGAAACCTTGGCCATCGAGTTTAAACATTATCACACTTCGCGACGAAACGCTAGCCCTTTTGGGCTGTTTGCTCCGCACTTGGCCGGGCTGCCCTGCCTCCCGGGCACCGGCCGCACGGACCGGACGGCCGGAATGGTGGGGCCGGCCGCGGCGTTGATCACCGCGAAGCCGGGCAGGCCGAGGTGGCCCGCGCACCCGTGGCCGGTCGGCCCATGGTAGAGTCTCCCGCGGGTCCATGCAGCGCATGACCGGCTTCCCGACGCGAGCGCGGCCGCCTCGGAGGCGGCCGCGCGAGGGAGACGATCGTGGCACAGGGTGAGCGCGAGGCACGACGTCGGGGTGGACCAGGTAGCGAGCGGAGCCCGTGGTTCGCCACGCCGCCGCCGCTGCGCGCCGTGCGCCGCTGGGGAGTCGCCGAGTGGCGCCGGTGGCTGGTCCACCTGGCGGTGCTGATCGCCGGGCTGGCACTCTTCGCACTGGGCCTGGTCTTGAGCCTCCAGAGCAACCTCGGCGCCAACTCCTGGACCGTCTTCCACGACGGTCTGGCCCGGCGCACGCCGCTGACCATCGGTCAGGCCAGCCAGCTCGTCGGCTTCCTGATGATCGCCGCGAGCTGGCTGGTCGGCGTGCGCCCCGGCGTCGGGACCGTCCTCAACATGTACCTGGTCGGGCTGTTCATGGACGTCATCCTGGCCCACGACTGGGTGCCCCTGGCGCAGGCCTACCCGGCGCGGGTAGCGATGCTCCTCGCCTCGGTCGCGGTCCTCGGCCTCGCCACGGGCATCTACATCCGGGCCGGGTTCGGCGCCGGCCCGCGCGACAGCTTCAACCTGGCGCTGGTCGCGGTCACGCGGCGCTCGGTCGGCACGGTTCGCTGGCTGGTGGAGGGGTCCGCCGTCGTCATCGGGATCGTGCTTGGGGGCGACTTTGGCGTCGGCACGATCCTCGCCACGCTCCTGATGGGGCCAGCCGTGGACATCGGCTTCCGGCTGACCGGCCTGGCCCCCACCGGGACGCCGCGCCGCGCCGTGGATAGACAGCAGGACGAGCCAGCGCCCATAATTGACGAGGTCGAGACGGCAAGCGACTGAGCCGGACGCTGGCGTCCCCGGCGCCCGGCGACGACGGGGAGTGACGGGTGACGAGCAGCACGAACGCGGAGACGAACGAGCCGGCCGGCATGGCAGAGCTGCGCGCCCTGCGTGCGCGGATGCTCCCGATGTTCGAGGCGGTGGCGAGGGAGTACGCCACGCGCACCGAGCCGGGCTACCCGCTCGTCTTCGACAACGTTGAGGACGGGGGCTTCTTCGGCATCCACCTCGAGCCGGGCTACGGCCTCTACATCATGACCGACGGCCAGTCGGTCTTCGCCCAGATCAACATCATCGGCTGGCGCACCGACGTGCGCTCCAGCGCCAACAAGGAGAAGTTCGCCGGGCTCCCCTTCGAGGGCGTGCGGCCGGTCAGCAACGACATGAGCGACAGCCAGCTCCGGAACCTGATCGCGGAGCTGCTCTCCTACTGGAACACCCAGCCGCTGCTGATGAACCACACCGACAGCTAGGCACCCCGCCGAGCGGCTCGGACGGGCCGGCGCAGGACGCCTCGCCCGCCGGCGCGGGCACGCACGGCGACGCCCCTACCGGGCACGCCAGTCGCCGACCACCGGTAGGGGAGGGCCTTGTGCCCTCCCACGTCCAACGCGGGCGACGCCGTCCGGGATACGCCCCGCCTCTCGTGGCTGGCGACGGGGGTCTATGGTAGGGGAGGGCCTGGTGCCGGACGGAGCCTCCCGCGTTTACATCGGGCGGTGCTCCGTTCGACAAGCCCCGCCCCGAGCGGAGAACGGCAGAACGGGCGCGGGGCTGGTCGGTAGGGGCGGGCCGGGCGCCGACCGGGGGCCGGTGAGGCTCCGTCCGACGCCGGCCCTCCCGGGTCGCCCCGAGCCGCCCGCGCGTGGACGTGGGCGGCTCCGTGCGGCACCCGGCCCGCCCCTACCGGAGCAGGACGACGAGCACCCCGGATCGGGGCGATGGTGCCTGAAGCGGCCGCCAATCACACCGGCGCGAGCGGCCGGTGGGGTGGGGCCGGCACCGCGACGGTGATGACGTCGCCGGGCCGCACCAGGCCGCTCGCCACGACGACGGCCATGACGCCGGCCTTGCGGATCAGCTTGCCCGCGGCGTCGCGGTCGAGCACGGCCCGCAGCAGCCCGGTCTGGATCTGCTCGAGCTGCTGGCAGGGGTTGCGCAGCCCGGTGAGCTCCACGATCGCGTCCGGGCCGAGCCGGAGCCGGGTGCCGGCCGGCAGGCCGAGCAGGTCGATGTCCGCGGTGGTGATGTTCTCGCCCATCTGACCGGGGTGGACGGTGAAGCCGCGGGCGCGCAGCTCCTCGTGGAGCTCGGCGTGGATCAGGTGCACCTGGCGGAGGTTCGGTTGGTGCGGGTCGCGCGCCACGCGCGAACGATGCTTAACGGTCGGCCCGGCGTGGGCGTCGCCGGCGACGCCGAGCCCGGCGCGGAGCTCGATCACCGGCTCGTTGCGCTTGCTCAGGGTGTGGCTGGGACTGCGGCTCACCGCCACCACGCGTCCGGTCATGTCGTCCTCCCACGGCGGGGATCCCCTGCCGACGCCGGCACGCACCCGCGCCGGGGGATGTTTCACGTGAAACATGACGGCCGCGATGTTTCACGTGAAACACGCGCGGGCGCTACTCCTCGACGATCCACCCGTCCACGGCGCGCTCGTAGCTCACCAGCTCCTCCGGGCGGAAGAAGAGGCCGATCTCGCGCTCCGCCGTCTCCGGCCCGTCGGAGGCGTGGATCAGGTTCCGCCCGATGGTCAGGCCCAGGTCGCCGCGGATGGTGCCGGGCGCGGCCTTCACCGGGTCGGTCGCGCCGACGGTCGCCCGGGTGACCTCGATGGCGCGCGGCCCATCCAGCACGCCCACCACCACCGGCGCGGAGGTGATGTACGCCACCAGCCCGGCGAAGAAGGGCCGCTCCCGGTGGACCTCGTAGTGCCGCTCGGCCAGCTCCCGCGTGATCTGCATCAGCTTGAGCCCGACGAGCTTCAGCCCGCGGCGCTCCAGCCGCGCGATGATCTCGCCGACCAGCCCGCGCTGCACGCCATCCGGCTTCACGATGATGAGCGTTTGCTCCACCTGCCTGTCCTCCGCTCTACCCGCCTGGCCCGCATCGGCCAGAGAACGCACAGCACCGCCGGCAATGCCGGCGGTGCTAGCCTACCATAGCCGCTGGCCTGGCCCTCAGCGCGCGGCGTCCCCGTCGCGCAGCGTCCCGGTCAGCCGCGCCAGCGCGTCGCTCATCACCTCCACCAGGCGGGCCTCCGGCGCGGCGTCCTCGGTCAGCGCGACCAGCATCAACTCGTCCCCCACCACGACGTGCAGCGCGCCGCCGGGCACGTCGATCCGGCCGCTCCGCTCGCCCCGCCGGCGCATGAGCTGCGCCAGCGCCGACCCCGAGGCGGCCACCAGCTCGGCGTCGTCCCCGTCCAATCCGGCCGTGGCGACGACCAGCCCGTCGACCGTGGTGGCGACCACGCTCAGGACCTCGTGGTAGTCGAGCAGCGCCAGGAGGTGTTGCTCCATCGGCTCAGCCCCTGCGGTCGCGGCGCGCCCGCGACACGGCCAGGCTGTAGTGCCGGGACGCGAGGTGCACCTCGCCGCGCTTACGGTAGATCGCGCCCAGCAACCGGTGCGCCGCGATCGCGGCCTCCGGGTCGGCCGCCGTGATCCGGGTCAGCCCGTGGATCAGCCGCTCGGCGTCGTCCGCCGGATGGCGGTACAGCCACTGGTACTGCTCCAGCGCCGCGCCGGCCTGCCCGGCGTCGACCAGCGCCTCGGCCAGCGCGAACCGCGCCGCGACATCCGTCGGCTGCTGGCGCACCGCCGCGGCCAGCGCCGCCAGATCCGCCCCCACCGGCGCCGCGGGCGCGGTGGCCGTCGGCCCGGCGTCGGGCGCCTCCGCGGCCGGGGCCAGCGACCGGTCGCCCGCCACCTGGCCGGCGGCGATCAGCGCCGCCTTCGCCGTCCGCGCCCGCTCGACCAGCTCCGGGTCCATCCCCAGCCGCTCGATCGCGCCGCTCACCGCGCCCGCATCCAGCGCGCGCTCGGCCGACGCGTCCGGCTCGGCGGCCGTCTCATCCTCCGCGAGGATGGCCAGGTCCGCCTCAGCCAGCGGCACCGCGGCCGCCTCGGCGGTGCTGGCCACGCTCTCGTCCGCGGTCTCGGGGACCGGCACCCACGCCGCCAGCGCGTCGAGGTCGTCCATCTCCGGCGGCGCCGCTGCCGGCGCGTCGGTGTCCACCGGCGACACGTCCGGTCGCGTCCGCTGGAAGAAGGGGATCTCCTCGTCGTCGAAGGTGAAGGGCTCCACGCCGGCCGCGGCCAGGCTGCGCAGCTCGTCGGTATAGCCCCGCGGTGTCTCCCCGGGGATCGCGTCGCGAATCTCCTCGTCGATCGCGTCCCAATCGCTCGACACCGACTCCGCGGTCCCCGCGGCGGGCTCGGGCGGCGCGGCCGGCTCGTCCGGCGTCCCCGCCAGATGGAACGGCGCCAGCCCACGCTCCTCCAGCGACTGGAGGATCGTGGTGAACCCCGCGAGCTGCGGCTCGTCCGGCCGCGCGGCCTCGATCTCCCGATCGCTCGGGATGGCGAACAGCGCCGCGAGGTCCTCGTCACGCGGCGGCGCGGCCACGTCCGGCTCCGCCACATCCAGCTCCGCCGCGGCGGGCGCCGGCGGGGTGGCGTCGACGTCCTGGCCGTCCGTCACCCACGGCGGGGCGACGTCGGCCGCGGCGTCGAAGTCCTCCGCGGCGAACGGCTCGAGGCCGCTATCCTCCAGGGATCGCAGCAGGCCGGTATAGCCAGCCGTGGAGATCTCCTCCGGCCGTGCCGCTTCGACCTCCTGGTCGGTCGGCAGCGCGAGATCGACGGGCGCGGGCGGCGGCGACGGCGCGGCGGCGCGCGCCTCCACCATGAGATCAGGCGGCGGAGGTGGCGCGTCGGCGTGCTCCTCCACCATCAAGAAATCAGGCGCCGGCCCGATGCGCGGCAGCGCCGTCTCGACGACCGGCGCGGCGACCTCGTCCACCAGCAGCGGCTCGGCCGGGATGAAGAAGTCGAGGCCGTCCGCGGAGGCCAGCAGCTCGGCCGCGCGCGCCCCGGTCGGATCGAGCGCCCGGGCGCGGTCGCGCAGCGCGGCGGCCGCCGACTGGTTGCCGCGGCGCCGCTCGATGTCCGCCAGCAGGAGCAGCGCGCCGAGCGCCCCGGGCCCCGCCGTCTGATCGAGAACGGCCCGGCAGGCGGCCGCCGCGCGGTCCCACTCGCCGCGGCGCCAGAGCGCCTGGGCCAGCCGCAGCCGGACATCGACCCGGGAGGGATACTCGGCGAGCACGGCGGCGCACTCCGCCACGGCGCGGCCCCAGCGCCCGGCCTGGTAGTGGAGCGAGGCGAGGCCGGCTCGCGTGAGCTGCAGGCGGCCGTCCGGGCCGTAGGTCTCGCGCGCCAGCCGCATGACGCACTCGCGCAGCTCGCCCTGGGCGGGAGCGATCTCCCAGGCGGCCTGGTAGTAGGCCAGGGCCGCCTGCACGTCCTGGTGCTCCTCGGCGATGCGGCCGAGCCCGACGTAGGCGGCCACGCACTGCGGGTCGCGCAGCAGCGCCGCGGCGAAGGCGCGCTCGGCCTCCGCGCGCTCCCGCTGCGCGAGATGGGCCTCCCCCATCAGCCGGTGGGCCGCCACACAGTCCGGATACTGCTGGAGGATGCGGCGGCAGGCCGCGATGGCCCGCCCGGTGTCGCCCTCGCTGAGGGCGTTCTGCGCTTGGTCGAGGAGCTCTGGCAGTGGCAGCGCCGGCATGTCACCCTCGATTCTCTGGCACCGATGGTCGTTCCGCGATCGCCGTCGTCAGCTCTGCCCCGCCGCGTCCGTCACGCACACGATGGCTTCCGCTCCGCAGCCGGCGTATGGGCAAGTATAGGGAGCGGGCGGAACGTACCTCAACGCTCAACCGATAGCCCAATACTCCCAAATGGCATCCCACCCCGGCGCCACGCCGCCTGGCACCCGGGGTGCGTCGCACCAGCCTACGCCGGTGCGCATGCTATGCTGTGCCGCGGCGACGGCCCGGCACCGTGCCACGCCCGAGAGAGGAGCACGCCCGATGGCTGACCCGCTGGACCCGCTCGGCGTCCTGTCGACCACCCGGCGCGTGGTCGAGCGCGCCCGCTTCGTCCGGATCGACGCGGACGCGGTCGCCCAGACCGCGGCGGCGCTCGTCGACCAGCAGGTCGCGCCGCCGGACTGGAGCCACGAGCTACACTGGAGCGACGGTCGCGAGGCGCTGGCCAACTACATCCTGGTGCTGGACGCGACCAACTTCTGCTTCTGGGGCGAGCCGCGCTGGCGCGTCGCGTATCGCGGCCGCCGCTACGACGGGTACTGGGCCCTGGCGGCGGCCCTGAAGCGGGCGCTCGAGCGCGGCGTGCCGCTCACCGACGCCGGCTACCTCGCCGCGATCAGCCGGGACGAGGTGGCGTCCATCTTCGCTGGCGAGGGGGAGATCCCCCTGCTCGACGAGCGCGTCGCCATCCTGCAGGAGACCGGCCGCGTCCTGCGAGACCGCTACGCCGGTCGCTTCTCGCAGGCCATCGAGCAGGCCGGCCGCAGCGCGGTCTCGCTGGTCCGCATCATCGCCGAGGACTTCCCCTCCTTCCGCGACGTGGCGTACTACGATGGCGAGCCGGTGTACTTCTACAAGCGGGCCCAGATCCTGGTCGGCGACCTTGCCGGCGCGTTCGGCGGCCGCGACCTCGGGGCGTTCGAGGACCTCGACGCGTTGACGGCCTTCGCCGACTACAAGGTGCCGCAGGTCCTCCACCACCTCGGCATGCTCCGCTACGCACCCGAGCTGCGGGACCGCCTGGCGCGCCGGGCGCTGCTCCCGGCCGGGAGCCCCGAGGAGGTCGAGATCCGGGCCGCGACGATCTGGGGGGTCGAGGCGCTGCGCCGCGCGCTCGCCGAGCGCGGCCGTCCGCTGGCGGCGTACCAGGTGGACTGGCTGCTCTGGAATGCCGGCCAAAGCCTCCCGGCCGACGCGCTCCCCTACCACCGCACGCGCACGATCTTCTATTGACCCCGATCCCCCGCCAGGACACGCCGCGGGTCGGTCCGGGGATATCTCTCTCTTTGTTGTGTATGGATACTCGTCGTGAGCCGTAGGGGCTGTGGGTGATGGGGAAAAGCGGCAGAATCCGCGTCTGGACGCGGCTCTTGGGGTTAGGGGCACTGGGGATAAACCGTCCACGATTCCCCGCCGGGACGGGGATGGCCGGTGTGACTTCCCCGTCACGGCCCGAGCTGTCCCAGGGCTGCCCACGCCGCAGCGGGCGCTATCCCCAGCCGCTGGCGGGGTGTGCACAGCGTCATCCACAATCCGGGGGAGTTATCCACAACGAGCGGGACGTTTTCCACAGCCCGCGTGCCGGCCGCCGGCCGTCGTGACCCGATGGCACCGTCGCCGGCGCGGGGTGGGAGCGAGGAGGGAGCGAGCCATGCTGGAGCCACGACCCTATACGCCGGCGGAGCTGCTGGCCTGGTGCCGGCTGACCGCGCTGACGCTCACCGGGCTGGCCCTGGCCTACACCCGCGAGCGGGAGGGGACCGTCGACGGGTTCGTGGCGTATGCCGCCGCGCGCCTGGGCGAGACCTGGGGGGCGCTGGGGACGCCGGGGGTGGAGGCGACCACCCTGCTGCTCCAGCTCAGCGCGGAGGCCCTGGGCGGCGACGTGCGCTCGCGGGCGATGACGGCCGAGGAGGGCGAGGTGCTGATCTCCGGCCTGCCCGGCGACGGCCTCTGCCAGGCGCTGGAGGACCACTTCGACATGGCGCTGACGGTGGACGACATCCTGGCCGTGGCCGGGGCCAGCCAGGAGGAGCTGAACCGGCTCTACGACGTGCTCGGGGGCATCGTGGCCGGTGCCGGCTACGTCTACGATCGGGAGCTGGAGGGGGACGACCAGCGCCTGACGGTGCGCGCCTAACCGCGCGTCAGGATCTCGATCTGGACGCCCGCGTCGACGCGCCGGGCGGTGCGCCAGAGGGACAGGGCCGCGACCCCTAGCCCGATCGCGAGCAGCCAGAGCACGCCCAGGCCGACCGCGACCGCGGTGCGCTCGATCTTGAGGCGCACGGCCGCGAGCAGCACCCGCGCGACCAGACCGGCCACGCCCGACGCATCCGACGCGGCCGTGGCCAGCACCGGCTCCAGGCCGACCGGGATCGTCGTCAGCAGGGCCGGGACCAGCGCCACCAGCAGGTACACCGCGGAGAGCGCCAGCAGGAGGTACCCGGTGCCGGGCCGCAGGCGGTTGTGGGGGTGCTGGGGATCGTAGCGGGCGCCGATCGTGCCCGTCCACATCCCCAGCGCCAGGGCGCCGGTCAGCAGGACCACGACCACGCCGGTCCCCGCCGCGGTCATCGGCAGTGACCAGCCGAAGGCGAGCGCGGCGATGAGGTCGACCGCGACGACGAAGGCCGCCATGGCGCTCCAGGAGACGAGGAACTTCGCCAGCGTGATCTGCCAGCCGGAGAGCGGCGCGGTGCGCAGCACCCAGGCCGCCAGGCCGTCGCGGGCGAAGGCCCCCGCGGCGAAGGAGGGGCCGAAGAAGAGGACGATCGCGAGCAGGCTCCCCTGGGCCAGGAGCCAGGCCATGGTCGGGTTCTCGCGGGCCAAGCCGGCACGGTCCCCGAGGGTGAGCTGGAACAGGCTGACGCCGAACAAGACCAGCATCGGCAGGAAGGCCATCCACTCGCGCACGTCGCGCCGCAGCATGGTCATCTCCTTGGCGGCGACGGCGAGGGTCGGCCCCGTCAGCCGGGCGCCGGTCGTGGCGCGCCGGCGTGCCGGGCGCTTCCGTGCGGCCCCCTCGCTGAGGCGCACCCAGCCGAGCCGGAAGCCGCGCTCCACCAGCGTCAGCGAGAGCAGGAGCAGCGCGCCGCTCACGGCGACGACCGCCAGCCCGAGGGCGATGCCGATCGGGTCGGCGCGCGCGGCCCGCTCGAGCGCGATCGCGCCCCAGGTCGTCGGGAGCCAGACGGGCGGCATCGGCAGCACATCGGTCGCCCCCTCCAGCCGGTCGCCGAAGCGGAACACCTGCCCACCCAGGCCGACGACCAGGCCGGTCAGCGCCTGAACGACGCCCATGACCTGCGCGATCCGGTTGCGCGGCAGCACGCGCACCAGGGCCAGGGTGACGAGGTAGCAGAAGGCCACCGCTCCGGCGGCGACGGCCCCGACAATCAGCACGAGCGCCGGATAGTAGGGGGCGCGCACCCCGGCGCCGATGCCGTAGCCGACCAGGGGCACGAGGATGAGGGGTATGGTGAGGAGATTGCCGACGACGACGGTGTGCGCGTACTTGACCAGGAAGATGCTGCGGGTCGGGATCGGCAGGGTGAAGAGCAGCTCGACGTCGCGCGCGGCGTAGAGCTGGCCGTAGACCTGCGGCAGGTCGGCCAGGATGACCAGGATGACGACGGCCGGGAGCGCCAGCGCGGCCAGCGGGCGGAGGACGTCGAGGGAGCCGGCGCGGCCGACGCCGTAGCCCAGCGCGGTGAACCCGGCCATGGCGCTGAGGGCGACGAGGCCGATGGCGATCAGGGCCAGCACTTGGCGCGGGCCGGCCCAGGTGTGCACCCACTGCCGCCACTGGATCCAGAGGAGCAGCCGGGTCATCGGCCGCCGCTCCGCTCTCCCGTCGCCAGCGCCTGGATCAGCTCGGCCGACTCGGCGCCGCCGGTCAACTGGAGGAAGATGTCTTCGAGCGAGGCCCCGGCGTGGCCGCCCCGCTGGCGCAGCTCATCCAGCGTGCCGAGCGCGATCAGCTTCCCCTGCTGGATGATCCCGACCCGGTCGCACATCTGCTCCGCGATCTCCAGGATGTGCGTGGTGAGGAAGACCGTCGCCCCGGCGTCGCAGACCCGGCGCAGGAGCACCTTGAGCGTGCGCGCGCTGCGCGGGTCGAGGCCGACCGTCGGCTCGTCGAGGAAGACGACCGGCGGCTCATGCACCAGGGCGGCGCAGATGGCCAGCTTCTGCCGCATGCCGTGGGAGTAGGTCTCGATCAGCTCGTCGACGCGATCCGCCAGCTCGAACAACGCCAGCAGGTCGCGCGCGCGTCGCTCGAAGAGCGCCTCCGGCATCCGAAACACCGAGCCGATGAAGCGCAGGAACTCCCGGCCGGTCAACTTGGGGAAGAGGCTGGGCTCGTCGGGCACGTAGGCGAAGCGGGCTTTGGCGGCCAGCGGCTCGCGCCACACGTCGAACCCGGCGACCGCGGCCGTCCCCGCGGTCGGCTCCAGCAGCCCGGTCAGCATCTTGATCGTGGTGGTCTTGCCCGAGCCGTTCGGCCCGAGGAAGCAGAAGAGCTCGCCGGGCGCGATGGTGAGGTCGAGCTGATCGACGGCGGTGACGGAGCCGTAGCGCTTGGTCAGGCCGATGGCGCGGATGGCCGGCGCTGCGGCGCGCGATGCCGTCGCGCTGCCGGGGGCGGGTTGCTGCACGGTCGGACTCCTCCTCCCTTCCTCGCCGTCGCGGCCGGCCCGAGCCGGGGGGCGGTGCCCCGGAGGCAACTATACCGTGTGGCGCCGGCGTCGCCCGGCGGCAGGCAGGTGGCGTCCGGCTGACGCCGCGCACGCGCGTGTCATCCCGAGCGGCGCCAGGCGCCCGCCGTGGCCTGCGTGTCACCCTGCGCGCCACCCGGCAGATGGCAGGCGCCGTGTCGTCCGGCACGGCGCGCTCCGGACCACCGGGACGGCGCCGGGCCGCCGCATGTGGGCGCCCGGGACCGGGATCACCACGACGCGGGGCTGCTCACAGCCCGGAACCACCCCTGTGGGCGCTCGGGGCCGGGGCAGGCGCGGTGGGCGGCTGGAGCGGTGCGGAGGCGGGCGCGCCGGACAGGTACGCCAGGGCCCGCGCGGCGGCGCGCTCGCCGGCGACGATGCAGTCGGGGATGCCGACGCCGCGATAGGCCGCCCCGAGGAGGAGCAGGCCGTGATGCAGCTCCAGCCGGCGGTCGATGGCCGCCAGCCGGTCGAGGTGGCCGAGGACGTACTGCGGCAGCGCCCGAGGCCAGCGGTAGATGCGCACGAGGACCGGCTCGGCGCGGAGGCCGAGGATGTCGCGCAGCTCCCCGGTCACCAACGCGCGTAACTGGTCGTCGGGCAGGTCGACCGCCTGCTCGCGCCCGGCGCGTCCTACGAAGCCGCGCAGGAGGACGAGGTCGTCCGGGGCGCGGTCGGGGAACTTGCTCGACGCCCAGGTGACGGCGGTCAGCTCCCGGTTCTCGATGTGCGGGATGACGAAGCCCCGCCCGGCGCCGATCTGCGCCACGTCGCTGCGCCGGTAGGCGAGCGAGATGGTGGCGGTCGAGACGTACGGGATGCTGCGCAGCAGGTCGGCCAGCTCGGCGTCGAGGTCGGCGACCAGCTCGGCGGTCGCCCAGGCAGGGGTGGCCAGCAGGACCGCGTCGGCGGCGACGGCCGTGCCGTCCGCCAGGTGGATCAGGTAGCCGCCGCCGTCGACGCGCTCGACCGCCGCGGCGGGCGTGCCCAGCCGCCAGTTGATCCCGTCGAGCGACGCGACCAGCGCGTCGATCAGCTCCCCGAGGCCGCCACGCAGCGAGAGGAACCCGCTGGTGGGGGTGCGGCTGGCCACCGGGGGCGGGGGCGCGGCCCGGCGCTGGGCCAGCATGCCGCGGATCAGGCTGCCGTAGCGCAGCTCACTCTCGCGCAGGCGCGGGAAGGTGGCGAGGAGACTGAGCTGCTCGGCGTCGCCCGCGTAGATCCCGGACAGGAGCGGCTGCGCCAGGCGCTCGTACGCCTCCCGGCCGAAGCGGCGGCGGACGAAGCTGGCGACGGACTCGTCCCCCTCGTCTTGTCGCGGCGCGCGGAAGACCTCGGTGAGCAGGCGCAGCTTGCCGCGCAGGGTGAGCAGGCGGGAGCGGAGGAGGGGCCGGACCTTGGTCGGCACCAGCAGGGTGATCCCCTCCGGCAGCGGCTCCAGGCGGCCGGCGCGGAGGATGTAGGTGCCGCCGCTCTCGCGCGTCGTGCCGACCAGGCGGTCGCCCAGGCCCAGCACCTCGCAGAGCGCGGCCGCAGCCGGCTTGGAGGCGAGGAAGGAGTCGGGCCCCGCCTCGATGACCAGCCCGTCCTGCCGCTCGGTCAGGATCTTCCCACCCAGCCGCGACGCGGCCTCGATGAGCGTCAGCTCGAGCCCGGCGTCGGCCTGCCGCAGCCGGTAGGCAGCGGCCAGCCCGGCGATGCCCCCGCCGACGATCGCGACCCGGCCCGCTGCCATGCGCCTGCCCCCTTCGCTTACACCGTCGCCGCCCCCGGCTGGCCGAGCCGCGCGCGCACCGTGTCAGCGACCGCCCGGCACAGCAGCGGGTGATCGTTCAGGGACGCGGTCCGCTCCAGCCGCAGCCCGAGCCGCTCGGCCAGCTCCCGCGCCTCGATGTCGATGTCGTACAGCACCTCGACGTGGTCGCAGAGGAAGCCGATCGGCACGACCAGGACGTGTCTGATCCCATCCCTGGCCAGCGCCTCCAGGGTCTCCTCCAGCGGCGGGCCGAGCCAGGGCTCGGCCGTCGCCCCGGCGCTCTGGTAGGCGAAGCACCAGCGCGCGGGCCGCACCACGGCGACCACGGCCTGCACCGAGCTGCGCAGCTCCTCCGGGTAGGGGTCGCCCCACTCGAGGATGCGCTCCGGCAGGCTGTGGGCGGTGAAGACGAGGGTGACGCGATCGCGCTCCGCCGCGGGGAAGCGCGCCAGCGCCTCCTGGATGCGCTCGGCCACCGCCGCGATGAAGGCGGGCTGCACCTTCCAGCTCTCGACCGTCAGCACCGGCAGGTCGGCCCCGTGCTCGCGCAGCGCCTCGTCCAACCGCTCCAGGTAGGCGCCGACGCTCATGCGGGAGTAGTGCGGCGCCATGACCACCGCGACCAACCGCTCCACGCCGTCGGCCAGGATGTCGGGCACCACCTCGCGGATGTACGGGTGCCAGTGACGCATGCCGACGTAGGTGCGGAAGACCGTCCCGGGCGGGGCGGCGGCGTTCAGCTCCCGCTCCACGCCGGCGGCCTGCGCCCGCGTCAGCTCGACGATCGGCGAGCGCCCGCCGATGCGGCGGTAGCGCTCGGTGAGCTCCTCCAGCAGCTCGGCGGAGTAGGGGCGGCCTCCCCGCACGTCGCTGAGGTAGGCGGGGATGTCCTCCAGGGAATTGGGCCCGCCGTAGGCCATCAGCAGCACGCCGATGCGCGACGGCGCGCGGCCCCCGTCCGTCCGGTGCGACTCGTGCATTCGGGTCATCTCTCCACTGCTCACTCGGTCCCGTGCCCGCTCGTGCCCCCGCGGCTCAGCGGGCGGCCAGGGCCGCATCCTCGGCGGCGTAGTCGAAGCGCGCGGGGTCGTACCGCGCCGGCGGGTGGGCGCGCTCCCAGGCGACAGCCCGGCGCAGCGCCTCGTCGACCGGCACCGGCTCGACGTAGCCAAGCTCCCCCCGGATGCGGCTGCTCTCCACCGACAGGTGCTGCGCCAGGTCGCCCGGGATCGACCCGGGGGCGCGCCAGCGATCGGCCGGCACGGTGACGACCTCGCCATCCCAGCCGGCTGCCTGGCCGATGGCCCGCACCCAGTCGGCCTCGGTGGGCGTCTCCGGCTCGGCGACATGGTAGATCCGCCCGGCGGCGCGCGGGTCGGTCGCCGCCAGCGCGATCGCCGCGGCGATGTTCTCGACGTACCCGCGGGCGCCCCGCCACCGCGCGGTCTGCTCGTCGAGGACGATGACCCGCCGGCCGTCGTCCATCCGCTTCAGGTAGAGGAAGAGCCGGTGCTGGGTGTCGCCCGGGCCGTAGACCATCGGCAGGCGCAGGACGGTGCCCGGCAGCTCCGGCTCGCTCATCACGATCTGCTCGACCAGGATCTTGTCGTAGTCGTCGCGCCAGCGGTCGGGGTCGTCGGCGGGGCGCGGCGGGGCGCTCCGGTAGGGGTAGCGGCGCTCCCGCAGCGGCGACGCCTCGGTGAGGGGCACCGGGTCGGGCGGGCCCGGCTCCACCCCAATGACGCGGCCGAAGGCGCGGTAGACGTCGATGCTGCTGATCACCGTGAGCCGCCCGGCGATGCCGCGCAGCCCGGCGACCGCGGCGCGGGCGTCGGCCGCGGTCATGGCGAACAGATCGACGGCGACCTCGGGCGCCAGGCGCGCCAGCTCGGCCCGCCGGGCGGGCAGCTCGCGCCGCTCGCCGTAGAGGTGGCGCACCGCGGGCGGCAGTGGGGCCGGCGTCTGGCCCCGATGGTAGAGCGTGACCTCGTGCCCCTGCGCGACGAGGTGCCGGACCAGGTGCGGGCCGATGAAGCGGGTCCCGCCGATGATCAGGATGCGCATTCGCTCCCCCTACGCGGTAGGTGGTGCGTACGCCGTAGTCCGTGTTCCGTCCTGCTCCCCTCTCCCAGCGTTGGGAGAGGGGCCGGGGGTGAGGGTGGCGTATGACGCACTACGCACTCCGCACTACGGTCTACGCGACACGCCTCACCCCTCACGCGCGCTCACCTCGTGCACCAGCTCGACGACGAAGCGGACGTTGTCCACCGGCGTCTCGGGCAGGATGCCGTGGCCCAGGTTGAAGATGTGGCCGGGGCGCCCGCCGGCGCGGCGGAGGATGTCCAGCACGTGCCGCTCGATCTCCTCGCGGGGGCCGAACAGGACGAGCGGGTCGAGGTTGCCCTGCACGGCCCGGTTGTGGCCGACGCGGGCCCAACCGTCGTCGAGCGCGATGCGCCAGTCGAGGCCGACCACGTCGGCACCGGTGGTCGCCAGGGCCGGGAGCAGCCCCGCCGTGCCGGTGCCGAACACGATCACCGGCGCGCCGAGCGGCGCCACCGCGGCGACGATGCGGCGCAGGGAGGGGAGCACGCGCCGCTCGAAGTCGCACGGGGCGAGCGCCCCGACCCAGGACTCGAAGAGCTGAACGGCCTGCGCCCCGGCCCGGATCTGCCCGGCCAGGTAGCGCGCCGTCATGTCGCTCAGCTTCGCCATCAGCGCCTCCCAGACTTCGGGGGCGCGGTACATGAGCGCTTTGGTGCGCCGGTAGTCGCGGGAGCTGCCGCCCTCGATGAGGTAGCTGGCGACGGTGAAGGGGCCGCCCGCGAAGCCGATCAGCGGCACCCGGCCGTCCAGCTCGTGCCGGACCAGGCGGATGGCCTCCAGCACGCTCGGCGTGGCCTCCTCCGGCTCGCGCACGACCAGCGCCGCGACGTCGGCGGCGGTGCGCACCGGGTTGTGGATCACCGGCCCTTCCCCGGCGGCGAACGTCAGCTCGATCCCCATCGGCACGAGCGGGAGCAGGATGTCGGCGAAGATGATGGCGGCGTCCACCCCGAGTCGGTCGATCGGCTGGAGGGTGACCTCGGCGGCGAGCTCGGGCTGGGCGCAGATCTCGAGTAAGGTGTGGCGGGCGCGGATGGCGCGGTACTCGGCCATGTAGCGTCCGGCCTGACGCATGAACCAGACGGGCGTGCAGTCCACCGGCTGGCGCCGGCAGGCACGCAGAAAGCGGTCGGCGGCAATGGCTCCGTCGGCCACGGGCTCCTCCTGTCGCGTCGGGCCGGACACCGCGCTCCCCAGCCCGTCGAGGATTCTACCACCTCGTGGCCGGACCTTTGACACCGAGGAACCGGCGCGCGGGGCGGGCGGCGCGGGGTATACTCGGCGCCCAGGTCGACGACAGCAGGCAGGGGGGCGGCGTGCGACGCGCCGCGCCCGAGAGGGGAGGCGGTCCGATGAGCACGGGCGAGCAGCGCGAGGGCGCACCCGGCTTCTACGACGTGGCGGAGATTCCCGCCTTCTCGCCGCTGCCGGGGTTCACCATGCAGGCGATCCAGGGGCGGCGCCTGATGCTCAACTGGGTGCGGATCGCGCCGAACCAGACGATGCCGGCGCACCAGCACCCGCACGAGCAGGCGGGGGTCATGCTGGAGGGGACGCTCGAGCTGACGATCGGCGAGGAGACGCGCGTGCTCCGGCCGGGGATGGCCTACACCATCCCGGGCGGGGTGGTGCATTCGGCGCGGACGTTCGCGGACGGGTGTCTGGTGCTGGACGTGTTCAGCCCGCCGCGGGAGGACTACGCGCGGCTGGCGGCGCAGGGGTCGTGAGGCGGCAGGCGTCACCCGTCATGCGTCATACGTGATGGCGTATTGCGTATTCCGTGGTGCGTGGTGCGTGCCCCTCACCCCCGGCGCGTCTCCCAAGGCTTGGAGAGGGAAGAATACGGAATACGCAACACGCAGTACGCAATACTGCCCCGCCCCACGGATGACGGGTGACGCCTAACGGCCGGTTGACACCCTGGCGATACCATGATATGCTCATGCCGCGATAACGGGCAGGCTCCAGCGGAGCAGATACGTTGGGCCGGGACAGCGCATGGGCGAACTCATTCTGGGCCGGCCGGCGCTCAAGCTGGAATTCGCGGTGTCCGTGCCGCTCGACCTGACATCGGCGATATCGCTGGTCTATCGGGCGACCGACCCGCGGCGGTTTGACCGCTGGCTGGTTGAGGCGCGAGAACGCTTGGATCCGGAGACCCGGCACGATCTCGATACCGTGCTGGGCTGCTCTGGCCGGCTCCTGTACTACGTCGAAGAGTTGTTGATGTCCTTCGACCCGTTCGCACCGGCCCGGCTGGATGCCGACTTTGAGGACTACATCCAGCACCTGCGGAGTCTGCCACCCTGGGCATATCATTCAATGATGGCACAGGCGTTGCTCAGGGTGTATCGCGACCGCGGCGTCACGGTGGCGCCGCCGGACACGGCGGATCGGGCCGCCTGGCGCGCGTTCATGGAACCAGGGATCACCCGCGCCGACCTGAACGAGGCGGTGGACCTGGTTCTGGCACCTGAACAACTCAAGGCGCGTACGATCTCTCTGATCGAGCGCTTCTGGTACGACTGCTACGGCGAGGAGTACGCGCGCGCGCTGCCGGAGATGCGGCGCGCCCTGCGGCAAGCCCGCTCCACCACCTACCCGAGCGTCGCCGCTGCCTTCGAAGAGGTGAGCGGGCACCGGCTGCCGGAAGAGGTGCAGATCGCCCTGCCGCAGGTAGAGCGCGTCACCGTCTGCCCGTCGTACCACCTGGGGAACTTCGCGCAGTTCATCCTGTATCCGCCGGAGTTGATCCTCTACTTCAACTGCCAGCGCACCAGCGCGGTCACCCAGCCCGCACGAGGATCCAACCTCTCGGCCGATCTCCTCCCCGGGTTGCGAGCGCTCGCCGATGGGACCCGCCTCCGCATCATCGAGATGCTGCAGGGCGGGGAGATGTACGCGCAGGAGATCGTTGGTCGGCTGGGGATCAGCCAGTCCGCGGTGTCGCGTCACCTGGCCATGCTGGAAGCTGCGGACATCGTTCGGGTGCGGCCGACCAACGGCATGAAGTACTACGCGATCAACGCTCGGCGCCTTCGGCAGATTGCCGAGGAGCTCGAGCAGATCGGCTGACGATCATCGCGCCGCATGGCAGGTGATCGACCTTAACAATGCGAACACGCGGTTACGCGC
>JASBVL010000061.1 GCA_029961075.1 Sphaerobacter sp.
CTCCTTGCACAGCTCGCAGCCGTCCATGTCCGGCAGCTCCGCCTCCAGCAGCACCGCGCCGACCACCTGCTGCTTCACCTGCTGGAGCGCCAAGGTGCCGTTCGGCACCGGGACCACCACGTGACCGGCTTCGCCGAGGACGAAGCACAGGAACTGTTGGGTCCGCGTTGTTGGATCCACCACCAGAATGCGCATCGTTCCCTCCCTCCCACACGACGCTGCGGGGCGCCGGTGGCGCTCTCGGGCGCGTCCCAGGTGCCTGAGCGATCACGGGCACAGGATGGTGCGGTCCGGGTCGGCGCCGCTCGACGCGCTCGCCCACGCGGGCCAGGAGTTGCGGCGATGGACGAGCCACCACCGGCGGTACTGTCGTGATCGGATGCGCAACCCCAACCCGACTCACGAGTCGTCGGCATGCCGGGTTGTGCCATCCCGGCCGGACTGGCACGGTCATCCTCAGTACACTCGAGCGATCTTGCACGATCCTACGCCAGTGTTGCTCACATGTCAATCATCACTGCCATGACGTTGCGTTAAGGTGCATTCGCACCTCACGTCGCAGCGCTCTCCCGCAACACCGGCGAACGTGCGCGCAGGTCCGGTCGAGCGTGCCCTCCCGCCGACCGTGGGTCGCCCCGCGGTTCCTCGCAATTTCGTCAAGGACGGGAGCAATAAAGCGGCCGCCGCGGGTGACCGCGGCGGCCGCGCGGTGGCGCGTGACTCGCTGACCGGCCTCACCCCGTCACGATGTTGACGAGGCGGCCGGGAACGTAGACCGTGCGCCGGATCGTCCGCCCCTGGAGATGCTCCTGGGCACGCGGGCTGGCCAGCGCCAGATCGATGGCCTGCTGCTCGGTGATATCCACCGGTACCTCCAGGCGGTCGCGCACCCGCCCGTTGACCTGCACCACCAACTCGAAGGTCTCGGCCGCCGCCAGCTCAGGATCGAACGACGGCCAGGACTGCTGGTGGACGCTGTAGGGCCCGCCCAGGCGCTCCCACAGTTCCTCAGCCAGGTGGGGCGCGAGCGGCGCCAGCAGCAGGGTCAGCGTTCGGGTGGCCTCCTGCCAGGATGCCGTCCGCACCACGTCACTGTCGCGCAGTGCGGACAGTTCATTCACGAACTCCATCAGACGGGCGATCATGGTGTTGAACTGGAAGCCGCTGATATCGGCCGTCACCGTCTTGATGGTGCGGTGGGTGAGCTTGCGCAGGCGGCGCGCCGCGTCGCTCTCCGGCCCATCCGCCGGCATGTCGGCCGTCTCGGTCACGATCGCCCAGACGCGCCGGACGAAGCGGTCGACGCCGGCGATCCCGCGCGACGACCACGGCCCGCCCTGCTCCCACGGCGCGATGAACATCAGGTAGAGGCGCACGACGTCGGCCCCCAGCTCGGCGACCAGGTCATCCGGGTCGATCACGTTCCCGCGGCTCTTGGACATCTTCTCGTTGTCCTCGCCCAGGATGATGCCCTGGTTGAACAGCCGCAGGAACGGCTCGTCGAAGTTCAGGAGCCCGAGGTCGCGCAGCGCCTTGGTGAAGAAGCGCGCGTACATCAGGTGCATCGTTGCGTGCTCGATGCCACCCGTGTACTGATCGACCGGCGCCCAGTACGCCACAGCCTTCGGATCGAACGGCCCCTTGTCGTAGTGCGGGCTCAGGTAGCGGTACTGGTACCAGGACGAGTCGACGAAGGTGTCCATCGTGTCGGTCTCGCGCCGGGCGGGGCCGCCGCACGTCGGACACGTGGTGTTGACGAAGTCCTCGTCGGTCTTCAGCGGCGAGACGCCGGTGGGCGCAAACTCCGCGTCCTCGGGCAGCAGCACCGGCAGTTGATCCTCCGGGACCGGCACCGTGCCGCAGCGGTCGCAGTAGATGATCGGAATCGGCGTGCCCCAGTAGCGCTGGCGCGAGATCAGCCAGTCACGCAGCCGGTAGGTCACCTCGCCCTTGCCCAGCCCCTGCTCCTCCAGCCAGGCGGTCACCCGGCGGATCGCCTCGCCGCCCGCCGTCGGGGTGCCGTCGAAGGGCCCGGAGTTGACCATGTGGCCGTCGCCCGCGTACGCCTCGGACATAGTGGCCGGGTCCAGCGTCTGCCCCTCGGGCTGGATGACCACCCGGATCGGCAGACCGAACGTGCGCGCGAACTCGAAGTCGCGCTGGTCGTGCGCGGGCACGGCCATGATCGCCCCGGTGCCGTAGCCCATCAGGACGTAGTCCGCGATCCAGACCGGGATCCGCTCGCCGTTCACCGGGTTCCGGGCATAGCCCCCGGTGAAGACGCCGGTCTTCTCCCGGTCGGTGGCGGTGCGCTCGATCTCGCTCTCGCGGCGCGCCTGGGCCACGTACGCCTCGATCTCGGGGCGCTGCTCCGGGGTGGTCAGCACCTCGACCAACGGATGCTCGGGCGCCAGCACCAGGAAGGTCGCCCCCCACAGCGTGTCCGGCCGGGTGGTGAAGACCTCGATGGCGCCACCGGACTCGGTCTCGAAGCGCACGCGGGCGCCCTCCGAGCGGCCGATCCAGTTACGCTGCATGGTGATGACCCGCTCGGGCCACTCGATGCCGTCGAACTTCAGTAGCTCCTCCGCATACTTGGTGATGCGGAAGAACCACTGCTCCAGATCGCGCCGGTAGACCTCGGTGCCGCACCGCTCGCAGCGCCCATTGATGACCTGCTCGTTGGCCAGCACGGTCTGGCACCGGGGGCACCACCAGACCGGGGCCTTCGCCTTGTACGCCAGCCCGTTCTTGTAGAACTGCAGGAAGAACCACTGATTCCAGCGGTAGTACTCCGGCAGGCAGGTGATGATCTCACGGGACCAGTCGAACATCGCGCCCATCGAGCGCAGCTGCTTCCGCATGCGCTCGATGTTGTCCATCGTCCAGCGGTACGGATGGATGCCGCGGGTGATGGCGGCATTCTCGGCCGGCAGCCCGAAGGCGTCGAACCCCATCGGGAACAGGACGTTGTAGCCCAGCATGCGCTTGAAGCGGGCCGCCGCGTCGGACGGCGCCATGGCGTACCAGTGCCCGATGTGGAGGTCGCCCGATGGGTAGGGGTACATCGTCAGGTGGTACCACTTCGGCCGACTGGGGTCCTCCACCACCCGGTAGATCTGGGTCTCTTCCCAGATCTTTTGCCACTTCCGTTCGATCACCTGCGGCTGGTAGGAATCGCGCCGCACGGCCTGCTTCGCGCTCGCCATCATGCTCCTCCTGTACGCAGCATCGTGTGGGGTGTGCGCCGTGATCGTCGCCGGCGGCCCGGCAGGCGGTGCCGCCGCTGGTGCCGGACCGACCAACCGCTGCGGCCGGGAACCACGCCGCGGGAGTCGGCTCCCCGGGTGGGGTGGCTCCCGCGCACCGCTGCCCCCAAGGAGACCGGCTGCGCCGCAGCATTAACGCGAACGAGCCTTTGCCCCGATCAGGGACGAAAGGCTCGTCTTCCGCGGTACCACCCTGGTTGATAGGCGGTGTGTTGGTGGAGCTGAGGGGACTCGAACCCCTGACTTCAACGCTGCCAGCGTTGCGCTCTCCCAGCTGAGCTACAGCCCCGCGCCTATCCGCTCTCGACCCGATAACGGAGGTTACCCGGCGACGGCTACCGGACTCACCCCTCACCGCCGCGGCTCCCGGGCGAGTTCGACCGGTTCGCTGCCTCGCACCGGCCGGCAGCTCGCTGCGCCGTCGGTCTACTACTCCCGTTCGACGCCGTTCGCACTGTGTGTGAGGCGGAGGGCCCCGCCCTCCGCCGACGAGAATGGTAACACAGCCGCGCCGCGGGTGTCAAACGACGCCGGGCGCGCCGCGCTGGCGCCCGCTCAGGCGCCGCGCCCATTGCGGTCCCGGCGGCGTGGCAGCACGGGCTCGTACGGCACCGGCACATACTCGACACTCGGGCGGCGCTGCGAGGTCTGCGGGTAGAGCTCCATCAGGGCGTAGATCTCCGGCGGCATCTGATCGCTGACCGGCAGCCCCAGCTCCCGCGCCTGCTGCACATCGATCGGGTAGTCATGCGTCCACTGCCCGCTGCTCAGGGCCCGCGCGGTTCGGTCCGCCTGCTCGGGCGGCATGTGCTTCGCCAGGAGGTTGTAGGTCGTCGTGTAGACCTGCTGCAGCGCCTTTCTCGCCAGATCCCCGAGGATCAGGGTCTCGTCGTCACGATTGGGGTTCGGCTCCTCCAGCGCCTTCAGGATCGAGGCCGCCGGGTAGGTCGCGCCCCCCGGTCCCCCGATCTGCGGATCGACCGGCCCGAGTACGGCATCGGGATCCATCACGATCTCGTCGGCGCCGAGCGCGATCAGGGTCCCACCCGACATGGCGTAGTGCGGCACGAAGACCGTCACCCGGCCCTTGTGCCGCTTGAGCGCCTCCGCGATCTGCTCGGCGGCGATCACCAGGCCGCCCGGCGTATGCAGCACCACGTCAACGGGCATGTCGTCCGGCGTGAGCCGAATCGCGCGCAGCACCTGCTCCGAGTCCTCGATATCGATGTAGCGCGCGATCGGGAAGCCCAGCAGGCTCATGGTCTCCTGACGGTGGATGATCGTGATGAGGCGTGACCCGCGCGCCCGCTCGATCCGCCGCATCATCGTACGGCGCCGGGTCGTCTGCAGCGAGCGCTGCAACACCGGCACGAAGAGCTGGAGCAGCACGAGGATCCAAACGATGTCCAGGATGCTTCCCACCACATGGCTCCCTTCCGCCCGCGCACGGCCGCGGCCTCCCCGGTCGCCTCCCATGCTACGATTACCGCATCGTACCAGCGATTGGGCGCACTGCGAACGCCCCGGAGAGATGGCGGCGGGCAGTTGATGCGTGGGTGCCTGGGGCGATCGGGCCGATCCCAGACGACACGGTGCCAGTGCCCGCGCGCGTTGGTGGCCGCCGCCGCGGCGGCGCTCATCGGGCGCACCGGCACCGTTATCCGGCCTCTCGCGCCCCTCGGCACTGTCCGGATCGCGGACCAGGAGTGGCCCGCCAGGCCCGTCCGCGGCACCGTGGCCTCCGGCCAGGCGGTGCGCGTGACCGGGACCGAGGCGGGGCTGCTCCAGGTTGCGCCGGAGCCACCCGAGTTCCTGCCGCCTGGCTCGGCCGATCGCTCGCCCGCCGGGCAGGACCCCGCCCGTTGAACGCCTTGCTTCGGGCGCGGGCCGTTGGACATACTAGGCCCGGCGTACACGAGAGGGGGAGTGGTGGCTGCGACCTACTCGTTTGATATCGTTTCCGATTTCGACGGGCAGGAGCTCCGCAACGCGGTCGACCAGGCGCTGCGGGAGATCAGCACCCGCTACGACCTGAAGGACACCCGCACGGAGATCGCCATCGAGAAGGATCGGCTGGTCATCAACACCGCCAGCGAGTTCACCCTCACCGCGGTGCGCGAGATCCTCGAGACGCGGGTGGTGCGCCGGGGGTTGTCCCTCACGATCCTCGACTATCAGCCGCCGGAAGCGGCGAGCGGCGGGCGCGTGCGGCAGGTGATCCTGGTCCGGCGAGGGATCCCGGAAGACCTGGCGCGCCAGCTCGTCAAGCAGATCCGCGCCGAGTTCAAGAAGGTCACGCCGCAGATCCAGGGCGACGCCGTGCGCGTTTCCGGGAAGAGCAAGGACGACCTCCAGGCCGTCATCCAGCGCCTGCGCGGCGAAGACTTTCCGGTCGCCCTCCAGTTCGTCAACTACCGCTGAGGCGTCGTGCGCGGGGCGTGACGCATCAGGCATAATGCGTACCCTGCGCCCGCCGCCCCGGCAGCGCTCGGGCCAGACCAACCGGGGCAGCGGCGAGGCCGGACGCGAAACCTGAGGCACCCCGGATGACCCATGACGTGCCGCGCAGCAGGCAGGAGCCAATCGTGAACGAGTCCTTCCACATCGTCACGCTCGGGTGCTCCAAGAACGAGGTCGATTCGCAGGGCATCGCCCGGCTCCTGACCGAGCAAGGGATGACCAGGGCGGCGCGCCCGGAGGACGCGCGGGTGCTCATCGTCAACACCTGCGGCTTCCTGGCCGCCTCCCGCCAGGAGTCCGTGAACGCCATCAACGAACTGCTCGCGCGGCGCCGGCCGGACCAGGTCGTGATCGCTGCGGGCTGCATGGCCGCGCTGGGCGAGCACCGCCAGGAGATCCCAGCCGGGGTCGACGCCATCCTCTCGACGCGGGAGTGGGCGAACATCGGCCACGTGGTCGGCCGGCTGCTCGGCTACGAGGACGGCCCGCCGCCGCCCCCGTACGACCCGGCCGGGATGCTCACCACCTTCGCGCGTCGCGATGCGGGCCCGAGCGCCTACGTCAAGATCGCCGACGGCTGTGACCACGGCTGCCACTTCTGCGTCATCCCCCTGATCAAGGGGCGGCAGGTCTCCAAGCGCCCGTCGGACGTGGTGCGCGAGATCCGCGAGCTGGTCGACGGCGGGACCAAGGAGATCGTCCTGGTCGCCCAGGACACCATCCGCTACGGCGCGGACCTCGGGATCAAGCACGGCCTGCCCGGCCTGCTGCGCCTCATCGCGGAGCAGGTGCCCGAGCTGCCCTGGCTGCGCATGCTCTACATCTACCCCAGCCCGCTGACGCTCCGGCTGGTGGACACCATGGCCGAGCTCCCGATGTGCGTCCCCTACCTCGACATGCCGATCCAGCATGCGGACCCGACGGTGCTGCGGCGCATGGGACGGCCGAGCAGTATTGACATGACGCGCCGGCTGATCGAGCACGCGCGTACCCGGCTTCCTGAGGTGGTCATGCGCACCACCCTGATCGTGGGCTACCCTGGCGAGACCGAGGAGCAATTCCGGCGACTCTACGACTTCGTGGCCGAGGTGGAGTTCGACCACGTCGGCGTTTTCACCTACTCCTACGAACCCAACACCCCGAGCGCGCGCCTCTCCGATCCGGTCCCGCCCGCAGTCGCCGAGGAGCGGCGGGCGGCCATCATGGAGCTCCAGCAGAGGATCTCACTCAAGAAGAATCAGGCGCTCGTCGGCCGCACGCTGGACGTCCTGATCGAGGCCGTCGGCGAGTTGGAGGATGAGCGCGGGCACACCGAGCCGATCTCCGTCGGGCGGGCACGTCGGCATGCGCCCGAGGTGGACGGCCTGGTCTTCATTCCTGGGGCGTGGCCGGTCGGCGAGTTGCTGCCGGTGACGGTGACGGCGGCGAGTCCATATGATCTGTGGGCGCGTCCGGCGCGGCGGTCAGCGGACGGGCGCGATCGGCACCGCGGCCAAGCAATTCCCCTTCGAGTGGAGAGCCGACCGGGAAGACGCGCAAGGCGGGCGCCGGCTGCATCGGCCAGACCCGCTGGAACATGACCCACTGGTCCGCGTTCTGGCTGATATACCGCTCGAAGACGGCAGCCAGCCGCTCCAGGCCCACGCGGAGATCGGCCTCGGCATCCTCCGTCCGGGGCACGTGGATGGGGGCGTCGAACCGCAACTCGTAGCCGTCGGCGCGCCGCACGGCGAAGGCGGGGATGAGCGGCACCTGCGCCTGCCGCGCGATCCGCACCGGGCCGGGCGGCAGGGTCGTCTGCCGGCCGAAGAAGGCCACCGGCAGGCCGCTGTGAAAGAAGTCGCGGTCGGCGGCAATGCCGACCACCTCGCCGCGCTCCAGCGCCCGTATAGCCCGCCGCACCCCACCCGGCGTCGCCGGCTCGAGCGTGAGCCCCCGGCAACTGCGGAGGTAGTTCACCGCGACGTGGATGAACTCGGGGACGGTACGCGCGGTCAGCGCGGTGACGGCGTAGCCACTGATCGCGAGCACCTGCGCCACGATGTCGAACGCGCCGAGGTGCGCGGTGGCCAGGATCGCTCCGCGCCCCGACGCCAGGACCCCGTCCAGTTCGGCCCACACGCTCGGCGCCGCGTGCACCCGCTCCCGCAACTGGTGAGCGGGGACGAACGGCATCCCAAGGAGATCGACGAAGTTCCGGGCGCTGGTCTGGAACACGCGCCGGACCACCCGATCGAGCTCGTCATCGGCCGTCGTCCGCCCGAGCACCGGCGCGAGGTTGGCGCGCACGTTGCCGCGATACGTCGGAAACAGACGGTAGACTACCCCTCCGGCCCGATCAGCCAGCCAGTAGGCCCATGAGCGGGGCAGCCAGTGCAGCAGGTACCCCAGCAGCCACGCCAGGCGGACGCTCAGCCGGGCCTTGAAGGAGTCGGGGACCGCCTCGGTCGTGCTTCCCAGCACGCGTGCCCCCCGTGGTCGCCCATGGCGCCCGGTCACCGAAACTCTTCGACCGGCCAGCCCAGGCGCTGGGCGATCGCGCGGAGCCGGTCGTTCGGATTGATGCAGACCGGGTGCCCGAACAGCCGGAGAACCCCCTCATCCGAGTGATGGTCTGCATAGCAGTAGGAGCGGGCCAGGTCGACCTTCGCATGCTCGGCGAACCGGCGGATCAGGAGCGCCTTGGCGGCGCCGTAGGGATGCAACCCGGCCAGCCGCCCGGTGAGTCGCTGATTCCGTGCCGCCGGCTCGCTACAGATCACGTGCCGTACCCCAAGCATGCGCGCCATGGGCTGCAGCACGTAGGGGAGTGAGCCCGACAGGAGTACGGTGTGGTGGCCGGCCTCGTTGTGGTAGCGCACCCGATCGATCCCGCGGGCGGCGAGACGCGGCCAGATGACCTCCTCGAAGCACCGCTCCCCCAGCTCGACCATCGTCTGCTCGGCCTGGCCGCGCAGCCAGGGACGGTGCGCGCGCAGCTCACGGACGGGATGCCGCCATCCACGGAGGGCCAGAAATCGCAGCGTCGCTTCCACCGCTCCGACGCCCAGGGCCCGCTCCCGGAGCAAGAAGCGGAGGAACAAACGCTCCGCCGTCGTGTTCGGCAGGAGCGTGCGGTCCACGTCGAAGACGGCTGCGATCACTGCCATCCCTTGCGGTCACCCCGAATGTAGTACATGGCGTCGATCAGCACGGGCACTCCCCGGATGATCGTCAACGCCAGCGCGGAGTACACCATACCCCAGCCAAGCCAGCGGAGCCAGGCTTGCTCGTAGAGCATGCCGACCGTGGTGCCCTGGGCCACTGGCAGGCGGGCGGCGAACAGGCCGGTGAGGAAGACGAACCCGACCGCCTTAGCCGCCCCGTAGAAGGCGCGCATGAACCGGGACGCCGTCAGGAAGCGGCTTAGCGGTGTGAGCATCATAGTGTTCTCGCCGAAGGCCGACTTCCCCTGCGCGTAGGTGATGCTG
This sequence comes from Sphaerobacter sp., assembly GCA_029961075.1. Lineage (GTDB taxonomy): Bacteria > Chloroflexota > Chloroflexia > Thermomicrobiales > Thermomicrobiaceae > Sphaerobacter. The sequence goes on from JASBVL010000061.1 coordinate 9,200, forward strand.
CGCATCGCGTCGACGAAGAACCCGCGCGTCATCACCACCAGGGGCGCCCACACCCCGATCAAGCCCAGCTCAGCGAAGACGATCCAGAGGGCATTCTCGACGACCCGGTCACCGGCGATGTCGAGCACCGCGCCGAAGTCGCTGGCGGAGTTGCGCCGGCGGGCGACGAAGCCATCCAGCCCATCACTAAGGAAAACGACCACGATCAAGCCGATCGCGAGGATCGCCAGCGGGTACGAAGCGGTGTAGATCAGGGCAATCGTCACGAACAGGAGGAGCAAACGACCGACCGTGATGAGATTGGCCATCGTCCTCCGCCTGGTATTCCACCCGCGCCCGCCACCACAGCCGGGGCAATGTACACGTACGCGGCGCTCGCCGGGATGACGCCCGGCTCATTATAGCAGAGGCCCTTCACGGCCTCGGGGCGGCGTCGAGCCACTGCGGGACCAGGCAGATCCAGGTCTGGCCCTCGCCGAGCGTCACCGCCTCCCCGGTCGCGGGGTCGGTAAAGCGCAGGGTTTCCGTCAAGCCTGACCGCGCCCAGCGGGCACCATAGCGCTTCCCGTCGCGGAAGATCCATGCGTCGCCACCGCTCCGGAGATCGACATGGAGCGAGTAGGCCCCCAGTTCCTCCGCCATCTCGATCTGTGTGAACGTGGTGAAGAGGACGACGACGTTTCGCGGCGCGATCTGCTCGCCGCTCTGCGCGTCGCTGTGCGCAGTGCCCTCCATGAACCGGAGGTAGCGGTTCCGCGCAGGGTCGTATTGGAAGGAGACCGGCCCGGTCGCATACGGGATGTCGACGCCGGACGACGGCTCGCCGCCGCCCGATGGTGAGCCGAACGCGAACGGCTGCGCCGTCGACGGGCGCGACCACCCAAATCGATCTGCGACCGCGCGCAGGGCGGGGATCGAGGTGTACAGGTTGTGGGGCGCAACGCGCGTCCTGTCGCGCCAACCCGCCTCGGTTGCGTTGCCCTCGACGAGGAGCAGGTCCAGTCCGGCCCGGGTCAGCCGCGCCTGGACGCCGATTGCCGCTCCGGAGTAGGCCAGCATCGCGTCGTGCATGGGCACCACCTCCAGGTTGATCAGGCGGGCGCTCCGGACCGGACCGACGACCTCCGGTTGCCGGGTCTGGAAGAGGGCGGTGAACCGCGTGAGCTGCGCCTCGGTCGGCGTCTCATAGACGACATCCGCGTGGGTCAGGCCGGTCTGAGGGCGGGCCCCAGGCGCATTGTCGACCTGCACCGCGATCGGGCGCGGCGGCTCCTGGTCCATCGGCTCGCCAGTGAGCGGTGAGCGGTGGGCGACCGGCGTCGGGCTCGGCGTCGGGGTGGGACTCGGCGTCGGGGTGGGCGTCGGGGTTGCCGTGGGGGTGGCGGTCGCCGTGGGGCTTGGCGGCAGCGTCGGCGTCGGTGCCGATGCCGGCCGCAGGCTGCAAGCCACGCTCACCAGCGCGAGAAGACCGAGGAGGATCACAAACCGCCGGCTCATACCGCTCCCCTCCAAACGATGCGCGCGGAGCCGGCGGGCACGGTCCACCCAACGAGGGCGGCGAGCCCGGCAGGCCCGAGGCTTCCCGTCCACGGCGCGCACCCACCCGTCCACACGCGCCGCACATGCGTCAGTTCCACCGCCGCTCGCCCCCCTGGGCCGGCTAGATCAAGGTGATGAGCGCGACCCAGGCACCGAGCTGGACGAGACAGGTGGCCCCTAAGAGGAAGCGCGCCGCAAAGCGATCGAACGTGACGATGCTCCAGGCCATGGCGAAGTTGGCCAGCGTCACCAGGCCGGTCATCAACGGCAGCGTCCAGATCTCCCGGGGCGAGCCGATGCGGTCGGGCAGGCCATTGACGTTCCAGTGGAGCGCGATCGATTGGGGGATGCTGTCGTAGCGCAGGAGGATGTAGGCGACGATGCTCAGGTTGAGCAGGATCGCCAGGGCCAGGAAGCCGACCGCGACCAGGTCCGTGAGCAAGACCGGTCGGAGGAGCGGGCTGACGCCCCGCCCGGGCGCGGCGATCTGATGCGCGGCTGGTGCCGGCGCGCCCTCGGCCGGCGGTGCCCCGCGTGCCGGCGTGATGATCGGGTACTGCATGGTCCAGCCCGCGTCGGCCAGCCGCTGCGCGCCCTGCCCCGGCTCGACGGTCGGGAGCCCGCCGGTCCGCTGGGCATCGAGCGCGCGGCGCAGTCGCCCGTACTCCTCCACGAAGAGCACCGGCCGCTCGGGCGAGATGGCGAAGTGCTCCTCGCCGGTCGAGACCAGCAGTTGGCGCCGCAGCGGGAGCGTCGCCACGACGCGCACGGGCCCGATCGCATCCCGACGCACGCCGACGTAGTAGCCCGGCCAGAAGCGCTGCCAGCGCCCCGGACGTTCCTCCAGGACCTCGACGGCCGGCCCCATGTACTCGACCGCCGCCAGGTCGATCGTGTACCGTCGCCCCGCCCACCGGATCTCCAGCGTGCGATCGCCGAACTCATACCCGATCGAGAGGTAGCCATAGAGCAGGTAGCCAAGCAGCGCGGCCAGCAGCGCGAAGACGAGGGCCCCCACCGCGACGAGCGGCGACGGGAGCGGGATGCTGGCCCGGCCGGTCAGCACCGCCAGCGCGCCCCCGCAGCCCAACAGGCACAGGATCAGCGAGAGGACCCCGATGAGGCCCCCGGGCGACGCGGCGGCCCGCCAGCGGCTGATCGTCTCGTCCGGGCCGGGTGCCGCCATGGTCCCCTACCGGTTCGAGAGCGCCGGCTCATAGACCGGCATGAGCCACGACCGGTAGCGCGGGTTCTCGCCGCGCACGACGTCCATGTAGTGCCGCGCGAGCGCCGCCGCAATCGGCCCCACCTCGCCGGTGCCGACCGGCCGGTGGTCGATCTCGCGCACCGGGACGATCTGGGCGCCGGTGCCGCAGAGCAACACTTCGTCCGCACCGTACAGCTCGCTTCGATCGATCGGGCGCTCGCGCACCGTCAGGCCCAGGAGGTCCCGCGCCAGGGTGATCACCGTGTTGCGGGTGATGCCGACGAGGATGTTCTCGCTAGGCGGCGGCGTGATCAGCTCGCCGTCGATGACGACGAAGATATTCTCGGCGCTGCCCTCCGAGACGTGCCCGTCGTGGGTCAGCATGATGGCCTCGTCGAAGCCGTTCAGGGCAGCCTCGGTCTTGGCAAAGGCGGAGTTGACGTATGCGCCGGTGATCTTGGCGCGCGGCGGCGCCGCGTTGTCGTCGATCCGTCGCCACGAGCTCGTCATCGCGCGGATGCCCGTCGTTGGGATGTAATCACCGAACGGGACCGCATAGATCACGAAGCCGGACTGCAGGTCGTGTAGGCGCACGCCCACGACCTCCGACGCGTGGTAGGCCAGCGGGCGGATGTACACATCCGTCTCGAAGCGGTTGCGCCGCAGCAGCTCGGCCGTCAGCTCACACAGCTCAGCCACCCCGTGCGGCAGCGTGATCATGAGCGTGCGGGCACTGCGCTGGAGCCGCTCGTAGTGCTCGCGAACGCGGAAGCCGTAGAGCTGGCCGTGCGCGGGGTTCCAGTACGCCCGGATCCCCTCGAAGCACCCCGTCCCGTAGTTGAGCGCGTGGGTCATAACGCCGACCCGCGCCTCGGCCAACGGAACGAACTCCCCGTTGAAGTAGCAGACCAGGGCGGAGGTGTCCACGACCCAATCCCTTCCACTGCGCCCTGCGACGCCCGCTGGTCCCGCGCTGTCCCCCGCCTACGGCGTCGCCGTCGGCTCAGGTGTCTCACCCGCGCCGGGGGTGGACGGCGGCAGGGTCGGCGTCGGCGACGGGGTCGGTGTCGGCGTCGGCGGCGCGGCCGGCGGCGGCACGAACTCCGTCGACGTCGGCGTCGGCGACGGGGCCGCGATGTGCCACTCGATGGTCGACGCCGCGCGCTGCTCTTCGAGCCACTTGGTGAAGGCCCGGTTGCGCAGCGTTTGCAGCGTGTTCACATCCAACGGCCGATCCTGCTCGTGGTCGAGCACCTTGATGATATGCCAACCAAACTCCGTCTGCACCGGCTGACTGATCTCCCCCACCGGCAGACGGAAGGCAGCTTCCTCGAAGGGCGCAACCATCACCCCGCGCGGGAACCAGCCAAGGTCCCCGCCATTCGGTGCCGTGGCCGTGTCGGCGCTCTTCTCCTTGGCCACGGTCGCGAAGTCGGCCCCGCTGCGCAGCTCCTCGGCGATCGCCAGCGCCGCCGCTTCGGTGGCGACCAGGATGTGCGCCGCGTGCACCTGCTCGCCGCGCTGCGGGATCGCCGACTGGAGGTGGTAGACCACCTTCTGCCGCGCCGCCTCGGGCCGGACGACCAGCCGGCGGAAGTCGGCCTCACTCATGCCGGCCGTATCGAGCACGTTGCGCTTGTACTGCTCGAAGGTGGCGGTCGCCGTCGCACGCGCCTCGTCGGGGTTCGGCGTTGCCGTGGGCGAGGGGGGCGCGGCCGGCGTGACGGCCGGCGTCCCGGGGGCGGTCGTATCCCGGTCCTCTGCGGCCGGCGTGCCGCTGACCGTCGCGTTCTCGTCGTCCCCCGTCGGGCTCGCCGTCGCCTCGACCGTGGCGGTCGGGCTGGCCTCGGGCGTCGGCGTTGGCGTGACCTGCGCCTCGGCGGTCGCGGTCGCCCAGGCGGCCGCGGTCGGATCGACGCCCAGGGTCGGGGTCGGGCTCGCTTGCGGCGCGGGAGAGAAGAACTGCTCCATGACCTGATCGACGTCGGCGTCGGTCAGCGTCAGGCCGAGGGTGTCGAGCCGCTGCAGCAGCACCTGGTCATCCACCATCTGGTTGACGGTCTGGGTATCCACGGGATCGCTCTCGACCGTATCCAGGCGGGCGCGCGCCTGCTCGGCCAACTGCTGGTACTGCGTGCGCTGCTGCCCCGAGGCGAACTGGGCGATCTGCGAGTACTGCTGGACCTGGTTCAGCAGCTCCAGCTTCCGCATCTTCCAGTAGTCACCGCGCGAGATCTTGGCCCCGTTGACGGTGACGAGGGTCTGGTTGGGGAGGTAGAGGTACTGATAGATGGCTCCCGTGACCAGGATCAGCACCACGAGGACGGCCGCGACGGCGATGCCGACGAGGAGCAAGCGCTGGCGAAACTCTTCCCGCTGGCGGCGCGATACCCAGCGCTGGGCGGTGGCGGATCGCGAGCGGCCTGACCCGAACCACTGGCGTAGCTGTTCTCTCATGGGGCTGCTTTCGTCTCCGACACCCGACCGATCTCCAATCGCACGGCCCTCGCGGCGGCCGCTCACCCGCATCGGTCAGGACGGCCTCCGGGTCTCCGCGCGCGAGACCCGGACCGACCGATGACCGCGGGCTTCCAGCGCGCGGGGTGCCCCCGCGCGGCGGTTCCACACTGATCTACTGGGTGAAGGGCAGGAGCGCAACGTGGCGCGCGCGCTTGATCGCCCGCGCCAGCTGGCGCTGGTGCTTGGCGCAGGTCCCGGTCTGCCGGCGCGGCTCGATCTTGCCACGGTCGGAGATGTACCGCCGCAGCCGGCCGAAGTCCTTGTAGTCCACCTCGTCGATATGGTCCATGCAGAAGGCGCAGACCTTCCGGCGCGGGTAATAGCGCCCGCCACCGGCGAACCGGCGACGCTTGGGCGCCTCCGCCTGCGCTTGTGGCCGCTCGGCGCTCTGCGCCGGCGCCGTCTGCTCCTGCTGCTGCTCCTGCTGCTGCTCTTGAGCCATTGGTGTCCTTCCTCGAGGTCCTGGTCCGTGCTGGAGCGCCGGCGCCTTGCCCGCGCCCAGCGCGCGACTAGAACGGTACGTCGTCGAAGTCTTCCTCGGGGAGCGCGAGATCCGGCTCCCCCGCCTGCTGGGCCGGTGCCCCACGCTCGACGGGGCCACTGTCGCCCCGGCCGGACAGGATCAACACGCGGTTGGCGACGATCTCCACCGCCGTCCGCTCCACCCCGTCGTTCCCGGTGTAGCGGCGGATCTGCAACCGGCCATCGACGTAGACCTTGGTGCCCTTGCGGAGGAACCCCTTGGCCGACATGTTGTCGACCTGCTCTGCCAGCCGGTTCCAGGCGATCACGGTGAACCAGTCGGTCTCTTCCACCCACTGGTCATCAGGCGTGCGCCGACCCCGGTTGACCGCCACGGAGAAGTCGCAGACCGGGGAGCCGCTCGGCGTGTAGCGCATCTCCGGGTCGCGGCCGAGGTTCCCGATGATCTGGATGTTGTTCAACCCTCGGAACATGCCGCCGCTCCTAACCGCTCGCAGCCGGTCACTCGACCGCCTCGGCCGCCTCCGTCGTCGCGGCTACCTCAGCCGCGGGCTCAGCCGCCGCCGGGGCTTCCTCCTGGCGGATGAGGAGGTACCGGATGACTCGATCCCTGAGCTTCAGATCGCGCTCGAACTCGATGACCCGCGATGGGATGCCGATGAAATGGTACAGCACGTAGGTCGCATCCCGGAACTTGTTGATGGGATAGGCCAGGCGCCGCCGCCCCCACGGCGTATCACGCTTGACGTGCGTCACCTGCCCGCCATGCTCGGCGATCAGCGCGCTGATGGCGTCGACTTCGGCAACCAACGCCTCGTCGGTCACCTCCGGGCTGATCAGCACCATCAATTCGTACGGGCGCGGGAGAGGTTGATAGGTGGGCAACGAAGCCTCCTTTCCACGGGCTTGCGCTGGCCCAACGCCGGCCGTTGCCATCCGGCGCGCGCAACAGCGCAGAAAGGCATCGCATCTGATTCATGGCACAACAAGGCCATCGCTCCGTACGCTCGCACGGAGCAGCGGGAGCATTATATCGCCCAGCGCCCCCCATCGCAACGCGGCCCGCGTGCTGAGCGCGCGCTCGGCGCCGCGGCTGTGGTACAAGTGCCTGCGCGACCGTGCGCCGCACGCCAACGAGGGGCGGATGATCGGTGCAGGCGAGCTACGACGTGGTGATCGCGGGAACCGGGAACGCCGCCTTCTGCGCGGCCCACGCCGCGCGGGAGCGCGGCGCCCGTGTCCTGATGCTGGAGAAGGCCCCCGAGGCGTGGATCGGCGGCAACAGCTACTTCACCGCCGGCGCCTACCGCGTGGCCTTCGACAGCCTGGACGAGCTGGTGGCTCTCCTCGCCGATCCGTCCGACGAGCGCCTGGCGCGCACCGACGTCCCACCCTACCCCGCGGCGGACTTCCTGGCCGACCTGGAGCGCGTGACCGAGGGGCGCACCGATCCCGTCCTGGCTGGGGTGCTCGTCCATGACTCGCTCGACACCATGCGCTGGCTCCGCGACCACGGCATCCGCTTTCAACTGCAATACGATCGGCAGTCGTTCGAGATCGACGGGCGCTTCCAGTTCTGGGGGAACCTGCCGCTCGGGACGGTCGGCGGCGGCGTGGGCTTGATCGCGCAGCACCGCGCGGCGGCCGAGGCCCAGGGGGTGGAGATTCGCTTCGAGACGCCGGTCGTGTGGCTGCTGCGGGACGCCACCGGTGCCGTCGTCGGCGTCGTGGTCGATGGCCCCCGCGGCCGGGAAGAGATCCGGGCGGGCGCCGTCGTGCTGGCCTGCGGCGGCTTCGAGGCCGATGTCCGGCTCCGCACGATGTACCTGGGTTCGGGATGGGATGTGGCCAGGGTGCGGGGGACGCCGTACAACACCGGCGAGGGCTTGCACCTCGCGCTCGAGGCGGGCGCCGAGCCGTACGGCCACTGGAGCGGGTGCCACAGCATCCAGTGGGACGCCGGTGCACCCCCGTTCGGCGACCGCACCATCACCAACCACTTCTCCAAGCAGTCCTACCCGATCGGTATCATCGTCAACGCCCACGGCCAGCGGTTCCTCGACGAGGGCGCCGACTTCCGCAACTACACCTACGCGCGCTACGGCGCGGAGATCCTCAAACAGCCGGGCGCCATCGCCTGGCAACTCTTCGATGCGAAGACGACACCGCTCCTGCGCCAGGACGAGTACACCGCGCCCGGCGTCTCCCGCATCGAAGCCGACACGATTCACGCCCTCGCCGTGGCGCTCGGCATCGACCCCGCCGCGCTCGAGAAGACCGTGGCGGACTTCAACGCCGCCGTGCAGCCTGGCCCCTTCAACCCGGCGATCAAGGACGGCAAGCGCATCATGGAGCACGCGACCAACGTGGCCGTGGTGCCGGCATCCTTCGGCTGGACCGACCTGGGCGACTGGCATAGCCTGGCCGACCTGCTGGCCCCGCAGCAGGACGCCAACGTGGCCATCGGCACCGAGCACCTGGCCGAGGACACCCAGCGCACGCTCGTCTTCGGCAACGGGCGCGCCGTGGCGACGCTGGGCGTCGAGGACCTGATCATCGTCGATACCGACGACGTGCTCCTGGTCTGCCACCGCAGCCGCGCGCAGGATGTCCGGCGCATCGTCCAACGACTGCGGGATCGGGGGCAGGATCACCTCTGCTAGCCGGGTGGGTCGGCCTGGAGCGCCGGGGGACACCGTTGCGCCGGACTTGACACGTCCGGGTACAATTAAGGGTCACGCCCCCTTCAGGCCATCGACACGCCACGCCGACACCTTCGCCGGTCGTGCGCTACGGCGGGCGAGCGATCGGCACGGCCCGTCGCGGGCCATGGCACTGGGAGTGCGAACCGCCCACGCCCGGCAACGTGGACACATCGGCGACGGCGTGCTCGGCCGGCCGCCGCAAGGCGGCGCCGATACCACGCGAGACGGAGACAGAACACGAGGACTATGACGGAACGATCGACGAAGAAGCGTACGAGCACCAAGACCGCTGAGGCAGCGACCACCACGGCGAAGCGCACCGCGCGCCGCAGTACGCGCACCAACGGGACGGGCAACCACACGCTCGTCATCGTCGAGTCGCCAGCCAAGGCGCGCAACATCGGCCGCATCCTCGGTCGCGGCTACACCGTCAAGGCGTCGATGGGGCACGTGCGCGACCTGCCCAAGACCAAGCTCGGGGTCGACACGGCCCACGACTTCGCGCCGGCCTACCTCATCCCCCGCGACAAGAGCAAGGTGGTCAAGGAGCTGCGGGAGGAGGTCAAGGAGGCGCGGGAGATCCTGCTGGCCACCGACCCTGACCGCGAGGGCGAGGCGATCGCCTGGCACCTGGTCGAGGCCACCGAGCCGGGCGACAAGCCGGTCCGGCGCATCGTCTTCCACGAGATCACGCCCGAGGCGATCCAGGCCGCGCTCCGCAACCCCCGGCCGATCGACATGCGCCTGGTCGAGGCGCAGCAGGCGCGCCGCATCCTCGACCGCCTGGTGGGCTACGAGATCAGCCCGCTGCTCTGGCGCAAGGTCAAGCGGGGGCTGTCGGCGGGGCGCGTCCAGTCGGTCGCGCTGCGCCTGGTCGTCGAGCGCGAGCGCGAGATCCAGAGCTTCGTCCCCCAGGAGTACTGGACGCTCGACGCCGAGCTGGCCAAGCGCGAGCCGGCAGGCCGGGGCACACCCGCGACCTTCGTCGCCACGCTGTCGCGGGTCAACGGCGAGAAGCCCGACCTCAAGGACGAGGCGACGACGATGGCCATCGTGCGCGCCCTCGACGGCGCCGTGTTCGAGGTGGCCAGCGTTGAGGTCAAGGAGACGCAGCGGCGCCCGGCGCCCCCCTTCACCACCAGCACCCTGCAGCAGGAGGCGTCGCGCAAGCTGCACCTCCCGGTGCGCCGGACGATGCAGATCGCCCAGGAGCTGTACGAGGGGATCGACCTCGGCCCGGCGGGCAGCGTCGGCCTCATCACCTACATGCGCACCGACTCGACCACCGTCGCGGCCTCGGCCCAGGCCCGGGCGCGCGAGGTCATCGCCCAGCGCTACGGCCCCGAGTTTCTGCCGGAGCGGCCGCCGGTCTACACGCGCAAGGCCAAGGGGGCGCAGGAGGCCCACGAGGCGATCCGCCCCACCGACCCGGCGCGCGACCCGGAGTCGATCAAGGAGTTCCTGGGTGGCGCGAGCAGCCCGCGCTACAAGCTCTACCGGCTCATCTGGCAGCGCTTCATCGCCAGCCAGATGCGCAACGCCGTGTTCGACAGCACCGCGGTCGATATCGACGCGGGGCCGGCCGGCGGGCCGAAGCCGTACCGCTTCCGCGCCACCGGGTCGGTCATCAAGTTCCCTGGCTTCCTGGCGATCTACCGGGAAGGGCGGGACGACGACAGCCTGGACGAGATCGACCGCGAGGCGCTGCCGCCGCTGGCGCCGGGCGAGCCGCTTGACCTGGTGCGACTGCTCCCGGAGCAGCACTTCACCCAGCCGCCGCCGCGCTACACCGAGGCGACGCTGGTCAAGACGCTGGAGGAGCTCGGCATCGGCCGGCCGAGCACCTACGCGCCCACGATCGCGACCCTGCAAGCCCGGAACTACGTCACGGTCGAGCAGCGGCGTCTGTTCCCGACCGAGCTCGGCTTCGTCGTCAACGATCTGCTCGTCCAGCATTTCCCGGACATCGTTGACGTGAACTTCACCTCCAAGATGGAGGACGACCTGGACCAGATCGCCGCCGGCGAGCGGGAGTGGGTGCCGATGGTGCGCCAGTTCTACGGCCCCTTCCACGCGACGGTCGAGCGCGCCGAGCGGGAGATGGGCCGGGTCAAGATCGCCGACGAGCCGACCGACGAGGTGTGCGAGAAGTGCGGGCGGCCCATGGTGATCAAGCTGGGCCGGTTCGGCCGGTTCCTCGCCTGCTCCGGCTTCCCGGAGTGCCGCAACGCGCGCCCGCTGCTGCAGAAGGTCGGCGTGACCTGCCCGCAGTGCGGCGAGGGGGACGTCGTCGAGCGCCGCACCAAGAAGGGCCGGGTCTTCTACGGGTGCAGCCGCTACCCGGAGTGCGACTTCTCGAGCTGGGAGAAGCCGACGGGCGAGCGCTGCCCGCAGTGTGGCGGCCTGCTGGTGGAGACGCGCGGCGGCGCGGTCCGCTGCGCGACGCAGGGCTGCCCGTACCGCGCCGCGCGGCTGGAGCGCACCGCCTAGCGGCGCGGCGCCGCCGCATCACCCGTCGCGCCTGCCGGGTGCCCGCGGTCCTGCGGGCACCCGATCCGTCGCGCGACGATCCGGGGAACGGCCACGGTCCACCAGGGGCGGCGACGTTGGGGGCGCGGCGCTGACGCACGCCGTCGCCCGGGGGCCACGACATGCGTATACTTAAGCCGACGGCACCCACGCCGTACGGTACCAGCGAAGTGAAGCGAGATGGCCATTCTGAAGCTCGTCTACGAAGGTGATCCGCGCCTCCGGCAGAAGGCGGTGCGCATCCGCAAGGTCGACGACGACCTGCGGCGGCTGGCTGCCGACATGCTCGAGACCATGTACGCCGCCGACGGGGTGGGGCTGGCCGGTCCCCAGGTTGGGGTGATGCGCCGCATCATCGTCATCGGCGTGCCGGCCGGCTTCGAGAGGGAGGACGACCCGCCCATCGAGATGGCGCTGATCAACCCCGAGATCATCCGTGCCAGCGGCCGCCAGGTCGGCCCGGAGGGGTGCCTGAGCATCCCCAACTGGTACGCCGACGTCCCGCGCGCCATGCACGTCACGGTGAAGGCACGGGATCTCGACGACCGCGAGATCCGCATCAAGGCCTCGGGCGGCCTCGCGCGCATCCTCCAGCACGAGATCGACCACCTCGACGGGATCCTCTTCCTCGACCGCGTCGAGGACAAGAGCACGCTCAGGTACCTGGAGCCGGAGCACGAGGCCCAGGAGGCGCCCGCCGCCGCCGGCGACTGAGGCGGCGCGGGCTCGCCCCGCGCTGGGCGGCGGCCACCCCGGGCCGGAGCGCGGTCGCCGCGCCGGCGGCACACGTGGTTGGCGCGGTGCCTACTCGTGCGCCTCGGGACGCCGCAGGCGGGCGTTCTCGGCGATGATGATCGCGTCGATCTTGTCCAGGGTCTCGTCGACGCGGTCGTTCTCGTTGAAGACCACGTAGTCGAACTCGTAGGCGCGGCGCAGCTCCAGCGCCGCGGTCGTGATGCGCTGCATCAGCGCCTCGGGGTCGTCGGTCTTGCGGCCGCGGAGCCGTCGCATCAGCTCGCTCATCGACGGGGGCGCCAGGAAGATGAAGATCGCGTCGGGCATGATCTGGCGGATCGAGGCCGCGCCCTGGACGTCGACCTTCACCACCACGTTCTGGCCGGCCCGGAGCGCCCGGCGCACGCGCTCCTTGGGCACGCCGTAGAGATGGCCGTAGACCTCGGCAGACTCGAGGAACTCACTCCGCGCGCGAGCCTCCTCGAACTCGTCGCGCTCCATGAAGATGTAGTGGACACCATCGATCTCGCCCGGACGCCGCGGCCGCGTCGTGGCGGTCACCGCGAAGCTGAACTCCGGGTGGCGCTGCCGCATCCGCTCGATGACGGTGTCCTTGCCGACACCCGACGGGCCGGAGATGACGATGAGGCGGGGGCGTGCGATCGAGCGCAGTTCTTCGATGAGTTCATCCGCCTGCTCGTTCCAGCGCACACGACCCCCCACCAGGCTGATCCTTCCTCGCGTCAGCTCACGCGCCCCTCGCCACGGCGGCCCACACGCCCAGACGGGCGACTCCGGCCCCGTGCGGTCGACACGCGGGCACCGTACACTAGCACGGTGCGCCAACGACGGAGCCGGGCGGCCGGGAAGGAGACGCTGAGAGCATGTTCGACGTGTTGACGATCGCCGCGCTGGCCGATGAGTTCGCCGATCGGCTCGTGGGAGGTCGGATCCAACGGGTCCTGCAGCTCGACGACGCGACGATCGGTCTGGAGGTCTACGCCGAACATCAGCGGACCATCCTGGTGGCCAGCGCCGACAACCGTAATCCGAGGCTGTACCTCTCCGCGGAGCGGCTCAGCGCCGACCCCGATCGGGTGACACCGCTCCTCCTCCTGCTCAGGAAGTACGCTCGCGGCGGGCGCGTGGCGGCGGTCCAGCAGCCGCCGCTGGAGCGCATCATGCGGATCAGTATAGCCAAGGGGTTCTACCCAGACAACCGACGCGACGGCGCCACGGGGCCGACAGGGGGCGAGGACGACGAGCCGACGATCGTCTACAGCCACCTGATCGTGGAGCTCATGGGGCGACGCAGCAACGTCATCCTCACCGACGATGACGGGCGCATCCTGGATGCCATCAAGCGCGTCACGCCCGAGATGAGCCGCGTGCGCCCGATTCTGCCCGGCCGCGCCTACGTCCCGCCACCCCCGCGCGCGGGGGTGCTGGATCCCCGCCACCTGACGGTCGCCTCGCTGGCGGATCTGCTCGCCAGCGCGCCGCCGGACGAGGTCCTGGCGGACCTCCTGGTGCGGAGCCTGGCCGGCTTCAGCCCGCAGATGGCGCGCGAGGCCGCCTCTCGCGCCACCGGCGCGGTCGAGGCGCGCGTGGCGGCCGCCACCGGGCCCGACCGCGTCGCGGCGCTGGCCGCGGCGATCGCCGCGGTGATCGCCCCGCTCGACACCGGGGCGTGGGACCCGTGCGTCGCCGTCGCCGACGGGCAGGCGGTGGCCTTTGCCGCGACGCCCCTCGCACACCTGACGGGCGTCGAGGTGGAGCGGTTCCCGACCATGTCGGCCGCCATCGAGCGCTGGCTGGCGCTCGCGGGCGCCACGGCCCCCGTGGCGCAGGCGCAGCGGCGCGCCAAGCTCATCGCCGAGATCCGGAGCGCGCGCGAGCGGGTGGAGGCGCGGCTGCGCTCGCTCGAGGACGAGCGCGCGCGGGCCGAGGCGGCCGTGCGCTGGCGCACGATGGGCGAGCTCATCTACGCCTACCTCTCCGACATCGCGCCCGGCCAGACCGAGCTGGTCGTCGACGGCCTGACGATCCCGCTCGACCCGGCGCTGAGCCCCAGCGACAATGCCCAGGCATACTTCGAGCGCTACCGCAAGGCGCGCGCGGCGACCGAGCACCTGCCGGAGCTGATCGCGGCGGCGCGCGTCGAGCGCGACTACCTCGCGCAGTTGGAGACGCTGGCCGGCTTCGCCGAGGGCATCGAGCAGATCGAGCAGGTCCGCCAGGAGTGGGAGAGCTACCGCGACCGGCACACCCGCTCGTCCGGCGCGCCCCGCCGCCGCGCCGCCCCGAAGCGCCCGGACGCGCTCCGCACGGCCCGCGGCGACCTCATCTACATCGGGCGCAACGGCCGCCAGAACGAGCTCATCACCTTCGAGCTCGCCGGGCCGGACGACACCTGGCTCCACGCCCGCGGCCTGCCCGGCGCGCACGTGGTCGTCCGCTGGGCCGGGCCGCCGGACGACGAGATCCTCAGCCAGGCGGCCGCCCTGGCTGCCTACTTCAGCGCCGGCCGGCAGGCGACCACCGTCGCAGTCGATGCCACCGCGCGGCGCCACGTCCGCAAGATGAAGGGCGCCGGCCCGGGGATGGTCACCTACCGCCACGAGCGGACGCTCCAGGTGCGGCCGACCGCCCCCGCCGAGCTCGGCCTGGCCTAGTCGCGGGCGCCAGCAGCGGCGGTCGGGCGCACCCGGCCACCGACACGACGACGCCCCGCTGGAGTGATTCGCAGCGGGGCGTGCCAGCGACAGTGTAGCGCGTGGCGATCAGGCGATCCGGGCTAACAGGATGCCAAACTCGTAGAGCGCATACATCGGCGCCGCCACCAGGAACATGTTGAAGGGGTCGGGTGTCGGCGTGATCATCGCGGCCGCGACGAGGACGAAGATGATCATGTACTTGCGCAGGGATGCCAGACGCTGAGCCGTGACGATGTCGAGCTTCGCCAGCAGGTAGATCACCACCGGCGTCTCGAACACGAGCCCGATCCAGAGCAGGAGTGTCATGTAGAACGACACGACCTCCTGCGCGCGGAACTCGGGCCGGAAGACGCTGCCGCCGAAGCCTGCCAGGAACTCCAGCCCTCGCGGGATCACGATGAAGAAGGCGAAGGCGATCCCCGCGATGAACATCAGCGTCACGAACGGCAGCGCCCGATACAGGTACCGACGCTCGCGCCGTGTCAACCCCGGCGCGAGGAAGCGGACGAAGTGGTAGACCAGGGCTGGCATCGCCACGGCGATCCCGATGTAGAGCGCCACCTTCATGAAGGTGGTGAACCCCTCCATCGGGGAGATCAGCACGAACTCCTCGCGCCCCGTCATGTCGGCCATGAGCTTGAGCACGTCCAACGCCACGGCCAGGCCCACAATGAACCCGACCGCGACGAAGATGGCGGAGTACACGAGCCGCGACCGGAGCTCCTCCAGGTGCTCCAGGAGGGTCATCTCCTCGAAGACTTCCTCCTCGGGCTCGGGAACCGCCGGTGGGTTGGAGCGACCGCGCATGCGGTCGAGGATGCTGACCATGGCTACTCAATCTTGTCGCGCTGCCGCGGCGAACGATTGCCCAGCGTCACCCTGCTGTCTCGGCGCCGCGAGTGCGGTGGAGCACGCCACCGCGCCGCCTCCGCCGGGCCGCCCCCCATTCCACTCGGCCCGGGCGGCGTGCCGGGCTACTTGGCTGCGGTGTGCTCCTGGATGAACTCGAGCGCGTCGCCGACCGTGACGATGTTCTCGGCCTCCTCGTCGGAGATCTCGATGCCGAACTCCTCCTCAAGCTGCATGATCAGCTCGACGAGGTCGAGCGAGTCCGCGTTCAGATCCTGGACGAACTCAGCCTCCGGCGTCACCTTCTCCGGGTCGACCCCCAATTGCTCTGCGACCACGCCTCGCACACGCTCGAGGATCGAGGACGAATCCACGCCGATCACCTCCCCTCTCAGCTCGACTGAGCCCAACCCCTGTCCAATACCGGGGTATTATGCACGGATTGCCGCCAACCGGCAACGTGGCCCGCGCGCCGCCTAGCGCGATGAGGCCAGGTTGCCCGCGATGGTACCCAGCACCCCATTCACGAAGCGACTCGAGTTGTCCCCGCCGAAGCGCTTGGCCAGCTCCACCGCCTCGTTGATCGCCGCCTTGATCGGCACGTCGCGCTCATTCCGCAGCTCATAGATGGCGATGCGCAGGATGTTCCGGTCCACCGGCGGCAACTGGGAGACCGGGAAGGCAGGGGCGGCGGCCGCGATCTCGGCGTCAATCTTCTCCCGATCGGCCATCACCCCCGTGACGAGCCGCTCCACGTACCGGCGCACCGGCTGCGGCAGCGACAGGTCGCTCGTGTAGCGGGCCAAGACCTCCGCCGCGGGATGCTGGGCAACGTCGGCCTCGTAGAGGATCTGGAGGGCAAGCGTTCTGGCCTGGTGTCGAATCGTCCCGACAGACATGGCTTCCTCGTCTCCAGCCCGTGCTACGGCCCCGGCAGCCGGCACCACGGCGGTGTGGTAGACCCCCCGAGTCGCGTGCGACTCGCTGCTCTCCTGCAATTGTACCTTGCCCGGGCGCAAGGTCTCGGGGGCTGCTGTGCACGTTCCGTTCCCGGTCGCCCCGTGGGTGGCCACCGGCGCGCCCGTCACCGGCCGCGCGCCAGCATCAGACCTCGATCGGCGCCGCGAGGGGACCAGCGCGCTCCAGGAACTGCTGGACGAAGCGCGTGGAGACCTGACCGGCGCGGAAGGCCGGGTCGTCGAGGAGGCGCTGGTGGAGGCCGATCGTGGTGGCCACGCCGGAGATGACCGTCTCGGCCAGCGCCCGGCGCAGCCGGGCGATGGCGTCGTCGCGCGTCGGCCCCCAGGCGATGAGCTTCGCCAGCAGGGAGTCGTAGTAGGGCGGCACCACGTAGCCGGGGTAGAGGTGGCTGTCGACCCGGATGCCCGGCCCGCCCGGCAACACCAGGCCGCTGATCTCGCCCGCACTCGGGGCAAAGTCGCGGCTCGGGTCCTCCGCGGTGATGCGCACCTCGATGGCGTGCCCCCGCGGGCGGATGTCCCGCTGGGAGAAGCCCAGGGACTCGCCCGCCGCGACCCGGATCTGCCACTGCACCAGGTCGATGCCCGTCACCATCTCGGTCACGGGATGCTCCACCTGGATCCGGGTGTTGGCCTCGGTGAAGTAGAAGCGGCCGTCCTGGTCCACCAGGAACTCGAAGGTCCCCGCGTTGGTGTAGCCGATCGCCTTCGCCGCTTTCACGGCCGCCTTGGCCAGGTTCTCCCGGACTTTGTTCGGGAGGTTGGGGGCCGGTGTTTCCTCCACCAGCTTCTGGTAGCGGCGCTGGAGCGAGCAGTCCCGCTCTCCCAGGGCCACGACGTGCCCGTGGCGATCGGCCAGCACCTGCACCTCGACGTGGCGCGGCTGCTCCAGGTAGCGCTCGATGTAGACCGCGCCGTTCCCGAACGCCGCCTGCGCCTCCGCCTGCGCCACCGGGAAGGCGCGGATCAGCTCGCGCTCGTCCTCCGCGACGCGCATGCCGCGCCCACCGCCCCCCGCCACGGCCTTGATCAGCACCGGGTAGCCGATGCGCCGGGCGACGTCGCGGGCCGCCGTGGTGTCGTGGACCGGCTCCTCTACGCCGGGGATGATCGGCAGCCCGGCCTTGCGCATGGTCGCGCGGGCCAGCGCCTTGTTCCCCATCAGGGCGATGACGTCCGGCGACGGGCCGATGAAGGTGATGTTGCACTCGCGGCAGATCTCCGCGAGCGATGGGCTCTCGGCCAGAAAGCCGTAGCCGGGGTGCAGCGCGTCGCAGCCGGTCACGATCGCGGCGCTGATGATGGCGGGGACGTTGTTGTAGCTGCGACCGGCCGGCGCCGGGCCGATACAGACGGCCTCATCGGAGAGCCGCACCGGCAGGCTGTCCCGGTCGGCCTCCGAATAGGCCACCACCGAGCGAATGCCCAGCTCGCGGCATGCGCGCAGCACCCGCAGCGCGATCTCGCCACGGTTCGCGATCAGGATTTTGCGGAACACCAGCCCCCCCCGCCGCGCCAGCTCAGCTCGCCATGAACAGGCCGCCGTCGACGCTCAGCACGGCGCCGGTGATGTAGCTCGCCGCCGGTGAGGCCAGAAAGGCGATCGCCTCCGCGACCTCCTCCGGCTGCCCGAAGCGCCCCAGCGGGATCTGCTTCAAGGCGGCCTCCTGGAGCTCGCCCGGGATTACGTCGGTCAGGCGGGTCTCGATGAAGCCCGGCGCCACGGCGTTGACGGTGATGCCGCGCGACCCGACCTCCTTGGCCAGCGACTTCGTCAACCCGATAATGCCCGCCTTCGAGGCGGCGTAGTTGACCTGCCCCGCGTTCCCGACCAGACCGACGACCGAGGTCAGGTTCACGATCCGGCCGTACCGCTGGCGCATCATCGGCCGGATGGCGGCCTTGCAGCAGAGGAACGTGCTGGTCAGGTTGGCCTCGAGGACCGCCGCCCAGTCCGCTTCCTTCATCCGCATCATGAGCGTGTCGCGCGTGATGCCGGCGTTGTTGACCAGCACGTCCAGCCGGCCGAACTGATTGATCGTCTCCTCGACCATGCGGCCGACCGCGTCCGCATCGGTGACGTCGGCCCGAATGGCGAAGGCGGTGCCGCCCGCCGCGGTGATCTCGTCGACGACCGCCTGCGCCTCCGCCTCATCGCCCCGGTAGTTGACCACGACCCGGTAGCCGTCCCGGGCCAAGCGTAGCGCGGTCGCGCGGCCGATCCCGCGCACCGCCCCGGTGACGATCGCCGACCGGGTCACCGCATCCTCGGGCACGCTCCCCACCTCCACTCGTCGAGCGTATGGCGTACTCCGTATTGCGTAGTACGTACTGCGTACTTCATGATTCTCCGCTCAGAGATGCAGGCGAGCGTCCGGAGAGCGGGACTGCTACGACACGTATACGGAGTACGCACCGCGCAATACGCAGTACGCCATCCGCGATACGCAATACGCGTCGACTCACCCCAGCAGCGTCTCGGCCGGCACCGTCTCCACGCCGGGCACGATGCGCGCGATCAACCCGCTCAGGACCTTGCCTGGCCCGATCTCCACGAACCGCCGCGCGCCGGCGGCGTGCGCCGCCTGGACCACGTCGACCCAGCGGACCGAGGCCGTGATCTGCTCCAGCAGCTCAGCCCGGATCTCGCCCGGGTCGCGCAGCGGGCGCGCGTCCACGTCGGCGATCAGCGGCGCGATCGGCTCCCGCAGGGGCACCGCCTCGATCATCGGCCGCAGCGCCTCCGTCACCGGCTGCATGAGCGACGAGTGGAAGGCGCCGTTCACCGGCAGCGGCACGACCCGGCGCGCGCCGCGCGTCCGCGCGAGCGCGGCCGCCGCCTCGAGCGCCTCGGCAGGCCCGCTCAGCGTCGTCTGGCAGGGCGCGTTGAAGTTCGCCACCTCGACGCCGGTCTCGGCCGCCACGGCCTCCAGGGCCGCCACATCCAGGCCGAGCACGGCCACCATCCCGCCGCGCCCGTGCTCCTCCATCAGCTCGCCGCGCCGGCGCACGAGGCGGGCGGCGTCGGCCAGATCGAGCGCGCCCGCGGCAACCAGCGCCGTGTACTCGCCCAGGCTGTGCCCGGCGACGCAGCAGGGGTCGGGCAGCAGCCCGGCCTCGCGCAGCGCCGTGAAGTAGGCGATGCTGGCGACGAGGATCGCCGGTTGCTGATTCCGGGTCGAGACGAGCGCCTCCTCCGGCCCCTCGAAGATCAGTTGCGAGAGTGGGAAGCCCAGGGCGTCATCCACTGTCTCGAAGACGGCGCGCGCCGCGGCCGACTGCTCCGCCAGCGCCTTGCCCATCCCGACCCGCTGCGAGCCCTGGCCGGGGAACACCCAGGCGACGTCACTCACCACCCCCGCGCCTCTCCACTCCGTCCGTGCCCCAGCGTACGAGCGTGGCGCCCCAGGAGAGCCCGGCGCCGAAGGCCACCAGCACCACGTTCATCCCCGGGCGCAGCGCGCCGGCCGCCGCCGCCTCGGCGATGCAGATCGGCACCGACGCGGCCGAGGTGTTCCCGTAGCGGTCCAGGTTGGCCCAGATGCGCTCGCGGGGCAGATCCAGCCGCTTGGCCGCGGCATCGATGATCCGGATATTCGCCTGATGCGGGATGAGGAGGTCGATGTCGGCCAGCGTCAGGCCGGCCTGCTTAACCACCGCCTCGGCCGCTTCGCCCATGACGCGCACCGAGAAGCGAAAGACCTCGCTCCCGACCATCTTCATGTAGGGCCGCCGCAGCGCCGTGCGGTCCTCGTCATCGACAATCCCGGTGCCCCAGCCGTCGACGAAGAGGTGGCACGCCCCGCGGCCGTCCGAGCCGAGCAGGGTGGACAGGATGCCGACCGGCGCCTCGGTCGCCTGCAGCACGACGGCCCCGGCGCCGTCACCGAAGAGGACACACGTCCCGCGGTCGGTGAAGTCGATCATGCGGGTCAGCGTGTCCGCCCCGACGACCAGCACCGTGTCGTAGGTGCCGGCCCGGATAAACTGGGCCGCGACGTTGAGGGCGTAGACGAACCCGGAGCAAGCAGCCGCCAGGTCGAAGGCGCCCGCGCGCTCGGCCCCCAGCTCGCGCTGGAGCAGGGAGGCCGTCGACGGCATGAACATATCGGGCGTGACCGTGGCGACGACGATGAGGTCGACATCCGCTGGCGCGAGCCCCGCGACCTGTAGGGCTTGCCGCGAGGCCGCCAGCGACAGGCTTAGGGTCGTGTCCGACGACGCCGCGATGCGGCGCTCACGGATCCCCGTCCGAGCAACGATCCACTCGTCGGAGGTCTCGACCATCCGCTCGAGATCGGCATTGGTCAACACCTGTTCCGGGAGAGCCATGCCCCACCCGGTGATGGCCGCGTTCCGCACGGTCCGAGGCTGTCCCTTCCCCCAGGCGCCGGCGGCGCGGCGACGGCGCCACGGATGGGGCGAGCGTCCTCCGCCCCCCACCAGCGGCTCCGCGCGCGGCCGCGGCCGGTCGCTACTCCTGCGCCTGGCGCCGCGCGCGCCGGTTGACGTCGATCACCGTGCGCCCCTTATACGTCCCGCAGTTCGGGCAGACGTAGTGTGTCCGCTTCTTCTCGCCACAGGTGGGGCAGGTCATGAGCTGCGGCAGCTTCAACCAGTGGTGCCGCCGCCGGTTCCCTTGCCGGCTCTGGCTGACCTTCTTCTTCGGGAGCGCTCCCATCCTTATACCATCCTCCCCAGACTGCTACGCGGGCCGGGCCCGCGCCCCGATCGCGATTATCGGCCGGTAAGCGGGAGACACGGAGCCGCACCGGCTCGGCTAGGCTTGCCCCTCACCGAGCAAGGTGCGCAGCACCGCCAACCGCTCGTCCCCCTCCTCGTCGTCGGCCGGGAACGTCGGCTGAAAGCCAGCGCACTGGTCGCCACAGACCGGGCGCATCGGCAGCGCCAGCAGGATCACCTGCCGCAGCAGCGGCTCGACGTCGAGCTCGTGGTTATGATCGATGATGAAGAGCTCGTCGTCGTCCTCCGGGATCGGCAGCGCCTCGCCGCTGCGCACGTCGACGCTGGGGCGGAACTCCCCATCGAAGTTGGCCCGGAACGGCTGGTCGAACTCGGTCAGACACCGGACGCAGACCAGGGACACGACGCCGGTCACCTCACCATGCGCTAGGATACCAGTCTCGATGCGGGTGAGGCGTATCGTGGCCCGCACCTCCCGGGCCGAGAGCTCGTCATCCAGCGGCACGCGCGCGACCTGCAAGTCGAACGTGCGCGTCGCGCCGACTGGCTGCTTGAGCAGTTGAGCGACGTTGACCACCGTGTCGTTCATCAGGTCTGGCAAACGCTGATCCATCGGAGTCCTCCCGACGGCCTGCGCGCCTCGGAGGAGAAGGGCGCAAACCAGTCTAGTGTATCATGCCGCCCCGCGGATTGGGTACCAGGGCCGGGGCGTCGCCAGCGGGGTGTCGCGGTGCACGCCCTGCGGACGCCACGACGTGGAGCGGCGTGGGGGCCGATGCGGCCACGGCGGGAGCGTGACATCATGACGCGACAGCGACTGCGCGACCAGATCGACGCGGCCTGGGCCGCCCTGCAGGAGCCCATCGCCGGCCTGACCGACGAGGAGCTCCTGGAGCCGGGCGTCATGGGCGACTGGTCGGTGAAGGACATCCTCGCACACATCACCGCGTGGGAGGAAGAGGCGCTCCGGCACCTGCCGGTCATCCTCGAAGGGGGCCGACCGCCCCGCTACGCCACGGTCTACGGCGGCATCGATGCATTTAACGCGCAGATGGCCCCGCAGAAGCGCGCCCTCTCGCTGGACGACGTCCGTCGCCAGTTCGTCGCCACGCACCAGCGCCTCCTCACCTGCCTCGAGCGCGTGCCGCCGGAGGCGCTGGTGGGGGACACGCGCTTCCGCCGTCGGCTGCGCCTCGACACGTACGGGCACTACCCGCTCCACGCGCGCGCGATCCGGGCATGGCGTAAGCGGCGGGCAGCCGGATGACCCCGCGCACGACGCGGGCCGGGGTGTCGCGGGCGCATCGCCGCCCCTCCCCCTGGGGACCGTCACAACCTGCTATGATGGAATAGCGAGCGGTACCTCGCCGCACACGCGGGAGGGAGACGTGGCCCAGATCCTCGTCGTCGAGGACGAATCCAGCCTCCGAGCGACGATTGCGTACAATCTCAAGAAGGCCGGCCACGAGGTGCGCACGGTGGCCGACGGCGAAGCCGCCCTGGCGCAGGCCAGGGCCCAGCCGCCCGACCTCATTATCCTTGACGTCATGCTGCCCACCATCGACGGCTTCGACGTGTGCCGCCACATCCGGCGCAGCAGTGCCGTTCCCATCCTGATGCTCACTGCTCGCGATGACGAGGTGGACCGGGTGGTCGGGCTAGAGATCGGCGCGGACGACTACATGACCAAGCCCTTCTCCATGCGCGAGCTCCTGGCGCGGGTTAAGGCCCTGCTCCGGCGCCGCGACCTGCTGGAGCAGGAGCTGGAGACCAGCCAGGCGCGGTCCGACGAAGTGTTCGAGATCGAGGATCTGCGGATCGAGCCCCACGCCTACCGCGTCACCCGCCGGGGCGAAGAGATCGCGCTGACCCCGAAGGAGATGGACCTCCTGGTCTACCTGGCTCGGCACCGGGGGCACGTCTGCCCGACGCGCCGCATCCTCGATGAGGTTTGGGGTTACGACTACTACGGCGACAGCCGCACCGTGGCGGTCCACGTCCACAGCCTCCGTGAGAAGCTCGAAGAGGACCCACGCCGGCCGCGGCTGATCGAGACCGTCCGGGGCGTGGGCTATCGCCTGGGACGGTAGCGGCATGTTTCGCCGGCTCGACGCCCGCCTGAGCCTGGGCTACATCGCCCTCATGGCCGTGGTCTTCCTCCTCCTGGGCGTTTACCTCACCACCTACGTCCAGGACCTGGAGCGCCGCGAGCTCCGGGCCCGACTCCAGTCGCAGGCCTGGCTGGTCGCCGAGGCCGCCGCGCCGCTGATCGGCACGCCCCAGGAGGCCGACATTGCCTCGCTCGCCCGGCGCGCCGGCGGCGAGATCGGCGCGCGGGTGACCGTCATCGATCGCCAGGGCCGCCTGCTCGGCGACTCGGAGGTCGCCCCGCAGGCGATGGAAAACTACGCGAACCGCCCGGAGATGGCCGCCGCCCTCGCCGGCCAGGTCGGCGAGGCACGCCGCCCGAGCGACACGCTCGACCGCCCCCTGATCTACCTGGCCGTGCCGATCGCGCGGGACGGCGCGCTGCTCGGGGCGGCGCGCGTCGCCCTGCCGAGCGACCAGTTCGCCAGCCTGCTGCGCCACATCGGCATCGCCGTCGTGGTCGCCCTCGGCCTCGCCGCACTCGCGATCGCCGCGCTCTCGGCGGTCCTGGCGCGCATCATCACGCGCCCCTTCGGCAGCCTGATCGGCACCGCCCGTCGAGTGGCTCAGGGGGACCTGACCGCGCGGGCGCCGGAGCACGCCGGGTGCGAGACCGCAGAGCTGGCGCACGCCTTCAATGAGATGACCAGCGCGCTGCAGGCCAACATCAGCGCCGTCGAGGCCGAGCGCGCGCGCCTCAGCGCCATCGTGGAGCACCTCACGGACGGCATCCTGATCGTCGGCGACGGGGGCCGGGTCGTCCTCATCAACGAGGCCGCCGAGCGCCTGCTGGGCGTCACGCGGGACCGCGTGCTCCAGCGCCCGTACCCGCTCGCCGTGCGCGACCACGAGCTGGCGGAGGTCATCGCGCGGGCACACCAGGACGACGGCAACAGCGCGGGCGGGCCGGCCCGGCGGCTGATCGAGCTGGGGCAGCCACGCCGCGTCGTCGAGGCGGTCGCCTACCCCATCCCGCACGACCAGACGCCGGTCGTGGTGATCCTGCGCGATCTCACTGAGCTGCGCCGTACCGAGACAATCCGGCGCGACTTCGTGGCCAACCTGTCCCACGAGCTGCGCACCCCCATCGCGTCGCTCAAGGCCCTGGTTGAGACCTTGGCAGACGGCGCGTGGGAGGACGAGGAGGTCGCACGAGACTTCCTCGGGCGCATGGCGACGGAGGTCGACGGCCTGGCCCGGCTGGTCCAGGACCTGCTGGAGCTCTCGCGCGCCGAGTCCGGGCACCTCACGCTCCGGCTGCGCACCACGGCGATCGCGCCGGTCGCGGCGCAGGCGGTGAGTCGCCTCCGCGCCCAGGCCGAGCCGAAGGGGATCGACCTGCGGCTGGCCATCCCACCCGACCTGCCGCCCGCCACCTTCGACCCGGAGCGCATCGAGCAAGTTCTGGTCAACCTGGTGCACAACGCCGTCAAGTTCACGCCCCCCGGCGGGACCGTCACTGTCGGCGCAGACGCCGGCGACGGGCAGCTCGTCGTCTGGGTGCGCGACACGGGACCCGGCATCGCCCCGGAGGATCAGGAGCGCGTCTTCGAGCGCTTCTTCAAGGCGGACCGCTCCCGGGCCGACGCCGGCACCGGCCTCGGGCTCGCCATCGCCCGGCACCTGGTCGAGCGGCACGGCGGGCGGATCTGGGTCGAGAGCGTCTATCGCCACGGCGCGACCTTCAAGTTCACCCTGCCACGGGCGGCCTGAGGCGGGCGCCCCCGGCCGCCCCTCCTCCGCCAGCCTGCGGCGGACCGCCCGACGCTCACGCGGCGCCATCCCGCACTTAATAGCCGCTTAATCGATCCCGCACGGCCGGCTAACCTCCGCCACCTACACTGGCACTGCCTGGCGACGACGGCGTCGCCGCCATCCGGGCGAAGGATGAGGAGGAGGTAGACATGTTCTCCCGATCAGGGAAACGGCTCGGCACGCTGCTCGCGCTGCTCGTGGTTGCGGCCCTTGGGCTCGTCGCCTGCGGCGGCGGAGGCGACAGCACCCCCACCCACGCCGGTGGCAGTGGGGCGACGTCAACGCCGGCAGCGGGCACACCCGCCCGTGCCGGTGGCAGTGGGGCGACGTCAACGCCGGCAGCGGGCACACCCGCCAAGGGGGACTCCTGGGCCCCGCGCAACCTCAAGGTGACCCTCACCGGCTCCGGCGCCAGCTTCCCCGATCCGATCTATCAGCGCTGGATCGAGGATTATCGAAGCGTCGCGCCGGGCGTCACCATCAACTACCAGTCGGTCGGCTCGGGTCAGGGGAAGAACGACTTCATCAACGGGGTGACGGACTTCGGCGGTACCGACGCCTTCATGACCGACGAGGAGCTGGCCCGCGCGCCCGGCACGCTGCACATCCCGACCGTCCTCGGCGCGGTCACGCTCACCTACAACCTGCCCGGCGTCGAGGGGCTGCGCTTCTCCGGCCCCACCATCGCCAAGATCTTCCTCGGGCAGGTCACCTCCTGGAACGACCCGGCCATCGCGGCCGACAACCCCGGCGTCGAGCTCCCGGATCAGGACATCACCGTCGTCCACCGCTCCGACGGCTCCGGCACGACCGCCATCTTCACCGACTACCTGAGCAAGGTCAGCGACGAATGGGCGTCGCGGGTGGGCAGCGGCACGGCTGTCCAGTGGCCGGTCGGGATCGGCGCCGAGAAGAACCCCGGCGTCACTGCCGCGGTCCAGCAGACGCCGGGCGCCATTGGCTACGTCGAGCTGATCTACGCGCTCGCCAACGATCTCCCGGCTCCAGCCATCCAGAACGCGGCCGGCAACTACGTCGAGCCATCGCTGGAGTCGGTGTCCGAAGCCGCCGCCGGGTTCCTGGCCGAGCTGCCGGACGACCTCCGCGTCTCGATCACCAACCCGCCCGAGGGAGAGAACGCCTACCCGATCGCGGGCTTCACCTGGATCCTCGTGCGCAGTGAGTACCAGGACGAGGCCAAGGCCCAGGCGCTCACCGACTTCCTCTACTGGGCACTGACCCAGGGCGACGCCTCCGCCCGGGAGCTGCACTACGCGCCGCTGCCGGACCCGGTCCGGAAGCTCGCGATCGAGAAGCTGGGGCAGGTGAAGGTCAACGGTGTCCCCGTCTTCACGCCGCCTGCGCAGCAGTAGGCCGCGCCCAGCGCGGGCCGCGCCGCGGCCCGCGCTGTTCTGGCGTGACCGCCGGCGAGCGTGCTGCCGCCGCCGATGGGTGAGCCACGCAGCGAAGGAGGGGCAGTGATCACGATGGAGGCCGGGAGTCCCGGCTGGGCGGCGCGCCTCCGGCGCCGCCTGCGCGACGGCGACGTCCCGTTCCGGTTCCTGGCGGCGGCCTTCGCCACGGTGGTCGTCGCCCTGCTGGTAGCCATCGTCGGCGTCACCTGGCAGGGGTCGGCCTCGGCGCGCGCAGCGTTCGGCCTGCGCTTCCTGACCGGCACTGCCTGGAACCCGGTTGCCGGCCAGTTCGGCGCGCTCCCCGCGATCTACGGCACGATCGTCTCCTCAGCAATCGCGCTCCTGCTGGCCGCGCCGCCCGGCATCATGATCGGCGTCTTCCTGAGCGACCTGTGCCCCCAGCGGCTGCGTTGGCCGCTCTCGCTGATGGTCGAGCTCCTGGCCGCTATCCCCAGCGTCGTCTACGGCATGTGGGGCATCTTCGTCTTCGTCCCCTTCTTTCGCAGCGTCATCGCGACACCGGTGTCGCGGGCGCTCGGCGACACCGTCCCGCTGCTCGCCGGCCCGGTCTCGGTCGGGCGCGGGCTACTGGTCGCGGGGGTCATCCTGGCGATCATGATCCTGCCGACGATCGCGGCCGTCTCGCGCGACGTGCTGGCGGTCGTCCCGAACCACCAACGGGAGGCGCTGCTGGCGCTGGGCGCGACCCGCTGGGAGGTCATCCGCCACGCGCTGCTGCCCTGCGCCCGCGCCGGCATCGTCGGCGCGATGATGCTCGGGCTCGGGCGGGCGCTGGGCGAGACCATGGCTGCGACCATGGTGATCGGCAACACCCCGCGGATCGACCGATCGCTCTTCCAACCCGCCTCCACCGCCGCGTCCCTCATCGCCAGCCAGCTCCCCACCGCCAACACCGAGCTCCACTCCAGCGCGCTGGTCTTCCTCGCGCTCGTGTTGTTCCTCATCACCCTGCTGGCCAACTCGCTGGCCCGTCTGCTCGTCTGGCGCGTGGCAGGCGCCGCGGGGAGGAGCCGCTAGATGGCTGACACGGCCGCCAAGCCCCTGGGTAAGCGCTACCGCCGCCGGGTCTGGGCCAATCGCCTCATGCTCGGCCTGACCGTCGTCTCAACCGCGGCCGCCCTCGTACCGCTCGTGCTGATCCTCGCCTACGTCGTCCGCCAGGGCGTGGGCGCGCTCAGCGTGGACTTCTTCACCG
>JASBVL010000062.1 GCA_029961075.1 Sphaerobacter sp.
AGACCGGGCTTGCGGGTGATCTCCTCCCAGGTGTCGCCGCCGTCGGTCGAGCGGAAGAGGCCACACTCCTCGCCGCCGCTGACGAGCGTGTAGGGGGTGCGGTGGGCCTGCCAGATGGTCGCGTAGAGGATGCGCGGGTTGGTGGGGTCCATCGAGAGATCGACCGCGCCGGCCCGCTCGCTGCGGAAGAGGATCTTCTCCCAGGTCTTGCCGCCGTCGGTTGAGCGGAAGACGCCGCGCTCCGCGTTGGGGCCGAAGACGTGGCCGAGGGCGGCGACGTAGACGATGTCGGGGTTCTGAGGGTGGATCCGGATGCGGCCGATGGTGCGGGTGTCGGCGAGGCCGCAGTGCTGCCAGGTGCGGCCGCCGTCGGTCGACTTGTAGACGCCGTCGCCTTCCACGACGTTGCCGCGGATCGTCGTCTCCCCCGTGCCGACGTAGACGACGTTGGGGTCGGACTCCGCCACGGCGATGGCGCCGATGGCGGCGGAGGTGAAGAAGCCGTCGGAGACGTTCTCCCAGCTCAGCCCGCCGTCGGTCGTCTTCCAGACGCCGCCGGCACAGGCGCCGAAGTAGAAGACGAGCGGGTTGACCGGATCGCCGGCTACCGCGACGACGCGCCCGGCGCGGAACGGCCCGATCAGGCGCCAAGAGACCGCCTTGAGCAGGGCCGGATCGACACCGCCATGCGCCGCAGTTCGCTCGACCGCCATACTGCCCTCCCTCGATACGACCTCCGACTGAGTAGTCACCGGCCGGCATAGTACACCGTGACGCGCGTCGATGCGACTCGCCGGCGACAAAGGAGCGCACAGGATCGTGTCATGACATCATGCCCTGGTGATGTGCGACCCCGTTGCGCGCCGCATTTGTTGACAAAGGCCCGTCGGTCAGGTAGGATGCGGCCCCGGCGCGTCCGCCGGCGAGCCGTGATGGCGCGCGCCGGGCGGAGCAGCCCCGCGATGAGCGGGGCGGGAGCGATCCCTTCAGATGGAGCTGCCTGCGGCCGATGTCGGCAGTCGGGCTGGGCCGCAGGCGCAGCGGTCGTGAAAGCGGCGGATGCTCACGATGGCAGCGTCGATCACTCACTTCCACGCGACGATCGGCGCGCGGGTGACGGTCGCCCACCTGGCCGGTACCGACGCGCGCACCTCCTGGTCCTTCGTCTACGGGTTCTTCTCCAACGGTACCCCCTTCGACGCCCCCAATCGCAGCGAGCCCTGTTGTTTCCTCAGCTCCATGTTGACCGCTCGCTAGCGGCGAGCCCCGTCGCGCGCTGAGGCGGCGGTGCCGCTGGCACCGCCGGGCATCGCGCTCGGCGGCGACCATCGTCGTTCGGTTCAGGTTCCGATGCACGCGTGCGCAGGCGGGCGCGGGGTTGTCAGCCCGCGCGCTGACGCGCACGCATCGTTGAGGTGAGGAGAGAGCAGGATGCGCCGTGGGCGGATTCGGTGGCTGTTCGCAGTGCTGGTGCTCGCGCTGCTCGCCGCGGGCTGCGGCTCGGCGGGCGGCGCGTCGGACAGCACGGAGCTCAAGATCGCGGTCGTGGGGCCGATGACCGGGGATGCCGCCCAGTACGGCCAGGACTTCACCCGGGGCGCCGAGTTGGCCGCGGAGAAGATCAACGCGGCGGGCGGCGTCGCCGGCAAGCAGATCTCGATCGTGACGTTCGACGACCGGAACGACACGACCGAGGCGGCGAGCGTGGCCCAGAAGATCGCGACCGATGCGAGCATCGTCGCGAGCATGGGGCACTTCACCAGCAGCACCGTCTACGCGGCCATGCCGATCTACAAGTCGAACGAGCTGCCGCTGGTGGTGATCTCGGCCTCGGACCCGAAGATCACGGAGCAGGGCAACGAGTGGGTCTTCCGGGTCAGCCCGACCAACAACCTCGGGGCGGAGGCGATGGCTGACCTGATCGTCAAGCAACTGGGGCTGAAGAAGATCGCGGTCTTCTACCTCAACACCGACTTCGGCAAGTCGGAGCGCGAGTACTTCGTGGCCCGCGCCACGGCGAACGGGGGCGAGATCGTCCTCGACGAGGCGTATCAGCCGGACGCCAAGGACTTCAGCAGCAGCATCATCAAGCTGAAGAATGCCGGCGCCGAGGCAGTCTACCTGAGCAGCTACTACAGCGACGCGGTGCTCCTGATCCGGCAGGCGAAGGATGCCGGGGTGGAGGCGCGCTGGTTCGCCTCGGGCGCGATCATCTCGCCCCAGTTCCCCGAGATCGGCGGCCAGGCGGTCGAGGGCGTCCTCACCAGCCGCGTCAGCCAGGGGGAGAGCTGGGACGCGGTCGCCGCGGAGTATCGGAGCAAGCACGGCGCCGAGCCGTCGCCGTTCGTGATCTACGCCTACAGCGCGGTCCAGGCCATCGCCGCGGCGGCGCAGGACGCGGGCACCAGCCGGGAGGCGATCCGCGACGGGTTGGCGAAGATCAAGGACCTGGAGACGGCCCTGGGGCCGCTGACCTTCGATGAGAACCGCCAGGCCGTCTACCAGTCGTTCGACTACCTCGTGGTGAAGGACGGGCAGTTCCAGCCATGGCAGCCGTGACGCTCCCGGTCGTCATCGATCAACTGGTCAGTGGCCTGGCGATCGGCGGGGTGTACGCGCTGGTGGCGCTCGGCTTCGCGCTGATCTTCGGGGTGCTGCGCGCCGCGCAGTTCGCCCACGGCGAGGTCTACATGGTGGTGGCGTTCCTCG
The DNA here is from genome assembly GCA_029961075.1 of Sphaerobacter sp. Lineage (GTDB taxonomy): Bacteria > Chloroflexota > Chloroflexia > Thermomicrobiales > Thermomicrobiaceae > Sphaerobacter. The sequence goes on from JASBVL010000062.1 coordinate 2,710, forward strand.
TGCTGGGCGTGCTGCCGTGGCTGCCGTGGAGCGGCCCGCTGCAGTTCCTGCTGGCGGTGGTCGCGGCGGCGGTCTTCGGCGCGGCGGCGGGCGTGCTGATCGAGCGCGGCGTCTTCCGCCCGCTGGCCGCGGCGCCCCACATCGCGCCGATCATCAGCACGATCGGGCTGATGATCCTGCTGCAGAACCTGGTGGCCTACCTGAAGGGCTCGGAGCTGCACCGGTTCGCGCTGGCCTGGCCGCAGGGCAACGTGGCCCTCGGGCCGGCCAGCGTCCCGGCGCTCAAGCTGGTCATCTTCGGCACGGCGCTGGTGATCCCGGCGCTCTTGCAGGTGGCGCTGACCCGCACCCAGCTCGGCCGGGCGATCCGTGCCACGGCGATCGACCCGGAGACGGCGCGCCTGATGGGGGTGGACACCGCGCGCACCAGCGCCGTGGCGTTCGCCATCGGCTCGGCGCTGGCCGGCATCGCCGGGGTGCTGGTGGGGGCGCTGTACGGGGTGGTCTACGCCACAATGGGGGTCTCGGCGCTGGTGAAGGGCTACACCGCCACGATCATCGGCGGGGTAGGGAACCTGGTCGGGGCGGTCGTGGGCGGCCTGCTGCTGGGCGTGTTCGAGGTCCTGGTCGCGAGCTACGTCTCGCCGCGCTGGACCGACTCGATCGTGTTCGCGGTCTTGATCGTGCTGCTCGCGCTGCGCCCGCACGGCTTGATCGGCCGCGCGATCCCGGAGAAGCTGTAGCGATGTGGCATGAGGTCAACCGGCAGCGGGCGCTGACCGCGGCGGCCGTGGTGGCCGCGGTCGCGGCGCCGCTCGTGATCGTCGATCCGTACATCCACCGGCTGATGGCGACGGTCGCGCTCGCGGCGGTGCTGGCCGTCAGTCTGAACCTCGTGCTCGGGTACGGCGGCCTGCTGGCGCTGGGCCATGCGGGCTTCTACGGCATCGGCGCCTACACGGCGGCCCTGCTGAGCCTGCGGCTGGGGGCGCCCTTCCTCCTGACCGCGCCGGCCGCCGCGGTCGGGGCGGCGCTGGTGGCCTGGGTGGTCGCCCGGCCGATCCTGAGCCTGCGGGGGCACTACTTCGCCATGGCCATGCTGGCCGTGGGGGAGATCGTGGTCCAGGTGGCGTACAACTGGGACGGCGTCACCCGGGGCGCCAGCGGCCTGCCGGGCGTCGCCCCGCCCGACCTGTTCATCTGGACGGCCACCACCCACCGCGACAACTACTACCTCGGCCTGGCGCTGCTGGGCCTGGCCCTGCTGGCGGTGCGGCGCTTCGTCGGCTCGCCGCTCGGCCTGGGCCTGGTCGCGGCGCGGGACGACGACCAGGGCGCCGCCAGCGTCGGCATCGGGGTGGCCCAGACGCGGACCCTGGCGCTGGCCCTGGCGGCGGGCATCGCGGGGCTGGCCGGGGCGCTCTACGCCCACTACATCACCTTCGTCAGCGTGGAGCCGTTCCAGCTCGAGCAGACCATCGCCCTGCTGGCGATGGTGGCCGTCGGCGGCCTGGGCACCACCTGGGGCCCGGTCGCGGGCGCGATCCTGCTGACGCTCCTGCCCGAGCTGCTGCGCGGGCTGGCCGAGCTGCGCATGGTGGTCTACGGCGGGCTGCTCATGCTGGTGGTGTGGCTGCGGCCGCAGGGGTTGCTGGGCGCGGGGGGCCTGCGCCGCGGGCTGCGCGTGCCCGAGCGGTGGGCGCCCGCCCCGCGGACGGGGGTGCCCGCGGACCCGGCCCCCGTGGCGGCGCGGGCCAGCACGCCGGACGGCGCGTCGGCCGCCGCGTCGGCCGCCGTGGCGGCCAGCCGGGTGGCGCCCGGGGATGTCGCCAACCGGGCTAGCCCGCGCCCGGCCCTGCTGACCGCGCCGGCCCCGTCGGCGTCGGCTGACGCGCCGCTGCTGCGGGTCGAGCACCTGACCAAGGACTTCGCCGGGCTGCGCGCGGTCGCCGACGTCTCGCTGGAGGTGGCGCCGGGCGAGATCGTGGGGCTGATCGGCCCCAACGGCGCGGGCAAGAGCACGGTCATCAACCTGATCTCCGGGGCGCACCGGCCGACGAGCGGGCGGATCTGGTTCGCGGGGCGGGAGATCACCCATGCCGACCCGAGCCGCGTCGCGCGGGCCGGGCTGGTGCGTACCTTCCAGCACATCCGCCTCTTCCCCAGCCTGACGGTGCGGCAGAACGTGGAGGCGGCCTACCAGGTGCGCCTGGGCCTCTCGTTCGGCGCCGTCATGACGCGCTCGCGCCGGTATCGGGAGGCGATGGAGCAGATGCGCGCGGCCGTCGACGAGGCGCTGGCGCGGTTCGGGCTGGAGGGGGTGCAGCATCGGCTCGCCGGCACGCTCGCCTACGGTGACCAGCGGCGGGTCGAGCTGGTGCGCGCCCTCGCCACGCAGCCGCGGCTGCTCCTGCTCGACGAGCCGGCGGCCGGGATGAACGAGGCCGAGTCGGCCGAGCTGGCCCGCCTCCTCCAGGAGATCCGGCAGCACCACGGCCTGGCGATCCTGCTGGTCGAGCACCACCTGGACGTGATCATGGAGGTCTGCGAGCGGCTGATCGTGCTCGACCACGGCACCGTCATTGCAACCGGGCGCCCCGAGGAGGTCGTGCGCCACCCGGAGGTGCTCCGGGCCTATCTGGGAGGGAGCCCATGAGCCAGGCAGCGCCACTGCTGGCCGTGATCGACCTCACGATCACCTACGGCGGCATCCGCGCGGTGGAGCAGGTCTCCCTCACCCTGCAGGAGGGGGAGCTGGTGGCCCTGATCGGCGCGAACGGCGCCGGCAAGAGCAGCACGCTGCGCGCCGTGGCGGGGCTGGTCCCGATCGCCGCGGGCGACGTGCGGCTCGCCGGGGAGTCGCTGCGCGGGGTGCCGGCGCACCAGATCCCGCGGCGGGGCCTGGTGCTGGTGCCGGAGGGCCGGCGGGTCTTCGGCGAGCTGAGCGTGCTCGACAACCTCTACCTGGGCGGCTACACGCGCACGCCGGAGGAGCGCGAGGCGGGGCTCGAGCGCGTCTTCGCGCTCTTCCCGCGGCTGAAGGAGCGCGCCCGGCAGGCGGCCGGCACCCTCTCCGGCGGGGAGCAGCAGATGCTGGCGATCGGGCGGGCGCTGATGGCCAACCCGCGGGTGCTCCTGCTCGACGAGCCGAGCCTCGGCCTGGCGCCGGTGGTGGTGGAGCAGGTCTTCGATCTCCTCCGCCGCCTGCACGCCGCGGGGGTGAGCATGCTGCTCGTGGAGCAGAACGCGCGGATGGCGCTGGCGGTGGCGGACCGCGCCTACGTGCTGCAGACCGGCCGGATCGTGATGGCGGGGCCGGCCGCGGAGCTGGCCGCCAGCGATGCGGTGCGGGCGCGCTACCTGGGTGCGGGCCGCATGCCGGTGCCCCCAGGCGGGGCTGCGACCGGCCCCGACGACTCCGCCTGAGGCGTGGGGCGGGACGAGCGTCATGGAGCGATCCGAGCCGAGCGCGGGTCGGGTCGAGGGAAGGAGACGGCCATGGTCCGCTTTGGTCTGACGTTGCCGAACCGCGGCGTCATCACCGGCGTCACGACAGTGGAGGAGATGCTGCGCCTGGCGCAGCTCGCGGACGCCAACCCGGTGTGGGATTCGGTCTGGGTCGGGGACTCGATCTTCGCCAAGCCGCGCCTGGACGCGATCACGCTGCTGGGCGCGCTGGCAGCGCGGACGGAGCGGGTCAAGCTGGGTCCGGCCTGCATGGCGAGCATGCCGCTGCGGCACCCGCTGCTGCTGGCGTACCAGTGGGCCAGCCTGGACTTCCTGGCCGGCGGCCGCACCATCATGGTGGCCTGCCAGGGGCAGGCCGGCCAGGGCGGCGGCAACTTCTATGAGGAGTTCGCGGCCTTCGGCGTCGAGCCCGAGTCGCGCATGCGGCGCATGGAGGAGGCCATCGAGATCCTGCGGCTGACGACCAGCCAGGAAGACGTCAGCTACGCGGGGCAGTACTACCAGTTCGAGCACATCACCGTCCTGCCGCGCCCGGTGCAGCAGCCGGTGCCGATCTGGGTCACCGCCAATCCGCCGATGGACAAGCCGCGCATGCGCGAGCGGGCGCTGCGGCGCGTTGCGCGCCTGGGCGACGGCTGGATGACGACGATGAACACGCCCGAGACGTTCGGCGCGAACCTGGAGGCGATCCGCGCCTACGCGCGGGAGGAGGGGCGCGAGCTCGGGCCGGACTTCGAGGCCTGCCTCTACTACAACATCAACGTGAACGAGGATCGGGAGGCGGCGCTCGAGGACAGCAAGCGGTTCCTCGACGCCTACTACACGACGGACTACGACCGCCCGACGCTCGAGCGGTGGGTGGCCCACGGCTCGCCGGAGGAGTGCATCGCGCAGTTGCGCGGCTTCATCGAGCGGGGCGCGACGACGATCACGCTGCGCCTGACGGGTGCGGATCAGCAGCGGCAGTTCGAGCGGGTGACCCGGGAGGTGCTGCCGGCGCTGGTCTAGCCGCGCCGGTGCCGGCGACGGACGAAGGAGACGGGTGACGATGATCTCGCGGTTCGACCATGCGGTCATCGGGGTGCGCGACCTCGAGGCGGCGATGGCGCGCTATCGCGCGCTGGGCTTCGAGACCAACCCCGGCGGGCGGCACACCGGGCTGGGTACGGCCAACGCGATCATCCGCTTCGGCCTCGACTACCTGGAGCTGCTGACCGTGGCCGACGCAGAGGAGGCGGCGCGCGCCGGTGGGAGCAGCCAGGTGCTGCTCGAGCTGCTGCGCGACCGGGAGGGGGCGCTGGCGGGCTATGCGCTGGCCACGACGGCGATCGAGGAAGATGCCGCGCGGCTGGCGCGGGCCGGGCTCGCGGCCACCGGCCCGTTCGCGATGGAGCGGCTGCGCCCCGATGGGCGGCTGCTGTCGTGGCGCCTGCTGGTGCCGGAGGGGGTGAGCTGGCGCCGGCCGTGGCCGTTCCTGATCCAGTGGGACCAGCCGGATGACCAGCGACTCTCCTGGGAGCGGCCGGGGACCCACCCGAACGGGGCGACGCGCGTGCTGGGCGTGTCGGTCGCGGTGGCGGATCTGGCGGCCGCCGTCGCGCTCTACCGCGACGCGCTGGGGCTAGCGCCGGAGGTGGCGGGCGATCGGGCGACGGTCGCCGTGGGCGGGTTCCAGATCGAGCTGCTGCCGCCGGCGGCCGGCGCGGAGGTCGCGCAGACGCTGGCCGAGATCGGCGAGGGGCCGGTCGCGGTGACGCTCGGAGTGCGGGATCTGGCGCAGACCGAGGCGGTGCTGACCGAGGCGGGGGTCGCCTGGCAGCGCGTCACGGGGCCGACGCCGGGGATCCGGGTCGAGCCGGACCAGGCGGTCGGCGCACGGTTGGTGTTCCGCCCGGTTGAGCCGGCCTGAGGGCGGGCTCAGGAGCGCCGGGCGTCGTCCGGTGCTCCACGCGGCACCGCCCCCACCATCGATACCCCGCGCCCGTTCTCCGGTAGGGGCGGGGCTTGTCGAACGGAGCACCGCCCGCGTAGGATACGAGAGGCTCCGTCCGGCACAAGGCCCTCCCGTACCGGAGGTCGTCTCCCCGCGGAGGTGCGGAGGGACGGGAGCCGGCGCGGCTCCGTGCGACGCCGGCGCTCCACGGGGCGCGCCACGTGGCGGAGGCGATCACCCCTCACCCCCTGCCCCCTCTCCCACACGGGGAGAGGGGGTGAATTGTTGGCCGGCGCGTCAGTCGCGCAGGCCGCCGAGCATGCGCTGCTGGGCCTGCTGCTCGGCGTCGGCGACGCGCAGGCTGCGCACGATCTCCTTGGCGCGCGGGATGTTGCTGGCGGTCATGCTCAGCTCGCGGATGCCGAGCCCGATCAGGAGCGGGATGGCCTCCGGGTCGCCGGCCAGCTCGCCGCAGACGGCGACGGCCTTGCCGAGGCCGTTGGCGGCCGCGGCGGTCTGCGCGATCAGGCGCACCACGGAGACGTCGAGCGGGTCGTAGCGCTGCGCGAGGTTCGGGTTGGTGCGATCGACTGCCAGCGTGTACTGCACAAGGTCGTTGGTGCCGATGCTGAAGAAGTCGACCTCGCGGATGAGCACGTCGGCGGCGACGGCGGCGGCGGGGGTCTCGACCATGATGCCGATCGGCATCTCGGCGCCGTAGGGGATCCCCTGGGCGTTCAGCTCGGCCTGGACGTCCTCCACGACCTGCCGGGCGTCGAGGATGTCCTGCACCGTGGCGACCATGGGGAACATCATCCAGACGTTGCCGTGCGCGGCGGCGCGCAGGATGGCGCGGATCTGGGTGCGGAAGAGATCCAGGTAGCGCAGGGAGAGGCGCAGCCCGCGCGTGCCGAGGAAGGGGTTGTCCTCCCGCTCCATCCGCACGCCGGGGAGCGGCTTGTCGCCGCCGACGTCGAGGGTGCGGATGACGACCGGGCGGTGCGCCATCAGCGTGGCGACCTGGCGGTAGGCCGCGTACTGCTCCTCCTCGCTCGGTGGTTCGGGCCGGTCGAGGAAGAGGAACTCGGTGCGGAAGAGGCCGACGCCCTCGGCGCCGTGGGTGAGGGCGATCTCCGCCTCTCGCGGTGTGCCGATGTTGGCGAGCAAGGTGATGCGGACGTTGTCCATCGTCTCGGCGGGGACGGCCTGCAGCGCGCGCAGGCGGGCGCGCTCCTGACGGGCGGCGTCGACCCGGCCCTGATAGTCGGACACGGTCGCGGTCTCGGGCGAGAGGATGAGCTCGCCCCAGTCGCCGTCGACGATGGCGCCCTCGCCGTCCTGGGCCTGGGCGAGCGCCCCGGCCACGCCGACGATGGCGGGCATCTCCAGCGCGCGCGCGAGGATGGCGACGTGGGCGGTGGGGCTGCCCCGCTCGGTGACGAGGGCGACGACGCGGCCGGGGTCGAAGAGCGCGGTGTCGGAGGGGAAGAGCTCCTCGGCGACGATGATGGTGTTCTCAGGGAACTCGGTCGGGCCGGCGCCGTCGCCCCCGGCGAGCACCCGGAGGATCTGGGTGGCGAGGTCCTGGACGTCGGCCGCGCGGGCGCGCAGGTACGCATCCTCCAACTGCGCGAACTGCTGGCGCAGCGCGGCCGCTGTCTCGTCGATGGCGCGCGCGGCGGGCTGACGCTGCTCGCGGATGCGGCGCTCGGCTTCGCCGATGAGGGCGGGGTCCTCCAGCATGAGGAGCTGGGCGTCGAAGATGGCCGCCTCCGATGCCCCGGCCATGCCCCGGGCGCGCTCGCGGGCCTGGGTGACCCGCTCCCGGACCTGGGCGACGGCCCGTTGCAGCCGCTCGACTTCCTGCTCGACCTCGGTGGGCGCCAGGTCCGCCGTGCGCACGGCGGCGCGCGCCGGGGTGTAGCGGACGATGCGTCCGACCGCGACCCCTGGCGCCGCCGGGGTTCCACGCATTCTGCGTTCGGCCATGCTCTCGCCTTCCTGGTGGTCGCCCGCTGGTGGGGGCTCTCTGAGACCCGTCGCCGATCGGCGGGCCGGGCGGTCATGACTCGCCGAAGTTCGTCTCGACCAACTGCCGCAGCGCGGCGATAGCGGCCTCCTCGTCCGGCCCGTCGGCGCGGATCAGGATCTCGTGGCCGTGCTCGACGCCGAGGGTCATCAGGCTGAGGATGCTCTTGGCGTCGGCCTCGCGCTCGGGGTCACGGGTGAGGTTGCGCAGGCGCACGGTCGACTGGAAGCCGGCCGCGGTGCGGACGAAGAGGGCAGCCGGGCGGGCGTGCAGGCCGAGCGGGTGCGTGATGGTGAGTCGCGCCTCAGTCATCGGGAGTCCCATTCAGCATCGCTCGGTCACCGGAGCACCTTCGTCATATGCCGCGCGTTGAGCGCCGCCTGGGCGACCTCGTCGAGCGAGCGGCCGATCGCGGCCTCGACCGCCGCAACGACGGCGCCCTCGACGAGGGGCGCGTCGCTCAGCTCGACGCGCCCCGTCAGCCGGCCGTCGAGCATCTCGATTGCCGTCTCGGTGCTGAGCACGGCCGAGCCGAGGTCCATGAGGACGAGCACGCCGTCCGGCCCGTCGGCAGCCGCGATGGCGCGGGCGATGGCCTCCGCATCAGTGCCGAGCGCGCCGCCGGCGGCACCCCCGACCGCTTCGATGCGGACGCCCCCACCCGTCATCTGGAGCGCGACCTCGCGCACCCCGTTGGCGAGCTGCTGACTGTGCGCCACGATCACGAGACCGACCGGCATAGGTGCTCCTCACACGACACGGCGATGGTGACGGCGGGCTCGGCCAGGGCCGCGCTAGTCATGCGGCTCCCAGTCGCGGGCGCGCTCGACGGCGCGCTTCCAGCCCGCATAGAGGCGCTCGCGCTCGGCTTCGGCCATCTGCGGCTCGAAGCGGCGATCGAGTTGCCAGTTCTGGGCGATGTCTTGCTCGTCCTTCCAGAAGCCGACGGCCAGGCCGGCGAGGTAGGCGGCGCCGAGCGCGGTGGTCTCGGCGACCTCCGGTCGCTCCACCGGCTTGCCGATGATGTCGGCCTGGAACTGCATCAGGAAGTTGTTGGCGACCATGCCGCCGTCGACGCGCAGCTCCTTGAACTCGATCCCGGTGTCGGTCTGCATGGCCTCGAGGACGTCGCGGGTCTGGTAGGCGACCGACTCGAGCGCGGCGCGGGCCAGCTCGGCGCGCCCGGCGCCGCGGGTCAGGCCGACGATGGTGCCGCGGGCGTAGGCGTCCCAGTAGGGGGCGCCGAGCCCGACGAAGGCGGGGACGAAGTAGACCCCGTTGTTGGAGTCGATCTGGGCGGCCAGGGCCTCCGACTCCGCGGCGTTGGCGATGATCTGCAGGGAGTCGCGCAGCCACTGGATGGCGGCGCCGGTGATGAAGATCGAGCCCTCCAAGGCGTAGATGACCTTGCCGTTGGCGCCCCAGGCGATGGTGGTGAGGAGGCCGCTCTTGGAGGCCCGGGGCTGCTCGCCGATGTTCATGAGCATGAAGCTGCCGGTGCCGTAGGTCTGCTTGGCCATGCCGACCTGGTAGCAGGCCTGGCCGAAGGTGGCGGCTTGCTGATCGCCGGCGTCCCCGGCGATGGGGATGGCGCGCCCGAAGATGCTGGGGTCGGTCAGGCCGTAGACCTCACTGGACGGGCGGACCTCCGGGAGCAGGGCGCGCGGGATGCCGAACTCCTTGAGGATGTCGTCGTCCCAGTCCAGGGTGTGGATGTTGAACAGGAGGGTGCGCGAGGCGTTCGAGTAGTCGGTAACGTGCACCTTGCCGCCGGTGAGGCGCCAGATGAGGTAGGTGTCGACGGTCCCGAAGGCGAGCTCGCCGCGCTCGGCACGCCGGCGCACATCGTAGACGTTGTCGAGGAGCCACTTGACCTTGGTGCCGGAGAAGTAGGGATCGATCACCAGCCCGGTCTTGTCGCGGATCTGCTGCTCCCAGCCGGCAGCGCGGAGCTGGTCGCAGATGGCGGCGGTGCGCCGGTCTTGCCAGACGATGGCGTTGTGGACCGGGCGGCCGGTGTCGCGCTCCCAGATGAGCGTGGTCTCGCGCTGGTTGGTGACGCCGATGGCGACGACGTCCTCGAGGGCGACGCGCCCGCTTTCGAGGACCTGCTTGGCGACCGCGAGCTGGGAGTTCCAGATGTCCTCTGGGGCGTGCTCGACCCACCCGGGCTGGGGATAGAGCTGGGGGAACTCCTGATTCCGGGTCAGGATCGGCCGGCCGTCGTGGCCGAAGAGGATGGCGCGCGAGCTGGTCGTACCCTGATCGAGCGCGAGGGCGCCCAGGCTGCCGACCGGTGTGCCCCCGTACTCCTCGGGGACCATTAAGCCGCAGAGCCCGAGGGCAGCCGCGCCGCGCAGCTCGTCCAGCGGGAAGGCGGCATCGCGGTCGCGCTCCGCCGCGCGCGGCGCGACCGTGCGCGCCACGAACGCGCGCACCGTCTCCCGCAGTAGCCGGAGCTCCGCCGGGAGCCCCAGGTCCATCGCCGCCCCCTCACTCGTATCGGTAGAACCCCTCGCCGGTCTTGCGACCGAGCCGCCCGGCGGCCACCATCTTTCGCAGCAGCGGGCACGGCCGGTACTTGTCGTCGCCGAGGTCGCGATGCAGCACCTCGAGGATATCCAGGCACACATCGAGGCCGATCAGGTCGGCGAGCGCCAGCGGGCCGAGCGGGTGATTCATCCCCAGCTTCATCACGGCGTCGATATCCTCTGCCGACGCGACCCCCTCCATTAGGCAAAAAATGGCCTCGTTGATCATCGGCATGAGGATGCGGTTGGAGACGAACCCGGGAAAATCGTTGACCGTCACCGGCGTCTTCCCCAGCCGCTCCGCCAGCTCAACCACCGCGGTGTGCACGTCGGGTGCCGTGCTCATGCCACGGACCACCTCGACCAGGCGCATCACCGGGACCGGATTGAAGAAGTGCATGCCGATGACCTTGGCTGGCCGCCGGGTGAGCGCGGCCAACCGGGTGATGGAGATCGACGAGGTGTTCGAAGCCAGGATCGTCTCGGCCGGGCAGATCTCGTCGAGGCGCCGGAAGATGTCCGCCTTCAGCTCGAAGACTTCGGGTACGGCCTCGATGACGAGATCAGCGTCGGCGGCGCTGTCCAGGGCCACGTCGGTCTCGATCAGGCTGGTGGCGACGCCGGCCTCGTCCTCGCTGAGCCGGCCGCGCTCCACGTCGCGCTGGAGCTGCTGCTGGATCTTCGCCAGCGCCCGATCCAGGATCGCTTGCTCGCGGTCGATCATCGTCACCGGAATGCCGGCGCGGGCCACCACCTGGACAATGCCACTCCCCATCGTCCCGGCGCCGACGACGGCGACGCGCGTGATCACCATCAGGGTTGCCGTCCCTTCTCCTATGCCTGCGCCTGCGCCAAGAGCCGGCGGGCGATGACAAGGCGTTGGATCTCGGACGTGCCCTCGCCGATCTCGGTCAGGCGGACGTCGCGGTAGTACCGCTCGACTGGGTACTCCGCCGTGTAACCGTAGCCCCCGTGGATCTGGATCGCCTTGTGGCAGATCCGCTCCGCGGCTTCGGAGGCGAAGAGTTTGGCCATCGCCGCCTCGGAGGTATACGACTGGCCACCGTCTTTCAGCCAGGCCGCACGGTAGACGAGCCAGCGGGCAGCCTCCAGATTGGTCGCCATGTCCGCCAGCATGAAGCTGACGGCCTGGAAGTCGGCGATGGGCTGTCCGAACTGCTGGCGCTCCTTCGCGTAGGCGCAGGCCGCGCGCAGCGCGGCCTGAGCGATGCCGACCGCCATCGCGCCGATGCCGATGCGTCCCCCATCGAGCACCTGCAGGAACTGCTTGAACCCTTCACCCGGCCGACCCAACAGGTTCTCCACCGGTACGCGGCAGTCCTGAAAGTAGACCTGGGACGTGACGGACCCGTGCAGGCCCATCTTCTCCTGGTCCTGGCCGAAGCTGATCCCGGGCGCGTCGGCCGGCACGATGATGTTCGAGATGCCGCGCCGCCCGGCGTCCGGGTCGGTCACGGCGGTGACGATGAGGACGCCGGCGATGCTCCCGTTCGTGGTGAAGACCTTCTGGCCGTTGATGACGAACGTGTCGCCATCGCGCACGGCCGTGGTGCGGGTTGCACCGGCGTCTGACCCGGCCTGGGGCTCGGTCAGCCCGAAGGCGCCCAGCATCTTGCCCTGGGCCAGCGGGGTCAGGAAACGACGCTTCTGCGCCTCGTTGCCGAAGAGCAGGAGGGGCACACAGACGAGCCCGGTGTGTGCGGCGACGGTGAGCGCCGTCGAGCCGCAGGCGCCGGCCAGCTCTTCAATGAGCAGGGCGAAGGCGAGACTGTCGGCCCCGACGCCGCCGTACGCCTCCGGGATGGGGACGCCGAGGAGGCCGAGCTCCGCGGCGGCAGTGATAACGTCCCAGGGAAACTGACCGGTGCGGTCGATCTCGGCCGCCCGGGGTGCCACCACCTCGGTGGCGAAGGCACGGAACCGCTCGCGGAGAAGGTGGTGCTCGGGGTCGAGTGCGAAGTCCACGTCACACCTCCCACCCGGAGCCGCGCTGCTCCGGGCTGCCGCTATGTGCCGGTTGGGGACCGCCGCGCGTCGGCTCCTCGGGGAGCGTCGCGCCCCTCCGCTGGTTGGGCACCAACCCGATTGTACATGTTCATCGCGGCATCGATGCCATCCTGGTACCAGGCGAGCGCCGCATCGGCGGCCAGGGCGATGATGTCGGGCAGGCGGCGCTCCTCCTCCGGGCGGAAGCGACTGAGCACGTAGCCGACCGTATTGCCGTTGGCCGGGCGCCCGATCCCGACACGGAGGCGCGGCACACGCTCCGTGCCGAGCATCTGGAGCACCGACGCCAGTCCGTTGTGCCCGGCGCTGCTGCCCCCCGGTCGCAGGCGGATACGCCCGAAGGGGAGATCCAGATCGTCGTAGATGATCAGGATCCGGTCCAGGGGAACGCGGTACCAGCGGGCGGTCGGGGCCACCGCGTTGCCGCTGAGGTTCATGTACGTCTGCGGCTTGAGCAGGACGACGCGTCCCCGCGGGCCGGTGGTCTCGATCAGCTCGCTGTCGAAGCGGCGGCGCGTCTCGCCCGGCGGGAACCGACGCGCGAGCTCGTCGACGACCATGAAGCCGATGTTGTGGCGGGTCGCGGCGTAGCGTGGGCCGGGGTTCCCCAGCCCGACGATCAACCAGGTTGGGCGTTCAGTCACCAGCGAGCACTCCCCGATAGATCGCGGCGGTCGCCCGCGCCGTCTCCTCCCAGCGGAACCGGGTCGCGCGCTGCTTGCCGCGCGCGGCCAGGGTGTGTCGCAGGGTAGCATCGTCGAGCACCGCCTCCAACACGTCCGCCCACGTGGCCGGGTCATCCTCCTCCACATACATGGCCGCGTCACCCCCGACCTCAGGCAGTGCGCCGCGCCTGGCGACCACGCACGGGAGGCCGGCGGCCATCGCTTCGGCCAGCGGGAGGCCGAACCCCTCATCCCGCGACGGCAACGCCAGCAGGGTGGCCGTGGCATACAGCGCACGCAGGGCGCCGTCGCTCACGTCGGTGAGCCAGACGGCGTGGCCGGCCTGCGCTAATCGCTGGATCGCCGCGACCCCCGCGGCACTGCGCCAGCCCGGTTGCCCGGCGACGACCAGCAGCGGCGCCAGGTCCGGGCGCCGCGCCGCGAGGTGCTCGACGGCCTGGGCGATGAGTGCGTGGCGCTTGCGCGGCTCCACGGTGCCGACGACCAGGATCAGCGCGCGGTCTGGGCTGAGTCGCGCGCGGACCGGCGCCGGCAGGTCGGCCGCCAGCGTCGCGGCGTCCGGCTCGGCGAAGAATTCAGGTCCCACGCCGTTGTAGACGACGGCCACCCGCTCGGGCGGGACGCGCAGCCGCTCGACCACCTGCTGCCGGACCGCATGCGAGACGGCGATCACGGCGCGCGCGGCGGCGATGACGCGCGGCAACTGTCCGTAGTAGCGCAGCGCGTCGGGCGCCAGCAGCGAGGGGTCAGCCAGGAAGGCGAGATCATGCACCGTGATAACCCGCGGCACGCCTGGCAGGATCGGGGGGATGAAGTCGGGGCTATGGACCAGGCGCGGCCGGAAGCGGAGCAGCTCCAGCCCGAGCGCCCACCGTTCCCACCGATGGTGCGGCGGCGTGCGGACGCGGCGCGTGGGCCATCCGGGAGCGGGTATGGGGCGGTTGATGATGAGATGCACCGACAGGTCGGGCGCGACGGCGGGGAGGTGGTCGGCGAGCGACGCGACATATCGCGCGATGCCGCCACGGCGATATGCCAGGATGCGACCGTCGAGGAGGAGCACCGGCTGCTGTGTCCTCTCTGCTCTCCCGCATGGTGCGCCGCGAGGCGCGCCGACCAGCCGCGCGAGCGCGCGCGATGGTATACTACCAGCCGTCATGCATCACCCGAGCGCGTGGGCAGCGGCAGCTTCGAACGGAGAACGCGGATGAACTTCTTCGGCATGGGGCCCATGGAGATCCTTACCATCTTCGTGATCGCCCTGATGATCTTCGGGCCAGGCAAGCTGCCCGAGATCGCCCAGGCCATCGGGAAGGGGATCCGCGAGTTCCGGGCCGCCACCAACGAGCTCACCGGGGAGTTCCAGCGAACGCTGAACGAGGTCAGCAGTGAGATGACCTCGGTCCGGGACGAGGTGCGGCAGTCGGCGCTGGAGGTGCGTCAGACCACCACGTCGGCGTTGACCGAGGCCACCCGGCTTGACCAGATCAACACGCCGCCACCCTCAACGGGCGCCCAGGCGCGCGTTGCGCCGGCAGCCGCCCCGCAGCGCATGCCGAGCAAGGCCGACCCCTTGGCGGACCTGATGCCGATGGACCTGGCGCCCAGTGCGGCGGCCAACGGGGCCGAGCCGGCTCAGGACGGCACCAAGCCCGCCTAGGCGGACTCGACAGGGCCCTCACGCCGGGTCGCCGTCCACACCACCGCGCGCCCACGCGGCGTCAGCACGATCTCCCAGGTCCCCTCGAAGGCCGCGTGGTGGAGCGGGACGCCGGGGATCTCACTATTCGGGTCGCGAGCTCCGTAGAACTGCCGCACGAGCACGCCGATCGGTCGGCGCCACCCCTGCCACGCCGTGATCTCGCCGCCGATCACCACGACGAATCGGCCACCGGGGCGGAGCACGCGGGCGATCTCCTCGAGCGTCTCCCGGGACAGGATGAATGGCGCGGGAAAGGCCGACACGACGGTCGTGAAGGTGCCGTCACGGAAGGGGAGCGCTCGCGCATCGGCGCGGACCAGCCGGCCGCTAGCCCGCCGACGGGCCGCGCGGAGCATGCTCGGGGAGCGATCCAGCCCGATGGCGACGGCCCGGGCATTCAGTTCCGGCAAGAGCGCGCCGGTGCCGCAGCCGAGATCGAGCACGCGACCGGCCCCGACCGCGCGCAGCACGGTCTGCCGCCAGCGGTGCCATTCGCCGCCGAAGGCGGCCCAGGCGACGAGCTCGTAGAGCCGGGGATGCCGGTACAGGTGCTCGAAGAGCCAGAGTTGCGTACAACGGACCACCGGATGTGTCAGCTTCTTGCTCATACGTCCGGTTTGTCTCACTCCCTGTGGCTGCCATCCGCGGCTGTGTTACCATTCAGTCATGACACTGCGCGACTGGGCGGGCGATGATGCCGCCCGCGAACCGCCCCACCACTTCACCATACTGGCTCATGACTCCGGGACGCGCGCCCGGCTGGGGATCCTGCACACGCGGCGCGGCGACGTGCGCACCCCGGCGTTCATGCCGGTTGGGACGCAGGCCAGCGTCAAGTCCTTGACTCCCGCCGAGGTGCGTTCCACTGGCACTGACATCATCCTGGCGAACACGTACCACCTGATGCTGCGCCCCGGGCTGGCCGTGCTCCAGGCGGCCGGGGGTATCCAGCGCTTCATGGCCTGGGACGGCCCGATCCTGACCGATTCGGGTGGGTTCCAGGTCTTCAGCCTGGCCCAGCGCCGGGTGGTGAGCGAGCACGGGGTCACCTTTCGCTCGCACATCGACGGCAGCCCCTGGGAGTTGACACCGGAGTCGGCGCTGGACCTGCAGATCGGTTTCGGATCCGACATCATCATGCCACTCGACGAGCTCGTGGGCTACGAGAGCGACGAGCGGAAGCAGGTCGAGGCGATGGAGCGGACGCACCGCTGGCTACGGCGCGCCGTTGGCTACTGGGCCGCGCACGAGGCGGTGCGTGACCAGGCGACGCGACCCCTCCTGTTCGGCATCGCCCAGGGCGGCTTCGACGCTGCGCGGCGCCGGGAGAGCGCGGCGTTCCTGCGGGACCTGCCGCTCGACGGCTCCGCCATCGGCGGCCTGAGCGTGGGCGAGCCGAAGGATGTCATGTGGGAGATGCTGGACGCGTCGATCGAGGTCCTGCCCCCGGAGCGACCCCGCTACCTGATGGGCGTCGGCTCGCCGGAAGATCTCTGGCGCGGGGTCGCTGCCGGCGTCGACATGTTCGACTGCGTGCATCCCACCCGGGTGGCGCGCCGTGGCGCGCTCTTCACCCCCGATGGGCGCATCGACGTCACCTCGTCGCGCTTCCGCACCGACTTCGGCCCCGTCGACGAGACCTGCGATTGCCCAACGTGTACCACCTTCACCGCCGCCTACTTGCACCATCTGTTCCGCGCTCGGGAGCTGCTTGCCTATCGCCTCGGGACCATCCATAACCTGTGGTTCATCCAGCGGCAGATGGCCCGGATCCGGGCGGCGATTGCTAGAGGGACGTTCGCCGAGGAGATGCGCGCGTTCCTGGATCGGTATCGGCCCGCCAACAGCGCCGCCGCCGAGGAGCAGCGACTTCGACACCGGGCACGGCGGGCGGCGGGCGTTGCGTGACGCCCGCGAGTGGGGAGAGGTGGATTGGGCGTGCCGGAGACGCAAGCGCGCCTGCACTGCGTGGTGTATGGCCGGGTGCAGGGCGTGGGATTCCGAGCGTACGCGGTGAGCGTTGCGCGTGAGCTCGGCATCACCGGCTGGGTCCGCAACCGCCAAGATGGGCGCTCCGTTGAGACGGAGGCCGAGGGGACTGCCGAGCAGTTGGAGCGGTTCCGCGCTGCACTGCGGATCGACCCGCCCGGGGCCGTGGTGGAGCGGATGAGCTGCGAATGGCTGGAACCGGGACCGGGCTATCCGGGATTCACGATTCGCCGCTGACGCGCCGCCGGCAAGAGCGCCAGGCCCGGCTTGCCTGGGCCCTGGTGCTCAGTGGGTTCGTCGTGCT
Source organism: Sphaerobacter sp. (assembly GCA_029961075.1). Lineage (GTDB taxonomy): Bacteria > Chloroflexota > Chloroflexia > Thermomicrobiales > Thermomicrobiaceae > Sphaerobacter. The sequence goes on from JASBVL010000062.1 coordinate 19,380, forward strand.
GGTGGCGCTGATCACCGCCAGTGTCCTGGCGGCTCGCAGCTACCTGGCGACGGCCACCACCGCGCGGCTGGCCACGCTCCAGGTCGTTGGGGGCAGCGGCCTGCTGGTGCAGACCCGCGGGCAGCGCGAGTGGCGCTTCGTCACGGAGACCGTCCAGGTGCAGGAGGGTGACACGATCGCCACCGGGCCGGGGGCCGTCGGATGGCTGACCCTGTTCGACGGTGGCACCGTGGAGATCTCGGAAGATAGCGAGGTGGTGTTGCGCCGCATGCGGACGTCCCGGTTCTGGGGGGCGCGCAAGGAGTTCGTACTGGAGCCGCTGCGCGGCACCATCTACGTCGGCATGGCGCCGCACGGGGACCTAGCCGAGTCAACGCTCCGCGTGCTCGCCGGGCCGGCCGAGGTGACCATGGTCGACACGGCCCGCAGCCCGGATGGCGGGTCGTTCCTGGTCGAGGTGCAGCGCGCGTCGCGCAGCGGGGGAGCCGACGAGCCGATCATGGCGGTCCGGGTCGGTGTGCTCCGCGGCAGCGCCACCGTCACCAGTGAGCGCGGCAGCCGACGCCTCTCGGCGGACGAGCAAACCATCGTCAGCGCCAGCGGCGTGTTCGGGCCGGTCACGGCGGCCGTGCGGGAGATGATCCGCAACGGTGCGTTCCAGCGCGGCCTGGACGAATGGGTGGAGTACCAGGACCAGGGCGATGACGGCGGGAGCGTCTTCGGGCTCATCCAGCGCGTGCCGGTCGAGGTGTTCGGCGAGCGGCAGGTGGCCGTCGAGTTCACGCGGGACAGCGGGAACACCGATCACTGTGAGACGGGGGTCCAGCAGCAGATCGCGGTCACGCTGCGGGTGCACTCGTCCCTGCGGCTGGCGGCCGACATCTGGATCGACGCCCAGGAGCCGCCCGGCGGTGGGCAGATGCACACGGAGTATCCATTGATCCTGAAGCTGACCTTTGTCGATGTCCAGGGGCAACTGCACGAGTGGTGGCATGGCTTCTACATCCAGCCGGGCGCCGAGCCCGAGCCGGAGGGGCGGGCTACCTTGGTCGAGCCCGGCGTCTGGCGGCACGTCGAGTTTGACCTCAGAAATGTCATGCCGCTTCCACACCAGATCAGCTCCCTCCTCGTTTACAGTTCTGGGCATAGCTACCGGGCACGGGTCACCAACCTGTCCCTGACGAGCAACGAGGCTGGCGAGCAGCAGTCCAATGCTGACCCGAGTGGGGCGCGCGAGCTAGCCCAAGAAGGGATCTGAACGAGTGGCGGCAATCACTATCATCGGCACGAACTACGTCGGCGCCGTGTACGCGGCCGCCTTCGCCGACCTGGGCAACCAGGTGTACGGAGTCGATATCGACCCGCGGAAGATCGAGCTCTTGTCGCAGGGGATCAGCCCGATCTACGAGCCGGGGCTGGACGAGCTGATCAGCCGTAACTTGAAGGCGGGCCGCCTGCGCTTCACCACCTGCTATGACGAGGCGGTGCCGCAGTCTGACTTTGTGTTCATCTGCGTCGGGACTCCCGCGTCGTTCAATGGCGAGGCTGACATGCGCGCGGTGCGCGCCGCGGCGGAGACCATCGGGCGCACCATGCGCGGGCACACCATCATCGTGAACAAGAGCACCATGCCCATCGGATCCGGCGATCTGGTCACCTCCATCGTGCAGGAGGTGAAGGCGCCCGATGCGACCTTCGCGGTGGTCAGCAACCCCGAGTTCCTCCGCGAAGGCTCGGCGGTGCATGACGTCTTCCACCCCAGCCGCATCGTGCTCGGCGCTGAGGACCGGGAGGCGGCCGAGCGCGTAGCGGAGCTGTACAGTGCCCTGAACGCGCCCATCCTCATCACCGACCGCCGGACGGCCGAGATGATCAAGTACGCCTCCAATGCCATCCTGGCTACGCGCATCAGTTTCATCAACGAGATCGCGCAGATCTGCGAACGGCTCTCGGCCGATGTGAAGGTCGTGGCGCAGGGGATGGGGCTGGACCCGCGGATCGGCCCCTTGTTCCTCGACGCCGGGATCGGCTTCGGCGGGTCGTGCTTCCCGAAGGACGTGAAGGCGCTGTCCTACATGGCCGCGGAGGCGGGGTGCCACCCGCAACTGCTCCACGCCGTGCTCGAGATCAATCAGGACCAACGTCGCCACTTCGTGCACAAACTCCACACCATGATCGGCGACCTCCACGGGCGGCCGGTCGCCCTGTGGGGGCTGGCGTTCAAGCAGGACACCGACGATATCCGCGAGTCGCCCGCCATTGACATCCTGCGGATGCTCATCCAGCGCGGGGCGCGGCCGCGCTGTTACGACCCGGCGGCGATGGAGAATGCCCGGCGGGAGGTGCCGGAGGCCGAGTACGTCGACGATCCGTACGAGGCCGTCGTGGGGGCCGATGCGCTTCTCCTGTTGACACCCTGGAATGAGTTCAAGCAGGCCGACCTGGCTCGGGTGGCCGAGCTGATGCGCCAGCCGGTCCTGCTTGACGGGCGCAACCTGTATGATCCCGCCGACGTGCGACGGTTGGGGTTCCGCTATGCCGGTGTCGGGCGCTAGGTATCAGCCCCTCTGGGATCCAGAGGCGGCCGGGCCGGTCGAGGTCGGCATCGACGTCATCGAGATCGAGCGGATCGAGGCGGCGCTGGAGCGCTTCGGGGACCGCTTCCTGCGCCGCATCTATACCGAGCGGGAGCGTGCGCGGTATGGTCGTCGGCCGGCGGAGCTGGCGGCACGTTTCGCCGCCAAGGAAGCGGTGATGAAAGCGCTCGGGACCGGCATCCGCGGCATTCGCTGGCGCGACATCGAGGTGCTGCCCAACCGGCGGGGGAAACCGATCGTCGTGCTGCACGGCACTGCGGCGGCGCGGGCCGAGCACCTCGGCTTTGCGCACCTGTCGATCTCGCTGACGCACTCGCGGACCGAGGCGATGGCGATCGTCGTCGCGAGCAAAGGGGCCGGCTGCGACGAGGAAGCGGAGGGGTCGTGAAGGCACTGTATCGGGTGGAGGAGATCCGCGCTGCCGAGCGGGCCGCGGTGGCGGCCGGGCTGTCGGAGGCAGCGCTCATGGCGGCGGCTGGGCAGGGCGTCGCCCAGGCGATCGTCGAGGCGCGCGGCGGGCGTGCCGGGACCGCCCTGTTCCTCGTCGGACCCGGGAACAATGGTGGTGACGGGCTGGTCGCCGCGGCGGAGTTGGTCGCGCGCGGCTGGCGCTGCCTGATCTGGGGGTATCGGCGCACCGACATCGCGGGCGCGCCGGTCCAGACCGCCGCTGCCGAGCAGTTCACCTGGGTCGAATCGGGCGACGGGCTGGCGTCCGCGGCGCTGGAGGCGGATGTCATCGTCGATGCGGTCTTCGGGATCGGCAGTCGCGCCGACCTGCCGGCCGAGGTGGCGGCTGCCTTCGCCGTCGGTGCCCAGGCTCGCCTGCAGCGCGGCACGCCGCTGATCGCGCTCGACGTGCCGAGCGGGGTGGACGCCGACACCGGAGCCGTCGCGGAGGGTGCGCTGCACGCGGACCTGACCGTGATGGTGGGGCTGCCGAAGATCGGTCTGTTCCGCGCGCCCGCGCTGCGCCACACTGGCGTGCTGCGCCTGGTCGAGATCGGGCTGCCGGAGCCCGACATATCTCAGGAGAGGCCGCGCCTCATCAAGGAGGACGACGTCCGCGACTGGCTGCCCCGGCGTCCAGCCGACACCCACAAGCGCGCCGTGGGCTCGCTCCTCGTCGTCGGTGGCGCGCCGACCTACTACGGCGCCCCGCGTCTGGCCGCGGCGGCGGCTGCGCGAGCTGGTGCCGGCCTGGTGACGCTCGCGGTGTCGCGCTCGTTGATCGCGCCGATCGCGACGGCCCTGCCGGAGGTCACCTTCCTGCCCTTGCCGGAGGGGGAGCTCGGCGGGGCGGGCGCCCGCATGGCCCGGATCGTCCATGAGCAGTTGGCGCGCTACCGCGCGCTCGTGGTTGGCCCGGGGCTGGGCCAGGATGCGACGGTCGATGAGTTCCTCGGGGCGCTCTTCCACGTGCGGCCCGCCGTCGCGGCGATCGGCTTCGGCGCCACCCTCGCCCCGGAGGCGGGAAACGTCTTCTCCGGCCGAGCGGTGCTGGACGCCGACGCGCTGAACTGGCTGGCGCGCCAGCCGGAGTGGGTGGAGCGGCTCCGCGCGGCTGAGCTGGTCCTGACGCCGCACCCGGGGGAGCTGAGCCGCTTGCTGGCGACGGAGGTCGAGCAGATCGTCGCCGAGCCCTGGGAGTCCGCCCGGGAGGCGTCGCAGCGATTCGGGCACGTCGTCGTGTTGAAGCTGGGACACGCGGTGGTGGCGAGCCCGGACGGGACGCTGCTGGTCGCGCCGCAGGCCCTGCCGGCGCTCGCCTCCGCTGGGACCGGCGATGTGCTGGCTGGCACCATCGGCGGGCTGATGGCGCAGGGGCTGCCGGCACTCGCGGCCGCGGCCGCCGGGGTTTACCTTGGCTGCCAGGCGGCCCTGCTCGCCATGCGCCGGGTGGGGACGCTGGGGTTGGTGGCGAGCGACGTGATCGACGCGCTGCCCAAGGCGATCGCGGCGCACTACGACGCGCGTTGGGGAGAGGACGAGGGATGACGATCGAGACCGCCGTCGCGCAGATCATGACGCGGGAGGTGGTGAGCGTCACGCCGGAGACGCCCGTCAACGAGGTGGCGCGACTGCTCTGGCAGCACAAGCTGACCGGCGTCCCCGTGCTGGAGGGGCGTCGCGTGGTCGGTGTCGTGACCGAGTACGACCTGATCGCGCGGCAGGCGGAGTGGGATGCGCCGCTCTACGTCGTCTTCCTCGACGCCTTTCTCCGCGTGCCGGGGAGCGGCGACGAGGAGCAACTCCGCCGCATTCTGGCAACGACGGCCGGCCAGTTGATGTCGTCGCCCGCGATCACCCTGCGGCCGGAGGATTCGGTCCAGGACGCCGCCACGCTCATGTACGAGCGGCGGGTGAACCCGGTGCCGGTGGTGGACGAGGCGGGCGACCTGGTGGGCATCGTCAGCCGCTCGGACATCGTACGCCTGATGGTGACCGAGGAGTCCGCGTACGCCGCCGAGGAGAGCGACTCGCCCCCGGCGTAGCGCTGGCGCGTGCGACATATCCCGAAGAAGATGCCACCCCGACGCCCCACACCCCAGCGGGGTGCTTCGGGATCGCGTGACCCGCGCCGCCAGCGCGTGCCCCTGAGCGGCGCCCATCGGGCTGTGACCCCGCCACGTGGAGCGTCCGCCCGGAGCGGGCGTGGACGCCACGCCCGCCGATAGCAGCGCCGTCGAGGGGGCCTCGCCCGGGACCTGTCGGGCGCGAGCCAGTTCCTGACCGCGCAGATCACGTGGCGCACACCAGAACGGCCGGCTCGCCGCCGGCCGTCACCGTCGTGTTTGCTGTCCAGAGGTATGGCCTATTAGTGCTCGGAGCCGAGCGACTCCATCTCGCGCCTGAGGTTCTCGACATCGGCGCGCACGACGAAGGTGCGGCCCGACATCTCGTCGCGCACGTACCCGAGCGTTCGGTCGTCCATCCAGCGGTAGATCGTCGGGCGGGTGACCCCGAGTTGCTGGGCGGCACTGCCGATGCTGATCAGCTCGCTCGGCTCGTACGCGCGGAACTTCGCCATCGAGATCATGCGGCCCAGGTCGGTCTCCCAGAAGCTCCGCGGCACGGTGTAGTCCTCCGCTCCGGGTGGCCAGAAGAGGATCTGAAGGACGGAGTCAATCGCCTCGAGCACCCGCTCCTTGGCCTCCCGTATCTCGCCGCGGGCGAGGGCCGCCAGCCGCGCCAGATCCTGACCGAGTGGGCCTTCGCGGAGCTGCTCAATGGTGAGGTGTTGGATCGCCTGTGGGTAGAGGCGGGACATCAGCCGATAATGGTGGCTGTAGACCACGCGCAACCACTTGTCGATGGTCTCTTGGTAGTTCACGGCCTCGTCCACGTCCGCTCCCTCCCACCGATGGCCGCTCCGCACCCCATCACTGTACGTACCTATTGTACGCGCGCTCGCGATCGAGGTCAACATTTCGTTGTCTAGATCACGATGTTGTTAGGACGGATGGGGCGCTCGCGCGCCGCTCGGCCGAGCGGCGCGCGTCCGGCGCAGGCGGGCCCATGCTATAGTTGGCCGTTGCGACCTCGACCAAGGCGCGGGGGCACCCATGGCGATACTGAAGCGAATCCTGGCGTATCTCAGGCCATACTGGCGTCGCGTCGTGCTGGCCTACCTGGCGCTCCTGATCGGCACCGCGATGCAGCTTGTCGTCCCCCGTTTGGTCGAGTACGTCATCGACAGGGGCCTGGTTCGGGCGGACCTCCGGGTGGTGACGGTCGGCTCGCTCGCCATCGTCGCGGCCGGCGTTGCCCAGGGGGTGTTCACCTTCATCCGGAGCTACCTCTTCCAATTCCTGGCCGAGCGCGTCGCCTTCGACATCCGGAACGACCTGTACGCCCACCTCCAGACCCTGCCCTTCGCCTTCTTCGATCGGGCGCACACCGGTCAACTGATGTCCCGCGCCACCGAGGATGTCAACGCGATCCGTCGCTTCCTGATGTTCTCGCTGCGCTCGCTCGTCCATTCGGCCGGGATGCTGATCGTCATCGCCATCATCCTCGTGCTCACCCACTGGCGCCTGGCGCTGCTCTCGTTGAGCGTCATGCCGATCCTGAGCTGGACGGCCATCCACTTCGGGCGCACGATCCGCCCGAAGTTCCTCGCCGTTCAACAGCAGTTCGGGGTGATGACGAACGTGCTGCAGGAGAACCTGGCCGGTGCGCGCGTGGTGCGGGCCTTTGCGCGGGAGGAGGACGAGCGTCGCCGCTTCGACGAGACGCTGCAGCGCCTGTACGACCGGAACATGGATACGGTGCGGCAGTCCGCCTTCTACTTCCCGCTGATGACCCTCCTGGCCAGCCTCGGGCTCGCGTTGATCCTCTGGTACGGCGGTCGCCAGGTCGTCGCTGGCAACCTCTCGATCGGTGCCCTGACCGCGTTCTACTTCTATCTGACCATGCTGAACCAGCCGATCCGGATGCTGGGGTGGGTCGTCAACAGCATGGCCCGGGCGCTGGCCTCCGGGGAGCGGATCTTCGAGGTGCTCGACACCCGCCCGAACATCCGCTCACCCGAGCGAGCCGTCACGCAGGCGCCGATCACGGGTCGGGTCGAGTTCGATGAGGTCTGGATGCGCTACCCCGGAACCAGCGACGACGCCCTCGCCGGCGTGAGCTTTGTCGCGGAGCCCGGCCAGCGTATCGCGCTCGTCGGCAAGCCGGGGTCGGGAAAGAGCACGGTCACGGCGCTGATCCCTCGCTTCTACGATGTCACCGCGGGCGTCGTGCGCATCGACGGTGTCGACGTGCGGGAACTCGACCTCGTCACGCTGCGCCGGCAGATCGGCATCGTGCTGCAGGATACCTTCCTGTTCGCCACGTCGATCCGGGAGAACATCGCCTACGGGCGCCCCGATGCCACGGAGGAGGAGATCATCGCCGCGGCCCGTGCGGCGCAGGCGCACGACTTCATCATGCGCCTGCCGCACGGGTACGACACCGTCGTCGGCGAGCGAGGCGTCTCGCTCTCCGGTGGCCAGAAGCAGCGCGTGGCCTTAGCGCGGGCGCTGGTCATGGACCCGCGAATTCTGATCCTCGACGATGCGACGTCCAACGTCGATACCGAAACCGAGCACGCGATCCAGCGTGCGCTGGATACCCTGATGGTCGGCCGGACGACGTTCATCATCGCGCATCGCCTGGTGACGCTCAAGCGCGCGGACCTGATTCTGGTCTTGGACCAGGGGAGAATCGTCGAGCGCGGCACCCACGAGACGCTGCTGCGCGCCGGCGGGCTCTACGCGCAGATCTACGACCTCCAGCTTCGGGACCAGGAGGACCTGGCCGAGGTGGCTGATTGAGTGGAGTACCTGGCCGATGCACATGCGCGGCGAGGCTGACGATCTGCTGGGCAAGGCCTACGACAGCCGGGTCGCCCGCCGGCTGCTGAGCCGCGCCCTGCCCTACCGCCACCGGCTCCTGCTGGCGACGTGCTGCGTGCTGATCTCGGCCGGCGCCGATCTCGCCTTGCCGTACCTCTTCGGCCTGGGGCTGGACGTCGTGAATCCGACAGCGCCGCGCACGGTGGCCGGTCGGAGCGGCGTGGCCGCCCTGAACCTCCTCATGGTGCTCTTCGTGCTCGCGATCGCGGTGCGCTTTCTGGCCTACTACGGGCAGCTCTACCTCACCTCGTGGGTCGGCCAGCGCCTGGTCTTCGACCTCCGGTCGCGCCTCTTCGCGCACCTCCAGCGCCTGAGCATCCGCTACATCGACAAGCGCGGCGTCGGATCCATCATGTCCCGGATCCAGAACGACGTGAGCGTCATCAACGAGCTGTTCACGGACGGGCTGATCGGGATCTTGACCGACTTCGTGGTCCTGTTCGGCATCGTCGCGGTGATGCTAGCCACGAACTGGCGCCTCGCGCTGCTGACCTTCGCCGTCATGCCGCCGCTCGTCGTCACGGTCGTCTGGTGGCGGCGCCAGGCGATCGCCGCCTATCGGGCGACTCGGGTTGCCATCGCCAAGGTGAATGCGAACCTGGCGGAGAGCTTCGCCGGCATGCGCGTGGTGCAGGCGTTCACGCGTGAGGTGCGCAACATGGCGCGCTTCCGTGAGATCAACCGGGAGAACCTCGACGCGAGCCTCTGGACGGCCCGGCTCTCAGCGATCCTCTTCCCGGCCGTGCAGCTCGCCCAGGCGTTGGCGACGGCGCTGGTGCTCTACGTCGGCGGCCGGATCCTCCTCGGCGGGGCAGGCTTCACCATCGGCGAGCTCTTCACCTTCGTGGCCTACATCTCCCGCTTCTATGAGCCGATCAGCGATCTCAGCCAGCGCTACAACGTCATGCAGGCGGCGATGGTCGCTGGCGAGCGGATCTTCGACCTGGAGGACGTCGCGCCCGAGATCGAGGACGCGCCCGGCGCCGTGACGCTCCCGCCCGTGCGCGGTGCGGTGGACTACGACCACGTCGTCTTCGGCTACGAGCGCACGCCCGTCCTGCATGGCATCGACCTCCACATCGCTCCCGGGGAGTCGGTGGCGCTGGTCGGCGAGACGGGCGCCGGGAAGAGCTCGATGATCAACCTGCTGGCGCGCTTCTACGATGTGTGGGAGGGGAGCGTCCGCATCGATGGGTACGATGTCCGCGACGTGACGCAGCACTCACTCCGGTCACAGCTCGGCATCGTCCTCCAGGACACCTTCCTCTTCGACGACACGGTGCGGGAGAACATCGCCTACGGCCGCTCCGACGCGACCGACGAGGAGATCGAGGCGGCGGCCCGCGCGGTCGGGGCCCACGACTTCATCATGCGGCTGCCCCTGGGCTACGACACGCCGGTGCACGAGCGCGGCGCGACCCTGTCGGTCGGGCAGCGGCAACTGCTGGCGTTCGCCCGCGCCCTGCTGGCGGACCCGCGGATCATCATCCTCGATGAGGCGACGTCCAGCGTCGACACCACCACGGAGCGGCAGATCCAGGAAGCGCTGCGAACCCTCCTCCAGGGCCGGACCGCCATCATCATCGCTCACCGGCTGTCGACGGTGAAGCAGGTGTCGCGCGTGGTGGTGCTGGATCAGGGACGGATCGTCGAGATGGGCAGCCACGCCGAGCTGCTCAAGCGCCGGGGTGCCTACTACCAGCTCTACACCATGCAGTTCCGGAGCCAGGAGCTGCACGCCGCGGACTAGCTCCTGCTTGCTCGGGGAGGCATCGCGATCGGGGTGGCACCCGTCCGGGGACAGGCGGATCGCACTACGGGAGGGGCAGGCCGAGCTGGCGTGGACGCTGGAGGGCGGCAGCCGCGTCCCACACCGCTGGCCGTCCGTGCCGGGGTAGCGGTCGCACCCGCGGCCCGTTGCTGCCTGCCCCCAGCCACCGCGTCACGGTCTGCTCGGCCAGAGCCGGGCGATTGTTGTTCTCGGAGAGATGGGCGAGCCAGATATCGACGGTCACCGAGGTGAGGCTCTGGGTCAGGAGCTCGCCGCACTCGTCGTTGCTCAGGTGCCCGTGCCCGCTCCGGATACGCCGCTTGAGGTATGCCGGGTAGGGGCCACGCTCGAGCAGCTCCAGGTCGTAGTTGGCCTCCAGCACCACCAGGTGAGCCCGCGCCACCGCGTCCCGCAGGAGCGCTGCGGGGCTGCCCAGGTCGGTGAAGATGGCCACGCGGATGCTGCCGTCGTCGATGAAGAACCCGACCGGCTCCGCCGCGTCGTGCGGGACGGCGATCGGCGTGATCTCGAGCGTGCCGATCCGGCACGGTCGCTCGGCAGCGAGCGTCTCCCACCGATCGGGGCGCGCCACCTCCAGGGCGCGCATCGTCCCGCGCGTGGCGAAGATGGGGCCGTGGTGGTAGCGGATGAGGCTGGGCACGGCGCTGACGTGATCGTGGTGCTCGTGCGATAGCAGCAGCGCGTCGAGGCCGCCGTCGGGAACGCCCGCAGCGGCCAGGCCGGCTCGCAGGCGGCGCACCGCGAGGCCGGCGTCGATCAGCACGTTCGTCCCACCGGATTGGATGAGCAGGGCGTTCCCGCTGCTGCCGCTGCCGAATGAGGTCACGCGCATGTGGCCCGCACCCCCGAACCCTGCTGCGCCCGGCACATACCCCGCCAGCCCATCCCGCCGCCGGGGCGGGCCACCACGGCGCACCTCGCTAGCCGAAGATCGCGCGGCCGACCCGAACGATCGTCGCGCCCTCCTCGACCGCCACCTCGTAGTCGTTCGTCATCCCCATCGACAGCTCCGGCAGCGCGATCCCGGTCGCCTCCTGGAGCTGGTCACGTAGCTCGCGCAGTGCCACGAACACGGGGCGCGTCAGTTCGGGGTCATCGACCAGGGGTGCGATGGTCATCAGCCCGCGCACGCGCAGGTTGGGCTGCGCCGCCGCGTGCCGCAGCAGGGCCTCGGCCTCCTCCGGCGCGCAGCCATGCTTCTGTGGCTCGCGCGCGACGTTCACCTGCAGGAGGATGTCCTGGTGCTTGCCGTCGGCAGCCGCGCGGCGCTGCAGCGCGTCGACCAAGCCGGGACGATCGACCGAATGGATCAACGAGAAGAGCCGGACGGCGTCGCGCGCCTTGTTCGTCTGGAGATAGCCGATCAGGTGCAGCTCAGCCCCTGCCGCCAGGGCGTTCGCGAAGAGGCTGGCCTGCTTGCGGGCCGCATCCTGCACCCGGTTCTCGCCGAAGACGCGCAGCCCGGCCGCGTACGCCTGGTCCAGAACCTCCACCGCGTCGGCCGGCACGGTCTTGGTCACCCCAACGATGCGAATGCTGCTCGGATCGCGCCCGGCGCGCGCCGCCGCCACGGCGACACGCTCGCGAACCCTGGCGATCTTCTCCGCGACGTCCGCGGTGACGTGCGTCTCGGTCTCGTCCCTGACCATCAGCCTTCGCCTCCCTCGAGCGCGATCACGGCGGCCGCGCTCCCCGGCTGCGTCGAGCGGGCGCGGTACGAGAAGAACCGATCGGCATGGCAGCGCGTGCAGACCGCCGCGACCTCGATCTGGTCATCGGGCACCCCGGCGGCGATCAGGGCCAGCCGGTTGGCTTGCCACAGATCAAACACGGTGCGCCCGTTGCCGCGCCGCACGGCTTTCCCGGTCGGGTCGATCCCCGCTCCGTTCCAGGCGTCGATTACCTCATCGCCCACCTCGTAGCAGCAGGGCCCGATCGACGGTCCCAGGCCCGCGATCAGGTCGCGCGGGTCGCTGCCGAAGTGGTCCTGCATCGCGCGAACTGCCGTCCCCACCACATCGGCGACGGTCCCGCGCCACCCGGCGTGGATGGCCGCCACCACGCGCCGCTTGGGATCGTGGAGCAGCACCGGGACGCAGTCGGCGCAGAACACCACCAGCGGGACGCCCGGCTCGGCCGTGACCAGGGCATCCGTCGCCGGGACGCGCTCGCCAGCTCCGTGGACCCGCCGGCCATCGGCGCCGCAGCCGGCGGCCGGCCCGATCACCGCCACGCCCACGCCGTGCACCTGCCGCCCGCACGTCCAGCGGGACGGGTCGACGCCGATGGCGGCCGACCACGCCGCCCGATTGGCGTCGACCACCGCCCGGTCGAGCCCGTCGCGATAGCCGACCGTGCCGTCGGCCGGCAGGGATGCGGTGCGCCCGGTCATCCCATGCCGCACCGCCGCCGCATCGAAGCGGGCGAACCGGAAGACCGGTAGCTGCAATGGTGTGCCCGCTCGCACCCTCACCGCCCCGTGGCCGTGTCGATGATGATCAGATCCACGACCCGCTCGACCGGCGCCCAATCGTCGGTGAAGACCTGCTTCGGGTCGGTCGAGGTCCACTCGCGAATGTTGCCCGTCTCGAGGCTCACCTCGCCGACGGTGCGGATCAGACCGGGGGGCAGGCGGTCAATGTTGCGTTCGAAGTTGTCAATGTCGGTCGGTTGGTTGGTCCCGATGACGATGCTGTTGGTGTAGCGCCCGACATCGATGATGTACACGTTCGGGAAGACCGACTTCATCGTGCTGGCGATGACGTCGACGAGGCGGAAGTCGGTCGCCGTCCGGCCGGCATTGACGACCGCGACACCGTTCGGCGTGAGGTGGTCGCGCACCTCCTGGAAGAACTCCTGTGTGGTGAGGTGGAAGGGGATGTACGGCTGGTGGTACGCGTCGATGCCGATCAGGTCGTACTGCCGGTCGGTGGTGGTCAGGAAGTACCGCCCGTCTTGCACCACCACGTTCAGGTTGGGCTCGTTCATGTCGAAGTACTGGCGGCCGACTTTGACGATGGCCGGATCGATCTCCACCCCGTCGATCGCGATGGGGCCGTAGGCGGCCGTGAACTGCTTCGGGATCGTCCCGGCCGCGAGCCCGATCAGCGCCATGCTGCGCACGTCGCTCGGGCTGGTGTCCGGGTTGAAATAGGGCGCCACCATGAAGTAGTCCCACGGCCCGCCGGCCAACTGGCGGTTGGGGTCGTAGACCGAGTGCACCGCGTGCCCCTCGTTGAGGGACAGGTAGTACGTCGTGCCCTGCCTGACCACCTGGATGTAGTTGTACTGCGACTCCTCCTCATGGACGATCTCGCCGTACTCCGGCGGGCGCACGGCGCTCGCCTTCCAGAAGACCGCCACGGCCACAACGACCGCGGTGAGGACCAGCACCCCCAGGGCCGGGCCGCGCGCTCGCAGCAGGGTGAGGGCAAGGAGCGACGTCAGCAGCAGCAACAGGGACAGGGTGTAGAACGTCTTGTAGGTCCCGACCCAGGGGATGAGCACGAGCACGGGGAGGAAGCTGCCGGCGATGCTCCCCAGAGTCGAGAGCGCGTAGAGCGACCCGGCGGTGTTCCCGGCGGACCTGACGCTCAGCACGCGCAGACGGATGGCAAAGGGGGACACGAAGCCGAGCAGCGTGACCGGCACGGCAAACAGAAGGATGACGCCGAGCAGCGAGCCGTAGAACGCTCCGACCGCCAGGTGTTGAAACGCCACCAGCGACCGCTCGAGGATCGGGCGCGAGACGAACGGGATGAGGCCGGTGGCGAAGCCGGCGGCGGCGGTAATGCAGTAGAGCACCGTGGCGCTGGGCCACCGGTCCGCGACGCGCCCGCCGAAGTAGTACCCGATCGAGAGGTACAGCATCGTCAGGCCGATGAGGTTCGCCCAGATGATGGTTGAGTCGCCGAAGTAGGGCCCGAGCAAGCGCGAGGCGGTCAGCTCGATCCCGATGCTCGACAACCCGCCGACGAAGACGATCGTGAGCAACAGCCAGTTGAACAGTCGCTGCCGTGGCGGGCCCTCCTGTTGCTCGGCCTTCAGCGGTTCCGTTGTGGTGGTCACGGGCACCCCTTCTCCGGGCGATGTGGCCCTCGCCGGGCCGGGATGGGCAGCGCGCCGGCGGCGCACCACCGCCGGCACGGCCCGATTATACCGGACATCCCGCGGCGGACCGCCGTGCCGGGCGTCGCCGCAAACGCGCCGGGCGGGCGACGGGGCACGCCGCTTCCACGGCGATGCCGCGTCGCCCGCGGCGTTGCGCTCAGTAGCGCTCGAGGGTGATCGGCACGTCGATCAGGACCGGGTGGTCGCGGCGCAGGGCCGCGGCGACTGCCTCGCCCAGGGCGGCAGGCGACTCCGCCCGCACGGCCTCGATCCCGTACGCCCCCGCAAGCTTGACGTAATCCGGGTTGATCAGATCGACGTCGATGTAGCGCCCGGGGTAGGCGCGGCGCTGGGCCACCTTGACGGCCGTATGGGTACTATCGTTGAAGATCACGATCGCGACCGGGATGCGGTGGTGCGCCGCGGCGCCGAGCTCCTGCATGGTGAACTGGAACCCGCCGTCGCCGTTGAGCGACACGACCGGCCGGTCGGGCCGTGCGAGCTTGGCCCCGAGTGCCGTCGGCAGCGATGACCCGAGCGTTCCAAAGCCCCGCGGGAAGGTGAAGGTGCGCGGCTCGTAAACCGGGAAGTAGCGGACGGCCTCATAGCACATCATCGTCATGTCGCAGGTGACGATGGCGTTGCGGGGCGCCGCCTGGCGGAGCGCATGCAGATAGGCGGCGTAGGCCTCCGCGCGCGCGTCGGCCGGGCGGAAGTTCGCCTCGCGGACCTGGCGCACCTCCTCCGGCGACCAGCGACTCTTGGGGCGCTTGCCGGCCCGCACCGTGTCGAGCAGCGCCCGCAGGGTGAGCGCGGCATCCGCCACGATGCCCACCGCCGTGGGGTAGCGGCGGCCGATCTCGTGCGCATCGATGTCGATGTGGATCAGCGGCGTCGGCAGCGGCATCGTCCCCTCGGCCGTGGTCCGCACCCCGAGGCCGGTCCCGATGGCGATCGTCAGATCGGACCCGGTCATCAGCGGCGCGATCGGGCTGTCGGGTGACCACCGGTAGCCAAAGGCGCCGACGGCGTAGTCGTCGTCCTCCGGGATCGACCCCTTGCCCATCAGCGAGGTGCAGACCGGGGCGCCCAGCTCGTGGGCCAGCTCGCGCAGCAGCGGCCCCACCTCCTCGCTCACGCAGCCGCCGCCCGCGAGGATGAAGACCCGGTTCGCCGCCGCGATGAGGTCAGCCGCCTCCGCGATCTGCGCCGGGTCCGGCGCGGCTGGCGCGGCTTCGCCGACCGGCAGGTCACCGATCTCGACCTCCTCGGCCATCACGTCGATCGGGATCTCAAGGTAGACCGGGCGCGGCCGACCGGTGTGCAACTGCGCGAAGGCCTCGGCGACGGCGCCGGGGATCTCGGCGGCCGACATCACCCGCCGCGCCCACTTCGTCACCGGGCGCATCACGCCCATCTGGTCGGTGATCTCGTGGAGATTCCCTTCAAGGGTGTCGAGATACTTCCGCTCCAGGTTGGTCGCGACGAAGAGGACGCGCGAGCTGTCGGCGAACGCCTCCCCGGCGGCCGTGACGACGTTCGTGACCCCCGGGCCGGTTACGATCAGGGCCACGCCGGGACGGCCGGTGGCGCGGTACCAGCCGTCCGCCATGTAGCCGGCCCCCTGCTCGTGCCGGGGGAGGATGGTAGTGATGGCGTCGCTGTCATAGAGGGCGTCATAGGCGTCGAGGGTATGGACGCCCGGGATACCGAAAATCGTGCGGACCCCGTGGGCCTCGAGCGCCTTGACGAGCGCGGTCCCGCCGCGCACCTTGCGTTTCAGCTTGTCCCCCACCTGTTTCGACCCTCCGCTCACTCTCCTGAACCTTCCCACATACGCGGCCCGCGCTAGTATACCCGGGTGCGGGTCGTCCGGCGTCGCACCAGCGATTCGCGGTGGGCAAGCAGGCCTACGACCCGACCAACCGGTTCAGCCTGAACCAGAACATCCAGCCGGCCCCCGACATGGCCGGGGAGTAGGGGGCGCCGGCTCGGCGTGGCGCCGCAGCTCCGCAGCGCCGGCGCCCGGCCGCGCGCCTCCAGGCCGAGGTGGCACCCTCCACGATCGAGGGAGCCGCTGCCGTGCGCGCCTGGAGTGCGGCCACCAGTCGCGCCGGGTCGTTCACCGCCACGTGCACGATCCTCACCGGGCGGGATGGCCCGGTCAGGGTCCAGAACTGCACCGGCTCGCGCAACGCTATCGTGCCATCGGTCCGGCCCCCCATGCCGAGGTAGGCGGCGGGCTCGGGATCCGGGACCACCCGCAGCCCCTCGCGGCCGCCCGGCGTCGTGCGGCGCGCTTCTTCGACGCGGGCGATGCTGGCGTACGGGATGAACGCATGGTTGAGCACCCCGTAACGCAGCAGCAGTCCCTCCGGCTCCAGCCGATGGGGCAGGACGACGAGCGAGGCGTAGAGGCCGAACATCCAGATCAGCGCGTAGATCGCCAGCACGAGGACGACCCAGCGCAGCCAGGCCCAGGGGATCAACACCTCGAACAGCAGGATCTCCACCGGCGTGGTCAACGTAACGATCACGAGGAAGGTGCCCAGCACCGTGCGCCCGTGGTACGGCAGGTCGTCGGGCCCCGGCCGGTAGCGGCGGGTCGCCCAGCGCACCAGGCAAACCCAGACGCGCGGCTCCAGCACCAGGAACCGGGCGACGGGCCGTGGGAACACGACGGCGAACGCGTCCTCAGCCGCCGTCCACGGGTCGAGCCCGTCGCAGCGACCAGCGCGGAAGCGCCGCACGGCCACGACGGCCTGCCGCGCTGCGATCAGCGCCAGGGCTCCCTCGATCAGCACGATGGCGAGGACGGCCTGCCCAACGGTGAGGACCCCGCCCCGGACCAGAATGATCTCGGCCAGGACGAGGATCGGCAGCAGCCACTTCCAGAGGCGTTCCACGTAAAAGCGTCACCTCCTGGGCGACCTCAGGTGCTCCCGTGCCGCAGCTCCGCGTTACATCCTTGCCCCGCTGGCGAAGACAACGCAGCGGCATGGGAGCGGAGCACATGGCTTGGCATGGTATTACATGCGGGTAAGCGTACTGTCCGATGCGCGATCCTGGCCGAAACCACTGCGTAACGGCCAGTGTGTACGTAGCGGACTCTCTCCTGGTACCAGTTAGGCTGGGGCCGTGGAATTCGGGCCAGTGACGGACCATCCTGTGACAGTGACGTCGCCGAATGTGGCCGGCCTAATCTTCCCCCTGGGGACGCGACGTGCCCAGAGCCTGGCGGATCACCTCCAACTCTTTATCGTCAACTCCCCAAAGTTTGGCCGCACAGCGATCGATCTCGGCCTCCACGGTGTGAATTCCTGCCTGTGCCCTCTGGCCGTGAGTGGCCAACTTGTGGGCTTCCTGAGACAGCTCGCTTAGGCGCTGGTGCGCTCGATCACTGGCGTCGAATCGTGGCAGGGCCATCGGATTGATAACGGAAGGCGCCCCAAAGCCGCGCCCTGCAGACGAATACGACCGCACGAAGGCTCGTGCCGGTGCTGAGTTGAGCAGAGCGCACAGGTAGTGGGCTTCACCAAGATCATCAGCGGGGATAAAGGATGTCGTATCGGTCCCAATCACCAATCGCTCCCCAAACGGGGTCTCCCACGTCGACAGAACAGTCGCTACAAGATCGCTGGCCATTCGCTTCCAAGCGACCCGGTATGGTGCAAAGGTGTAGGGCCCAATGCCGTACATAGTCCAAAACACGGTGCGTTCCGCCAGTTCTCGAACCGCCGTTGAGCCGCGAGTCAACAAGACATCTCGAAAGTGGGAGAGGTATTGGTACGTCTCCGGCCACTCGGTCTTCATTCGCGTTTCTGGATAGCCCTCGCGCGTCGCTGGATCCTGCGTCACGAGCACGTAGTGCGCTGGTTTTGCAGCCCATCGACGGATATCGGAACCCCGCACTCCAGGAAACACAAGGTCGGGCTCTATGACGGCTTGGATCTTGGGAATTGGTCGCTTTCCGAGTTCCGGCAGGTTCTCGACCACAAGCAGACCATCTGGCCGGACGTGTAAGAGACGCAGCCAGAACACTCCGTAAGGCTCGACGCGAGCACCGAGGTGTGCCTTGTAGTCCGCCGTACCGCGTAAACGATCCAATCCCGACTGCTGATTGGGGGCAGCGGTCTGCCATGCCCCATGCACATCGTCCCCAATCGGCCGGGCAAACAGCTCCTGTCGCTTTGTACGCTGCTCGACCTCCGCCAGTGAGAGGCTCGGATCGAGCGCGGTGGCACCTCGCCGTTTTCGCCAGAGGATGTAGGGGACAGGGTAAGTGGTTGGATCTCCCTTCTCCAGGATCAGAACGGCCGTCTTGTTGGATGCTCCCTCGAAGGGCGTGAGCGACACCAAGTCGTGCGCCTTAATGACTCTGAGCGGTGGACCATTCTTCCCTATGCGGAAGCGACGGAAGCCTTCGCCAGCCCCTTTAGACTTCAAGACCTCTTGTGTGATGACGAATCCGAGCACGCCGCGTGGCTTAAGGTAGTTATCAGCACTCGCATAGACGAAGAGCATCGAGAAGTCCTTCTCTCCGCCCCCGAGCCGCGCAGCCATCCCCTTGAGTGAGAAAAGGCCATAATCCACCCACAGGCGTTGCGTCGCCTGTCGGTAGGCATCGGACAGATAGCCCCAGCGCACCCACGGTGGATTACCGACCACGTAGTCAAACTGGCCGGCGAACACGGGTGCGAACGCGTTCTTGATGATGCGCGCCCAGATGCCGTCTCTTCCTTCACGTTTCAAATCGCGGATCTTCGCGAAGAGGTCTAAGAGATTGGCTGTGTCATCGCGGGACTGGAGATCCCCGACCTCCCGTCGTACGCGAGCGACAAAATCATCTTCACTGTAGTCGCCGTGAACGCATCCCTCCAAGACCGTCGCGAGAGCTGGCAACTTCCCCTGGACTACAACGGACTTTGGAATGCGGAAAGTACCCACGGTGGATGGAAGCGCATACTCCGTGAAGTAGGTGGACTGGAAATCATGCTCCTGAGCCTCACGCTGACCGGCAGGCGTGAGTACGGAGTCGCAGAGATATACCGGGATTTCCAACGGGCTCAAGTAACGAACCAGGTTACCTAGGGCCAGAAGATAGTTCGTCCGGGCTGCAATGACCGCTAGAGGGTTGAGGTCGAATCCCACAATGTTGGCGATTATCCGCTTCGCTGTCTCTCGAGGCTCCACAACATGTTCATCGGCGTATTCGCGGGCCCGGCGGATGGCAAGCAAGAGGAAGGTGCCTGAGCCGCACGCTGGGTCAAGCACCCGCTTTGACAGATCCCCATAATAGCCAGCTTCATCGAGGACTAGCTCAGCGAGCCAGTCAGGGGTGTAATACTCGCCGAGATCGTGGCGCAGCTTCCGGGGCACGAGGTATTGATACAGCTTCTTAAGCAAATCGCGGATGATAGCCGGCTCCAGGCTTCCCGTGGCTGGCTCGAAGTCGCTCAGGGCTCTCGCGAGCTCTCGGATGCTGGCCTCGAGGTCGGATGTCCATGCCGCTAAGTACCAGCCAAAGAAGTCGCCTTCAAGGAAATTCCGAACACCGAGATGCGCGAACAACCCTCCATCTTCGAGTTCTCCGAGGCGTCGCCGCATTTCAGGGCTGGGCACATTGGGCAAGTCCGACACGAACGAGGATAGAAACGACCCCGCCTGAAGCGATAACAACTCGGCTGCCAGCAGCTTCATAAGTAACGCATAGTATGTGTGGACAGCAAAGAGGAGCGGTTTGAGGCTGGCGTCGAGAGGAAGATCGTAGATTCGGGCGAGCGCCACTGCATCCTTCTGAGCTCGGCCGATGTCTTGTCCATAGACGATTCCGAAGACTCTATCCCACTCGGCGAAAAACGTCCGAACTTTCGGGTGGTCTTGACGCTGAAGCGCAGCGTACAGGACTGGGATCACGTGCCGGCCTACTCCGCCCTTTGGCCCAAACGTGTCAGCGAGTGCTTCGGGTGTCAACGAACGCCGGCGTAGCGCGCGAAGGTAGAGCAAGAGAGTTTCAACGCTCTCCTCCGTAACGTCGTATGGACCTTTCACTGAGAACGCGGCGACCGTTTCCACTGCCGAAGCTGCGTCTGGCTCGGGGAAGAGCGGCAGTGTCGTTTGCAGGGGCACCGGAGTGGCATCGGCTTCGACTTCCGATCGACTTTGGCGGTAACGAAGGAAGAAGATGCGCTCACCGTCCAGTCCAACTCCCACGGCCCGACGCAGATCTTCTAGTCCTGGCTCCCGGCGGATCTCACTCTGGATTTCGGCCCGCAGGTACCCATCGAGCTGCTGTGCGGCGCGTTGGACCCCATAACGGCTCTGGAAAGTGCCGACAGGTTCGTACTCAATGACGAGGTGACCATAAACGGCATCCGACCGACCGCGGTAAGCCGATCCGCGTGCGTAGGTCCGCTCGTATCGCGGGTCAATGTCTATACCTAGTGCTTTGATGGCAGGTTCAAGAACCTGTTCCACCCGGATCCGAAGGTCTTCCTCACTGCGCCCACGTGCCTTTGTTGCGGCGTCGCGTATGTTCTCAGCGAGCGTACGTGCAACACCCTTGATGTCTTGCCCCGAATCCACAACCATCGGTGATCCCCACACTGCTAGGTTTGTTCTACGTCCGGGTCGCAATGACAGGATGGACTAAGGGGTAGTTTGGTCATCACTTCCCCCGCTCGTCAATAGGTCTTGTTCGGCTGACGAAGCCGCGCCTCTTCGGCCGGTCCTCTATGGCCATCTCTGCCAGCTTCCCGTCACACGTGGTGCAGCGACGCTTGGGCTACAGCAGTGGCTGGACGACGCTCGACGTGTACGCGCACGCCTTACCTAGCACCGAGCGCGATGTGCACGGACCCTTCGCCTCAGCGCTCGCTCCACGTTTATGCCGGCCAGACCATGCCTAATCGTGACCACAATTGACCATCGCGACTGAGAGCGGGAGTCGAATCCGCGACGGGACAAAGCCCATCCATGTCATGCGGATAAGTGAGCTTATCCGCAATTACCCCTCCACTCCACCAGCCCACGGCGCCCGCCCGCGATCCTCGCGCGCCTCCGCCGCTGCGGCTGCCGCCGCTACCCAATCGACGAGACCGGGACCGTTCGCGGCGAGCGGCCCGTCCGGGAGCACCACCGCGTCCTCGAACCGACGCAGACGTGACGGCCGCCGTCCAGCGCGTGGCAGGCGATGGCGTCCGTGGCGCGGCCGCAGCCGTATGCCGCCCAGCGCACCCGTGGGAAAGGCTTGTGTCGTCGGCTCGGCAGGACGACGCAGCCCGCCACGGTTGAGCGCGCGAGCGGCCGCCCGGCTCCGTGTGCCGGGCTGTCCAACGCCATGCAGAACCGGGGATCGACCGCCACGGGTTGGCCCGCCGAGCAGCGGTCATTGGCATTGCAGCGCCCGGCTGGCGCGCAGGGGGCACCGGCATGCTCGGCCCGCTTGTGCCCGCCAGTGCGCGCCCTCGCTGACGGCGGATCAGCCATCACCCCTGATCTCCTCGCCGGGACCGCTCGCGCGCGCCGCGTGCTGCGCCAGGCGGTGCGCCAGGCGCGACGGCTCCGGCAGCCGGTAGCGGGTCGTCGTCCGAAGGGTCCACTCCACGGCCTCGCGTAACGTGATCAGATGGCCGACCGAGACGTAGACGGGGCGCACGCCGCGGCGCGTGCGGACGGCCATGCCGATCACCTCGTGGTCCGCCACGAGCGGCGCGGTGCTCCCGCGCTCCGCTCCCAGCGGGCCGTGACGGCCGGTGAGGATCGACTTGGCGACGCCGATGGTGGGACGCCCCAGCGCCACGCCGACGTGGCAGGCGATGCCCGCGCGACGCGGGTGGGCGCGCCCGTGGCCGTCGACCAGGACCAAGTCGGGGATAAGCCCGAGTCCGCGGATCGCGGCCAGGCAGAGTGGGGCCTCACGGTACGCGAGCAGGCCGGGGATGTACGGGAAGGTGATCTCGCCCGTCTCGACGTGCTGCGCGATGACGTGCAGCGACGGATAGGCACACGCCACCGCCGCGGCCGTGCCCCTGCTCGCCCGCAGGTGTGGCCGGTGCACGTCGACCGCGACGATGATCGCCGGCGGCTGCGACAGCGAACGCTCCATGACCGCCCGCGCCAGCTCCTCCTGGCGACGGTGGTACTCGGCGATCAGCGCGGGTGTCGGGAGGTGCTCCGTCATACGCCGCTACGCTCCGCCGCGGTCGTCGCCTTCGCGCTCGGGAGGCTCGAACCGGGCGCCGGGCGGCAGCCGCAGCCCGCGCGCCCAGTCCTCGGCGGCCATCTCACGACGGCCCTCCGGCTGGACGCGGAGCAGGATGAGATCGGTGGAGCCCGTCGCGACCGTCGGCGGCCGGTTCCCCAGGTTGATGGTGCCAGGTGGGTCGGTGCTAGCTCCCTGGGATATGTCGCAATCGAGCACCGCCAGCCGCCGCCCGGCCAGCACCGTCCAGGCCCTCGGCCACGGCTGCATGGCCCGCACCAGCCGCTCGATCGCCGCCGCCTGGCGCGACCAGTCGATCCGCCCGTCGGCGACCGTGATCTCGCGGGTGTAGGTTGCGGCCGCCTCATCCTGCGGCGTCGGCGTGATCTCGCCCGCCACCCACCGCGCGGCCACGTCCGGCAGCATCGCCGCCGCCACCGCGGCCAGCGTCTCCGACAGGCTGCCGGCGGTCTCGGTGCCGTCGAGCGGCACCCGGCGCTGGGCGAGGATCGGCCCGGCGTCCATGCGGCGGATCAGCTTGATGATCGAGACGCCGGTCTCCGCGTCCCCGTTCAGGATGGCGGCCTGCACCGGCGCCGAGCCGCGGTAGCGCGGCAGCAGCGACGGGTGCACGTTGAGGCACCCGTGCCGCGGCAGGTCCAGCACGGCCTGGCGCAGGATCTCCCCGTACGCGACGACGATGAAGAGGTCGGCTCGCGGGCTCGCCAGGAGGTCGACGGCGGCCGGGTCGCGGAGCGTCTCCGGCTGATAGACCGGCAGCCCCAACGCCTCGGCGGCCTCCTTGACCGCAGGCGGCCGCGGCTTCCGGCCGCGGCCGGCGGGGCGATCCGGCTGCGTCACGACCAGGCGAATGGTGAACCGCGGGTCCGCGGCCAGCGCCTGGAGCGACGGCACGGCGAAGGGTGGCGAGCCAAGGAAGACGACGGAGATGGGCATCTCGACCTACCGCTGGGCTGCGCGAGCGCGGTCGTACGCTGCCTCAGCCAGCAGCGTGAACGCCTGCGCCACGTTCTCGCCCGTCTTGGCCGAGAGGAAGCCGTGGCGGGCGCCAATGTGCCGGGCAAACACCCGGCCCCACTGCGGGGGCATGACGAGGCCGAGATCGATCTTGTTCCCCACGACGAGGAGCGGCGCATCCGGCGCGAAGCGCACACACCGTTCGTACCACTCGACGAGGGCTTGCAGCGACGCGGGCTCGGTGACATCGTAGACGAGCATACCCGCCTGGGCGCCGATGTAGAAGTTCGGGCGATTCCCCGCCTGGCCCTCGATGTCCCAGATGGCGAGGCGCACCGTGTCCCCGTGGACGGTGAACTCCTGCGTGGTGATGTCAATGCCGAGCGTGATATTGCGGGCCTCGCTGAACTTATCCTTCGCATACTTGCGGATCAGCGAGGTTTTGCCGACGTTGCCCTCACCACCGACAATGACCTTGAGTGTTCGCATGGGCGCTTTCCCATCGCGGCGGGCGGTTCGCCGCGTCATGACGCGCGGCGGCTCGCTCGAGTATAGGTGCCGTCTGGACCGGCGGTCAATTGCCCGATTGTCCTGGCTCTGACGCCACTGCTATGATTTGGCGGAGATGAGGATGACCATTCTGGCCCGCGCCGGTTGGTATATCGTCGTTGGCGCGATCCTCGCCCTGAGCCTGGGCCTCCGATTCTACGGTCACAACTGGGATGGCGGCTGGTACCTGCACCCCGACGAGCGCTTCATCGCCATCGTCGCGAGCGAGCGCATCCGGGCGCCCGAGGCGGGGCAACTGTCCACCATCTTCGACCCAGCGCACAGCCCGCTGAACCCCCGTGCCGACGACGCCGACGGCAGGCCTCAGTCCTTCGCCTATGGGAGCCTGCCGCTCTACGTTGCCCTGGCCACCGCCTGGCTCGGCACGCTGGTCACGGGGACCGATCTCCACTCCTACGCCCACATCGGGGGCGTCGGCCGCGCGCTGTCGGCGCTCCTCGACACCGGGACCGTGCTGCTGGCGATCATCTTTGCCCGCCGCGCGTATGGGCGGGCCAGCGCCGCGCTCACCGGCATCTTGCTGGCCACCAGCGTCATCCTGCTGCAGCTCGCTCACTTTTTCACCACGGATACCTGGATCACCTTCTTCGCGACGGCCACGCTGGTCGCTTCCCTCCGGCTCTGGGAGAGCCGGCAGCTCCGCTGGGCCGTGATCGCCGGTGCCGCGCTGGGCGCCGGCCTCGCGACCAAGGTCAGCGTGGTCGCGCTCGTGGTGCCGGTGGCCCTGGCCGCGGTGGCGCCTGATCTCCCCAATTACGGGTGGCGGCTCCGCCGCTGCACAGTCCAGCGCCTGGCAGCCGCCGGCGCGGCGGCGGTACTGGTCTTCTGCCTGTTCGAGCCATACGCACTGTGGCGACCTGGCCCGTTCATCGAAGACGCCGCGACCCAGTGGCAGATCGTGACCGGCCGATTCGACGTGCCCTTCACCCGCCAGTTCGTCGGCACGCCCCGCGGCATCTACCAGCTCGACAATCTGGTCCGGTGGGGACTGGGCCCGGCGCTGGGCATCACCGCGCTGATCGGTGTGGTCGCGGCGCTCCGGCGCGCGATCCGGAGTCGTGGCGCGGGGGACATCCTCCTGGTCACCTGGGTCCTCGCCTACTTCGTCCTGATCGCGACCGCCGAGGCGAAGTTCCTCCGCTACATGGCCCCCATCGTCCCGGCCGCGGTGATCCTCGCCGCAGCCTGGTTGATCGGCGTCGCCCAGCGCCAGCAGGGCGCCCGCTGGCGCCGCGCGGCGGCCTGGGCGCTGGTCGCCGTCGTGGCCCTCAGCACCGCCACCTGGGCCTTCGCGTTCTCTACCATCTACACGCAGCAGCACCCGCGCCTCGCGGCCTCCGAGTGGATCTTCCGCAACGTCCCGCCTGGTGCCGCGCTCACCGCCGAGTACTGGGACGACGCCCTCCCGATCCCGCTCTCGGGCTACCCGCCCAGCCAGTACCGCACCGTGACGCTCGACCTCTACGCGGATCGGGACAACGAGTCGGCCCTCACCTATCTGGCATCCCAACTGGCGCAGGCGGATTATGTCTTGTTGTCCAGCGACCGCCTCGCTGGCTCGATCCCCCGCCTGCCCTGGCGTTATCCGGTCTACACGCAGTACTACCACCTGCTCGAGACGGGCCAGCTCGGCTTCCAGCTCGTCTACACCGCCGCGGCCTATCCCCGGCTCGGCTCCCTCGTCATCCGCGATGACGCCGCCGACGAGAGCTTCCGCGTCTATGACCACCCGGAGGTCCGTATCTACCAGAAGGTCGAGCAGCTCTCGACGGACGAGCTCCGGGAACGGTTTGCCTGGGCGCTGGCGCAGCCGTGGTCGCCCACGCGCCAGCCGCCCCGTGACTACCTGTTGGCCGGCGTCCCGCCCGACCAGCTTGCGACGGCGAGCGACCTCGGCTGGTCGGCCAGGGTGACCCAGCACGGTGGCGCGGCCATCCTCGTCTGGCTCGCGGCCCTCGCGGTGCTGGCCGTCGTGGCCCTACCGCTCTCGCTCACCCTGCTGCGTGCGTTTCCCGACCTCGGCTGGGGCTTCAGCCGGACGATCGGATTGGTCGGGACCGGCTATCTGCTGTGGATCGCCGCGAGCCTCGACGTCGGGCGCTTCACCCTCCCCTGGATCGTCGCCAGCCTCGCGCTGCTCGCGCTGGCCTCGTGGGGCGGCCTCGCCG
This sequence comes from Sphaerobacter sp., assembly GCA_029961075.1. Classification (GTDB taxonomy): domain Bacteria; phylum Chloroflexota; class Chloroflexia; order Thermomicrobiales; family Thermomicrobiaceae; genus Sphaerobacter. The sequence continues at coordinate 45,197 of JASBVL010000062.1, forward strand.
GGCATCTGCCGTCCCTGCTGCGCGACCTGCGGGCCCGGTCGCGCCTCCTCATCGCCAGCGAGCTCGTGTTCCTGCTCGGCTTCGGGGTCTTCCTCTTCCTGCGCGCGCTGAACCCCGACCTGTGGCAAACCAACTGGGGTGGCGAGAAGCCCATGGAGATGGCCTACATCAGCGCCATCGCCCGGAGCGCCACCTTCCCTCCCTACGACCCGTGGTTCGCGGGCGGCATCATGAATTACTACTACTACGGTTTCTTTCTGGTCGCGCTGCTCTGGAAGCTGACCGGTGTCCCGCCCGAGATCGGGTTCCAGCTCGCGGGGGCGACCATCGCTGGCCTGCTCAGTGCCGGCGCCTTCAGCCTGACCGCCGCACTCGCGAGCCATGCCCTGCGGCTGCGTCGCGCCCACGCCATCGTCGGGGCCGGTGTCATCGGGGTGCTCCTCCTGATCGTCGTCGGCAATCTCGATGCGGCCGGCCAGATCCTCACCCGCCGAAACGTCGCCGTCGACTTCTGGCAGAGCAGCCGGGTCGTCGCCTACGCCATCACCGAGTTCCCCTACTTCAGCCTGCTCTGGGGCGACGTCCACCCGCACCTGTTGGCGCTGCCGATTACCCTGCTGCTCCTCGCGCTCCTCTACGCCTGGCTGGCCGGCCGCCCCGCGGACGCGCCTGGTCGCTGGCCGTGGCTGTGGAGCGCGGCCACGGCGCTCGTCGCGGGCACGGTCGCGGTCACCAACTCCTGGGATCTCCCGCTCATAATCGTGTTCACGGGCGCGGCACTGATCACGGCCGCGCTGCAGCGCCCACCGCTGCGGCCGCGCGCCGTGGCGCTGGCGCTCCTCCATTGGGGCCTGCTGGTCGCCGCCGGTCGAGTGCTCTTTGCGCCCTTCTTCAGCCACTTCGTCGTCCTGGTCAGCGGCGTGGCCAGGACGCCGAACGGCACGGCCCTGCCCGAGTACATGCTGCACTTCGGGGTATTCCTCGGCATCCTCGCCGCCGCTGGCGTGGTGCTGGCCGTCGCCCATCGTGGCACCCCACCGGCCCGCGCTCCCGCCGCGGCCAGCGTGGTCGCAGCCCTGGCGAGCTACACCCTGGTCGCCCTGGCAGGCGGGCCCGCGCGCGGCCTGTCGATCGGCGGCCTGATCCTGAGCCTGGGGTGCGGCGCCGCGCTGGGCACGCTGGGCCCGCTCGCGATGGGACCGGGGCGGCGAGTGCGGCGCATCGCGGAGATCGGCGCGATCCCGGCGAGCGCCCTCGCGGGTGGGCTCGCGCCGCTCCGGCCGACTGCCGCGTGCCTCATACCCATCCTCGCGGTCGCGGCCGCGCTCTGGTTCCGGCTGCGCGACCGACCGGCTCCGGCGATGACGCTCCTTTCGCTGGCCGCTGCCGTCGGCGTTACCTTGGGCGCGGACCTGGTCTACGTGGTCGACGACCTCAGCGGGTCGCCGTGGGCGCGCATGAACACCGTCTTCAAGTTCTACTTCGAGAGCTGGCTACTCTACGCCGTGGCGGCCAGCGTCGCCCTCGCCTGGCTCGTCCGGAGCGCGCTCGCGACCGCGCCGCCCGTGCCCGTGGGGTTGATCGCCCGCCCCATCCCGCGCCGGCGCGGCGGGGCACGCGCAGCGGCCACGCGACTCGTCACGCACCGCGCCGCGACGGGCGGCCTCGTGGTCGCAGCGGCGCTCATCCTGGCCGGGCTGGCCTACCCGCTCTTCGCGACCGGACCACGTCTCGCCCAGCGGATGCCGGGGAGCCCGACCTCCCCCACTCTGGACGGCCTCGCCTGGATGCGCGGCTCATGGATCACCAACGCGGCCGGCCAGCCGATCGACTTCAGCGGCGACTACGACGCGGTGCGGTGGCTGCGCCAGCACGCCGAGGGGCTGCCGGTCATCCTCGAGGCGAGCATCGGGCCCTACCGCGGGAACGGCAGCCGCATCGCGGCCGCTACCGGCCTCCCCGCCGTACTCGGCTGGGACCGCCACGAGCGGCAGCAGCGCCCCTGGCCCGCGATCGACCAACGGCTGATCGACGTGCGGCGGATCTACACCAGCCCCGATGTCGACGAGAAGCGTGCGCTTCTGCGGCGCTACGGCGTGCGCTATATCGTGGTGGGCGACGTCGAGCGCCACTGGACGATTCAGGCGCCGTTCGCGGGCGCGACCGGGCCTGCCGAGCCGTACGCCACACCCGAGGGCCTGGCGGCCTTCGATCGGATGCTGGGAAGTGACCTCCGCCTCGTCTTCGAGTCGGGCGCCACGCGCATCTACGAGCTGCTCCCCTTCCCACGCCTGGCGCCGCAGGCCGCCGGGGTAAGGCAACCATGAGCCTGACCGAGTCGCTGACCCAGGCGCTCGTCTGGTATGCGGTGGCCCTGGGGCTCAGTGTGCTCCTCTACCCGTTGGTCTATCGGGCGGCGCCCGGCCTCCCAGACCGTGGGCTAAGCCTCGCCGGGCCACTCGGCCTGCTGGCGGCGGTCATTGGCCCCTGGTGGCTGTCGGCGGCCGGCCTGACCCCGTTCAGCGACCCGCTCCTCGCGCTCGTGCCGTTGGCGGTCGGCACGGCCCTCTGGGCACATGAGCTCCGGCGCGGTGAGCTGGTGCCGTTCCTGCGTGCCGCGCGCCGCGCGCTGGCGGCATTGCAGGTGCTCACGCTGGTGCTCTTCCTGGGATACGTCGTCTTCCGCGGCTTCAACCCCGATGCGGCCTACACCGAGAAGCCGATGGACATGGCGTTCCTCAACAGCGCCATCCATACCGAGCGCATGCCGCCGCCCGACCCCTGGTTCGCCGGTGAGCCGATCAATTACTACTACCTGGGATATGTCCTGATGGCGGCGCTGGCCCGCCTCTCCGGCACCGCGCCCGGCGTCGCCTTCAGCCTCAGCCTCGCGACGGTCTTCGCCTACGCCACCACCGCCGCCGCCGGCACCGCCGCCAACCTCGTCCGCGCTGGGGGCGGGCATCGGCGCGCCGCGGCCTGGCTCGCCGGAGCGCTGGGCGCGCTGTTCCTTGTCGGGATCGGGAACCTGGTCACGCCCCTCCGTTTCCTCCAGGAGCCGCGGGCGACCCTCCGCGCCGGCTGGTGGGAGGGCGTCGGCTGGCAGGCCTCGCGGGTCATCGTCGACCACGGCGTCCCCGGCTCCAGCGGCCCCCGTCCGACCATCAACGAGTTCCCCGCCTTCTCCTACGTGCTTGGGGATCTCCACCCGCACGTCCTGGCCTACCCCTTTTTCATCGCGACGATCGCGCTGGCGTTCGGCCTGTTCCGGAGCGCGGGCGGCGATCCCTCCACGCCGCGCGCCCGCCTCTGGGCCGCGGCCATCCCGGCCGGCGCAGTGGTCGGGTCGCTCTACGCCCTGAACGCCTGGGATGCCCCGAGCGCCTTCGCGCTCACCGGTGGCGCGCTCCTGATCGGCGCGGGCGCCTGCCGCCGGCGGGCGTATCCGGCCATCATGGCCCTGGCCGTCGCCGCACTGATCACCGCGCTCCCCTTCGCCGTCGCCTTCACCCCGGGCGTCGGCTTGAGCCCCGAGCTCATCCCGGCTCCGATCCGGGATCTCCCGGTGCTCGGCCGGCTGGTGCGGACCATCGGGGTCGTGATCTGGCCGCGCAGCTCGGCCATCTCCCTGCTCACGGTCCACGGCGTGTTCCTGGCCATCAGCGGGCTGCTGCTCGCGGCGCTCCTCCCGTGGACCCCGCGGCCGCGCAGGGTGTCGCCGGGCCTGCTCGTCGGTGCGGTGCTGGCGGTCGCGGTGTTGGCGTTCGTCGCGCGCTTCGCCGCGCTGGTCGTCATCGGCCTCCCGCTGGCCGCGCTGCTCGTCCTCCTCCGCACGGGCCGCGGTGATCCCGCGCTGCGTGCCACCATCGCGCTCCTGGCCGCCGCCTGGGCGCTGGTGCTGGTGCCCGAAGTGGTGTTTCTCCAGGATGCCTTCGGCGACCGGATGAACACCGTGTTCAAGGTCTACTTCCAGGTCTGGGCCATGCTGGCGGTCGCCGGTGCCGCCGCGCTCGTCCTGGCGCTTCCGCTCCTCCGGGCCCGGCTGGGCACCGCACCCGCGGCCGCGGGCGCCGCGATCATCGCCGCGCTGGTGATCGGCGCGGCGCTGTATCCGCCGTTGTCCGCCTATCGCTGGACCGATGGGTTTCGGGAGTGGCGCGGCCTCGACGCGCTGGCCTACATCGGCCGCGCCGACCCCGCCGAGGGCGCGGCGCTCGCCTGGCTCGCCGCGCACGCCGAGCCCGGCGACGTGGTGCTCGAGGCGCCGGGCTGCTCCTACGGCGTCGCCAGAGGACTGCCCCACAACCGCGTCTCGATGGCGGCCGGCCTGCCAACCGTCATCGGCTGGGGCGCTCATGAGTACCAGTGGCGCGGCGGGCGTCCCGATCAGGTGGCCGGCATCACCCAGCGGCAGGCGGACGTGAACGCGATCTACCGTGATCCCGAGTCACCGCTGGCCCGGACCTTGCTGGAGTCGTATCGCGTGCGGTACATCTATGTCGGGTCGTTGGAGCGTGTCGGTTACGCACAAGGCTGCGAGGTTGGGCCGCCTTACCCCGACTCGAGCCTCGCCGCCATCGAGCGACTCGGCTGGGAGCGCGTCTTCGCCGAGAACGGTGTAGCGATCTATGAGCGGCCGCGAGAGGCATCCGAAGCCGGGAGGCCAAATTGACCCGAGCAACGCGGCTGTGCTAAGATTTCTCAGAGGGCTCGCCTGATTGCCGCAGCACGCGCGGTTGTCGATGCTGCGGCTCTGTATTGTTCAACGGGAGGCATCCATCAGCACTACCAGACCGGTACGAGTCAACGAGCGAATCCGAGTGCCGGAGGTCCGCCTGATCGACGAGGACGGCACTCATATCGGCATCCTGCGGACGCGCGACGCGTTGGAGATGGCGCGGGAGCGGGGGCTCGACCTGGTCGAGGTCCAGCCCAATGCCGTCCCTCCGGTCTGCCGGCTCATGGATTACGGCAAGTACCGCTACGAGGAGAGCCGACGCGAGCGCGAGTCACGCAAGCGGCAGAAGGCCGTCGTGGTCAAGGAGGTCCGGCTGCGGCCGAAGATCGATGACCACGACTTGGCGACGAAAGGTCGGCAGGCCTACCGGTTCCTCCAGTCCGGCGACAAGGTCAAGATCTCGGTGCTGTTCCGCGGCCGGGAGATCGCGCACCAGGACATCGGGCAGGGGCTCCTCGAGCAACTCGCCGAGCAACTCAGCCCGGTGGCCGTAGTGGACCAGCCGCCGCACATGGAGGGTCGAAGCATGGTAATGCTGCTGAGCCCGAAGACCCCCGCAGCGGATCGAAGCGAGGCTGCACAGCCCGCAACGGATGAGAGTGCCGAAGCCGGGCAGTGAGCTCCCGCCCAGGCATGCGAGCAGAAGGGCCCGACGATGCCGAAGATGAAGACCCACAGCGGCGCGAAGCGCCGGTTCAAGGTCACCGCCGGCGGCAAGATCATGCGGATGCATGGGATGCGCAGCCACCTGCGCCGCAAGAAGTCGCCGCGCGCCAAGCGCGCGTACGATAAGATGATCGAAGTATCACCGTCGAAGCGGAAGCAACTCCGGCGGCTCCTGCCATACGGCGCCTAGGCCGGGCCTTCCAGGTTGACGAGGGAGTAGACACGAGATGGTTCGCGTCAAGCGTGGCGTGGCTGCTCGTCGCCGCCACAAGGAGATCCTGAAGCAGGCCAGGGGGTTCCGCGGCGCGCGCAGTCGCCGGTTCCGAGCGGCCAACGAAGCGGTCATGCGGTCGCTCACCAACCAGTATCGCGACCGCCGAAACCGCAAGCGAGATATGCGCCGCCTGTGGATCGTGCGCATCAACGCGGGTGCTCGCCAGCACGGGCTCCCCTACGGCCGCTTCATCGAAGGGCTGCACAAGGCCGGCGTCGCGGTGGATCGCAAGATGCTCGCGGATCTCGCCGTGCGGGACGCTTCGGCGTTTGCCCGCCTCGTCGAGGTGGCCCGGCAGGCGCTGTAGCGCTGGCGGCGTCATGGCCGATTTTGGTCCGACGATTACGAGCACACAGAACCGTTGGGTCAAGTTCGCCCGCTCCCTCAAGCGGCGTAAGGTCCGCTCCGAGGAGCGGGCGTTTCTCGTCGAGGGCGTCCGGCTCTTCGCCGATGCCCTCGACGCCGGAGCGACCCCCTCGCTCCTCTTCATCAGCGTCGACAGTGAGCAACCAGCCCTGCGTGAGCTGGCGGGGACCGCTCACCGCCGCGGGGCGCGGGTCGTGCCGGTGACCGAGACCGTGCTCAGCACCCTCGCTGACACCCAGACGCCGCAAGGGATCGTCGGCGTCTTCCCGTTTCCCGACCTTGAGCCCCAGATCGACACCGGGACACCACCCCTCTTCGTGATCGCCGACGGCATCCGCGATCCGGGCAACCTCGGCACCCTGATCCGCGCCGCCCTCGGCGCCGGCGCCCACGCCCTCTACGTCGGCCCCGGCACGACTGACCCTTTCGCGCCCAAGGTCGTGCGGGCCGGGATGGGCGCCCACTTCCGGCTGCCCATCCACCGCTGGGAATGGAGCGTGCCCGACCCGCGCGTGGCCCGCTGTGACCTCCGCGCAGCGGCGACGGCGCACGCGTCGACGGACTATGACGCGGTGGACTGGACCACTGCCGCCTGCATCATCATCGGGAGCGAGGCGACGGGGCTCTCCCCCGCTGCCCGCCAGTTCGCCAGTGCCACCATCCGAATCCCGCTCGCCGGTGGACTGGAGTCCCTGAACGCCGCGATGGCCGGGACCGTTATCCTCTTCGAGGCCGCGCGGCAACGGCGGGCATGGGACTTGCGTACGTCTCGAGGCGAAGACAGCGTACATACGCGCCTCAACGCTTGATCGCACGTCTGAATGTGCTATAGTGGGCGCGACGTTTCGTCACGACGGCACGTAAGGCCGACCTAGGGAGGGACCAACCGATGAGAAAGAGTGACCTCGTCAAGGCCGTATCCCGGAAGGTGCAGCAGCCGGAGAGCCACGTCGCTGCGGTCGTCAACGCCACCTTCGATTCCATCCGCGAGGCACTTGCGGCGGGTGAGGAAGTGGCCATCACCGGCTTCGGCACGTTCCGCATCAGCGAGCGTGGCGCACGCGAGGGTCGCAACCCGCAGACGGGTGAGCGGATCACGATCCCCTCCCGACGCAGCCCGAGCTTCAAACCTGGCACGCAGCTCAAGCGCGCGGTCGGCGGGCAAGCAGCCGCGGCCGACTAAACCGGCGTGCCAGCTCGGCCCGCATCCGCGGAGGTAGGCCGGGCCGGTGTTCCTGCCCCGGTGAGGCGCTGCGTCCGCCGCACGGCTGACCTACGACGCCTCACCCGGGGATACGGTCGACGCGGTCATCCCTGCCCGGAGGCCCTCGATCAAGCCGCTGGCCGCGGCCCGATGAGCCGCGGCGATGGCGTTCATGAGCGCCGTGGCGTCCGACCGCCCGTGCGCCACGACCACGACCCCGTTGACCCCCAGCAGCGGCACGCCCCCATACTCGCGATAGTCCAGCCGGCGCGCGACGCGCCGGAACGCCGGACGCAGCAGCAGTGCCGGGATCTTGGTCGACCACCGCGAACCGAGCTCGGCACGCAGCGAGTCCTGGATCAGCGCCGCCATCCCCTCCGCCGTCTTGAGCACCACGTTCCCGGTGAATCCGTCACAGACGACGGCGTCGGCAACCCCGGTGGGGATCGCGTTCCCCTCAACATTCCCGACGAAGTGCACGTCCGGCGCGTCGGCCAACAATTGGTACGTCTCCCGCACCAGGCTGTTGCCCTTGCCCGCCTCCTCGCCGTTGCTCAACAGGCCGATGCGCGGCGCGGCGAGGTGCTCGGTATGCCGAAGGAAAGCGGTCGCCAGGCGCGCGTACTCGACCAGATGCGCCGGCCGCGGGTCCACCACCGCGCCAGCGTCGAGCAACCAGACCGCCCCGCCACCCAGGCGCGGAAACGGGATCGCCAGCGCCGGCCGCTCCACCCCCGGCAGGCGACCGAGGCCAAACAGGGCGCTCGCGACGACCGCGCCGGAGTGTCCCGCCGACACGACCGCGGCGGCGCGCCCCTGCTTCAACTCTTCGACCGCCACGGTGATCGAGGCGCGCGCCTTCCGTCGCACCGCCGCCACCGCATGCTCCTCCATCTGGACGACCTCGGGAGCATCGACGACGGTGAGCCCGGGGAACGGCCCGCCCAGGGCGCGCACCAGGCGCTCCACCTCGGCCGCGCGGCCGACCAGGGTGACCGGGATGCCCAGCTCCCGCACCGCGCGGACACCGGCCGCAACCGGCTGCTCCGGCGCCCGGTCGCCGCCAGATGCGTCCAGGGCGATCGGCAGGCGCCCGGCGCCTGTTCCCGGTGGGGCGGTCTCCACGGCCACGATCGATCCCCAGCCCCTGTTCGGTCCGTTCCCGCGTCAGATGTCCAGGTTCTGCACTTCGCGCGCGTGCATCTGGATGAAGCGGCGCCGCGGCGGGACGGCGCTGCCCATCAGCATGTCGAACGTCTCATCCGCCCGCACCGCGTCCTCGAGCGTGACCTGCAGGAGCGTCCGCTTCGCGGGGTCCATCGTCGTATCCCAGAGCTGCTCGGGGTTCATCTCGCCGAGCCCCTTGTAGCGGACGATCTCCCACTTCTTGTTCGGCCCGCCCGCCGCGATGATCTGGTCGCGTTCGGCGTCGGAGTAGACGTAGTGGGTCTCATTGCCCGACTGCAGGCGGTAGAGCGGCGGCTGCGCGATGTAGAGGCGCCCGTCGACGATCAGGCTCTCCAGGTGGCGGAAGAAGAAGGTGAGCAGCAGCGTCCGGATGTGCGCCCCGTCCACGTCCGCGTCGGTCATCAGGATGATGCGGTGGTAGCGGAGCTTCGACGGGTCGAATTGGTCGCCGATCGAGGTGCCCAGGGCCGTGACCAGCGCCCGGATCTCCTCGTTCTGCAGCATCCGGTCCAGGCGGGCCTTCTCCACGTTCAGGATCTTGCCGCGGAGCGGCAGCACGGCCTGGAAGCGCCGATCCCGCCCCTGCTTGGCCGAACCACCCGCTGAGTCACCCTCGACGATGTACAACTCGGCGCGCGCGGGGTCGCGCTCCTGGCAGTCGGCCAGCTTCCCAGGCAGGCTCAGCGTGTCCAGCGCGCCCTTGCGCTGCACCAGCTCCCGCGCCTTCCGGGCTGCCTCGCGGGCGCGGGCGGCCGTGACGCACTTGTCCACGATGCGCCGCGCCACCTGCGGGTTCTCGTTGAGGTAGGTGGCGAACGCCTCGTTGACGACCGATTGGACCTGCCCCGCGACCTCGGCATTGCCGAGCCGCCCCTTGGTCTGCCCCTCGAACTGCGGCTCGCTCAACTTGACGCTGACGATCGCGGTCAGGCCCTCCCGGACGTCCTCGCCGCTGAGGTTCTCGTCCGTCTCCTTGAGGAAGCCGTTGCGCCGCGCGTAGTCGTTGATCGTCCGGGTCAGCGCCGCCTTGAAGCCGGTCAGGTGCGTCCCACCGTCGATCGTGTTGATGTTATTGGCAAACGTGTGGGTCGACTCGGCCACGCCGTCGTTGTACTGCAGCGCGACCTCCACCAACGTGCCATTGACCTCACGCGTCACCGCGAAGGGACGCGGTTGGAGCACCTGCCGCCGCCGGTTCAGATGGCGGACGTAGGAGACGATCCCGCCCTCAAAGTAGAAGGACATCTCCCGGTCAGCGCGCTCGTCCCGGAAGGTGATGTGCAACCCTCTCGTCAGGTAGGCGATCTCCCGGAAGCGCTCCAGCAGCACGTCATAGTTGTAGTCGAGCGACGGGAAGATGGTCGCGTCGGCCTTGAAGGTGGTCTTGGTGCCGTGCTCATCGGGCGCCACCTCGCCGACGACCTCGACCGGCGTCACCGGTCGTCCGCGCTCGTAGCGCTGGCGGTGCACGCGGCCGTTGTTCCGGACTTCGACCACCACCCACTCGGACAGCGCGTTCACGACCGAAGCACCCACCCCGTGCAGGCCGCCGGACACCTTGTAACCGCCGCCGCCGAACTTCCCTCCGGCGTGGAGGACGGTCATGATCACCTCGAGCGCCGACTTGCCCAGCTTCGGGTGGATATCCACCGGAATCCCGCGACCGTTGTCGACCACGGTGACCGCGTTGTCCGCGTGGATGGTCACCTCGATCCGATCGCAATAGCCGGCCAGCGCCTCGTCGACGCTATTGTCGACGATCTCGTAGACGAGGTGGTGGAGCCCGCGGATGTCGGTCGTCCCGATGTACATGCCGGGACGGCGACGCACGGCCTCCAACCCCTCCAAGACCTGGATGCTGGAGGCGTCGTACTTAGACAGGAGTGCTTCAGCCACGAACCTACGACCTTTCACCTCGCTGGGCCTGCCGCGGTGCCAGGAGAGGACTCGGGTTGGCCCAGCGTGCGTGCCCGGTCCCGGTAGAAGAGCATGGCCGCGGCGACAACCCCGGTGGCGACGAAGGCATTCCCGGCCATGGCCACGACGACGCCCGCCGGACTGCCGGTCAAGAGGCGGAGTGCCACCGGGACTCCACTGCTGATCACGAAGTAGACGACGATGAAGCCCACCGCTCCCCCCAGGTGGTGCCGTACGACGTTGTAGCTCAGGTAGATCGCGCGGAGCGGCCCGGCATCTGACATGACGATGGCGTACTCAGCGAAGAACAGGAGAACGAAGAGCCACATCGCCGCCAACCACCCGAGGAGCACCATGAGCGGTGCGGCGTTGACGCCCATCAGGAGCAGGATCACGCCGAGCACGCCCAGCGGCAGGATCAACATGATCGCGCCGAGCACGGTGACGAGGGCAAATCCCAGCATGCGCATCGCGTTGCGCAGCGCTACCCGCCAGAAGCCGCCGTTGCGGAGCGGCTGGCCGCGAATCAGGTACGCAACCGCAGTGAGGTACACCGCGCCCACGGCCAGCCCGGCGGCGGCCAGTGCCACCGCCACCGGCGGGACCGCCCACCACGGCAGCGCGACCATCCAGTGGCCGCCGCCGACCGGAGCCAGCGCCTCACGCCCAAGCTGCCCGACCAGCGTCGGAACGATGATGCTGAGGAGGTCGACCAGGTCGTATGCTTGCCCCAACCCGACGATCGTGTCGAGCGCCTGCTGGTCAGCGTTCGGGAGGCGCCCCAACCACCGCGCCAGGGTGTCGGTCAGTGACTGGACCGAGAGCCCGGCGCCCAACCAGAGGTAGAGGTCGAGGAGGATCGGCACGAGGATCAGGTAGACTCGCCCGCTGAGCAGCGCGAAGGCTTCGCCGAACGTGTCGATGATGCCTGGCAGCCTCTGCGTATCGGCTCCGCCTGAGCGCGCTTGCCGTTGCACCTGGGCTCCGTCTCCACCTCAGTAGCGACCCAGCTCGCGGAGTCGTTCGTCGGAGATGCCGAAGTGATGAGCCAGCTCGTGGATCACCGTCGCGCGCACGATCTCGCGGATCTCGGCGTGGGTACGCGCGGCGCGCATGATCGGCCCCTGGAAGATGGTGATCTTGTCCGGGAGGACCAATCCGTAGCCCGCGCGATCCGTCAGCGGCACCCCCTCGTACAGCCCGAAGAGGGTTCCGCCGCCGACTCCAGCGGCCAGCCGCTGCTCCCGGGTCGGCTCGCGCTCGATGACGATGTCCACATTGTCCAACGCGGCCAGGAATTCATCGGGGAGTTCGTCGAGCGCCTCGACGACGAGCCGTTCGAAGACTGAGCGGGTTACGAGCATACCCGGCACCCCCAAGCCTGCCGCACCCGGTCAGTATACCAAATTGGCGATCTGCACCGCAAAAATAGCGCAAGGAGCGCCGCGCGCGACGGGGTGCGGCGCGCCGGTTGCGGGCAATCGGAGGGTTGTCGCGGGGCCACGCCGCGCGGCCTAGGGGCCGGCCTGCTCCACCGCCTGGCGCAGCAGCTCGCGGCCGATCGGCAAGGCGGTGCGCCCCCCCTCCCCGCCGTGCTCGACGATCACCGCGACCACGTAGCGGGGGTCATCCTTCCCGGCGAACCCCAAGAACCAGGCGTGCGGCGGGCCGTCCCCGGCCTCCGCCGTGCCCGTCTTCCCGCCGACCACGTAGCCGGGGATCGCCGCGCCCTGGGCGTAGCCCTCGTGGACGGACTGGATCATGATGTCGCGCATCGTGGCCGCCGTCTCTGAGGAGATCGCCCGCTTCCACACCTCGGGCGAGCGGGTCTGCAAGGTCTTCCCCTCGAACGTGCTGACACGCTCCACGAGGTACGGTCGCATGATCTCCCCGTCATTCACCACCGCCGCGGCCACCAGCGCCATCTGCAGCGGCGTTACGAAGAGCTGGCCCTGGCCGAAGGCCGTATCCGCCAGCGCGGCCCGGCTCGACAGGAAGGCATCATCCCGCGCGAGCTGGCTCGCGGCGGTCGGCAGGTCGAAGGGGATCTCCTGGTCGAAGCCGAAGCGCTTGGCGTACTGGTCCAACCGTTGTGCCCCGAGCTGCAACCCGATCTGGGCATAGACCACGTTCAGCGACCAGCCGTAGGCCTCCGTCAGCGTGTAGCTGACCCGATTCGGGTCGGGCCGGTTCTCCTCGGGGATCACGCGGCCGTCGACCGTGAGCGCCCCTTCGTCACGATAGACCGTGTCCGGAGCCGCGACGCCCGTTTCAATGGCCGCCGCCGCGGTGACGGTCTTGAAGACCGAGCCGGGCGCGTACAGCCCCTGGGTCGGACGCAACACCAGCGCGGAGCTGCCCGGCTGGGTCACCTCCTCCCAGTAGGCCCGCGCGGCGGCAACCTGCGCCTCACTGTCCGGCCCGACGTTCGTGTAGAGCCGTGCCGGATCGATGTGGGGCTTGCTCACCAGTGCCAGCACCGCGCCTGTCTTGGCGTCCATCACGACCACGGCGCCGGTCTGATCCCCCAGCAGCTCATCGGCGCGACGCTGGAGATCCAGGTTCAGCGACAGGGTCAGATCGTACCCGCGCCGGCCGCGCTGGAGGATCCCGTCGAGCCACTCGGAGAACGGGTTGCCCCCCTCTTCACCGCGCAGATAGGCGTTATACGTCTGCTCCAGCCCGCTCATCCCGTAGGCGAGCGGCGAGAAGTATCCCGCGACGTACGCCGCCGCTGGGTCGGCGTACTCGCGCCGCCAGGTGCCGTCCGCCTCGACCACCGTGTCCGCGATCGGCTCGCCCCCGGCAGCCAGGATGCGGCCGCGCGCGACTTGGGTCGCGCGGATCATCTCGCGGGGGTCCATCATCGTGCCCCGCTCGGTCGCGGCCTGCCGGGAACTAATCGCCTCGCTCTGGACAACCTGGATGCGCAGCAGTTGGACGCTGATGAGGATGAACACCACGAACAAAACCACCGCGGTCCGCGTCAGCGAGCGCTCGAAGACGCCCCCGCCGGCCGGGAACGTCGGCCACAGCGCGACGATGAGGAGCACGAACGCCGCTGCCACGACGACCAGCCACGCGCGCTGGTCCTCCTGCCCGAGGGCAAGCATGCCGTAGCCCACCACGAGCACGGCCGCCACGAAGGCCGCGGCGCGGACGAAGAGCCTCATCCCCGCCTCCATTCCGGGTCACTGGTGCGGAGCAGGAGTGCGACGATGATGAAGTTCGTCAGGAGCGAGCTACCGCCGGCACTGATGAACGGCAGCGTAACGCCGGTCAGTGGGATCAGCCGCACCACGCCGCCGAGGATGATGAGCGTCTGCAGGGCCAGAATCGTGGTGAGGCCGGCGGCAAGGAGGCGGGCAAAGCCGTCCTCCGCCCGCAACGCGATCAAGAACCCCCGCCCGACCAACAGGAGGTAGAGGCACAGTACCCCCATGGTCCCGAGGAAGCCGAGCTCCTCACCGATGACGGCGAAGACGTAGTCCGTCTCGACCACCGGGATGAACTGCGGGAAGCCGTTGCCAAGCCCCACCCCGAACATGCGGCCGGCCGCCATGGCGTAGTCCGACTGGATCTGCTGATTCCCCAGCACCCACGGGTCCGCCCACGGGTCGATCCAGTTCTGGACGCGGTCGCCGATGCGGCCGAACAACTGATAGGCGATGTACACGGCGACCGCGAAGGAGGCCAGGCCGACCACCACGTAGACCTGTCGGCCGGTGGCGACGTAGAGCATGACCAGGAAGATGCCGAAGAAGAGGAGCGCGCTCCCGAGGTTGTTCTGGAGCACCACGGTGGCCACGGCCATCAGCCACATCAACCCCATCGGGAGCAGGTACGGGATCGGCGGGAGGCTCAGCGGCCCGAGCCGGTAGGTGCTGCCGATGGCCGCGCGGTGCTCGTCGAGATAGCCAGCCATGAACACGACCAGGATCAGCTTGACGATCTCGTCCGGCTGGACCGTCACGATGCCCAGGTCGAGCCAGCTCCGCGCTCCGTACTCCTCGCGGCCGAGCACGATGGTCACCGCCATCAGGGCCAGCCCGGCAAAGGCCCAGGTGTACTTGTAGCGTCGAAGCCAGTCGAGGCTGCGCACGAAGGTCATCATGCCCCAGAAGAGGCCCAGCCCCAGGGCCAGATAGATGAGCTGGCGCTGCGCGAGCGTCGCCCACGCGCCCCCTTTGGCCTCGAGCACCGGCTGCAGGCGCTGCATGATGAGCAGGCCCAGCCCGACCAGCATGGCGACGATGGGGAAGAGGACTTGATCCCCCTTGAAGCCGGAGAGACTGAGCCAACCGGTGATGCCGAACAGGAGCACCACGTACGCCAGGCTGATCCAGATGTCGCTCCAGGTCCACTGCGCGCTGCCGGTGCGGTTCAGGAATACCGTCAGCAGCCCGACAATGGCCATCAGCGACGGCACCACGAGTAGTTGGAACTCGGTGAAGCGGAACCGGCGCAGTGCCGCGAGCACCAGAGGCCGCCCTTCCCGGTCGAGACGATGGGCACGTTCCCGGGCGTCCGCCCCAGTCCCCGGGGGAGCCCGGCGCCCGGAATCTTACACGTTCAGGGTGTAGGTCAACCGGCCGGCTCCGCGGGGAGGTACCGATCCAGGAGGAGGCGAAGGCGGCGCCGGACCTCGGCCGGGACGCCCTCCGGCGCGGTCGCGATGGCGTGCTCCAGCGCGTTGCCGCAGGCGCAGGCGCGGGGCCGGGCGAGGCGCGCCACGACGTTCCGCACCACCATCCGCGCCGTCTCGGCATTCCGGCGCAGGTTCGCCACCACCTGCTCGACCGTCACGTCCTCGGCCGACGCGTGCCACACATCGTAGTCCGTCACCATGGCCAGAACGGCGAAGCAGAGCTCCGCCTCGCGCGCCAGCCGCGCCTCGGGCATGGCGGTCATCCCAATTATGTCGAGGTTCCACTGCCGGTAGAGCTGTGACTCGGCCCGGGTCGAGAACTGCGGCCCCTCAATGCACAGGTAGGTGCCACCAGCGTGGACCCGATCGCTCGCTTGGCTGGCCGCCCAGATGAGGGCGTCGCGCAGCTGTGGGCAGAACGGGTCGGCCAGCCCCACGTGCACGACCGGCCCGGCGTCGAAGAAGGTGCGCGGCCGTCCGACGGTCCGGTCCACGATCTGATCCGGCACGACCAGGTCGAGCGGGTGCAGCGTCTCGCGCAGACTCCCGACCGCGCTCACCGCGATGACGCGCTCGACCCCGATGGCCTTCAGCGCCCAGATGTTGGCGCGGGCGGGGACCTGCGCCGGGCCGTATTCGTGGTGCCGTCCATGCCGCGGCAGGAACGCGACGCGCGCCCCGGCGAGGGTCCCGATGGTCAATGGCGCGCTCGGCGGCCCGAAGGGGGTGTCCAGCTCCACCTCGACCACGTCCACCAGATCAGGCATCTGATAGAGCCCGCTCCCGCCGATTACGCCGACGGTTGCCCGTGCCTCGTCCGCCATCGTCGCTCGCCTCCTCCCTTGACCGGATCGCCCGGCCATTGTACCGCCCGGGAGTGCCGCGCCGGCCCGCGCGGCCGGCTGCGGCAGCGCTGCTATAATCGGGCGCGCCCCGCACCACCCCGAGCCGTGCGATGTCGTCACGTGTGGACGGCGAACGGTCGCGGCCCTGGCAGGGAGCACGGAGGACGATGGAGGGGAGGCCGGTGCCCAGCGCGGCGACCACCGAACGCGAGCCGAGCGCGAGCGCCGTCGCGCCTCGCCGATCCTGCACCGCAACACTCGTGGCGCTCGTGCTCCTGGTCGCCAGCCTCGGGCTGGAAGCGTGGAACCTGTACGCCCGCACGCCCTGGGCGCCGGTCCGGCAGCGGTCGGCCGACGCGACACCGCACCTGGCCCCCTTCGCCCAGGTGAATCCCTACGGCGTGAACACCTTCCTCGCCGACGATGTCGAGCACTGGAAGCGTGAGAAGACGATGGAGATGATCGCCGCAGCCGGCATCGGCTGGATCAAACAGGGATTCCTCTGGAGCGAGATCGAGCCCGCGCGCGGTAGTCATTGGGACGAGAAATACCAGCAGGACGCCTGGAAGAAGTACGACGAGATCGTCGCCCTGGCCGAGCGCTATGGGGTGCGCATCATCGCCCGCCTCGACCACACCCCCGCCTGGGCGCGGCCACCCGACACGACGCCGCACACCCCGCCCTCGGACCCGGAAGACTTCGCCCGCTTCGTCGGCACGTTCGTGAAACGCTACCGGGGCCGCGTTCAGTACATTCAGATCTGGAACGAGCCGAACCTGGCGAAGGAGTGGGGCGGCAGGGTCGACCCGGCCGGGTATGCGCGGCTGCTGCGCGCGGCCTATCGCAGCGCCAAGGCGGCCGATCCGAACGTAGTCGTCCTCAGCGCCCCGATGGCGATGACGAACGAGCGCTCGGACCGAGCCATGCCTGAGCTCGACTACTGGCGTGCCCTCTACGCCCTCGGCGCAGGGGAGTACTTCGACGTCATGTGCGCGTCCGCCTACGGGCTGGACCAGCCGCCGACGGCACCGCCCGACCCGGCCACGATCAACGTGCGCCGCATTGAGCTCCTCCGCCAGCTCATGGTCGAGGCCGGGGACGGGGACAAGGCCATGTGGCTGAATGAGTACGGCTGGAACGCGGCGCCCGCGACCATCCCCGCCGACGAGCTGGTCTGGCGGCGCGTCAGCGAGGAGGAGCAGGCGCGCTGGACGCCCGAGGGCATCGCCTGGATGCGCGAGCACCTGCCGTGGGTGGGGGTCGTCAGCATCTGGTACTTCCGCCAGATCGGCACGGTTCCCCCCAGCGATCCGATCTATTATTTCCGTCTGGTCGATGTCGAGTTCACGCCGCGGCCGGTCTACCTCACCGTCCAGCGCGACGCGATCGCCCGGCAACTCGCGCTGCCGGGCCGCTACGGCGAGATGGAGGCGCCAGTCGTGGCGCTCGGCACCTGGCCACGGGTGAGCGATCCGCGCGCCGTCGACGGGCAGTACATCCGCTCCGCGCAGGCGGGGGCCGCCATCGAGCTCCGCTTCCTGGGGTCCGACGTCACCCTCCTGCTGCCTCCCAGCACCCCGCGGGGCCGACTCTACGTCGAACTCGACGGCCGCCCGGCCTCCGGGCCGCACATCAGCCGCGACGAAAGCGGGCGAGCCTACATCGACCTGAGCGCCCTCCCGGTCGGGACGCGCGAGGTCCCGGTCGTTCGTGGGCTGGGCAGCGACCGGCCGCAGGCCGAGCACCGGCTCCGGTTGACGCTGGGCCCCGGGTCGGAGCTGGCGCTCGACGGCATCGTCGTGGACTACCGCCGGACCTATACTCAGTTCGGCGCCTACGCGCTCGCCGGCCTCGTCGGGGTGGTCGGTGCCGTCCGACTCCTGAGGCGTCGTGCATGATGATGCGCCCGGTCCCAGCCCAGCACACGATGCCCACCACGCCGCCACGCCGCGGGCGGCCAACCCTCACGCCCCGGGGCGCCGCGACGGTCGTCCCGCTGCTGCTGCTGGCGCTGGTCTGGGCGATCCACCTCGAAGCGACGCTGCCCGCTGCGCGCGTGCCAGCCGGCGCCACGGCCCTGCCCCCGGGCGCGCACACCGCCATCGATGCCCCCCTCGCACTGGCCGGCGACTGGTTCACGCAGCCCCTGGATGATGTCACCAGCCTGGTCACCGAGCAGCCCGGCGGCTCGGCAACCTTCCGGTTCCACGGCACGCACGTCGTGCTCACCTTGCGCGTGGGTCCGGAATCCGGTCGCGCCTACGTGACGGTGGACGGGAAACCGGTGCCAGGGCTGCCGAGCGATGAACGCGGCAGCTTCGTACGCCTGCGCGCGGAGAAGGCGGCCGATCGCCCGATCATCATCGCAACCGGGCTCGCCCACGGGGAGCACGTGATGACCATCGCCAACGGCAACCAGGGGCAACTCGCCATCTCCGCCATCACCATCAAGGCGCAGACCCCCCTCCCCTGGAGCTTCGGCCTCTTCTACGCCGGCTGCCTGCTGCTCCTTGGGGTGGCCATCAGGACACTCGCCTGGGAGGGGGTTCGTCGCCTCCGGTGGGCCTCTGACGCGGCCGGGCACCGCTCGCCGGGAGACGTGCCGTGACGGTCCTTCCGGCACGCGGGCAGCGCCGCATCCCCGCGAGCGACGGACTCCTGCGGTCGGGAGGCGCGGCCGCCGCCGTCATCCTGGCCGTGGCCGCGCTCTACGCCCAACCGCCGCTCCCGCTGGTCGCGGTGCTCCTGCTCATCGCCGTGGTCGTCGCCGCGCTCCATCCGCCGGGCGTGGTGGTCGCGGTCCCGGCGGCGCTCGCCGTGATCGAGGTCCCGGTCGCGATCAGCACGCTCGCCTTCAACCCCGCGGAGATCCTGCTCGCCGCGGCCGTGGCGGGCGTGGGGCTTCGCGCCGGCATCGCCCTGCTGGGTCACGGGCCAGCGACCGTGCGGCCGGCGCTGGCGCGCGCGATCACGCTGGCGCGCACCGGCTTCGGTCCGGTGGCGCTCGCGCTCCTGGCGGTGGGCGTCCTGTCCTTGTTCGTCGTGGCCGACCCGAGCCACCGCCGCGAGAGCCTGCGCGAGTTTCGCTGGGTCATCGTGGAGCCCGTCCTGCTCGCGTTCCTGGCCCGCTGGTACCTGACCCGCCCGGCCGATCGCTGTTTTGCGGCCGGGCTGTATACCGGAGCGGCCGCGGGCGCCGCCCTCTACGCGGTTGCGGCCGGCCTCGGCGGCAACGGCGTGGCCGTTGAGGGCGTCGTCCGCATCAGCGGCACCTACCCGCACCCGAACGCGCTGGCCCTCTACCTGGAGCGCGTGGTGCCCTTCGCCGCGGCCTTGGGCATCGCGTTCCGCGCACGGGCCGATCGCCGCTGGCTGGTGGTGGCCGCGGTGTGCGCGGGTGGGCTCCTGCTCACCTTCTCCCGGGGCGCCTACCTCGGGACGGCCGCCGGGTTGCTCGCGGTCGCGTGGCTGGCGGGGCGGCGACGTCTCGCGGCCGGCATCGCGCTGGGCGGCGCGGCGTTGGCGCTGGTGTTGCTGCTGGTGGCGGGGCAGCGGCTGCTCAGCCTCTTCGAGGGCGGCAGCGGGTCATTGCGGCTCGCGATCTGGCAGTCATCGCTGGCCATGATCCGCGACGAGCCGATCTTCGGCGTCGGATTGGACCAGTTCCTCTACCAGTACGCACCACGCTACGTCCGCCCGGAAGCGTGGCCTGAGCGCTTCACCTCGCATCCCCACAACCTTATCCTCGACCTCTGGTTGCGGCTGGGTATAATGGGCCTCGGCGTCGCCGCGACCTATGCGGTGGCGCTGGGCCGCCGGGTGCACCGCATCGTCGACCGACACAGCCGGCTGGGGCTCGCCGCCCTCGGAGCAATCGTCGCCGGCGCCATCCACGGGCTCGTTGACAACGGTTATTTCCTGCCAGGCCTGGCTCTTGCGTTTTGGTTCGTGACTGCCCTCATCGATCTTGAGGTCGACGGCACCGGCGCCGCGGGCAGCGGAGTGGATGGCAGCTAAGGAGGCATCGGGTGCGGATACTGGTCACCGGCGGCGCCGGCTTCATCGGCTCTCATCTCTGCGACGCACTCCTCGCCGACGGGCACGACGTCATCGCGGTCGACAACTTCATTACCGGACGGCGCGCGAACATCGCGCACCTGCTGTCGCACCCGCACTTCCAACTCATCGAACACGACGTCATCGAGCCCCTCGACCTGCAGGCCGACCAGATCTACCACCTCGCCAGCCCGGCGAGCCCCGACGGGTATATGCGGCATCCAATCGAGACGCACCTGGTCAACTCCGTCGGCACCCTCAACATGTTGCGGCTGGCGCAGCGCTACGGCGCGCGCCTGCTCTACACCTCGACCTCCGAGGCGTATGGCGACCCGCTGGTCCACCCACAGCCCGAGACCTACTGGGGCAACGTCAATCCGGTTGGGCCGCGGAGCTGCTACGACGAGAGCAAGCGCTTCGGTGAGTCGATCACCATGGAGTTCATCCGCCGGTTCGACCTCGATGCCCGCATCGTCCGCATCTTCAACACCTACGGCCCACGAAACGACCCCGGGGACGGCCGGGTCGTGCCCAACTTCATCATGCGCGCGCTGCGTGGCGAGCCGCTCCCGATCTTCGGCGATGGCTCGCAGACCCGCTCGCTGTGCTACGTCAGCGACTTGGTGCGCGGGCTGATCGCGGCGATGAATCGCGACGCAGCCCGGGGAGAAGTGATCAACCTCGGCAACCCGGACGAGCGCACCATCCTCGACCTCGCCCGGATCATCATCGACCTCTGCAACTCGCCATCGCAGGTAGAGCACCGCGATCCGCGGCCCGACGACCCCGAGCGTCGCTGCCCGGACATCACCAAGGCGCGCACCCTGCTCGGGTGGGAACCGGTCGTGCCGCTTGAGGAGGGTCTGCGCGACACGATCGCCTATTTCACTCGCTATGAAGACCGGGCTCCCCGTGCGTTGGTCGATCACTAGGCCGGCGCTGGCCCCCACTGGCAGCAGCGCCCTCGGTTGGGCTCTGGCGGCGCTGGCCGCGCTGGCTATGGTGGCCGTGCCAGCCCCGCTCAACCTCCTGGCCATCCCGGCGATCGCCGTCGGCGTCGCCTGCGTCCGTGCGCCGGCTGTCCCGCCGGTGCTCCTGGTGGCCTCCGTGCCCATCCAGGCGGTCGGGGCGGTCGCCGTCAGCGGCGTTCAGTTGACCGCCACAAAGGCCGCGCTGGCCGCGTCCGCGGGCGCGCTCCTACTGCACCTCGTCACGCGGCGTGACTCACTCCGATGGTCGAGCGTCCTGGTCCCTTACGGCGCCTATCTCCTGGTGATGGTGGCGTCCCTCTACCGGGCCCAGGAACTGCGGCCCGGCATCGCCGAGATCTACCGGTGGTCGGTCGCGTTCTTCGCCCTGGTGGTGGTCCTGTACGGGATCCGCTCGCGCCGCGCCGCGCTCGCGATCCCGGTCGCGATCGGGGCCGGCGTCCTGCTCCAGGCCGGCTCGGGCGCCGTGCAATCGCTCCAGGCCCTTGGCCCGGCCAGCTTCGCCGTGGTCGGTGGCCTGACGCGCGCCTACGGCACCTTTGGCAAACCGAACACCTACGGCGCGTACCTCGAGCTGAGCGTGCCACTCTTGCTGGCGGTCGCGATGTGGAGCACCGGGGTATTGCGGGACCGGCTGCGGCGCTACCGGCTCACCCGCTTGCGCGGCATGCTCGCCAGCCGTCCGGACCGCATCGGCCTGTTCCGGGCCGGCGCCCTGGCACTCTGGATGGGGGGAACCGCGCTGGCCGGGCTGCTCGGCATCATCCTCAGCTTCTCACGAGGCGCCTGGCTGGGCACAGCGGCGGGGCTGCTCGCCATGGTGCTCGCCTCCGTCCACCGCGCCCCTGTCCTCCGGGCAGGGCTCGCGGTCGTCGCCGCGCTCGCCGTCCTGGCGGTCGGCATGCGCTACGCGCCCCCAGCCATCCAGGAGCGGTACGAGCAACTGGTCAGCCAGGTGCGCCTCTTCGATGCCCGCAGGGTGATCGTGACCGACGAGAATTTCGCGGCCGTGGAACGGATGGCGCACTGGCAGACCGGCGTCGCCATGTTTGAAGCCAATCCCTTCCTCGGCGTCGGCGTCGGGAACTTCAACGTACGCTTCCGCGAGTTCCACATCCACCCGGGCTTCCCCAACTCGGCCGGCCACGCCCACAACTACTACATCCACGCCGCCGCCGAGACGGGGGTCTTCGGGCTTGCCGCCTATCTGTGGTTGATCGGTACCGCGTTCGCCATTTCCCTGCGAGCCGCTCGCACCGCTCCGGACTCGCTCGGTCGGGCGTTCGGCGTGGGCTCCGTCGGCATGACCGCGGGGCTGATGGTGCATAACATCGTGGAGAATCTCCACGTCTTGAGTCTCGGCATTCACCTCGCCGCCATCTGGGCGCTCGCGGCCATGGCGCTGCACGATCCCCCGTGGCACGAGCCCGCCGAGACCGGAGGAGGAACGAGTAGTCTGTGACGACTCCGCAGCAGATCGATGACGCCCACGTGTCGGAGCCGCATGTCGCGACCGAGGTGCTGCCGCGCCACGGCGCTGCGGCTTCGTTGCTCTCCGACGATGCCCTCGGCCACAACTCCGCCGCGGGGGCCGTGGCCGAGTGGGACCGTGGCTCGCTCCTGCGGCGCGTGCTGCGTCCCGAGACGCTGGTGTCCTTCGGCATCGCCGCCGCGGTCGTGGTGTTCCTCCTCACCCGCTTCGATCTCAACCTCGGCGCGGTCCTCGGCGAGATCCGCCAAGCCAATCTGGCCTACCTTGCGATCGCCTTCGCGATCTATTACGGGGCGTTCGCCTTCCGGGCAGCGCGCTGGCGGCTGCTCCTCGAGAGCGCGGCCATCCACCCTCCGGACGGACAGCGGCTGCCCGGTCTCCCTGGGCTGAGCGCGATCTTCGTGCTCTCGTGGTCCGCCAACTGCATCGTCCCGGCCAAGCTCGGGGATGCCTACCGTGGGTTCCTCCTGCGGCAGCGCGCGCGCACCTCATTTGGTGCCACCGTCGGCACGATCGTCGCCGAGCGGCTGGTCGATCTGGTGACGCTCGCGGCCCTGCTCGTCGGCTCGGCCTTCGTGGTCTTCGGCAGCCACTTCCCGAGCCGCATCGCCTCCTGGATGCTCTTCGCCGTCGGGCTGGGAGTGGTGTTGGTAGCGGGGCTCGTCGCAGCCTTCCTCTGCCGCCACCGCCTGCGCCGGCTGGTGCCGCGCCGCGTTCGCGCCCACTATCTTCGCGTCGAACAGGGCCTGCTCGGCTCGTTCGGCCGGGTACCGACGGTCCTGGGTCTGACCGCCGTTATCTGGCTGATGGAGGGAGCCCGCCTCTACTTCGTGAGCCTGGCGATCGGCGCCAGCCTCTCCATCGCCGCGGCCATCTTCATCGCCCTGCTCGCCAGCCTGCTCACCGTCGTGCCGGTGACGCCTGCCGGTCTCGGTTTCGTCGAGCTGGGTATCGTCGGATCGCTCACGCTGCTGGGTATGCTGGAGCAGACCGCCGCGTCCGTAGCCCTGCTCGACCGCGTGGTCGCCTACTGGAGCGTTATCCTGGTCGGGGCCGTGCTTTATGTCATCATCCGCTGGCGATGGCGGTAGGGAGGCCATGAGAGTCGCGATCGACTACACCCCGGCCATCGCCCAACGGGGCGGGGTCGGGCGCTACACGCGGAGCCTCGTCCACGCGCTGGCCGCGCGCCTGGGCGGGGCCGACGAGCTGGTCCTGTGGCATGCGAGCGATGCCGACCCGGCGGGTGCCAATGACTGGGCCACCCCACGGGTCCGATTCCGGCGGCTGCCGGTCCCGGAGCGACTGGCGACGATCGCCTGGCAGCGGCTCCGCATCCCCGCCCGCCTCGAATGGATGATCGGCCCGGTTGAGGTCGTCCATGGACCGGACTTCGTCGTGCCCCCCACGCGCGCGCCCGCGGTGGTCACCATCCACGACCTGAGCTACCTGGTCACGCCCGAGCACGCGCACCCCAACCTGCGCCGCTACCTGCTCAGGGCCGTGCCGCGCGCGCTCGACCGCGCCGCCGCCGTCATCGCCGTATCTCAGACGACCGCGGCCGACCTGACCCGACACTACGGCATCGCGGCGGAGCGGATCACGGTCATCCCCAATGGGGTGGACCCGCTCTTTCGCCCGCCGTCTCCCGAACTGGTGCAGCAGGTCCTCGCGCGCCTCGAGGTGCGCGCCCCCTACTTCATCATCGTCGGCACGGTGGAGCCGCGGAAGAACCACCAGACGGTGCTGCGGGCGTTCGAGGAGGTGCACCGGGCCCACCCGGACGTCTCGCTGGTCATCGTCGGGCGCCCGGGATGGCTTGCAGAGCCCATCGTCGCCGCGATCAAAGCCGCCGCGCGCCGCCTCCCGATCCGTTGGCTCTCCCAGGTCGACGACAGCCTGCTCCCAGCGCTCTACAGCGGAAGCCTGGCGCTGGTCTACCCGTCGTGGTATGAGGGGTTTGGCCTGCCCATCGTCGAGGCCATGGCGAGCGGCGCGCCGGTCGTCACCAGCGATCACGGCGCCCTGGCCGAGGTGGCGGGCGACGCCGCCCTCCTGGCCCCAGCAGGCGACGCGGGCGCGTTGGCTGCGCTGATGTGCCGGCTGATCGAAGAGCCAGACCTCCGCGCGGATCGTGTGCGCCGGGGACAGCGGCACGCGGCGCACTTCACGTGGGATGCCGCGGCGGAGGCCCATCTGGCCGTCTACCGCTGGGTGAGTGCAGGATCATGAGCGAGCACGGGCCTGAGTCATCGGACGACCAGTCGGCCGCTTCCCCACCGGAGCGGGGCAGCCGACGGAACCCGCGGCGGTCGGTCATCCTGATCGCCGTGGTCTTCTACATCCTGCTCTTCGTCATGCTGGCGACCGTGGCACTCGCGATCGCCTACCGAATCTCATCCGGGCGCTAGCGGCGGGAACCACCCAGCACGATGACGGAGGCACTCGCCAACTGGCCCTACGCGCCGGCCGCGCTCCTCGCGGGAGCGGCCACCTTCGGCGTGGTCCTCTTCACCCTCGCCTGGATCGGCATCCCGGGCGTCGATAGCATCTCACGCAACACGATCCAGCGACTGGCCAAGAACAGCGCCGCCCCGGTCGCGGGGCAGTTGGCGAACCGCGCCGTCGACCTCGTCTTCGCCGCCTTCGTGCTCCGGCTGCTGGGCGCCACCGCCAACGGGCAGTACGCGGTCGCGGTCGTCGCGTGGCTCTATCTCAAGACCATCTCGGACTTCGGTCTCAGCGTGCTGGTCACGCGCGAGGCCGCCCGGTCGCCCGAGCGCGCCGGTGAACTGCTCGGCGCGAGCACGATCCTCCGCATCCTCGTGCTCCTCGCGCTGGTCCCGCCGGTTGCGGCCTATGCGGTCGGTGGCCTCCGCTTCCTCGAGCTCTCCCCGGCCAGCGCCGCGGCGATCGGGCTGCTCATGCTGTCGATCGTGCCAGGCAGCTACACCGAGGCGGTGAACTCCATCTTCAACGCCCGCGAACGAATGGAGTTGCCGGCGGCCCTCAACGTGGCCACCAACCTCTTCCGCGCCTGCCTCGGCCTCGGGGCGCTCGTCGCCGGTCTCGGCGTGATCGGTCTCGCTCTGGTGGCACTCGTGACCACCAGCGTGGCGGCCGTCGCCTACCACGTCGCGCTGCGGCACCTCGCCGTGCGGCCCGTGTGGCGCCTCACCCGGCGCGACGCCCGCTGGCTGCTGACCATCTCCTGGCCGCTGCTGCTCAACGGCCTGCTCATGAACCTCTTCTTCCGGGCGGATGTCTTCGTCATCCAAGCGGCCCAGGGGGATTACGCCCTCGGCGTGTACGACGCCGCCTACAAGTTCATCAACACGGTGCTCCTGGTGCCGACCTACTTCACGCTGGCCGTCTTCCCGATCCTGACGCGCTACGCGGCGTCGGATCACTCCCGACTCCTTGACAGCTTCGGCCTCGCGGTGAAGTTCATGCTCATCATAGCCTGGCCGGTAACGCTCGGCACGGTGGCGCTGGCCCCCCTGCTGATCGGCATCCTTGGGGGTGCCGACTTCCTCCCCGACTCCGCCAACGCACTCCGCGTCCTGATCTGGTTCCTGCCCTGGAGCTACGTGAACGGCATCACCCAGTACGTGCTCGTCGCGGTGGACCGCCAGCGGTCGATCACCTGGGCGTTCGCCGCAGCGGTGGCCTTCAACCTCGCCGCCAACCTGGCGCTGGTGCCAATCTTCAGCTTCTACGCCGCGGCTGGGGTGACGGTGGCGACGGAGGTGGTGATCTTCGCCATGCTCGCGCTTGCGGTGCGGCGGTACATCGGACCGCTGAGCTGGGCCGGGCTGGCCGTACGCCCAACGCTGGCGGCCGCGGCGATGGGCCTGACCCTCGTCGCCGCTTGGCGGCTGGGCGCCATTCCGGCCACAGTCATCGGCTGCCTCGCCTACGCAGTGGCCCTGGTCGTCTCCGGCGCCGTGGGCCGGCGCGAGGCGGACATCGCGCTCGCCCTCCTCGGTCGCGCCCGCCCGGCCGCGTCCTAGGCTCCGGAGAACCACGCGCTCGTTCGCATGATTTTCCTTGACACCGCCGCCAGGTCGTGGTACTATACTGCCTGGTTGGCGGGGAGGCGTGGTGTAGTGGCCTAACATGCAGCCCTGTCAAGGCTGAGATCGCGGGTTCGAATCCCGTCGCTTCCGCCAAAGTCACCAGGACGAACGGCGACGCACATGCGTCGCCGTTCTGTTTACGCCCCGAGCAGTGGCGACGCACATCGACCATTTGAGAGCGGCCACGCCGGGCGCCCGGCGCCGCCGCTGCACGGAGGCGCGGTTGGGCGATGCACTGACCGCGCCGTCGCCCTACCCACCCTCGTACGCACGCTGGAGCTCGGCGATGTCGATCTTGGTCATCTTGAGCATCGCCTCCATGACCCGATTGGCCCGCTCGCGATCCTCATTCCGCAGCAGCTCGACCAACGCCGACGGGACGACCTGCCAGGAGACCCCAAACTTGTCCTTTAGCCAGCCACACGGGCCGGGCTGCCCGCCGTCGGTCAGCTTCTCCCACAGCTCGTCGACCTCCTCCTGCGACTTGCAGTCGATCACGAACGAGATGGCCTCCGTGAACTGGAACTCCGGGCCGCCATTGAGCGCGACGAACTCCTGACCGTCGAGGCTGAACGACGCGGTAATAACGGACCCCGGCTCGCCGGGCCCGGCCTCGCCGTACCGCTCGACGCTGAGCACTTTGGAGTTCGGGAACACCGACACGTAGAAGTTCATGGCCTCTTCGGCCTTGCCATCGAACCACAGGCACGGGGTGATCTTCTGCGCCACGGCCAACTCCCTGCCTTCCTGACTCATGCCGGTTTGCCACCTCTCCCGGTAGTCGATCAGCCGCTCCCGAAATCGACAGTCACAGCCCGCGAGTTCCCAACACGTGGGTATCGCGGGCTCCACGCCCGAGCGCCGGGCGACGATCTGCCCTGGAGGGGGGAACGGCCCCGATGAACACGGGCAACACCGTCTGGCACCACCGGACGGCGCTCCGCGTCAACGCCCCCGGGATCGTGGCAGCCGCTGCGATGGCCGGGTCGGGGGAAAGTCCCGGCCCGGCCGCTACCCCGCCCAGCGGGGCGGCAGACGGGTCGGTGGTCGGCGTGGCGGTGGAGGGTTCCGTGACCGATGCTGAGCGTCGACGCCAAGGGCAGCCCGACCGAGGTGGCCGTCAGGCCGCGGACCAACCGCTGGACCACCTGGCTCCTGTTCGTATCGTTCCGGGGCAAATAGTAGACCCGCGTGGGTCCGCGATGGCGACGGCGGCGACGACGTCGGCCGTGCACGGGAGCGTGCCGAGGTGGACGCGAACGCCCTCAGCGAGCGCGACGGCGACCAGGGCGCGCAGCGCGCGGAGAACGCGGCTCCGCTTGGCTTCGGAGTTCGCCCGTGCCCCTTCTCCGGGGCCGGTCATCCTTGCCAATCCTGGGAAGCCTCAGGATCACCCTCCGCTGGAGGAGGTCGGCTTGGTTCGCCATGCCGCCGATGCTGTGCAGGATGGCCGACCGCATCGCGTCGAAGATGACCTCGTCGCCGTCTGGACGGCGTTCGCGCGTGGCGAGGCCCCCACCGGCGGACAGGCGGCACAGTGCGTTGCTGAGCCAGCCGCGCACCCAGTGGATGTTGTCGAGCGCGATGACCCACCGATTCGTCGCGGCGATAATCAAGTCGCGCGCATCCTTCGGTGCCCTTCGGATGTCCGCGCCGTTCGGGTCGATCGGCGAGCGGACACCCCTGGCCGTCGTGCCCCTTGCCAAGCGCTGTTCCCCCGTGGGGTCCGATCGAGGGGCACGGCCCGCCCGGCAGCAGGTACTGGACGAGGACGCTGACGAGCAGACAGAAGTCGTTGACATCCGCGGTATTGCGGGATCAGCGAGTCAAGTTCGATGATTCGCACCGGAATCCCGTCGCTCCGGCCAAAGCCACCAGGACGAACGCCGTTTCGCAGCCTCGCTCCCGCAAGCCGCCCGCCGATGCGGGCCCATCGGCACTGCCTCCGCCGCCCTCCCCAACGATCGTCCGGCGGACGCGTCGGCGGAGGGCCGAGCCCCGGACCCGGGGGCGCCGCAGGCGCACTGCCAAGACAGGTCCCACCGGCTGCCCCACCACCGAGACCAGACGCAACTTCCACCCACCTACCTGCTCGGCATGACACGCCGGAGGAGGAGCAGCACCAGCACCGCGCTCACAAAGGCGACGACGAGCGATCCGAGCCAATTGACCGCGTCCAGCCCAATGAGCCCGGTAACCCAGCCGCCAAGCCACCCACCGAGCACGCCGATCGCGACCGCTCCACCCCACTGCCACGTGTTGGCTGGAAGCGTCCGGTAAATGGCGATCACGGCCAGGATTCCCGCGACCGCACCAAGGACCAGCCACAGGATGATGTCCATTCGCCCCTCTGTCTTCGATGCGACATGATGCGGATGCCCCGGTTACGGTGGTGCCTCTGGCGGCGTCCGACCGCAAACCTCTCAGCCCCGATGAGCGTATCGGTCCGAGCTGGAATCGCAGTCCGCGTTCCAACACCGGGTCAAGGCCGTGCCGTGACGCGCCCTCCGTCATGTGCCTCGCAGAGATGCGTTCTGCTGGGTGAGCCAGCACCGTGGGACGTGATCCGGTCCCGACCGGCGCCGGTGCGGGGGTCCAGAGTTCCAAGGCAGATGACAGCTCTGTGCATGGCGGAGGAGCCGGACCGTGTTGTCCGTCCGTGCGGCACCACTGGCCGCGCGGGACGCCCCCCGCTTGACAACGTGCCAGGAGTGTCAGCTTGCCCGGCATACGCGGAAAGGGAAGGTTCATCCGGCGCCCGTAGGCTCGGAGGACGAGGGGTCTACCTTCGCCGTGGGGACCTCGTGGCGCCGCCTCGGGCCGGCCTTCGGAGCGACCCCGGGTCGCCGATGCTGTTGCCATCGTCCGCGCGCTGGGCATCGAGGGCGGTTGCAACGTGCAATTCGCGCTCGACCCGGCCAGCGACCAGTACTACGTGATCGAGGTCAACCCGCGGGTGAGCCGCTCGAGCGCCCTGGCCTCGAAGGCCACCGGCTACCCCATCGCCCGGGTGGCGGCCAAGATCGCCATCGGCAAGCGGCTGCACGAGATCCCCAACGCCGTCACCCAGCGCACCACCGCCGCCTTCGAGCCAGCGCTCGACTACCTGGTGGTGAAGATCCCGCGCTGGCCGTTCGATAAGTTCGCCAGCGGCGACCGCACGCTGGGCACCCAGATGAAGGCGACCGGCGAGGTGATGGCTATCGACCGCTCGTTCGAGGCCGCGCTGCAGAAGGCCGTGCGCTCCCTCGAGTTCGGCGGTCGCTCGCTGCTGTGGGAGGCCAGCGAGTGGGCGGGCGAGGCGGGCCGGCCGGCCTTGATCGCCGCGCTGGAGCAGCCGTCCGACCTGCGGCTGTGGGCGATTGCGGCCGCGCTGCGCCGCGAGATGCCGATCGACGAGGTGGCGCGGTACACCCGTATCGACCGCTTCTTCATCGCCAAGATCGCGGCGATCATCGACACCGAGCGCCAGCTGCTGGGCAGCCCGCTCACGCCCGCACTGCTGCGCAAAGCGAAACGGCAGGGCTTCTCCGACGCCCAGATCGGCCGGCTGGCCGACCTGCTGCCCGACCAGGTGCGCGCGCTGCGCCACACCTGGGGCATCCGCCCCGTGTACAAGATGGTCGACACCTGTGCGGCGGAGTTCGAGGCGGCCACGCCGTACTTCTACAGCACGTATGAGGAGGAGGACGAGGCCGAGCCGTTGCCGGGCCCGAAGGCGGTGGTGGTCGGCTCCGGGCCGATCCGCATCGGGCAAGGGATCGAGTTCGACTACTGCAGCGTGCACGCCGCGACCTCGCTAGGCGAGGCGGGGCACGCGGCCATCATGATCAACAGCAACCCGGAGACGGTCTCCACCGACTTCGACACGTCG
This sequence comes from Sphaerobacter sp., assembly GCA_029961075.1. Lineage (GTDB taxonomy): Bacteria > Chloroflexota > Chloroflexia > Thermomicrobiales > Thermomicrobiaceae > Sphaerobacter. The sequence continues at coordinate 75,533 of JASBVL010000062.1, forward strand.
GACCGGCTCTACTTCGAGCCGCTCGACGAGGAGTGCGTCACCGAGATCCTGTGCCACGAGGCCGGCGGGAACGGCGCGCCACCCGAGGTGCCGGTCATCCTCCAGTTCGGCGGGCAGACGGCGATCAACCTGGCCGAGCCGCTGGCGGCCCGCGGCGTGCCGATCCTGGGCAGCGCGCGGGACGTGATCGACATCGCCGAGGACCGTAAGCGCTTCGAGCGCTTCCTGGCCGAGCTCGGCATCCCGCAGCCGCCCGGCGACGCGGTGATGTCGCTCCCGGAGGCCCTGGAGGTCGCCGAGCGGATCGGCTACCCGGTGCTGGTCCGGCCGTCGTACGTGCTCGGCGGGCGGGCGATGGAGGTGGTCCACTCCGCCGAGTTCCTGGAGCGCTACCTGGAGACGGCGGTCACCTTCGACACCGGCCACCCGGTGCTGATCGACAAGTACCTCCAGGGCAAGGAGGTCGAGGTCGACGCCATCTGCGACGGCCGGGAGGTGCTGATCCCGGGCGTCATGGAGCACATCGAGCGCGCCGGGGTGCACTCGGGCGACAGCTTCGCCGTCTACCCGGGGGTCAACCTCTATCCGGGTGAGGTGGACCAGATCGTCGAGTACACGACGCAGATCGCGCTCGCGCTCGGCGCGGTTGGCCTGATCAACATCCAGTACGTGATCCACGGGGGGAAGATCTACGTGCTGGAGGTCAACCCGCGCGCCAGCCGGACCGTCCCCTTCCTCAGCAAGGCCACCGGCGTGCCGATGATCCGGCTGGCGACGAACGCGATGCTGGGGCGGAGCCTGCGCGACCAGGGGTACCAGGGCGGGCTGTGGCCGCGGCAGCCGCTGGTGGCGGTCAAGGCGCCGGTCTTCTCCATGGCAAAGCTGCGCGGCGTCGAGGTGCACCTGGGGCCCGAGATGAAGTCGACCGGCGAGGCGATGGGGATCGACCGGTCGTTCGCGCCGGCCCTCCACAAGGCTCTGCTCGCGGCCGGGATGGCGCTGCCGCCGCGCGGCTCGATCCTGGTCAGCCTCGCTGATCAGGACAAGCCGGAGTCGATCGGGATGCTCGAGACGCTGGCGCGCCTGGGGTACCACATCTACGCCACCGAGGGCACCGCGGCGATGATCGAGCGGGTGGGCATCCCGGTGCAGATGGTGACCAAGCGGATCGGCGCTGGCTCGCCGGACATGCTCGACGTCATCCTGAAGGGGACCGTGGACGCGGTCATCAACACGCCCGGCCCGGCCCAGCGCGAGGTGCTCGACGGCTTCCAGATCCGGCGGGCGGCAGTGGAGCGCGGCATTCCGTGCGTCACCTCGATCGACACGGCGCGTGCCATCGTCCAGACGCTGGAGTCGGCCTCCAACGGGTACACGGTGCAGCCGCTGGGTACGTACCGCGAGCGGGTGCAGGTGGGGTACTGATGCTGGCGAACTGGTAGACAAGGAGTGCGCCCGTGCCGTGGCACAGGAGGGGGAGGAGGTGCCAGACGGGCTTTCGATCGGCGGTAGTGAGCAGCGGCGGAGGAGCGACGACCCGGCTGATCGGCTCATTCGGAGCTTGATCCGCAATCCACGTCCGGTACACACCCGCGAGGTCCAGGACATCCGCGATCGGATCGCCGGAGCGGGCTTCAACCCGACGCGCCTACGAGTCACGCGGCGCTATCGTGGCCTCTCGTATCAAGGGCGCACCGTTGGGAACCGAGAGGAAGCACTGTTTCTCCATCTCGTCCAGCGGGTCGTTTACGATGAAGAGTGGGCGCCAGGCACCACGATGGCGGAATACCTTGAGGATCTTCGATCCACTGTGCGCGATCCTGACGCGAACGTGGTGCTCTACGAGCGCGACGAGCACGCGTATGCGGGGATCTTTGGCTTGAACCGGGTCCCGCCCCGCCGGCTTGGTCCGCAGGCTGGTTGAGCTATCTACGTTGTATACTCAGCGGACTACGGGTGGATCGTGACCGGCTATCAGGTTGATCGGCTCGATGACCTTGACATCCCAGGGAGCGGTCTATGGCTGAGCTGAGGACGAGCACTGCACAACATGCCGATGCCCTTCTTGATCGTCTGATCGAGGCCTGGAGCGAGCTACCGCAGATTGTGGCCGAGCTGGACACATGGGACCCGGTTGATCGCGCGGACTACATTGAGGGCTGGCCCCGTGAGACGGTGCGCCTCCATCGGCTTGAGCGCTATATGTCGGAGGGAACCCCAACAGCGGAACAGCGCGCTCGGTACCGTGAACTGCGGGCGCTCATAGCGAAGAATCGCCCGCTCTTAGAGCGAGTCACGAACCGCTGAGCGCCGTCGGCAGTGCCCGCGAGCTGGACGTGTGGTCGAGCCAACCCGCCTGATCCTAGCGCCCGCTGTCCGTTGCACTCTCGCCCAGGAGGCCGGCCCGGCGGGCGTTCCCGTGTGGGCGGCCGAGAAGTGCGGGCGTGGCCCAGCGGACTCGTCCGAACACACGGGTCGGGGCACGAAGTTGAAGGAGCGCGGCGTCGGGAGTCCTCCACACACATCACGGGGATGGAAGTCCCTTTGCTATCGTGACGGAGGGGGAGCGGGTGACGGAGGCGGAGTTCGAGGAGCTGCTGCGCGAGGTCGGCGCGCTGAAGGAGGGCCACTTCCTGCTGGCGTCGGGGCGGCACAGCGACCGGTACGTCGAGAAGTTCGACCTCCTGCGCCAGCCGCGCATGACGGAGCAGGCGTGCGCGGAGTTCGTGCGCCAGGTGCGGGACTGGGGGGTGGACGTGGTCGCCGGGCCGACCACGGGTGGCATCCTGCTGGCCTTCGAAGTGGCGCGGCAACTCGGGGTGGCGGCGGCGTACGCGGAGCGGGCTGGCGACGGCAGCGCGGCGCGGGAGTTCCGCCGCGGGACGCAGTTCCCGCCCGGGGCGCGGGTGCTGGTGGTGGACGACATCCTCACGACCGGCGGGTCGGTCCGCGAGACCTTGGCGGCGCTGGCACGGGAAGACGTCCAGGTGCTGGGGATCGCGGTGCTGGTGGATCGCAGCGGTGGGCGGGTGGACTTCGGCGTGCCGCTGCTGGCGCTCGCGCGGATGGATATCGCCACCTGGGAGCCGGCCGACTGCCCCCTCTGCCGGGAGGGAGTGCCGCTGGTCAAGCCGGGGACGACGACTGCCAGCGGGGGCGCACCAGCGCCGGCGTAGCGCGGATCTTCACGCCCCGGCGACTCCACCCAGTCGCTCGAAGCGACCAATTCAGATTCCGTCCCGCGGGAGCCAAGACTGCCTGCACGGTCACGCTCAGGGGTGGCCTCCCTCTGTAGCGGGCGCGCCCGTGCCACCGCTTGGCCTCGGCACTCAGTTCGTCCACCAAGCCCCTCCGGCGACGCAGGGGTGTGTCGTCGCCGGTCGCTTGCACGGGTTCAAACACTGCCCTAGATTTCCTTGCACTTTGCGTGTACTATAGTGCACTGTCCGGTCAGCGTGCTGTCCGGCGCTTGTCGGCGGTGTCTGGCCCCGGTGGAACCCGCAGCGACCGGGCTGGACGAGCGATCAAAAGGCTAAAGGGCGGAGGGGACCATGCATGGGACAGCAAACACCGATCAGCGTGCCAGGGACCTGGCGCTGGCCATCGGCGCCCGGGTGAAACACGAGCGACAGTCACGGGGCTGGACGCTCGATCAACTTGCCGAGGCCGCCGGGGTGAGTCGCCGGACGGTGATCAACGTCGAGCAGGGCGCTGCGAATCCCAGCGTCGGGATCTTGCTGCGGATTAGCGACGCGCTCGGCGTTGGGTTGCCGGCGCTGGTTGCGCCACCGCAGGGCAATCGGGTGAAGATCACCCGTCGTGGTGACGGCGCTACGCTGTGGCGCAGCGAGTCCGGTGGTCGCGGTGTGTTGGTGGCCGGCACCGAACCACCGGACGTCGTCGAACTGTGGGACTGGACTCTGGCTCCGGGCGACCGGCACGTGAGTGAGGCCCACACACAGGGCACCAAGGAACTCCTGCAGGTTCAGCAGGGCACGGTTGTGATCGAGGTCGGCGACCAGTCGGTCACCCTTGATGTCGGCGACGCCGTCGCCATCCCCGGCGACGTGCCACACGCCTACGCCAATCCGGGCGCGCAGCCAGCGAGGTTCTCTCTGGCCGTCTTCGAGCCCGGCGTGGGGGCGGGATCCCGAACGGAGGTTGTCGATGCCTGACCTCGGGGTGCTCCAGGCGTTCCTCGCAAGCGCCTACGTCGACGCCGCGGTGTTCGCGCTGCGGCCGGACTACCGCGCCCTGCTGTTGGCCGTCGACGGGCTCGTCCCGGGTCCGAGTGACCAGATGAGCGACGCGCTGCTCCAGAAGGCGGAAGCCGCAGCCTGCGAGTTGCTCCGCGACCGGCCGGTGGCCCAGCTTCCGCATGTGGCGGCATGGCGGGAGGCGTACCGGGCGTTCGGAGCCAAACCGCAACGCACCCGCAATAGCCTGGAGGCGCTTCTGCGCCGTGCGGCGTCCGGGCTGCCCCGGGTGAACCGGCTGACCGACATCTACAACGCGGTCTCGGTGATGCACCAGGTCCCGGCGGGTGGGGAGGACCTGACCCGCTACAGCGGCGCGCCGCGGCTGATCCGTGCCACCGGCGAGGAGCCCTTCGACACCGTGGCGGACGGCATGGTGGTAATCGAGCACCCCGATCCCGGCGAGGTGGTGTGGTGCGACGACGCTGGCGTGACGTGCCGGCGTTGGAACTGGCGCCAGGCACGCCGGACCCAGCTCGGCGACGACACGACTACGGTGCTGTTCATTCTCGATGCGCTCGAGCCGATGACCGACGAGGCACTGCATGCCGCCGCCGACGACCTCGTGGCCCATCTGTCCCGTCTCGGTCCCGATGTGCGGGTCGTTCGCCGTCTGATAGCTGCTGGGCCCACGCTCGGGGACGGAGCCTGACGTGCTCATCCCACCGACTCAACGAAACCCGGTCGGGCCGCACCGGGGGGCTGCCGCCGCGGGAGGGGTGGCCGTGATCGGCAACCGGCGGACCCGGGGCGAGCGGCCATGACCCAACGCATCCCCTCCCGCGGTTGGGTGCCACCGTGGGGGCTGGCCCTGGCGGCGATGCTGTCGGTCCAGCTGGGCTCCGCGCTGTCGGTGGACCTCGTCGCGACCGTGGGCGCGGCCGGAACCGCCTGGCTCAGGCTCAGCATGGGAGCACTGATCTTCCTGGCAGTGGACCGCCCTCCGCTGCGCGCGGTACGGCGTTCCGACGTGCCGGCGCTGCTCGGTCTGGGTGTCACGACCGGACTACAGACGATCGCGTTTCTCGCCGCGATCGAGCGCATCCCACTCGGCACGGCGGTCGCGATCGAGTTCATGGGCCCGTTGACCGTTGCCGCCGTGCGCAGTGACACGGCGCGGGTGCTTGTCTGGCCCGCCATGGCGCTGCTCGGGGTCGTCCTGCTCACCGAACCCTGGCGTGGGGAGATCAATCCCGCCGGGATAGCGTTCGCCGTACTCGCGGCCATCGGCTGGGCCGTCTACATCCTGCTCACCCAACGGATCGGTGATCGCTTTACCGGCGTCGGAGCACTGTCAATCACCATCACCATCGCCGCTGCCACCGCGGCGGTCGCGGGCATCCCACAGGCCACCGGCCACCTCTCACTCGGCATCCTCGCCGCTGCGGCTGGGCTGGCCATCTTGATCCCGGTCCTGCCGTTCGCGTTCGAGCTGTTCGCGTTGCGCCAGATGACGCCCACTGCGTTCGGAACCCTGATGGCTCTTGAACCCGCGTTCGGCGTGCTCCTCGGGCTGCTCGTGCTGCACCAGACACCCTCGACGTCCCAGCTCGTCGGCATCGTGCTCGTGGTCCTCGCAGGAGCGGCCGCACAACGTGGAGGCCGACGCCACCCACGGGCGCCCGAGCGTACCGAGACGCCCTCCGGCGACGGCCTCGTCGAGGATACGGGCGATCGCCGCCCGACCCGGGGCGGTCAGGAATGATCCGGGCTAGGTTCCCCCAGCGGACCCGGCCTGCTCCTGGGCCGTCGCTTGGGCCTGGCGGCGCTCGCGGAGCTGCGCGTGGAGCTGAGCCAGCTCGTCGAGCCGGCGCTCGATCTGGTTCAGCGTGTCGTCACGCGGTTCACGCACGTATTCGTCGCGGAGCTCGAGGATCATGAAGGCCAACCGCCCGATGGTGCGGACGATGTGGACCGGGTCGTCTTCTCGGGTCGGCAGACTGTAGCCAGGCATCCATGCTCCTTGCCAGCGGACCGCGCCACTACGGTCCGGTCCCGTCCGCTCCCTGGTTGATGAGTTCCAGGAACGCGGCCTCGTCGAGGGTGGTGACGCCCAACTCCTTGGCGCGCGTCGCCTTGCTCCCCGGGTCCTGGCCGACGATCACCAAGTCAGTCTTGCGGGAGACCGAGCTGGTGACGATGGCGCCCATCCGCCGGAGCAGCTCCTCGGCGCGCTCGCGCGTCATCGACTCCAACCGCCCGGTCAGGACCACGGTCTTCCCCGCCAGGCGGCTGTCGGTCGGGGGCGCGGCCCCGTCCTCCTCAGTCATCCGCAGCCCGTGGGCGCGCAGGCGCTCGATCAGGGCAAGGTTCTGCGGCTCGCGGAAGAAATCGTACACCGATTCGGCCACCACCGGGCCGATGCCCGGCACCGCCCGGAGCTCCTCCAGGGACGCAGCGGCGAGGCGGTCCATCGTGCGGAAGTGCCCGGCGAGGAGCCGGGCGTTGCCTTCGCCGACGTGGCGGATGCCGAGCGCGTGGAGCAGGCGCGAGAGGGGGCGCGTCTTGCTGGCCTCGATCGACGCCTTGAGGTTGGCGATCCGCTTGTCCCCGAAGCCTTCGAGCTGCCGGACGCGGTCCCAGTCCAGTTCGTAGATGTCGGCCAGGTCGCGAATCAGCCCCAGATCGACGAACTGCTCAGCCAGGCGGCTACCAAAGCCCTCGATGTCCATGGCGCTGCGGGAGACGAAGTGCCGCACCTGCTCACGCAGCCGGGCGGGACAGGCTGCGTTGACGCAGTAGCGCATGACCTCGCCTTCCAGGCGGACGGCCGCCGCACCGCACACCGGGCAGTGGTCCGGCATGACGAAGGGGCGCTCGTCGCCGTCGCGGTTGGCGACCACGACGGCGATGATCTTCGGGATGACGTCGCCCGAGCGCTGGACGACGACGGTATCGCCGAGGAGCAGGCCGAGACGCCGGATCTCGTCCTCGTTGTGTAGCGTGGCGCGGCGGACGATCACCCCGCCGATCTCCACCGGATCGAGGATCGCGACGGGGTTGAGGCTGCCGGTGCGGCCGACGTTGATCTCGATGTCGCGGAGCACGGTGGTCTTCTGGATGGCCGGGAACTTGTAGGCCGTGGCCCAGCGCGGCTCGCGGGCGACGACGCCGAGCTCGGCCTGGAGCGCCTCGTCGTTCACCTTGACCACGACGCCGTCGATCTCGAAGTCGAGCTCCTCCCGCAGCTCCAGCCAGCGCTGGCACTCGGCCCACACCTCGTCGATCGAGTGCCACACGCGGTAGTCCGGCACGGTGGGGATACCGAGCGCGCGGAGCATGTCGAGGTCGGCCGTGTGCGAGCCATCGTGAGTCGCCCCCTCGACGATGCCGACGTCCCAGGCGTAGAAGCGGAGCGGACGCGCGGCCGTGATGTTGGGGTCGAGCTGGCGCAGCGACCCGGCCGCGGCGTTGCGCGGATTGGCGAACAGGACCTCGCCGGCATCGCCGCGCTGGCGATTGAGCCGCTGGAAGTCGCTCTTGCGCATGTAGACCTCGCCGCGGACCTCGAGGACATCCGGGACGCACACCCCATCCCCGTCGTGCAGACGCAGCGGGATGCTGCGCACCGTCCGGAGGTTGGGCGTGACGTCCTCCCCCTGCACGCCGTCGCCGCGGGTGGCACCGCGCTCGTAGACACCGTGGCGATAGAGGATGGAGACAGCGCTGCCGTCCACCTTTGGCTCGGTGACGAACTCCACGTCGCGCCGACCGGCCAGCCGGTAGACCCGCTCGGCCCAGTCGCGCAGCTCCTGCTCGTTGTAGACGTTGCTCAGGCTGAGCATCGGGATCTCGTGGCGCACCGTGCGGAAGGCAGGCGACGGCGGCGCGCCGACACGCTGCGTGGGGGAGTCGGGCGTGATCAGCTCCGGATGCTCCGCCTCCAGGCGGCGCAGCTCGTTCATCAAGGCGTCGTACTCAGCGTCGCTCACCGTCGGTTGGTCGAGGACGTAGTACTCGTAGTTGTAGCGCTCGATGAGGCGGCGCAGCTCCTCAATCCGCTCGCGGACGCGTTCCTCGTCCATTGCCTGCCGACTCCTCCGCACGGCGCATGGCTTGCCGATGTGCCTGGTCGCTCCGGTGTCCGACGGCTGGGCGCGAGTATAGCACCGTTTGTTCGTACACCCGTTCGGAAGTATACTGCGGGCGCGCCGTGACGGGGAGTCATCGGGGGTGGAGGATGGCGGCCGAACGGGGAGCACCAGCCGATCCCTATGCGGGCTTGCGCCAGCGGGCGTACCTGTTCCTGCGCGATCGGGAGGGCGCCGCGCCGGAGGAGGAGCTGATCGCGCATGTGTTCGGAACGGCCGGCAATGCGGCGCTGTGGCGCCCGCTGCTCCGGCAGGTGCTCGGCGCCGACGAGCGGCTGGCGCTGCGCAGTGACGGCTCGTGGGCGCTGCGCGGTGCGACTCGCCCGGCGCCGACGCAGCTCCTGCCGACCGACTTCGTGGTGATCGATATCGAGACCACGGGCCTGCGCCCGCTGCGCCAGCGCATCGTCGAGGTCGCCGCGATCCGCTACCGCGGCGGCGCCCGCCACGATGTCTTCTCCACCCTGATCAATCCGGGCCGGTCGCTGCCGGCCTACATCCGGCGGCTGACGGGGATCGACGACGCGGCACTCGCTGCGGCGCCGCCGTTCGCCCAGATCGCGGACGCCCTGGTAGCGTTCCTGGGCGACGATCTGCTCGTCGGCTACAACGTCGAGTTCGACGTGGCTTTCCTCAACGCCGAACTGAAGCGGGCGGGGCGACCGCCGCTGGTCAACGAGCGGCTCGACCTCCTGCCCCTGTCCACCCAGTTGGTGCCGGGGATGCGGCGGTCGGGGCTGGATGCCGTGTCCCGCGCCCTGGGGTTGGAGACGCGCGAGCGGCACCGCGCGGAGCCCGATGCGGCCCTGACGGCCATGGTGCTGGGCAAGCTGAGCGATCTGGCGCGGGAGCGCGGTCTGACCACCTTCGACGAGCTGCGCCGGGCCGCCGCGACGCCCGTGCCGGTGCCGCGGCGGCGGGGCGCGGTGGGGCGCGGACGCGCGGTCCTGGAGCGGTCGCACCTCGCCGGGATCCCGCATGCCCCGGGTGTCTACGTGATGTACGGCGCTGGCGACCGGGTGATCTACGTCGGCAAGGCCAAGAACCTGCACAACCGCGTCTCCTCCTACTACTCCCAGCCGCTGGGCTACACCCGCAAGATGGACGGTCTGCTGGAGTCGATCGCGCGGATCGAGGTGGTGGAGACCGGGTCGGAGCTGGAGGCGCTGCTGCTGGAGGCCCAGCTCATCCGCCGCTACCGGCCGCAGTACAACACACAGCTCCGGAACAACGAGGCGTACCCCTACATCAAGGTCGATATCGGCAATCCCTGGCCGCGGGTGACGCTGACACGGCAGCGGGTCGACGACGGGGCGGTCTACTTTGGCCCGTTCCGGGTGGCGCGTGCGGCGCGCGAGGTCGTCGATCTGATCCATGAGGTCTTCCCCCTGCGGACGTGCCCGCGCTCGTTCCGCACGGCCCGGAGCTACGGTGCGCCCTGCCTGCGCTTCTCGTTAGGACAGTGCCTGGGGCCCTGCACCGGTTCCGCCGATCGGGAGGAGTACCGCCGCGCGGTGCAGGACGTGCTCGCGTTCCTGCGCGGCGATCGGGACGACGTCATGGCGCGCCTCCACCGGCAACTCGCCGAGTGCGCCGAGCGCCTGGACTTCGAGCGGGCCGGGCGCCTGCGCGACCGCATGCGCCGTGTCCAGCAGCTCGTGCTGAGCCAGCAACTCCTGGACGAGACGGCGCAGACGGGGACCGTGCTGATCGTCACGCCGTCCCCGGAGCCCGGCGCCCGCGAGCTCCTGCTGGTGGTGCAGGGGCGCCTGTGGGCACAGATCCGCGCCGGGGCGGACGAGGACGCCGCCACCGTGGCGGCGCGGCTGGCGCGGAGCTGGGAGCGGGCGCACGCGGCGCCGCTGCCGCCGGTGGACCAAGACTCGCTGGACGAGGTGTTCATCCTCGGGCGCTGGCTGCGGAAGCACGCGGGGCACCCTGCGATCATACCCCTTCACGATGTCGCGCCGGATTGGACCGCGCTGGTGGCGTGGGCGCGTGCGCTCGACGACGCGGCACTCACCGTCGAGACCCGGCGGACGCCTCGCCCGTCGGAGGTCGGGGCGCACGCGGGTGCGGACTTTGCGGACGGAGAGCCGCTGTGCTAGCCTCACACCGGCGTGCTGGCTAGACGTCTGGCACCGAACGGGCACGACGTGACGATTCACTTTGGTACCGACGGCTGGCGAGCCGTCATCGCGGATCAGTTCACGTTTGACGCGGTGCGCGCGGTGGCGCGCGCTTACGCGGCGGCACTGTTCGAGGTCGCGCCCGAGCGCCGCCCGCGCGTGGTCGTCGGGTACGACCGTCGCTTCGCCTCGGATCTGTTCGCCCGGGCCGCGGCGGAGACGCTCGCCGTCGCGGGGGTGTCGGTGGCGCTGGCTCGCAGCGCGCTGCCGACGCAGGTCGTCAGTTGGGCGGTGGCGAGCACCGGTGCCGACGGCGCGCTGGTCATCACCGCGTCGCACAACCCCCCGCAGTACAGCGGCATCAAGCTGAAGACGGCGTCAGGCGCCTCGGCACCGCCCGCCCTGGTCCGGCGGGTGGAGGCATGGCTGGAGCAGGCAGCCCCCGCCGGTCGTCCGTCCGGGGCGATCACCGAGTGCGACCCGCTGGACGGCTACCTGGAGGCGCTGGCGCGGGTTGTCGACCTGGCGCGCATCCGCGCCGCGGGCTTGACCGTCGTGGCTGACGCCATGTTCGGCCCGACGGCGGGGCTGCTCCCCCGCCTTCTCGGCGGCGACGCCACCGAGACCATCGAGATCAACACGGCGCACAACCCGCTGTTCCCTGGGCTCAAGGGGCCGGAGCCGGTGGAGCGGAACCTGACACGCTTGAAGAAGGTGGTCGCCGACGGGGGCGCGACCGTCGGCGTGGCCTTCGACGGCGATGGCGACCGGGTCGGGGTCGTCGACGAGCGGGGCGAGTACGTCTCCACCCAGCACGTCTTCGGCCTCCTCACGCGCTACGTGCTCGAGGTCCGCAAGGAGCGGGGACCGATCGTGCGGTCGGTGACCGGGAGCGCGATGGTCGACCGGCTCGCGCAGCGTGCCACGGTGCCCGTGATCGAGACCCGTACCGGCTTCGGCTGGATCGCCGAGGCGATGCAGGAGGAGGGTGCCGTGCTGGGTGGGGAGGAGAGCGGCGGGTTCGCGTTCGGCTTCCACCTCCCGGAGCGCGACGGCGTCCTGTCGGCCCTCCTGCTGCTGGACTACCTGGTGCAGGGTGGGAAGCCCCTGTCCGCGCTGCTGTCCGACCTGGAGGCAGCGGTGGGCCCGTGGTGCTACCGGCGGGTCGATGTGGCGCTGCCGCCGGAGACGGCGACGAAGATCGTGGAGCAGGTGCGCGCCACGGAGTGGCCGGCCACCATCGCTGGCCTGCCGCTGGTCGCGGTGCGGGATCTCGACGGCGTGAAGCTCGAGTTCGAGGACGGGAGCTGGCTCCTGCTGCGTCCCTCGGGCACGGAGCCGTTGCTCCGCCTGTACGCGGAGGCCCCTTCCTCCGAGGCGGTCGATGCCCTCCTGGGGGCTGGGCGGGCGTTCCTCGGAGTCTGAATCGCCGCGTGTGACCCACTGTGCGTATACTTCCACGTCGATGGAACGGAGGCGGTGAGGAGGCGCACTTGACATCGAGGCTGGATGAGGTGGCGGCTCGCGTGCGCGCCTGCACGCGATGTGAGCTGCACCGGATGCGCACCCAGGCGGTTCCGGGCCATGGCAATCCAAACGCAGAGATCATGTTCATCGGGGAGGGGCCCGGCTGGCACGAGGACCGGCAGGGGCTCCCCTTCGTCGGTGCGGCCGGTCAGTTCCTCAACGAGATGCTGAGCAACATCGGCCTGAGCAGGGACGATGTGTTCATCACCAACGTCGTGAAGTGCCGCCCGCCCGGCAATCGGGATCCGCTGCCGGACGAGATCGCGGCCTGCGCTGCCTACCTCGACGAGCAGATCGCCGCGATCCAGCCCAAGGTGATCGTGACGCTCGGCCGCTTCTCGATGGCGCGCTGGTTCCCGAACGAGCGCATCTCGCGCATCCACGGGCAGCCGCGCCGCTTCGGCGACGTCGTCGTGGTGCCGATGTACCACCCTGCCGCCGCGCTGCATCAGGCGTCGCTGCGCGCCACGGTCGAGGCGGACATGGCCAAGCTGCCGCAGATCCTGGCGGAGGCGCGGCGCGAGGCGGCGGCCGCGGAGGAGAAGCCCCAGGTAGAACAGATGCGCCTCTTCTGACCGTCGATCGCCGCAGGGTGCGCCGGATCAGGGCGGTGAGCCACGGCCTGCCGGCGCGCCGCGGCTGCAACAGCCGAAGGAGTGCAGTCCCGGTTGACCAACGGCCATCACCTCGACGTCATCTTCCTGGGTGGGCTGGGTGAGGTCGGCAAGAACCTGCTCGTACTCGCGTGCGGGGAGGACCTGATCGTCATCGACGCCGGCATCGGCTTCCCCGAGGAGGAAATGCTCGGTGTCGATCTGCTGCTGCCCGACCTGACCTACCTGCGCGAGAACGCGCACCGGGTGCGCGGCATCTTCATCACCCACGGCCACGAAGACCATATCGGGGCGCTGGCCTACCTGCTCGAGGTGGTGCAGGCGCCCGTCTACAGTACCCTGCTGACCCAGGGGCTCCTCAAGGCCCGGCTGCGGGAGCGGAAGGTCCTGGACCGCGCCGACCTGCGGCTGATCGTGCCGGAGGAGGACCCGCGCATCCGCGCCGGCTGCTTCACCGTCGAGTGCTTTCGGGTCAGTCACAGCATTCCCGACGCGGTCGGCTTCGCCATCGAGACGCCGGTGGGCCTGGTGGTGCATACCGGCGACTTCAAGTTCGACCAGACGCCCGTCGACGGGCGACTCACCGACATGGGGAAGCTGGCCGAGTTGGGGCGGCGCCAGCCGTTGCTCCTCATCAGCGACTGCGTCCACGTCGAGATGCCCGGCGCGACGCCGTCGGAGCGGGTGGTCGAGCAGACCTTCGATGACGTGATGCGGCGCGCGCCCGGTCGGGTGATCGTGGCCACGTTCGCCTCGGCGCTGTCGCGCGTGCAGCAGGTGCTCACGACCGCGCACCGGCATGGCCGGCGGGTGGCCTGTGTCGGCCGGTCGCTGCAGAGCAATGTCCGGGTCGCGCTGGAGCTTGGCTACCTCGATCCCCCCGACGGGACGCTGATCCGCGCCGCGCAGGCCGCCAAGCTCTCACCGGAGCAGGTGGTCTATGTCTGCACCGGGAGCCAGGGGGAGCCGATGGCGGTGCTGAGCCGCATCGCCCGCGGCGAGCACCGGGAGATCAGCATCCAGCCGGGGGACACGGTGGTGATCTCGGCCACGCCGATCCCCGGCAATGAGGCGGCGGTCTACCGGTTGATCGACCGGCTGTTCCAGCAAGGTGCCGACGTCGTCTACTCGGCACGGGCGGCGGTGCACGTGTCGGGGCATGCCAGCCAGGATGAGCTGCGCATGATGCTCAACCTGGTGCGGCCGCGATTCGTGCTCCCCTACCACGGCGAGCCGCGGCACCTGCACCTCTACGCCGATCTCGCGCGGGAGGTGGGGATCCCCGACGACCGGATCATGATCGGGAAGGTCGGCGAGGTGTTCCGCTTCGACGGCGAGACCGCGACCGTCGCCGGCCGCGTGCCGAGCGGGACCGTCTACGTCGATGGGTTGTCGCTCGGCGAGGCCGGCGACAGCACGCTGGTGGAACGCCGGTTGCTGGCCCGCGACGGGGTGCTGCTGGTCGTCGTCACCATCGATCGCGCATCTGGCCACGTCGTCGCCGGGCCGGAGATCATCGGCCGCGGCTTCCTGCCGGACGGCGTCGGCGCGCTGTTCTTGAGTGCGGCGCGCGAGCACCTGAGCCGTGCACTGGGCCAGAACGGGCATACCCACCATGGCCGGCTGGCCGCCACCCGCACCATCCAGGAGATGGTGCAGTCGTTCGTGTACCAGCAGACGCGGCGTCGCCCGGTGATCCTGCCCCTGGTGATGGAAGTCTAGCGCCCGGCGCGATCGCGAGGTCGTGCTATAATCTGCGTACGGACACGATGCACGTACGCGGAGGGGCGATGGCTTCGCGGGCCAAGGGGCGACGCACGACAGGGCAGCGGACGCGCACGACGCGGGGCAAGGGGCAGCAGGGCTCGCCGGGTGCTGCGGCGCTCGCAGTGACTTGGCGCGGGGTGCGGGCCATGGTCGGCTGGCTGGTGCGTCTGGATGCGCCGAGACGGCTGCGCCGCGAGGTGTTGGGCGTCATCGCGCTCGCGGCGGCAGTGCTGCTGGCCCTCCCGCTCGTCCTCGGCCCCGAGCAGCAGGGGTTGATCGGCGTGCTCGGCGACGGGCTGCGCGGGCTGCTCGGGCGGGGCGCGCTGCTGGTGCCGCTCGGGCTGGGCGGGCTGGCCATCGAGGCGTTCATCCCGGGCGGCGAGGGGACGCGCCAGCGCCGCGTCGTCGGCTACGGCCTGTTCACCACGGCAGTCGTCACCTTCCTCCACCTGCTCGGCGCGCCCACCGCCCAGCGCGGCGGGGGCTACCTCGGCAGCGGGTTCGGCGAGCTGGCGCGCATGCTGGCCGGCGACATCGGCGCGGGCATCATCGCCTTCACGGTGGGGATCGTCGGCGTGTACCTGCTGACCGGCACGGACATGATGGCGGTGGTCGAGAGCTGGCGGCGCCTGCGCGCCGCGCGGGCGGCCAGACGCGCGGCGGTGCGGCGGTCGCCCGCCGCACCGGCGGCCGCGGGCAAGCAGCGCCGAGCTGCCCCGCCTGCGGAGGAGCCCGAGCCGGAGGCCGCGCCGCCGGTGCGGCCCGTCATCAACCTCCCGAAGCCGGAGCCGGCAGCGCCACGCCCCGCCGAGACCAAGCCGGCGACGCCCACCCCCGCGGCGGAGGGCGGTCCGGCTCGCCTGGCGCCCCCGCCGCTGCCGGACCTGACGCGCCTGGCGCTCTACGACGGTGGGGCGCCGGACGCAGGCGAGCTGGAGCGCAAGGCGGCGCTCATCCAGGAGTCGCTGCGCAACTTCAAGGTCGACGCGCAGGTGCGCGAGATCTTCCCCGGGCCGGCCGTGACCATGTTCACCCTCGAGCCGGGGCCGGGGGTCAAGGTGCGGCGCATCACCGAGCTGCAGAACGACCTGGCGCTCGCCCTGGCGACCCCGTCGATCCGCATCGAGGCGCCCGTCCCCGGCATGGCCCGCGTGGGGATCGAGGTGCCCAACTCCAGCATCCTGACGGTCGGCCTGCGCGAAACGATCGCGTCGGCGGCCTTCCAGCGCTCCAAGGCCAAGCTGCCGCTGGCGCTGGGACGTGATGTGAACGGGCGCTACGTGGTCGCCGATCTGGCGAAGATGCCGCATCTGCTCATCGCCGGCTCGACCGGGTCCGGGAAATCGGTCTGCATCAACGGCATCATCGCGACGTTCCTGCTCACGCGCCGGCCGACCGAGTTGCAGATGGTGCTGATCGACCCGAAGAAGGTCGAGCTCGTGGGCTTCAACGGCGTGCCGCACCTCAAGTGCCCGGTCGTGACCGACATGGACAAGGTGGTCGGCACGCTCCGCAAGGTGCTGGAGGAGATGGAGCGCCGCTACCAGCAGTTCGCCGCGCTCGGCGTGCGCAACATCGACGGCTACAACCTCCGGCGCCAGGAAGACCCGGGGCTGGAGATCATGCCCTACCTCGTCGTCATCATCGACGAGCTGGCGGACCTCATGATGACCACGCCGGAGGAGGTCGAGACGCTGCTCGTCCGGCTGGCGCAGATGGCGCGCGCGACGGGGATCCACCTGCTGATCGCGACCCAGCGCCCCTCGGTCGACGTGCTGACCGGCCTCATCAAGGCCAACGTGCCGGCGCGCATCGCCTTCGCGGTCACCTCGCAGACCGACAGCCGGGTTATCCTCGACCTGCCGGGGGCCGAGCGGCTGCTGGGCAAGGGCGACATGCTCTTCCTGCCACCCGACGCGGCCAAGCCATTCCGGGTCCAGGGGTCGTTCATCGAGGATCGCGACCTGCAGTATGTGGTGCGGCACTGGCGCCAGGTCGCGCCCAATCACCAGTACGACCCGGCATGGTGTACCGTGGAGACCGAGGAGCACGGTGACAGCGGCGGCGACCCGCTGCTGGAGCAGGCGCTCCAGATCGTGCGCCAGCACGGCACCGCGTCTGCCTCGATGCTCCAGCGCCGCCTGCGGATCGGGTACAACCGCGCGGCGCGCCTGATCGAGGAGATGGAGGAGCAGGGCTACATCGGTCCCGCGGACGGCTCCCGCGGGCGGCCGGTGTACCTGCTGGACGACGACGAGTGAGGCGCTCGGGCGGGGCGCTGGCCGCGAACCGAACCCCACCATGATGTCAGGCGCACGGCCCTCCGCAGGCCGGCCGGGCGCGGTCGCGTGCGCCCGGCCGCATGGGCCTTTTGCTATACTTTTCTTTGGCGGGACGTCACAGAGAACGCGAGGATCGTGTGCGATCGCGGGTCACAGCGGAACCAGTCGCCAGACTGATTGACGAGTTCGGGAAGCTCCCGGGCGTGGGGCCGAAGACGGCGTCACGCCTCGCGTATCACATTCTGCGCAGCAGTCGCGAGGAGGCCGTGGCGCTCGCCGAGGCGATCATCGAGGTCAAGGAGCGCATCGTTCTCTGCTCGTCGTGCTTCAATATCACGGAGCAGGACCCCTGCCCGATCTGTGCCGACGAGGGGCGGGACCGGAGCACCATCTGCGTGGTGGAAGAGCCGCTGGATGTGCTGGCCCTGGACCGCACCGGGGAGTACAAGGGCTTGTACCATGTGCTCCACGGCGTCCTGTCACCGGTGGACGGGGTCGGCCCGGACCGGCTGCGCATCCGCGAGCTCGTCGCGCGGGTGGCGACGGAGCGCCCCGAGGAAGTGATCCTGGCGTTGAACCCGAATATCGAAGGGGACGCGACCGCGATGTACATCGCGCGGCAGCTCCTTCCGCTGGGAGTCACCGTGACCCGTCCGGCCAGCGGTCTGCCGGTGGGGGGCGACCTCGAGTACGCCGATGAAGTGACGCTCGGCCGGGCGTTGGCTGGGCGCCGCGCTCTCTGATCCCTCCGGCGGGCGCAGGCAACCAGGCTCGGTCGGGGGCCGATCTGCCACGGGGGGAAGCCACATCATGGCCACCTTGACAGTTCGTCCCATCGGGATCCGGGATCTGACGAGCTTCCGCACCCTTCAGCGTCTCCCGCTGTGCCTGGGCTATGGCGGTGTCCCGGTCAGCCAGACCAGCGCCGGCGTGCTGGCGAGCCTGCCGTTGACCCGTCGTTACTGGCGGGGCTATATCGCCAGCGTCGACGGCGAGGTGTGCGCCGCGGTCGAGCTCCAGCCGGAGCCGCGCGACTTCCGCTGGGTGGTGGCGACGCTTGCGGCGCGGGCGCTGCCGGGCGCCGACGCACCGGAGCTGCTGGTGCCCGTCTGGGAACAGTTGCTGCTGGCTGCGATCCGGGCGGCCGGGGCCGACGGGGCCCGGCGCCTGCACGCCTGTCCTCCGATCGACGGTCCGGCGATTGAGGCGTTCCAGGGCGCGCATTTCATCACCTACGCCTACCAGACGACGCTGCTGGCGCAGCGCTTGCGCCCCGCGCCGCCCGGTGGGCTACGGGTTCGGGAGCAGGAGCCAAGCGATGCCTGGGCGATTCACCAACTGTACCACCAGGCCACGCCACCGCCGATCCAGTATGCGGAGGCGTTCACCAGCAATCACTGGGACGCCGGCCGGCGCGCTGCCCCGCGGGTGCGGGGGTTCCTGCTCGAGCGCGATCACCAGGTGGTGGCCTATTGCCGCGTGACGGCTCGCGGGCACCGCCATGTGGTGGAGGTGCTGACGTTGCCGGGCCAGGCGGCGCTCCTGCGCGAGCTGGTGCCGCAGGCGCTGTCCCGGGCCGGCGTCGGGGCGGACGATGAGATCTGGGTAGGGGTGCCCGACTACCACGGTGAGTACGTGGCCCACCTGGAAGCCATCGGGTTCACCGTCGTCGGCCGGCAGGCGCGCATGGTGCGGCACACCGTCGGGATGGCCCGGTCGCGGTTGGCGCTGGCGCTGCACCTGGGGCCGGACATGGGCGAGCGGCTCTCGGTTCGGCTCCCGTCGTACACCAGCGTCACGCCCCAGGCCGATCGTGTCTCATCTGCATCATCTCTCTAGCGACGGAGTTGCAAGCAGTTGACAACCTTGAGGACGACATCCACGGCGGATCACGAGACGCCCTATCGACAGGAGATCACCGATAACCTTGAGGATCTCCTGGCAGTCTTGCCACGGCACATCGTGGCGGCCCTCGACGAATACCAGCGCACCGAGGGGCGGAGCGAGCTGATCGAGATCATCCTCGACCTCGGCCGGCCGCCGGAGGCCCGCTTCCACAACCGCGAGGTCTACCTCAGCGACAACGAGGTCACGCGGGAGGATATCGCCTACGTCGCCCAGCGCATCGGACGCTTTGGGGACGACAACCGCGCGGGGATCGAGCGGACGCTGCACCGCATCTCGGCCATCCGCAGCCGCTCGGGCGAGATCGTCGGGCTGACCTGCCGCGTCGGCCGGGCGGTCTACGGCACTATCGGCATCGTGCGCGATCTGGTGGAGTCGGGGGAGAGCATCATGCTGCTCGGCCGGCCCGGCGTGGGGAAGACGACCATGCTCCGGGAGACGGCGCGGGTGCTCGCGGACGACCTGCGCAAGCGGGTCATCATCGTGGACACGAGCAATGAGATCGCGGGTGATGGTGACATCCCGCATCCCTCGATCGGTCGCGCGCGCCGCATGCAGGTGCCAACGCCGGCGATGCAGCACGCGGTGATGATCGAGGCGGTCGAGAACCACATGCCTGAGGTGGTGGTGATCGACGAGATCGGCACCGAGCTGGAGGCGGCCGCGGCGCGCACCATCGCCGAGCGCGGCGTGCAGTTGATCGGCACGGCGCACGGGAACACCCTCGAGAACCTGATGCTGAACCCCACCCTGTCGGATCTGATCGGTGGGATCCAGTCGGTGACGCTAAGCGATGAGGAGGCGCGGCGCCGGGGTACCCAGAAGTCGATTCTGGAGCGCAAGGCCCCGCCGACGTTCGGTGTCATGATCGAGATCCAGTCGCGCGACCGGGTGGCGGTGCACCGGGATGTGGCCGCCGCGGTCGACGCGATTCTCCGCGGCCAGCCGCTGCGCGTCGAGGTGCGGGAGCGCAACCGGGACGGCACGATCACCGTCACCCACGAGCAGCCCTACCACGCGGAGCGTGCCGCGGACGTCGAGCGGGGGCCGATGCGGCGGCGCGCGCTGGAGATCGGCACGTCAGACAATGATCGCGCTGAGCCGCGCAGCGGGAGGGGGATGGGCCGGGGGACGCCGGATCGACCGGCGCGCATCTTTCCATTCGGGGTGAGCCGGAACCGGCTGGAGCAGGCGATCCAGCAGATGGCCGTCCCGGCGACCGTCGTGCGTGACCTGCGCGACGCGGACGCCGTCGTGACGCTCAAGAACTACTACCGCCGGCGCCCGCAGCCGCTGCGCGAGGCCGAGGGGCGGGGGATCCCGATCTACGTCCTGCGGACAAACACCGTCGTCCAGATGGCCAATCTGCTGCGGTCACTCTTCGCCGAGCACCTGGTGCACGCCGGGGCGCCGGAGCGCGAGTCGAGCCGTCGCTGGGACGACGACGGCGACGAGTGGGATGTCCCCGAGGATCAGCTCGCCGCGGCCATGTTCGAAGCCGAGGCCGCGATCCACGATGTCTTGAGCGGCGGGGTGTCGAGCGTGGAGCTCCGGCCCCAGGCGTCGCACGTCCGGCGGCTCCAGCACCAACTGGCGGAGCGCTACAACCTTGCGTCGCGCTCCCACGGGCGCGAGCCGGCACGCTACGTTGAGATCTTCCGGCGGGGCGGCCTGCGGTGAGCCTCTTCGTGACGTTCGAGGGGCCGGAGGGCGCCGGCAAGTCGTCCGTGGTCCGGCGCCTGGCGGCGGAGCTGACGGCGCGCGGCTACGCCGTGGTGGCCACCCGTGAGCCGGGCGGCACGAAGATCGGAGAGGCGATTCGCCAGATCCTGCTGGCGCCGGACCACTGCGGGATGCTGCCCCAGACGGAGGCGTTGCTGAACACGGCCGCGCGGGCGCAGCACGTGGCCGAGGTGATCCGCCCGGCCCTGGCCGCGGGCAAGATCGTGCTGTGCGACCGCTACATCGATTCGACCCTGGCGTACCAGGGGGCGGGCCGCGGCCTAGACCAGGAGGAGCTGCTCCAGCTCCAGCGTTTCGCCACGGGCGGCCTGTGGCCCGATCTGACCGTGTTGCTGGACGTGCCGGTCGAGATCGGGCAGGCTCGCCGTCGCGCCTCCGGCGAACCGCTGAGCCGATTTGACGCGGATGCGTTAGGATTTCACGAGCGGGTGCGCGCCGGATTTCTGGCGGCAGCGCGGAGCGAGCCCCGGCGCTGGCGGATCATCGACGCAACCCGGGGTGAGGAGGAGGTGGCGCAGGAGGCGCTGGCGGTCGTGCTGGAGCGACTGCCACCCCGCCCAGTGCGCCAGTAGGGGATGGACATGAAGCTGATCTTCGCGGTCATCCAGGGGAAGGATGCCGACAATCTGGTCACGGCGCTCCGGGCGAATGGCTATCGCTGCACGCAAATCAACAGCGCGGGCGGATTCTTGCGAGAGACGAACGTGACGCTCCTGATCGGAGTGGATGACGCCGCGGTGCCCGATGTGCTCAATCTGATCGAGCAGAACTGCTACACGCGGACACAGTACGTCAATCCGCTGCTCCCGATCATGGAGCCTGGCGAGTTCTATGTGCCGAACCCCGTGGAGGTCCAGGTTGGCGGGGCGACAGTCTTTGTCCTAAACGTCGTTCGCTGCGAGCGCATCGCCTGACGACGGACGAACTGAGGGGAGCGGCGGGCTGGCGCCGGCGCCGGCCACGAGCGGGACTCCCACTCGTCAGAGGGAGAATGTGCCGATGGAAGCCATCATCGCCCGGGCGATCCAGGTCGTGGTCGCACTCGGCGGCGCCTACATCCTCGCGCTCTGGTTCGCCCTGGCCGTCTGGACGTTTCAAGATATCCAGCAACGCAGCCGCAGCGTGATCGCGCAGATCTTCTCCACGCTGGTCGTGGTGCTCTTCTTCGTGCCGGGCGTCCTCATCTACCTCATCCTCCGCCCGCGGGAGACGCTGGACGAGGCGTTCCAGCGCTCGCTGGAGGAAGAGTACCTGCTGCAAGACCTCGAGGAGCTCCCGCTCTGTCCCTCCTGCCAGCGTCACGTCGCCGAGGACTTCGTCTATTGCCCCTACTGCCGGACTGAGCTGCGCCAGCCGTGCCCGGGCTGTGAGCGGCTGATCGACCTGCGCTGGGAGATCTGCCCGTACTGCGGGGTCGAGCAGTATCCGGCCGAGGAGCCGGCCATTGCCGAGGAGTGGGAGCGCCCGGAGCCCGCGGTGGGGCGCCTGGTTCAGGGCGCCCGCGCGCGCCTGACCGGCCGCTGGTCGCGCCTGCCGGCCGAGGAGACCATCCCGATCGACCAGGGGGCCGTCGCCGGGCCGTCCGAGCGGGGCGTGGCTACGCATCAGGGGGCACCCGACGCGGCTGCGCCGGTGTGGCGTGGCGAGCGAGGGCCGGCGCCGGACGGGAACGGCAGTGGGCCGGTCGCCGCGCGCTGGGGTGACCCCGACGCGCCGCCGCCGCCGGAGACGCTGGAGCGGACGGACGAGCTGCCGGCGGGGAGCCCGCCGCCCCGCACGACGTAGCCGCCTTGGGGGCTCGAGGCACCTGCTCGCGACTGAGCGGCGCGAGACGCGGCCGCCGCCCGCCGCGAGCACCACGCGCGACCGGGTTTCAGGGGGCGTGTGACACCTCCCGGAAGGCGGGCACGCCGGCGCGGCGCCGGTGCGCGATCACCGCGCACGGCGCGTGCGCGGGCCGAGGGTCGGGACGGCGTCCGGCCGGATCATGAAGTTGAACTTGCTGCGGAACGCGTCGTAGAAGTTCATGTGCTCGAGGATGACGAGCCGGAAGCGGTGCTCGCCGCGGTGTACCTGGACCACGTCGCCCCGCTTGAGGGGGAGCGTGGGCACCCCGTCAAGGATGAGAACCGCGGCTCGGTCGCTGGTCATCACGAGCTCGATCAAAGCAGCCTCCGGCACCACCAGGGTCGTCCGGATCGGCGAGTGGGCACAGATCGGCGTCACGGCGAACCCGCCGACGCCGGCCGCGAGGACCGGGCCCCCGGCTGCCATGCAGTAGGCGGTGCTGCCCTGCGGGGTGGCGACGATCATGCCGTCCCCCGGATAGGTGTTGACGAACCGCTCGTCGATGTAGACCTCGACATCGATCATCTGCATCGCGGAGCGGATCACGACGTCGTTGATGGCCCACGCCTCCGCGATGACCCCCTCGCCGCGGAAGACGGTTGCCGAGAGCGTTGGCCCCTCCTGCACCTCGTAGCGCCCGGCGATCACGTCCACGAGCGCATCCCGCCACTGCTGCCGCTCGATCATGGCCAGGAAGCCGATCCTGCCGACGTTGATCCCCAGGATCGGGATGTCGGGAAAGGTGTGTGCGATCCGCATGATCAGCCCGTCGCCGCCGAGCGTGATGAGGACGTCCGGGCGCGCGCCTTGTCGCAGGCGCTCCTCGCTCACCACCTCACAGCCGCGTTCGCGCAGCCAGGGGCCAACATCGTCGGCGAGCGCTGCCGCTTCTGGCTTGCCGAGCGCGGCGATCAAGCCGATTGACCGGGCCATGCGTCGTTCCTCACCTTCGCCTCGGTTCGCGCCTGGGCCGGCGCTGCGGCCGCTCGCCCCGCAGCGGTGCCCGGATGCCAGCGCCTCGCGGCCATGTTACCGCATCGGGCGAGCCGGTTCGACCGCTGCGCCGGGCCGGAGGCCGGGGTACACTTGGGCCAGGCAGGCAGGGGGTGGAAAGGGCACTGGGCATGCACTGGATCGAGGAAGCGGGCCTGATCGCGGTCATCCGGCTGGAGGACCTCAGCCGGGCCGTCGAGCTGGCGCAGGCGCTGGTCGAGGGTGGGGTGCGGGTGCTTGAGTTCACCTACACCAACCGGGAGGCCGGGAGCGCCATCGAGCGGACGCGCGCGGCGCTCGGCACGGCCTGCCGGGTGGGCGCCGGGTCGGTGCTCGACGCCGAGACGGCCCGCGCCGCGATGCTGGCCGGCGCCGAGTTCATCGTCACCCCGACGCTGCGCGCCGAGACGATCGAGGTCTGCCGGCGGTATGCCGTCCCCTCCGTCATCGGCGCCTTCACGGCGACGGAGATCTTGACCGCCTGGGAGCACGGTGCGGACTACATCAAGGTGAACCCGGCGCGCGCCGCCGGGCCGGAGTACTTCAAGGACATCCTCGGGCCACTGCCGCAGGTGAAGCTGATCCCCTCGGGCGGGGTGACGCTCGAGACCGGGCCGCGCTTCCTGGCCAACGGCGCCGTGGCACTGGCCGCGGGTGGTGAGCTGGTGGACAAGCGCGCGGTCGCCGCGGGCGATTGGGCGGCAGTCGCGGCGCGGGCGCGAGCATGGGTCGAGATGGTGGAACGGACCCGCGCGGAGCTGCGCGATCGGCGATCCTAGGAGCGGGCCGTGAGCGACGCCGGCAACGAGCCACGAGACCAGGAGGAGGCGCCGCCGCGGCGCGAGCGGGTGCGGCTCTACCGCACCGAGGCGGTGGTGCTGCGCCGCCGCGACCTGGGCGAGGCGGACCGCATCCTCACCATCTTCAGCCAGCGGCACGGCAAGCTGCGCGTCGTGGCCAAGGGCGTCCGCCGCACGCGCAGCAAATTGGCCGGGCACCTGGAGCCGTGCGCGCGCACGGCGCTGCTCCTGGCCAAGGGGCGCAACCTCGACATCGTCGCGCAGGCGCAGCTCGTCGAGCCGTACCGGCGCCTGCGCGCGAGCGAGATCTCCATCGCCTACGCGGGGTACTTCGCTGATCTCCTGGACGCGCTGACGGTCGAGGGGCAGCCGAACGAAGCGGCCTATGACGCGCTGGTGGCGTCCTTCGACCTGCTCGACCGCGGCCTCGATCCGTTCGTGACGGCCCACGCCTTCGAGCTGCGCCTGCTCACGGTGAGCGGGTTCCGTCCGGAGCTGTATCGCTGCACCGGGTGCGGCGCGACGCTCGAGCCGGTCGTCAATGGCTACAGCGCCGCGAGTGGCGGCGTGTTGTGTCCGGCGTGCCGGCAGTCGCAGCCCCAGGCGCTCCCCGTCTCGGTCAACGCCCTCAAGTTCCTCCGTCTGCTCGACCGCGATCCGGTGACGGCGTACCGGCTGCGGCTGAGTGACGAGCTGCGCCGCGACGTCGAGGAGATCCTGCGGTCCCACATCCGGCAGGTGCTGGAGCGCGACCTGGGGTCGCTCGCGGTGCTCCGCATGCTCACCCATTGATCCGTCCGAATCTGCCCACTAGGATACGCGCGTGGGCGGCGACGCAGGTCGCCTGGCGGTGCGAATCCCTGCGAACAGGGCGAGGAGGGCACTGTGGCCTACATCGGTGGGCTGCTCGGCGAGGGGGAGCACGTCCTCATCGTCGCGCGACGGCACCCGATCTTCCTGGCTGGCTGGGTGGGGCTGTACCTCATCGCCGCGGCCGCGCTGATTGGGCTGGGGGCCTGGGTGGGAACCGCGGTCGGCATGTGGGCCGGCGCGATCGTCGGCGCGCTCACGTTCATCCCGCTGGCGATTGCGCTCGTCCGCTTCCTCCACTGGCACCGAGAGCAGTTCGTCGTGACGAACTATCGCATCATCCAGATCCAGGGGCTGTTCAACAAGCGCGTGCTGGACTCATCACTGGAGAAGGTCAACGACATCCTCATGACCCAGAGCCTGATGGGCCGGCTATGCAACTACGGTACCCTCGAGATCTTGACCGGGAGCGAGATCGGCGTCAACCGGTTGGATGCGCTGTCGGAGCCCTTCCGCTTCAAGCGGGCGATCCTGGATGCGCGCACCCGGCTCGGACGGGATGGGGAGCCGCCGCTCGTCGAGGACGGCGCCAGCGTCCTGGTGGCGCTGGAGACCCTGCGAAACGCCGGTCTCCTCTCGGAAGACGAGTACCAGGAGAAGCGCGCCCGCCTGCGCCGCACCGACGTGGCTTGAGAGGGGAGTTGGCCGTGACCGACACGTCGCTCAGCGCCTGGCTCGCGGCAAGCGGTCTGGCGCCGCGGACCGCGCTCGTGCTGGGATCCGGCCTGGCGCCGGTCGTGGCGGCGCTGGAGGTGGTCGCCCGCGCCCCGATGGACGACCTGTTCGGGGTGCACGTGCGGGCGGTGGCCGGGCACGCGCGGGAGGTCGTAGTCGGCTACTACGCCGGGGTGCCGGTGCTCGCCTATTGCGGCCGGTACCACCTGTACCAGGGGCTGACGGCGGCCGAGGTGGCGGCCCCGATCCGCGCGCTGCAGGGCACCCCGGTGCGGCAGGTGGTTCTGACCAACGCGGCCGGTGGCCTCAACCCCGACTTCGCGGTCGGCGATCTCATGCTGCTCCGCGATCACCTCTCCCTCCCGGGGTTCGCCGGGCAGAGTCCGCTCATCCCGCCGCGCGGCCCGGCGGTCGACTTTGTGTCGATGCGCGAGGCGTACTCGCCGGCCCTGCGCGCCCAGGCGCACCGCGCCGCGGCCGCGGCCGGCCTCACGCTGCGCGAGGGCGTCTACGTCATGGTGGCGGGGCCGAGCTACGAGACGGCCGCGGAGCTGCGCTTCCTGCGTGCCGTGGGCGGGGACGCGGTGGGGATGTCGACCGTGCCGGAGGTCGTGATGGCTCGGGCGCTGGGCCTGGACGTGCTGGCGATCTCAACCATCACCAACCGCGCCGTAGCGGACGAGCCGGCGGCGCCCACGCACGAGGAGGTGCTGCGCGCAGGCCAGCGAGCCGCGGCGCGCCTGGCCGCGCTCCTGGCCCGGCTCCTGCCCAGCTTGCCCGGCTAGCGGATCCGCTCCCCGCACAAGGAGCGCGCCGGGCCCACCATGGGCCCGGCGCGTGGTTGGCGATGTCGTGGACGCCCGCCGTCAGGTGCGGTCGGTCTCGCGGTTGGTGGGGCGCAGCGCCTCGACGGCGTCGCGGGTGAAGGCCGCGACCACCCCGACGGCGCGTCCGAGGCGGTGGGCGCCGCCGCGCCGCCGCCCCTCGCGGACCGGCACCCGGTGCCCGAGCTTCGGGAGGGCATCGCTGGCCGGCTGCCGTGGCGGGAGCGGTCGCGGCGGGCTGACGAGCGCCGCCAGCTCGTCGCCGTCGATGGTCTCCACTTCCAGCAGGCGTTGGGCGACCTGCTCCAGGTCATCGAGGTGGGTGCGGAGCACGTCGAGGGCCGTCTGGTGCGCCTGCTCGACGAGCTGCAGTGCCTCCTGCTCCGCCGTGTAGGCCGACTGCGGCGAGAGCTGGGTCAGGTCGCTGCCCGGGCCGATCGCGAGGAGACCGAAGCGGTGCCCCATGCCGTAGCGCTGCACCATCGAGGTCGCAATCGACGTGACCTGCTCGAGGTCGTTCGACGACCCGGTGGTGATGTCGCCGAAGATGATCTCCTCGGCAGCCAGCCCGCCGAGCAGGGCGGCGAGCCGGTGGTTGAGCTGCGCCCGGGTCCAGAGCCCGCGGTCCTCGTCGGGCATGATCACCGTATAGCCTCCGGCGCGGCCGCGCGACACGATCGAGACCTTGCGCACCGGGTCGGCGTGCTCGAGGAGATGGGCCACCACCGCGTGCCCGGCCTCGTGGTAGGCGATCACCCGGCGCTCACGCTCGCTGAAGCGGCTCGCGTTCCGGGCCGGGCCGGCCAGCGTGCGATCCAGCGCCTCGAGGAGGTCGTGGTTGGTGATGGTCGCGCGCCGGTCACGGGCGGCGAGGATCGCGGCCTCGTTGATGATGTTGGCCAGATCGGCGCCGGACATGCCCGTCGTGCGCGCGGCGATCTCATCCAGGTCGACATCCGCGGCGAAGGGCTTGCCCCGCGCATGCACCTCGAGGATCGCCCGGCGCGCGCGACGATCGGGGAGATCCACCGTGACCTTGCGATCGAAGCGGCCCGGCCGGAGCAGCGCCGGGTCCAGGATGTCCACCCGGTTGGTGGCGGCGACGACGACCACGGTGGTGCGCTCCTCGAAGCCATCCATCTCGACCAGGATCTGGTTGAGCGTCTGGTCGTACTCCGAGCTCTGGTCCATGCGGCCGCGCCGCCGGCCGATGGCGTCGATCTCGTCGATGAAGATGATCGACGGGGCGTGTTCCTTGGCCTTGCGGAAGAGCTCCCGGACGCGCGAGGCGCCGACGCCGACGTACAACTCGACGAACTCGGAGCCGCTGACGGAGAAGAATGAGGCGCGGGCCTCGCCGGCCAGGGCCCGGGTGAGAAGCGTCTTGCCGGTGCCTGGCGGCCCGGTCAACAGCACGCCGCGCGGGATGCGGGCCCCAAGCTGCCGGAAGCGCTCCGGATCCCGGAGGTACTCGACGATGTCGGCGACTTCCTCTTTGATCTCCTCCGAGCCGGCGACATCGGCGAAGGTGATGGTGCGCTCCCCTGGGCGGATCGGCTCGAAGCCGCCGCGCCGGCTCTGGGTGGTGCCCAGGTTCGTCGGGGCGAAGCGACGGAACAGGATGAAGAGCAACACGCCTACCCCGACGACGGTGAGGAAGCGGAGCGCCAGCGCGGCCTCGACGGGCAGACTGCCACTCGCGCCGGTGTAGATGTGCGGCCAGCGATCGACGGGGATCCCCGCGTCCGTCAGCAGGCGAGTCAGGGTCATGTCCGCCGGAAGCGTCACGCGGGCCTGGCTCTCGTCGGCATAGGTCACCTCGACCTCGTGACCGTCACCAGAGAGGCGTACCTCGGTGACCCGGCCATCACGGATGTCGGTGAGCACCTGGGTGAGGTTCACGGGCGGGACGGACGCGGTGCGCATCGTCAGCCCCAGCCCGATGAAGACGCATACGAGCAGCGTGATCGCGCCGAGCAGCAACCAGCGTCGATTCTTGTTCAACCCAATCTGCCCCTCAGGCTTCGTTTCCTCGATCGTGTCGTGGGTTGTGGTACAGCCGAGGAGATCGCCTGTCCCCCGAGGGAGTGGTGGTCTTCCGGCCCACGCCCTGCCCACGGCCGTAGCCGGATCCAATAGTACACGGCGTCACAAACGATTGCCACTCGGATTACTTTCTTGATTGCCGTGCGCCTCACCGCGGGGGGCCTGGGGGGCCTGCCGGCAGACGGTGAACGCGGCCGGGTACCTGGCAGCGGTGGCGGGAGTGGCACGCCGGCGGCGCGTGGCGGGCCGGGGCGGGCGGAACCGGAGGAACGGCTCAGAGCGCCACGAAGTAGGTGCGGCAGGCGCGGTCGATGAGGTCCTGGCTCAGCGACGGCGGCTGGTCAAGGTAGCGCGCGATGCCCACGAGCGTGCGCAGGATGTCGCGCGGGTGGCAGGCGCGCAGCTCGCGCTTCGGCTTGACATAGTACTCGCGCAGGAGGTAGACGAGCCCCTCCTGGTCGAACGGGACGCCCAGCTCGTCGCACTGCCGCCGGAAGATCTCCCGGAACTGGTTGGGGGAGGGGTTCCCTACGTGGACCTTGTTCTGGATGCGGCGCAGGAACGCCTCGTCGACCAGATCCCGCGGCTGGAGATTGGTCGAGAAGACGATGAGCTCGTCGAACGGGATCTCGATCTTCTTGCCGGTGTGGAGCGTGAGAAAATCGACACGCTTCTCGAGTGGGACGATCCAGCGGTTCAGCAGGTCGGCGGGGCGGACCTGCTGCCGGCCGAAGTCGTCGATGAGGAACATGCCGTTGATGGCCTTCATCTGGAGCGGGGCCTCGTAGACCTTGCTGACCGGGTCGTAGACGAGGTCGAGGCTGGCGAGCGTGAGCTCGCCGCCGGCCATGACCACCGGGCGTCGACAGAGGACCCAGCGGCGGTCGTAGTCGGTGCGACCGCTCGCCGCCGGGATGGGCTCGTGGTGCTGCAGGTCGAGCATCTTGATAATCTGGCCGTCGACCAGGATCGCGTAGGGGATGAGCACGTGGCCACCGAGCATGCGCGCCACCCGTTCCGCCAGGGCGGTCTTGCCATTGCCCGAGGCGCCGAACAGGAACAGGGAGCGGCCCGTGTTGACTGCCTGGCCGATGGTGTCGAGCACGTCCTCGTCGAACACGAGATCGGCCGTGGCACGGCGAACCTGGGCGGGGGTGACCCGGGTGGCCTGGATCGACTGCCGCTCCACCATCTCGGTGAAGGCATGCAAGGTGACGGGGGCCGGCCCGACGTAGGAGTTGCGCTCGATCAGCTCCTGGGCGCGGACGCTGCCTTTCGGGGTGGTCTGATATTGGTAGGCGAGCTCGCCGAAGCCCTGCGAGCCCGTCACCTCGATCAGCTCCTCGCGCTTGAGCTGCGCCAGCGCCCGCTCGAGCACGTTAAAGTGCGGCAGGCAGAGGAGGTCGCTGAGCGCCTGGGCCGTGATGCCGCTCTGGTAATAGATGGCCTTGAGCGTCAGGTCGCAGATGAAGGACAGATCGAGGCCCGTCTGCTCGACGACCGAGGGTTCGCGGGTGCTGAGCATGTGCGTCGTGGGACCCGGTGCCCCCATCTCCATCCGTCGTGCCACTCCCTCCCTCCCGCCACACCGGTGCGCAGGCGGTTCCGGCCGAAGCGTACGCGTGGAGGCTGAGGAAAGCACTAGTGCATTGGTCACACGGACCCATACCCTGTGGTCTGCCTGAGAGTACAGGGGTACTGCGGTTGGGGCCGACCTTCGGCGCCTACGGGAGGACGACCCGCTCGCCCTCGGCCAGGCCGGACGCGACCTCGACCATGCCCTGGCTGCGCAGCCCCGTGCGGATCTCGCGCTCCTCCTCGCGCCCGTCGCTGAGGACGGTCACGAAGGTGCGGCGCCCGACCGTCCGCAGGGCGCTCTCGGGGATCAGGAGGACATCGTTCCGCACGGCGGTGGTGATGGAGACATCGGCGTTCATGCCGGGGCGCGCGATGAGGCCGTCCGGGAGGGTGAAGCGGACGGTGCCGCGGAAGGTGGTGGTGCCGCCGCTGGTCTCGGCGAGCGGCGCGATGCGCACGAGGCGCCCCTCGATCTCCTGCCCGGGGTAGGCGTCGAGGGTGAAGGTGACCGGCGCCTCGGCCGGCACGTGCGGCAGGTCGATCTCGTCCAGGTCGATCTGGAGGTCGAGCTGGGCGAGGTCCGCGATCTGTGCCACCTCCGCGCCTTGGCCGATGGGCGCGCCGGCAGCGGTCTGTACCTGGAGCACCGTGCCGTCGCTGGGCGCGAGGATCAGGGTGGAGGCCAGCGCCCGACGGGCGGCGTCGAGGGCGCTCTGGGCAGCGCGCAGCTGCTGCTCGGCGCGGAGTCGGTTGGCCAGTTGCTCGGGCGAGGGGTTGGGGCCGGCCTGCTGCTCGGCCAGGTTGAGCGCGGCTTCGGCGACCGCCACCTGGTCTTCCGCCTGCCGCACCGCATCCTGGAACGGCTGCGGCTCCAGCTCGGCGATGACGTCACCCGCCCGCACCGTGTCGCCGACGGCCACGGCCACCAGCTTGACCTGGCCGTTGGCCGGGCTCCGGACGGTGACCGGGTTGCGCGGCACCAGGCGGCCGACCGTCTCGACGGTCGCCTCGAGTGAGCCCCGCACGACCGCGACGGTGCGGGGACTGGCGTTCCGGGTCAGCAGCACGGCGGCGGTCACAGCCACGATCAGGATCCCGGTCGTGGCCAGCGCGATCCATCGGAGCCGTCGTCTACTCATAGCGCAGCACCTGAATCGGTCGAATCCGGGTGGCCAGCAGCCCTGGCGCTGTGCTCACCGCGGCCGTGGCGACGAGCGCCACGAGGATGGTTGCCCCGATGGTCAGCGGGCCGAGGTGGAACTCCAGCCCGAAGAGCTGGGTGCCGGTGAGGCGAACCAGGTAGCGCGCCAGAGGATAGCCGACGGCGAGGCCGACCAGGCAGCCGAGGCCGGTCATGCCGAGTGCCTCGGCCATGACCAGCCGGACGAGCTGGCGGGCGGTGGCGCCGATCGCCCGCAGGATGCCGTACTCCCGCCGCCGCTCCGTCAGGTTGATCAGCAGGGTGTTGACGATGCCGGCCAGGCCGACCACGCTGACGATGATCACCATTGCGTTCAACATGACGGTGAGGATGTCGATGGCCCGGCGCGAGCTCGCCTGATCCTGGTACATGGCGAGGGTGATCGGCGCATACTGGCGGAAGGTGTCCTCGATGCGATCCAGGCTGGCGTCGACGGACTGCGGGTCCGAGGCGGGCAGCGTGAGGGCGAAGATCGAGACCCGGTCGCCCAGCCCGAGCAGGCGCTGGGCATCGCCGATGTCGAGGAACAGCTTGCCCGTGGTCGAGGCCCCCAGGTAGGTGCTCTCATCGTCGACGATGCCGACGATCTGGACGAGCGCCGAGCGCTCGCCGACGTCGAGGGTCCGGACGTCGCCGACGGCGGCGCCGAGGGCGCGGGCGAGGTTGCTCGTCAGGACGGCGGCTGGCGGGTTGCTCGGGCGCAGCCAGGTGCCGTCGAGCAGGCGGGGCGTGTAGATCTGCGTCGCGCGCGGCATGCCCCAGACGTCGGTGCGCACCGAGCCGATCGATCCCATGGCATTGGCCCAGGGCTCGGCCCGCTCCACGTCGGGGTCCTGGGCGAGGGTGGCGGCAAACTCCGGCCGTACCGGCCTGGCGAAGTAGATCCAGCCGTCGGCGCCGTAGAGCGCGTAGAGGTGGTCGACGGTGATCGACACCGAGCGGCTGACGGCCTGCGTGCCGAGAAAGGCGGCGACGGCGACCGCGACGACGGTGAGGGTGACCCCGGCCCGCGCCGGCCGCCGGGCAGCGTTGCGCAGCCCCATCGCCATGAGGACCCCCAGGCGCGACACGCCACTGGTCAGGCGCTGCGTGAGCCCCCGCCGGAAGTCGGCGACGACGCCGCGCTGCGCCAGCAGTCCCGCGACCGCCTGCCGGGTCGCGAGGCTGGCAGGGAGCAGGGCCGAGCCCACGGTGACGCCGATACCGATCAGCAGCGCCAGCAGCAGCTCGCGCGGCGCGGGGCTGAAGCCCGGCAGGACCAGGCCGGCGAGGCTCGCGAGGTAGGCGGTGATTAGGCGGCCCCCGAGCAGGCCGATCCCCCAGCCGAGCACCGCCCCGACGAGCCCGATGGCCAGCGCGAAGAAGAGGTAGGGGCACGTGGCGGCCCAGCGCGTGCCGCCGAGCGCCTTGATGATCCCGATCTGGCGCGCCTCCTCCACCATCACGGCCGCGAAGGTGTTCGCGACCAGGAAGCTGCTGAGCACCGCGCCGATGACCGAGAAGACGTTCAGGAGCAGGAGCAGCGTGCTCAGCTCGCGGCTCCCGGTGAAGACGTACGGGTCGCGAATGGTGTAGTTGCTAGACGGCACGCCGCGTTTGTTGAGGAAGTCCCGGATTTGTTGGGCGGTCTCGCCAGCGCGCTGCGGCTCGGCCACCCGCACCAGGAGGAAGTTGTCGTAGCGGCGGCCCAGGAACTGCCGGACGTCGCGGGCCGGCATGAAGGCGGTCGCCTGATTGAGGAGCGAGGCATCGATCGTGGCGGGGGCGCGCACGAAGCCGCTCACCCGCGCGTAGTTGAGCGGCGCCGCCGCGGTCGGCTGGAGGGCGACGAGGTCGCCGACCCCGATGTCGGCGAGCTTGGTCGCGCTGATATCGAAGGCGATCTCCCCCGGCCCCGGGAAGCGGCCGGCGACGAGCTGCACCTCGGCCAGGCGCATGTTCGCGAAGTCGTTGACGCCGACCAGGCGGGTGTTGATCCAGCCCTGGCCGACGCTGGCCCGGGTGATCTGCACCGCCTGGGTGTCGACCGCCACCACGTTGTCGCGCCGCCCGATGAGGTCCACCAGGGTGGGGGTGAGCTCGGCGGCATAGGCGGTGATGTCCGGCTGCCGGGTGCTGGCGTAGGTCTCCCGCTGAGCCGTGGCGAGGGTGCGGCCGGTGTAGGAGATGGCCACCACGCCCGCCACGCCGAGGAGCACCCCCACCACGGTCAGCAGCGTCCGCAGGGGACGCCGCTCTATGTCGCGAAGGGTCTTCGTCAGGAGGAGCCGCATCGACCCGCCTCGGCCAGACCACTCGTCACAGGGCATCGCCACGCCGCTGGTAGCTTACCAGGGTTCTCCACAGGCGGGGACGGTCACCCGGCCGGGTGACCGTCCCCGCGCGCCGCGGCCTGGGGCACGGGCGGTGGTTCGGCTGGCGCAGCCACGCGGTGATCGGCGACGATGCGCCCGTCGCGCATCTCGATGACGCGGGACCCGCGGGACGCGATCGCCCGGTCGTGGGTGACGAGCAGCAGGGTCTTGCCGCTGGCCCACATCTCGGCCAGCAGGGCGAGGACCCGCTCCCCGGAGGCGCTGTCGAGGTTGCCGGTTGGCTCGTCCGCGAGCAGGAGCGGGGGATCGTTGGCGAGCGCGCGGGCGATGGCCACGCGCTGCTGCTCGCCGCCGGACAGCTCGTTGGGGAGATGGTGCGCGAGGTGTGCGACACCCACCCGGGCGAGGAGCTCCTGGGCGCGCTCCCGCCGCGCGGGACGGCCGGCGAGCTCCATCGGGAGGAGGACGTTCTCCAGGGCGGTCAGGGTCGGCATCAACTGGAAGAACTGGAAGATGATCCCGACGTTGCGGCCCCGCCAGCGCGCGAGCTCCTCCTCGCTGAGCCCGCCCAGGTCCACGCCGGCCACTGTGAGGGTGCCCGCCGTCGGGCGATCGATCCCGCTTACCAGGTTCAGCAGCGTCGACTTGCCGCAGCCGGAGGGGCCGAGAATGGTGACCCACTCGCCCGGCCCGACGGTCAGGTCCACGCCGCGCAGGGCGGAGATGGCCCGCTGGCCCGCGTGATACTCCTTGGTGACGCCGGTCACGTGGATGATGGGTGTCGTCATGGCCCAATTGTGCCCCGGCCCGGTGCGTCCCGCCACCGACGCGGCCCGGGCGCGCTCGTCGGCGCGCGCTGGTGCCGCCCGCGGTCGTGTTCCCCGGGCGATGTCGCACGCCGTCCCTGGGGCACTGAGCGGGTGGAGCGGGTTGGGGACGCGGCAACGCGGGGCGGCGAGGGCGCGGGCGTGCCCTAGCGGGCCGAACCCGTGTCCGGGCAGGATTCCAGCAGTCGCCGGTCATGCTCCGAGAGCTGGGCCCGCGCCAGGAGATCGGGGCGCCGGGCCTTGGTCCGGCACAGCGCCTGCTGGCGGCGCCACTCGGCGATGCGCGCGTGGTGTCCGCTGAGCAGGACTTCGGGCACCTTCAGTCCGCGAAACTCGGGCGGCCGGGTGTACTGCGGGTACTCGAGCAGGCCGCTCGTGAACGACTCCTCCTGCACCGACTCCGGGTCGATCACGCCGGGGACGAGCCGCGCGACCACGTCGATCATGACCGCCGCCGCCAGCTCGCCGCCGGTCAGGACGTAGTCGCCGATCGATACCTCACGCGTGCGGAGCAGGAGGTGGACGCGCTCGTCGATGCCCTCGTAGCGCCCGCAGATCAGCGCGAGGCGCCGGTGCTGGGCCAGCTCGGCGGCCATGGCCTGGGTGAAGGGCTCGCCCGAGGCCGACAGGGCGATGATCGGGGTGGTCTGCAGCTCGTCGGCGAGCACGGCCTCGACGGCGTGCACGATGGGCGGCGCCATCATCACCATGCCCGGGCCGCCGCCGTAGGGGTAATCGTCGACCGAGCGGTGGCGGTCGGTCGCCCAGTCGCGGATGTCGTGGAGATGGACGGAGACCAGGCCGCGCTCGCGCGCGCGCTTCAGGATGCTCTCGTCCAGCAGCCCATCGAACATGCGGGGGAACAGGGTGAACACATCGAAGCGCACGGTGCGTCCTTGCTGCGACCTTACGGCGGACCCCAACGGGGACTCGACTCCCTGGAGCTGATTATGCCGGAACCGGGACTCGCCGTGCCGACCACGCGCCGCGTGGTCGGGCGGGGTCAGTCGTTGCCCGCGGCCGTCGCCGGCCGGCACTGCTGGTAAACCGGCGCCGCGGCCATCGCGCGCTCGAAGGCGAGAACGACCTGGGGGTCGAACTGCGTGCCGGCACAGCGGCGCAGCTCGGCCATGGCGACGTGGTGGGGGAGGGCGCGGCGGTAGACCCGATCGCTCGTCATCGCGTCGTAGGTGTCCGCCACCGCAATGACCCGCGATCCCAGCGGGATCTCTTCACCCTTCAGCCCGTCGGGGTAGCCAGTGCCGTCCCAGCGCTCGTGGTGGTGGCGGATGATGGTGGCGGTGGCCTTATAGGTGGAGAGGTTGCCGAGGATCTGGGCCCCGTCGATCACGTGGCGTTGGATCAGGGTCATCTCCTCGGGCGTCAGCGTGCCTGGCTTGTTGAGGGCCGCGTCGGGGGTGCTCACCTTGCCGAGGTCGTGAATGCGCGCCGCGGTGATGATGTTCTCGGCCTCCTCGAGGGCGACGTGTTCCAGTTGCCGGAGGATCGCCTCGGTGTACGCGGCAACCCGTTTGGAGTGCTCGGAAGTGTACGGATCGCGGCGGTCCAGCGTGTCGGCCAGCATCTCAATGGTCTTCCGCGTCTCGTCGTGGATCTGGCGGTAGCTGCGGAATGCGAGGTACGGCCCAAGGAGTGGGACGACCGCGATCAGCAGGGCCAGTGGGCTTTCCCGCTCCAGGACCGGGATCAGGCTGCCCAGGGTGGGGAGGGTGACCCACTCGGCCATGACCCCGGCGGCGCTCGCGCGCCACATGCGCCACGGCGACGTGCCGACGACGCGGGCGAGGATCAGCGCCATGATGCCCGACTCGATGGTGGTATAGACCGCGGCGGCGGCGATGGTGACCCCAAGATTGGTCATGCTGCCGATGGGCGAGCGGCCCGGCTCGGCCAACTCGCTGTAGACCCAGCCGGCGATGAACGTGGCGAGCGAGTAGTTGCTGACGTTGACCGCCAGCTTCAGGAGCGGGCGGCGGTCGAGCACCTCCACGATCAGCCCGGCCGTGGCCGCCAGCAGCGCGCCCACGATGGGGCCGAGCGCGAGGGCCGCGGCGAAGCAGAGGGCGGACGACACCGACACCGAGATCCGTACAGAGGACAGCGGGAGGTCGATATCGAAGAAGTCGGCGAAGATGGTGAGCGCGACGAGCATCCCGCAGAGGAGCACGGTGTGCCAGTTCAGCGGCGGGCGTGGTACGGCTGGCCCGAGCAGGAGCAGCACGCTCGCGGTGACGGCGACGAGACCGATGACGGATGAGCGGATGTGTCCCGGGGGGTGCACGCGCTCGTTACCTGCTCTCCCGCGGCCACCGTGCGGCGCGAATGTGGTTGCGCCCCGCCCCGCGCTGCGCGAACGTAGGCGGGACCCTGAGCGCTCTGCAGCATTATAGCAATGCGGCGTGCGCGCGACCGAGGTGGTTGGACGGGGAATCGGGGCATAAGAGTACCGGAAATCCGCGGGAGGATAGTACTGGGGCACCGTGAACCGGATGGGGTGCGACGACCGTGACCTGTGGCGGTGAGCCAGCGAGGGGGCGACGAGAAGCCCAACCGGCGACTCCTCGTCACGTGTGGAGCGGGGCGCGGCGGTTGGGCTCGTGGAAACGGCAGCTCTGTCGGTTGGTTGTCGTACACCACATCCCGCCCACCAGGTCTGCTGGCTGGCAGAACGCAGCGCCTGGGGTTGCTACTTCCAGCGGAAGTTCTTCATCGTGTCGGTCCCCTCCCGGTGGTGCATCGGCTACCGCAGCGGAGAAATGGGGGCACTACTTCCAGCGGAAGTTCTTCATCCTACTCTCCTCTATGCTGATGACGGCCCCACGGAACGTCCGTGGCGGGCTACTTCCAGCGGAAGTTCTTCCACTTCATCAGGTTGCCTCCCGACGTATCCATAGCCGGCGGCCGTGGGTGCAGATGACGTGGCTTGCCTTCCTGTCACCGACTCCCATTTGCGTCCGCTGGCGCCTGTAGGGATGACTTTCGTCTAGGACCGATCATAGGACTTTCGCACTGCGCTGTCAAGACTAACGTATCGGTACGCACGTCTCGCCTCCGTGGTCGGTGGGGGGCGCGTTGTCGCGAGCTGCCCGGTCTGTTAGGCTGGCTGCGGGCGGGATGGCCCGGCGATGCGGAGGCAGGAAGGTCAAGGTGGGACACAGCGTGCAGCATGTGCTCGTCACCGGCGGGGCCGGGTTCATTGGCAGCAACTTTGTCCGCTATCTCCTGCGCCGGGGCGTGCCGCGGGTCACGGCGTACGACAAACTGACCTACGCGGGCAACCGCGCCAGCCTGGCCGACGTGGAGGACCACCCCGGCTTCCGCTTCATCCACGCCGACATCTGCGAGCGCGCTGACGTCGCGGCGGCCCTGCGGGGGTGCGATGCGGTGGTCAACTTCGCCGCCGAGACGCACGTCGATCGCTCCCTGCTCGACGCGGACGACTTCCTGCGGACCAACGTTGTCGGGACCCACGTGCTGCTCGAGCAGGCCCGGCGCCTGGGTGTGCGGCGCTTCGTGCATGTGAGCACCGACGAGGTCTACGGCGACGTGCCGGAGGGCTACTCGCGGGAGACCGACCCGCTTCGGCCGCGCAGCCCCTATTCGGCCAGCAAGGCGGCGGGGGAGATGATGGTGCTCGCGGCCGTGGCCAGCTACGGCGTGCCGGCCGTCATCACCCGCGGCTCGAACACGTACGGGCCGTACCAGTATCCCGAGAAGTTCATCCCGTTGATGATCACGAACGCGCTGGAGGGGCGTCCGCTCCCGGTCTACGGCGACGGCCGGCAGATGCGGGACTGGATCCACGTCGAGGATCACTGCGCCGGCATCGAGGTCGCCCTGCTGCGGGGCGTGCCGGGCGAGGCCTACAACATCGGCGGCGGGCACCCGCGCGAGAACCTCTCGGTCGTCCGGGAGATCCTCCAGATCCTCGGCCTCTCCGAGGACCTGATCCAGCACGTCAGCGACCGGCCCGGTCATGACCGGCGATACGCGCTGGCGACCGACAAGCTGCGGGCCCTCGGGTGGCGGCCGACGATCGACTTCCCACGGGGGCTGCGCGAGACGGTCGAGTGGTACCGCCGCCGGCGCGATTGGTGGGAGCCGTTGCGCGACGCGGCGTTCGCCGAGTACTACGGGAGGAACTACGGCGGGCGCGCGGTGTTGAAGGGCCCGGAGCACGGGTAGGACCGCATGCCCATTCTGTTTGAGTTGGCCGTCGCCAAGACGCACAAGTTCGGGACGCACGACAGCGGTGATACCGTCGAGCTGGTTGAGCGGCCGGGCGGCGGGTTCTCGGCGGTGGTCGTTGACGGCCAGGGCAGCGGCGCCGCGGCGAAGCGGCTCAGCCTGCAGGTGGCCGGCGCGGTGGTTCGGCTGCTGAACGAGGGGGTGCGGGACGGGGCGGCGGCGCGCGCCGCCCACGATTTCCTGGTCACCATGCGCGGCGGGAGGGTGTCGGCCGCCCTCGATATCCTTTCGGTCGACCTCACCTCGCGCTCGGTGGTGGTGACGCGCAACAGTGGAGTGCCGATGCTGCTGGGGCGGGAGGGCGACCTCGTGGCCGTGGCAGAGTCGGGAGAGCGGATCGGCATCTACCGGCACACCCGCCCGCTCGTGCTCGAGTACCCGGTCGAGCCCGGCCTGACGGCGATCCTGGTCACCGACGGCGTCATCGGCGCCGGCACGCGCCGTGGGCGCCCGCTGGACCTGGTGGCGGCGGCAGATGTAGTCGTGAGCACGGATCGCTCCGCGCAGGAGATCGCCGATGGCCTGCTCGACGCGGCGCTGGCTGCCGATGACGGACACCCTGGCGATGACATGACGGTCGTAGCCCTCCGGCTGCGGGCCGTCGAGCAGACCGGGGCGATCCGCCGGGTGGTGATGACGGTGCCGCTGGATCCGTGACCGGTCGCACGTAAGGGGCGGATGGCACACCATGCGCGTCGCAGTGGTCGGCGTCTGTGCGTCCGGGAAAACGACGGTCACCGAGGGGCTGCGGCGCCGCGGGTATGATGCGTATGTGGTCGGCCAGGAGCACTCAATCATCCCCGACCTCTGGCGCCGCTCGCACCCCGACCACGTGGTGGTGCTGGAGGCGGACTTGGCGACCGTGCGCGCGCGACGTGGGGAGGCATGGCCGGAGTGGCTCTACCACGCGCAGCGCGAGCGATTGGCGCACGCCCGCGCCCACGCCACGGTGGTGGTGGATACGAGCGGGCGCCGCGTCGACGAGACCGTGCAGATCATCGTCGACGCCTTGGCGGCGGCCTGACGCAGGGGAGTCATGAGGTCGGGACGCCGTGGGCCCGGGCCAGCTGCTCGCCCAGCGGGGCGATCTCGACCGTCATCCCGGTCCCGTCCTCGGTGGGGCGCAGCTCCAGTCGGACGCGCTCGAAGTACTGGACGCGTCGCCCTCCCTCTTCGATCTCCTCGGTGAGCGGCAACCCGAAGAGCGCGATGCCCCCATGCTGCTCCCAGAACTCCCGGAACTTGCCGGCAAGGGTATGGCCCGTCTCCGCGAAGTAACGCACGGCGGGGTCGCCGGGGTCGTCGACGCGTTCGACCGGAATGCTCAGTGCCTCGCGGCCCAGGAGCCCGAGGGCGACGCCGCCGTCCTCGTTCCGCTCGAGCCGGGCGCGCTGGAAGTACTGCACTGTCTTGCCGCGTTCGTCCACGTACTCGGTGCTGATGGGGTCACCGAAGAGGGCCGCCCCGTTGTGTTGCTCCCAGAAGGACTTGAAGGGGTCGCGCACATACTGCCCGGTGCTCGGGAAGAACCGGGCCGACGCCTGGGCGACGTCGGCTGCCACAGTGAACGACAGCACCGCGCTCGCTCGGTCACCGTCCGTGTCCTCGACCGTGACCCGCGCCTGGTAGCTACCGGGGCCAAGCGTCGGCTCGGCGAAGATGACCCAGCGCCGCAGGTCCCCGTTAGCCCGGCTTCGACTCGTCCGTCGATCCGCCCACGGACTGACGAAGGTCGGGACTTGGCGGCCGCCGACTTCGATCCGCGCCGACGTGATGTCAGTGTCGGTACTGGCCTGCACCGCGATGCGCACCATACCCGCCGGGAGACTGCTCCCCGATGGTGGCCCGGTGAACGCGAGGCTAGGCGCGATGCGCGGACCCGAGGCGGTGAACGACCAGGCGTGGGTCCGGGTCTGCCCCGCGGCGTCGGACACCGCGACCTCCACGTCGTGTGGCCCGCGCCGCAGATCGGCGGTGAAGTTGATGACCCACTCGTGCGCGCTGCGGACCTCGACCGCGGGTTTGACGCGCTGGCCGTCGAGGGTCATGACGATACGCTGGATCGGTTGGCCGTCGGACCTGGCCGTAGCCCGGATGGTGACCGGGCCCGGCGGGGCTTGCGTGTTGGGGGCGGGGGTGAGATCCGAGAGCACCGGTTGCGACGAGACGCCGATGAGGTAGACGAGCGCCGCCACGAAGAAGCTTGCCACGATGGCCAGGACTGGCTGGACGGCGGGCGAGCGCGGCTTGGCGCTGCGCTCGCCCCGCCGGTGGGTGTGCCTGTGGCGGAGCGGACGGACCACCGCGGACAGGGGTGCCCGCCGCGCGACACGCCGCATGCTGGGCGCATCCGGGTCTCCCCGTGAGGGCTCCCACATCCTGCTGGCTCCCCATGCACTGGATTGAGGCTTGGCACGCTCGCGGGGAGCGGGCGCCGCGAGGTATCTGGCGCGCCCTCCCCCGGTGCGACGGAGAACCGCAAGATGACTGCCAGTAGTGAGAAACGGCGCCCGCTCAGGCGGTCATCACGGCCCCACCCCCGCGCGGGTCCGCCCCGCCGCGCAACTCGCCGCTGACCGGATCGCGGGTGATGACCTGGACGCGC
The DNA here is from genome assembly GCA_029961075.1 of Sphaerobacter sp. Classification (GTDB taxonomy): domain Bacteria; phylum Chloroflexota; class Chloroflexia; order Thermomicrobiales; family Thermomicrobiaceae; genus Sphaerobacter. Next base: position 116,698 of record JASBVL010000062.1, read on the forward strand.
GGGAAGCTCCAGTAGGACGCCGAGTCGGGCACGATGGTGAAGCCGCGGCGCCCCAGTTCCTCCTTCACCCAGGACGGGATCCGGGCCTCACAGTCGAGCCGGTGGCTCTGGGCGTCAAAGCGGGGCGCGACGACCGCCTCCACCGGGCTGAGGCCGTGGTCGAGCACGTTCAGGATGACGTGGAGCACCCCGGTGATGATGCGCGTCCCGCCCGGCGCGCCCAGTACCAGGACCGGCTCATCTCCCCGTGTGACGATCGTCGGGCACATCCCGGTCAAGCGGGCCTTGCCCGGCGCGATGGAGTTCGGGTGGCCGGGGATGGGGTTGGCCGCGTTCATGATGTTGTTGTAGGTGAACCCGAGCCCGGGCGTCACGACACCGCTGGATGAGCCGAGAGAGTGGGTGATCGCCGCGCAGTTCCCCGCCTCGTCGACGACGGTGATGTGCGTCGTCGACGGCGGCTCCGGGTACAGCGGCACGCGGATCGGCTCGCGCTGATCGATCCGCGTGATCCACTCGCGGGTGCGCTCCTCGGAGAGGAGCCAGGCGACCGGGACGTCGGCGAAGCGCGGGTCGCCGACATAGGTGTACCAATCGTGGAACCCGGCCTGCATGGCGCGTGCGACGAGGTCGATGTAGTCGACGCTGTTGAGCCCGAGGGACGCGATGTCCCGCTCGTTCAGGATGTTCAGGATCTGGGCCAGGCAGATGCCGCCGCCCGCCGGGGGATTGGTGTGGATGGTGTAGCCCCGGTAGCGGGTCGTGAGCGGCGACTCGATCCGGACCTGGTAGTTCGCCAGGTCGTCGGCCGTGATGAAGGCGCCGTTGCGCTCGAAGTCCTCGACCATGCGGGCGGCGATCTCACCGGTATAGAAGTCCTCGGGGCCGGCCTCGGCCAGGCGACGGAGCACCGCGGCGTAGTCCGGTTGGCGGAGGATCTCGCCGGGCCGCAGGGTCTCGCCGGTATCACGCAGGAAGAGCCGGCGGCTCGCCTCGGTGGTCGCCAGGCGCTGCCGCATCGGGAAGCGCTGGTCGGCGGACGGCACGTTCCACAACTGCCAGAGCTCGGGGGAGACGGGGAAGCCCTCCTCCGCGATGCGGATGGCCGGCGCCAGCGCCTCCGCCCACGAGATGGTGCCGAAGCGGCGCAGGGTCGCGGCCATGCCGGCGATGGTGCCGGGGGTCATGATCGAGCCGTAGCCGACGTCGTTGACCGCGCCCGTGACGTGGTAGCCGTAGCCGGTCCAGTCCTGCTCGATCACGATGTCCTGCCACATGTCGGGCGTGGCGCGCGAGCCGGCCGTCCCGTTGAAATCGATGATCTCGTGCCGGCCGTCGGCGGCGCGCAGGTTGGCGACGCCGAACCCGGCCACACCGCACATCTGCGGATCGACCACCATCTGGACGAAGGCCGCCGTCACGGCGGCGTCGAAGGCGTTGCCGCCCCGCCGGAGGGTCTTGACCCCTTCCTCGACGGCGAGCGGCTGCGGCGCGACGACCATACCTCGCACGGGTTGCGCTCCTCTCCGTCTCCCCTGCCGAACTGCCGGGATGGTAGCACGGCGCTCGGGCGTTTGAGGAGGGAGCCGCCGGCCCCAGCGAGTGGCCTGTCGCCCCAGGTTAGGGAAGCAGCGGACCGTCTGCCCCGTTGCCGGCAGGTCAACCACAGGACCGGTCGGCTGTGATGCCGGAAACGGCATCCTGTGGGGATGCGAGTGCCGATCCTTGACCGTCCAAGCGACCCCACGCTAGAATGCGCCTCGCACATCCCAGACACGTTCAGGCCCATCTCAACAGAAACCGGTGAGAAGGGCGCCCGTTACTGTCCATACCTTGGGAAGATCATGGTGCGACCGCCTGGCTGGCGTATGGCGCGAGGTAGGCATGGTGTGAACGGCCCGTAGCGGGTGAGGGTTTTGGCGGGGATAGGGTTCGCGTACAGTCGGAAGGGATGCGCTGTGGATCGCACGAACGCGTCATCGAGCGTGGCTGGTGGCACGCTGCTGTTGTCGCGCCGGTCGTTGCTGCGCGACGGCTCGCTGCTGGTGGCCGGGGCGGCGGTCGTGCCGCTGTTGGCGGCCTGCGGTGGGTCGGACAGTACCCCGAGTACCGGCTCGCAGGGAGCCGCCGATACGTCGAAGCAGACACCCAGCACCAGCGGCGCGACCCCTGAGGCAGCGTCGGATGGCGCCGCAGGGGCTGTGGTGCTGAACGTCGCAGTCGCTGAGGAGCCGCCCTCCCTTGAGCCACATAACCTCACCGCCGCGGCAGCCGGTCTGATCGGGTTCGTCGTCATGCCCGGCCTCGTGTGGTGGGACTATGACCTGGGGCTGTCTCCGCAGGTTGCGGAGAAGTGGGAGACGAGCCAGGACGGCACCGAGTGGACGTTCACGCTCCGCGACGGCGTCACGTTCCACAACGGGAAGCCCTGCACAGCCCACGAGGTGCTCCGCAATTTCGAGCATATCCAGGATCCGAGCTCAGGATCCATGCTGACCCCAGACTTTGCCAACGTCAAGGTCTCCGCGCCGGACGACGCCACCGTGGTGTTCAAGCTCGACGAGCCGTTTGCGCCGTTCCTGGCCGTGCTCTCCCACCGCGTGGCCATTACCGACATGGATGCCTACGACGCGACCAAGCCGATCGGCACCGGCCCATTCAAGATCACGGATTGGCAGCGCGGCTCCCACATCGTCATGGAGCGGCATGACGGCTACTGGGAAAAGGGGCTGCCCAAGGCGTCCGGGGTGAACTGGAAGTTCATGCCGGATGGCGACGTCCGCTTGACCGCCATGAAGGCGGGAGAGGTCGATATTACCTCTGAGGTCCCGTTTAAGATCATCGACCAGGTGCAACAGACCGGCGAGTTCATCGTCGATCCCATCCCCGGGGTGACTCACCAGTACCTCGCGTTCAACTGCGCCGAGGCACAGCGCGCTGGTGCTGCCACTGCTCCCGGTGATCCACGGGCTGGCGCGGGG
>JASBVL010000063.1 GCA_029961075.1 Sphaerobacter sp.
AGCCCTCGCCGCACGACCCGGCCACGGCCTACGTCGCGGCGACGCGCTACAAGCTCGATGACCGCGCGCCCTACCTCTATAAGACGAGTGACTACGGGCAGACCTGGACCCGGATCGTCGACGGCATCCCGGCCGCCGACTTCACCCGCGTCATCCGCGAGGACCCCGAGCGGCGCGGGCTGCTCTACTGCGGCACCGAGAGCGGGGTCTACGTCTCCTTCGACGACGGCGCCCACTGGCAGGCGCTTCGGGGCGGTGCCAAGCCCCTCCCGGTCGTCCCCATCCACGACCTGGCGGTGAAGGGCAGCGACCTGATCGCGGCGACCCACGGCCGCTCCTTCTGGATCCTGGACGACCTCACGCCGCTGCGGCAGATGCGACCGGAGATCGCCGAGGCGCCCGCGCACCTCTTCGCGCCGCGGCCGGCGATCCGCTATCGCAGCGCCATGTCGCGCTTCCGCGAGCCGGGCAAGGCCGCCCGCGACTACCTCGCCGCCGGGGCCGCCCAGGTCACGGTGCGCCGCAAGGGGACCGAGGAGCAGTTCCTGGACGCCGGGGCGAACCCGCCCGACGGGGTGATCGTCACCTACTGGCTCAAGGAGAAGCCGGAGGGCGAGGTCACGCTCACCTTCCTCGACGCGGACGGCAAGGAGATCCGCACCTTCTCCAGCGAGCCGCAGGAGCCGCCCGCCGACGCGAACGGCGCCGAGCACGGCGAGCAGCACGCCAAGAAGAAGGAGCCGCGCGTCCCGAAGGAGGCCGGCACCAACCGCTTCGTCTGGAACCTGCGCTACCCCGACGCCCGCGACGTGACCCCGCCGGCCGTCCTCTGGGCCGGCAGCCTGCGCGGCCCGCTGGCGATGCCGGGCCGCTACCAGGTGCGCCTCACGGTAGGCGACCGCAGCTACACCGAGTGGTTCGAGGTCCGGCCCGACCCGCGCGTCACGGTCAGCCAGGCCGACCTGGAGGCGCAGTTCAACCTGCTGCTCCAGATTCGGGACAAGCTCTCGGCCACGCACGACGCGATCATGCAGATCCGCGACCTGCGCACCCAGGCGCGCACCTGGCAGCAGCGCGCCCGGGACCTCGCCGGGGGTGAGGCGATCGCCGCGGCCGCGCAGGCGCTCATCGAGGAGCTGACCGCGATCGAGGAGGAGCTGATCCAGGTCAAGGCCAAGGAGATCGAGGATCCGCTCAACTTCCCGGTCAAGCTCAACAACAAGCTGGCCGCGCTGATCAACATCGTCGACAGCGCCGACGCCGCGCCGACCCGCCAGGCCGTCGAGACCTTCCACGAGCTGGCGGCGGCGATCGACGCCCAGCTCGACCGGCTGGCCGCCCTCATCGAGCGCAACGTGACCGCGCTCAACCGACAGATCCACGAGGCGGCGCTGCCCGCGCTCGCCCCGAGCGCGCGCGGCCGCTAACCCCCCGACGACGCCCCCGCCCCCTCTCCCGCGTGGGGAGAGGGGGCGCCTCCCCTCGCGCGGGTGGGGCCGCACCACCCCACTCGGCTGCTCCCCACGCGCCTGCTGGCCGGCGCCACGGTCGCGAACCGCAGCCGCCGCTTATGACATAATAGGCCCGAAGGCGGCACCACTTCCCGGAAGGAGGGCACACGCCATGACAGCACCGTCGACACCCAGGCCCATCCCCAGCGAGGTCAGCCAGCGCACCTTCGACCTGATCGTGATCGGGGCGGGGGTCAACGGCGCCGGGATCGCCCGCGACGCGGCCATGCGCGGACTCAGCGTCCTCCTGCTGGAGCAGGACGACATCGCCAGCGGCACGACCGACTCCTCGACACGGCTGATCCATGGCGGGCTGCGCTACCTGGAGTACTACGAGTTCGGGCTGGTCCGCGAATCGCTGCGCGAGCGCGAGCGCCTGCTCCACATCGCCCCGCACCTGGTCCAGCCGCTCGGCTTCCTCATCCCGATCTACAGCGACATGAAGCGCGGCCCCGGCATGATCCGCCTCGGCATGATCGCCTACGACGTGCTCTCCTACGACAAGAGCCTGCCGCGGCACCGCATGCTCAGCCGCGAGGAGACGCTCCGGCGCGAGCCGGGCCTAGACCCGGCCGGCCTGCTCGGCGCCGCCTTCTACTACGACGGCCAGATCCCCTTCCCCGAGCGCCTGACCCTGGAGAACGCCCTCTCGGCGCGCGACCACGGCGCCATCGTCCTCACCTACGCCCAGGCCGACCGGCTCCTGGTCGAGGACGGCCGCGTCGTCGGGGTCCACTTCACCGACCGGCTCCAGGAGGGCGCCTACACGGCGCGCGGCCGGGTAGTCGTCAACGCCGCCGGCCCCTGGGTCGACCAGGTGCTCACCGGCCTGGGGACCCCGCGCCTGATCGGCGGCACCAAGGGGAGCCACATCGTGGTCGATCCCTTCCCCGGCGCGCCCAAGGAGGCGCTCTACGTCGAAGCCCGTGCCGACGGGCGCCCCTACTTCATCGTCCCCTGGAACGGCCGCTACCTCATCGGCACGACCGATCTCCACTACCAGGGCGCCCTCGACCCGGTCGTCCCCGACGAGGAGGAGATCGACTACCTCATCAGCGAGACCAACCGGGTGCTGCCCGGCGCGGGCCTGACCCGGGCCGACGTCCTCTACGCCTACGCCGGTGTGCGCCCGCTTCCTTATACGGAAGCAGGAACGCCCGGAAGCATCACCCGCCGCCACATCATCTACGACCACGCCACCGCCACGCCCGCCTACCCGGGGCTGATCTCCATCGTCGGCGGCAAGATCACGACCTACCGCAGCCTCGCCGAAGAGGTGGTCGATCTGGTCTTCGACAAGCTCGACCGGCCCGCGCCGCCCTGTCCCACCGGCCGCATCCCGCTGCCGGGCGGGAATACGACGGACTGGCACGCCTTCGCGGCCAACTTCAAGGCCACGTCCGGCCTGGACGAGCCCATCGCCGACCGGCTGCTCCGGATCTACGGCACCTTCGCCCCAGAGGTGCTGCGCATCGCCGGCGACGACCCGCGCCTGCGCGCGCCGCTGAGCCCCAGCTCGCTCGCCATCGGCGCCGAGATCCTCTTCGCCTTCCGGTGGGAGCTGGCGCAGACGCTCACCGACGTCCTGCGGCGCCGCACCATGACCGGCTGGGACCCCGACGCCGGGCTGGCGGAGATCGAGCCGGCCGCCGCGATCGCGCGCGACTACCTCGGCTGGGACGACGCCCGCGTGCGGCGCGAGGTGGAAGACTACCGCCGCTACGTCGAGCGCTTCCGCCCCCGCCAGCCCGCCGTGGCGCCGTGAGGCCACGGTCGCGCCGGTACCCGGGGCGCGTGGAGCGCACCATCCCCCAACCCATGGCCCGATCAGCTCACGTCGCGGCCGGCGCTGACGGTTATAATTGACCGGCCGGGTCCACGCACCCGTCACGCCCGTACCGTTCCCGCGAACGCCGATGATGCCCCCCGCGACCTCTGCCCGCGGCGCCCGGCGGGGTGCGGCCGGCTGGGAATCGTTGCGCATGAGGAGAGGACGCGGGCACCGGAATGGATTCCTGGTCGGTGACACTCCCGCTGGCCGCGGGAGCCTACCTGGCGGGCTCGATCCCGTTCGGACTGCTCATCGCACGTCTGGCGCGGGGCATCGATGTCCGGCGGCACGGCAGTGGCAACATCGGCACGGCCAACGTGCTCCGCACGGCCGGGCGCGGCCCCGCGGCCGCCACCCTCCTCGCCGATGCCCTCAAGGGCCTGCTGCCCGTGCTCGCCGGGCGCGCGCTCGACCTGCCGCTCTACGCGCTGCTCCTGATCGCGCTCGCCGGCATCATCGGCCACAACTGGTCGCTCTTCCTGCGCGGCAAGGGCGGCAAGGGGATCGCCACCTCCCTTGGCGCCACGCTCGCGCTCGCCCCCCTCGCCGCCTTCATCGGCCTCGCGGTCTGGGCCGTCGTGATCGTGGCCAGCCGCTACGCCTCGCTCGCCTCCCTCATGATGATCGCCTCCCTCCCGCCGGCCCTCGCGCTGATGGGCTACCCCCAGGCGTACTGGCTCTTCGGGGTGGCCCTGCTCGCCCTCGCGCTCTACCGCCACCGGGCCAACATCGAGCGGCTCATCGGCGGCACCGAACTGAAGATCTCGATCGGCTTCGGCGGGCATGCCGACTAACCCGGCCGCCTCGCTCCCCCCGACCCTCGTCTACGGTGCCGGCGCGGTCGGCTGCCTCCTCGGGGGACTGCTGGCCGCGGCCGGGGCCCCGGTCACGCTGCTCGCGCGCCCCGGCGCGGCCGACGCCGTCCGCGAGCACGGCCTGCGCCTCGTCCGCCCCACCGGGGAGCGCCGCGTCCACCTCCCGGTGACCACCAGCCTCGACGCGCTCCCGTCGCCCCCCGCGCTCGTGCTCCTCACCATCAAGGCCGACGCCGTCCCCGCCGCGCTGCCGGACCTCCGTCGGCTCGCCGGTGCCGGCGCCGCCATCGTCACGCTCCAGAACGGCGTCGGCACCGAGGAGACCGTGCGCGCCGCGCTCGGGTCCGCCGCCCGACTCGCGGCCGGCGTCGTCACCGTCTCCGTCGTCCGAAGCGACCCGGCCACCGTGCGGCAGGAGACCGCAGGAGGCGTGGCGCTGGCGCCCGTGCAGGGCGACGTGCCCCTCGACCGGCTGGCCGCGGCACTCACCGCCGCCGGACTGCCGACCAGCCACGCGCCCCGCTACCCGGACCTCAAGTGGTCGAAGCTCCTGCTGAACATGATGGCCAACGCGACCGCAGCCCTCCTGGCGCTCCCGCCGGCCGCCATCTACGGCGATCCGCCCCTCTTCCAGGTCGAGCGCGCCGCTTTCATCGAGGCCCTGGCGGTCATGCTCGGCGCCGGGGTCCAGCCGATCGCCCTGCCCGGCTTCAACGTGCCGCTGCTGGTGCACGTCATGCGCCTGCCCGCGCCCATCGCCCGCCGGCTGGTCGCGCGACGCGCCGCGCGCGGTCGCGGCGAGAAGCGGCCGTCGCTCTGGCTCGATCTCGACCGTGGCCGCGGCACGACCGAGGTGCGCTGGCTCAACGGCGCCGTGGCCGACCAGGGAGCCAGGCTGGGAATCCCGACCCCCGTGAACGCCCGGCTGACCGCCCTCGTCGAGGAGGCCACGCGCGACCCGGCGTTCCGCCGCGCGCTCGCCGGCCAGCCCGCCGCGCTGCTCGCCGCGCTCGCCGCGACCGACTCGGGCGCTCAGGCCTGACGCGTAGGTGCCGACGGCCAGAGCCGCCGTCGGCGCCGGTGAACCGTCAGGTAGACCAGCGGCTCGCTGCCCGTCGCCTGGATCGACCGCCGCACCCCCTTCGGGATGATCGTCGCCCGCCCAGCCTCCAGCCGGTGCTCCACGCCGTCGACCGTGAGCACCCCGGTGCCGGAGAGCACGATCACCGCCACATCCACCTCGCGGTTGATGTGCTCCCCGACGCCGGTGCCCGGCGCGAACCGCACCAGGTTCAGGTCGAGGTCTTCGCTCTCGCGGCCATAGATCGCGCCCGAGCCGCCGCCCGCGGCCAGCCGCGTCAGATCCACCACGGTGATCTCTCGCTCCATCGCCCGCTGTCTCCCCGCCGCGCGCGGGAGCACCCCGCCGATGCCCCCACGCAGCCTCGCAGATGCGCTGCCGCCCGCCGGCGTCGCCAGCCCCGCCGGGGTGCCACCCGGGGGCCACCCAGGAGCGCCGGCCTCCCGGCCGGTCCCCGTTCCCCGCGCGCCGGCCGCGGCGCGTCGGCCCCGTGGAGCGCCGGCGTCGCACGGAGCCGCGCCGGCTCCCGTCCGCCGCTCTCGGTCGTCGCGGGCGGTGCGCGGCCCGACACCCCCGCCCCTCCCACAGAGCCGTCTCCGTCGGCCACAGCGCCCGGGGACTCAGCCCCGGGCTGATAGGCGAAGCCGGCTCATGGACGTCGACGCATTGATCGGGCAGCGCCGCGCGCCCCGTGCGCAGCCGACTTCAGCCGGCTTTGCTTTGTGAGCCCGGGGCTTTCAGCCCCGGGCACCAGCCCGGCGCGGCGACCAGACTCGTTCGTCAAAGGCCATACGCCGGCTGAGGACAATCACGGGGTATGCCAGACGAAATCGTCAACGCCCTTCGGCCGGCTGGACCGTCTCCCCCCTCGCCCGGGGGGCGTCGCGCCCCGAGTCCAGGCGTCACCCGGCGAGCGTGGTTGGGGCGGGCCTGGTGCCGAATAGCGTATCCCACGCTACCGGAGGGCGCCCGCGCAGTCGGCCGGACACCACCGGGCGGTGCGCCGGTCGACCCGCCCCTGCCGGAGGTCCGGCGCGGTCGGTGTCGATGCTCAGGCTTGCGCCCCAGGCTAGCGGGGAAAGCCCGCTGAAGGGGCAGAGGGCGGACGAGGGCGCCCCGCACACCGTGGCACAGCGTGACGCATCGCCGCCGCTCGTGGAGACGGAGAACGGAGAGCCGACAAGGCTCTGCTCGGCGGTGGCGCCCCTACAGGGAGACGAACGGGAGCCGCCGAGGACGGCGGCGCTCCACGGGGCCGGCCCGACGACGCGCAGTACGCAATACGCCCGACGCCTCACTCGCCCGCCCCCGACCGCTGCCGCAGCCACTCCCGCGTAACCACCACCTGGACCTCCACCGGCCGCCCGAGGATCCCCTCGAGCGCGGCCCGAACCTGGGGAAGCAACTGCTCCAACCGGCGACGGGCGAACGCGCTCGGGGCACCGAGCACCAGCGCGCCGTCCTCGTCGATCCCGATGAGCGCGGCGGGGCGCACCCACGCCTCGTAGTTCGCCTGGCTCAGCTCCCGCGCCAGGTCGTCCTGCGCCGCGGCCCACACCTGCCGGTTCGTCAGTCCACCCGGGAGGACGAAGCGCGGGATCGCCAGCGGCTCGCCCGCCGGCGCTGCCGGCGCCGGTGGGGCAGCCGCCGCGGGCGGCTCGGCCGGGGCCGCAGGCGGCGCGACCGGCTCCGCGCTGCCCGCCCCCGCCGCCTCCGCGTCGGCCGGGGCCGTGAACTGCACGCGCACCGGCCGGCGCATCGCCTCGGCCAGCTTGCGCGCCACCAGATCGTAGTACTCCGCACCCAGGCGCTCGGCGATGGCCGGCGACGCGACCGCCACCGTCACCGTCCCGGCCCGGTAGCCGACGATGGCCGAGCCGGCGAACAGCCGCTCCAGCTCGGCGCGGTCGATCACCTGACCGAGCAGGCGCAGGACCACCTCCCACGTCCGCCGGCTGCCGTGGCCGTGCGGCAGCGGGAAGTCGGGCGCATCCGACGCCGTGGCTACCGGCGCCGTCGGCGGCGCGCCCGGCCGAACGGGATCGGCCTCACGGGACCAGCGGTTGAGGATCTCCCGGATCCGCTTCGGCGCCACGAATCGGGAGCCGCTGCTGACCGCCTCCCGGATGGCTGCCTCCACCCAGGCATCCCCGGTCGTGCCGGCCCGGCGAGCAGCACCGCCGAATGCCACCGCCAGCTCGGCCAGGAGCTCGCGCTCCAGCGGGGTCGCCGGGCGGCCATTGGCCGCTTCGAAGCAGGCGACGACCGACGGGGATGGCTCAAGCATCGGACCGTTTCCCGCCGGGCGCGGCAGCGCGGCGTCGTCGTCAGCTCCGGGCGTATCAGCCAGCGCAGCAGGCGAACCAGTGGTTGTCCTGGTAGTGGAATGATCTTGGTGATACGTTGTGTTGCTCTCGTCAACAGTCTCCCCCTGACCGTTGTTGGTCTCTCCATCGCTGCTGCCCCGCGGGGCCGCGAAAGCATCGTTGCTATCGGCAACATCCACGGGCGAACCGGTGTTGCTGTCGTCAACACTGGTCGCCGAACCAGAGTTGGTGGGATCACCATCGGTTGTCGGCGCACTCGGGTCGCCAGCCGGTAGTGCGGCGGTCTCCTCCTCTCTCCCTGCCGCCCGTGACCGGCTGGCATGGCCGGCCCGCGTGCGGGCGGAGTTGCGGGCCTCCTCGCGCTCGGCGCGGGCTGCCAGTCGCTGCCAGGTTGCGCTCTGCCGGACGATCGGGAGGATCTGGTGCCAGACGTTGTCGCGATCGATTGGGGCGAAGCGGCTGGAGAAGATGCGGCGAATGTAGCGGTAGACGGCGCGGTCGCGCGCGGCCAGCTCGACCACGCGGAGGACGTCGTCGGGCCCCAGGATGTAGCCGTCGGGATGGTCTTTCACCCGGTAGAGATTGTGGGGCACGCGCCAGCGTCGGCCGCGCTCGTCGACCCGCAGGACCATCTCCTTGCGGATCTCGATGAGGTCGAGCGCCACCAGGATCTTGTTGATCGTGATCAGCTCGGCGCGGTCCTCGCCGTAGAAGTCGGCCTCGGCCTGCTGTGAGGGGAACGCGTAGCCCCGGTGGGGCGACTCCTCACGCCGGTCGGTCCAGACCGTGTAGGAGTTGAGGAGCCCCACGCCCTTGAGCCCGATGAGCGGGGCGTACTGGGTGATGATCGTGTTCCAGTGCCAGAACCAGCCACGGCGGCGACTATCCTCCCCGCTGCGTCCCTCGTCGGCAGCGGGCGAGGTCACCTGCTCGGCGGCCTGCGGTCCCTCCTCCGGCACCGGACCCACCTCCCGTCGCGGGCAACCCCGCCAGCGGCGGCCCCGCGTGTTCGTCCCACCGGCCGCAGTGTAACATATCCCACGTCAATGCTCAAGAGAAGAGGGAATGGGCGTGCGAGCTTCGATTTCACACCCAGCACGCATCTACTGGAAATGTCTCGTGCTTAATCATCACGTCGCTCGCGTGCGCGATCGCGGCGCCACGCGGCCGGCGTGGGGCCGGGGACGGTGCCGCTCCAGTGGCCCGCCGTGTCGGCTGAGGGCGACAGATCCGCGACACGACGGCCATTCCTGGCTGAAGGGTGCTGAGACGCCGCCCGCCGTGACCCCGAGCAGGGACGACCGGCGAGGCGCACCCGCCCTCGTGGTCAAGTGTCACGCGAGCGTGACGTATTTCGCGCGAGCAGTGTCGCACGGCGCGCGTGCTAAATCCGCGTGGCGAATGGAGCTTGACGGATCGTCGGCCCGTGTGCCACACTGGCTGTGTGACGAGACGCCCGTGCGGCTGAGGAGTGGCGATGCCCGAGGTGATGCTCCCCTACCGGACCGACTGGCGAGCCATGGGAACCCTGCTCGACTACGCCAAGGGCAAGGGGATCGATCGCGCCACGCTCGAGGCGCGCATGGGGGCCGGCGAGTCGCTCCGGGAAACCCTCAACGCCGTCGAGCAGTTGGGCCTGGTCGAGCGCGACGACGCCGGCGACATCCGCCTGACGCCGCAGGGCCAGCGCCTGGCCTACGCCACCAGCGAGGGGGAGCGCCGCGACGAGCTCGCCCGCGCCATGCTCAGCTACCCGCCCTACGCCATCCCGCTCGAACGCGCCCTTGCCGAGGGGATGACCGTGCTCGACGCGCCCTGGGTCGAGCGGGTCTGGCAGGTCGACATGCGCCTCGGCCAGCCGCGTAACCGGGTGGAGGAGGCGCGCACCTTCTTCTTCCGCCTCGCCGACGAGGCCGGCCTCGGCACCTATCGCCGTGGCGTGCGCGGCCAGCCGACCCGCCTCGACCTCGCGCCGGACATCGCCGCCCGCCTCGCCGCCCTGCGGCAGTCGCTGGAGCAGCCCGCGGCGCCCGAGCCCGAAGCCGCCGCGACCGCCGCTGCCCCCGGAGGCCCGTCCCCGACCGCCCGCCTCGCCGACGGCGTCCCGCTTCGCCCCGGGGTCACCCTCTCGATCACGGTCGACATGTCCGACTGGGACCTGGAGCGCATCGCGGCCTTCCTGCGCCTCGTCGGGCTCGTCCAGGACTGACCCCACCACACGACACCGCGCCCCGCTCAGCTCGCAGCAGGGGCGGCCGACCCAAGGCCACCCGGGCGCGCCGACCTTCGACCGCTCGTCGTCGGCCGCCGCGCGGGGCAGGCACGGCGGCGCGGGAGAGCAGGGAGCCGACACCGTCGCCCGGGGCCGCCCGGGCGCGCCGGCCGCGAACGGCGCCTTGGCGGCTCCGCGTGGAGCGCCGGCGTCGCACGGCGCCGCGCCGGCTCCCGTCGGTTGCGCACCAGTCGGCGCGGGCCGTCAGGGGTGCCGGGGGCTGATGGAGTGTGACGACATAGTCCGGTATCGGCGTCCGGCCGAGGCCCGGGGCTCAAGCCGCCGGGCTGATTCGAATAAGGCCACTGAGGGGGCTGGGTATGTCACTGCGGCAGTCCTGCGTCCTGTGCACCCCGCTTGCCCGCATCATCAGCCCCTTTAGTGGGCTTTGCCCTCTAGCCCGGCGGCTTGAGCCCCGGGCCCCGACCGGCGCCCGAATCCCCCAACCGCCCACCGCTGCGCTCGCTGTCCCGCCTCGGCCCCCAGCCGGCTGATGGACGTTGACGCACTGATCGGGCAGAGCCGCGCACCCCGTGCTCAGCCGGCTTGAGCCGGCTTTGCTGGTGAGCCCGGGGCTTTTAGCCCCGGGACCCGACCAGGCGCGGCTACCAAACCATTTCGTCAGACACCATCAGCCCCCGGGCACCGGGCACCGGGCACGCCCCGCGCGCCGGTTGACGCCGCCCGTACCGTCGGCGCCCCACGCGCCCCGGGCACCCGTCTCCGACCCGCGCGACCCACCGTCGCGGCCGGTGCGGGACGCACCCTCCCCGGCCGGCTCGGCGCCCCATGCGACACGCCGCCGTCCCGGCCGGACGCGGCGCGCCCCGCGGGCAGCTTGCGCGGCGAGAACACCGCGTCCACCCCCTCGCCGCGCGCACGGGCCGGCACCCCGATGTATGCTTGTGCACGACGTAAGGCCGGGCGGGCCCGGCAGCGGCGCCGGCGCCTTCGGCGAGGCCGCCCGCGGCGGGGACGGCGATCCGACCCCTACCCGGCCGGGATGCGCGTGCAGGACAGGTAGGCGGGCGAGCAACGATGCGTGAGCGTGTCAGATCCTCCGGAGGACTCCGCTGGCTGGCCGCTGCGGCGACGGTCGGGATGTTCCTCGTCCTGATCGCCGGGGCGACGGTGACCAACACCGGCTCGGGTGAGGGGTGTGGACGCTCCTGGCCGTTCTGTCATGGCCGGGTCCTACCGCCGCTCACCGTGGAGTCCATCATCGAGTACTCCCACCGGCTCGTCACCGGCATTGAGGGCATCCTCATCGCCGCACTGGCGATCGGTGCCTGGCGCGGCTGGCGCCAGCGGCGCGAGGTGCGCATCCTGGTGCCGACCATGGTCTCCTTCCTGCTGCTCCAGGCCGGACTCGGCGCCTGGGCGGTGGTCTACGGCCAGTCGCCCCCGACGATGGCGCTGCACTTCGGCGTCTCGCTGACGGCCTTCGCCAGCGTCCTGCTCCTGGCCGCCTTCCTCTACGAGGTGGACGGGTTCGAGGCGATGCGCGACCGGCCGGTCGCGCCGGGGCTGCGGCGTGTCATCTGGGCCACCCTGGGCTACACCTACCTGCTCGTCTATCTCGGCGCCTACGTGCGGCACACCAACTCCGCGCTGGCCTGCACCGACTGGCCGCTCTGCAACGGTGAGGTGTGGCCGGGGCTGAGCGGGCCGGTCGGCATCATGTTCGCGCACCGCCTGGCGTCCGTCGCCGGGACGCTCTTCATCGCCGCGCTGGTCGTCTGGACCTGGCGGCTGCGCCGCCAGCGGCCGGATCTCTGCTGGTCGTCGCAGATCGCGCTCGTGCTGATCCTGCTCCAGTCGCTCAGCGGCGGCTGGGTGGTGCTGAGCAAGCTCACCGTCGCTGCGACGATCACCCATGCCGGGCTGGTGACGCTGCTCTTCGGCGTGCTGAGCTACATGGCGTATCGCACGCTGCCGCTGCCGAGCGCCCGCGAAGCCGTCGGACCGGCGAGCGAGCAGCCCGCCCGGGTGCTCAAGGCCGGGGCGCCTCCCCGCTAGCGCGGCCTACCGCTCGAACCGGTAGCGCTCGAGCAGGAGGAGACCGTCTGCGTCGGCCCCCGGGACGGCGATCGGCCGGTTGTCGCCGTCCAGCAGCCCCAGGCGCAGGCCCAGCGGCCCCGTCGTGGCCGGGATGTCGAGCGTCACCGACCCGACCGCGATCACCGGCTGCCCCGGCGCCGTCGGCGGCAGCGCCAGGCGCGCCTCGCTGCGGGCGTCGCCGGTCAACTGCACCACCGCGACGCGCGGCCCGCTCCCGGCCGGCAGCGCCCAGGCCAGCACCACCGCTGCCCTCCCATCGGCCAGCGGGGTCAACCGGAATCCCTGGAAGACGGCGCCGTCCGCCCAGGCGATCGTCGGAACGCTCAGCGGGATGCGCTGCCCCACGCGCTCGTCGATGCGGTAGACGCGATACGCCTCGGCGCCCCCGGCGTCGCGCCCGACCGCGACCGGCGGGATCCCTGCGAACAGCTCCAGCAGGTGCGGGTTGAGCGGCGTGGCGGCCGGGATCACCAGCCAGCCGCGGCGCACCCCGCGCATCGGGTCGCCCGGCAGGAGCAGCAGGTGCCGCCCGTCGACCTCCAGCGGCGCCACGTCGTGCGCCAGGTAGCGCACCACCGCGGCGTGCTCGGCGGCGGCGCTGTAGACCACCGGCTCGTCGGGCGGGAGCTGGCGCAGCGCCTCCAGCGACGCCACCACCCCGGCGTCGAGCGCGGCGGCGGTCGCCGGGTCCGTGGCCCACCCCTGGAAGTAGCGCCAGGGACCCACGCTGACGGTCCCCGCCAGCGTGGCCACGACCAGCGCGCCCACCGCCAGCCGCGCGCGGCCCTGCCCCGCGCGCGCGACGGCGGCCCGCATGCCCAGGAGCGGCAGCAGCACGAGGAGCGGCAGGGCCGGGACGAGGCGGCCCGGGTGGCCCGGGTCCACCAGGGCCGCCGGCAGGAGGAGCAGGGCGCCCCAGGCCAGGCCGACGGCCGCGCGCGGCTGCCGCGCGCGGCGCAGCGCCACGCCGCCGCCGAGCAGCGCCCAGGGGGCGAGCCACGGCTCGAACAGCGGCGCGCCCGGGAGGTGCAGCCCCGCGTCCCCCGTGCCGGGCCAGACCAGGCGTGCCAGGCTGACCCCATAGCCGTAGGCGGCGCCCGCCAGATCGGCCGCCGTCGCGCCGGGGAGCCCCGGCGTCGGCGTCGAGGGTCCGAGTTGCCCCGGCACCGCGCCCTGCGCCACAACCCACGGGAGCGCCGCCAGCACAGCGGTCAGGAGCGTGACCCCCAGCCCCCAGGCCGCGTCGCGGCTGCTGCTCCCGCCCGCGCGCGCCTGCCACAGCGCCGCGCCCAGCCCCACCAGCAGCAGCCCGGGCATGATCCGCAGCGCCGGGTCGGCGGCGAACCCCACGGCGGCGGCCAGCCCCGCCAGCGTGTACCAGCCGAGCGCGACGCGCAGTGGCCGGCCGATCGCCTCCCGCAGCAGCCAGAGGAGCGCTGCCAGCGCCGCCGCGCCCACCACCGGGCTCAGCCCGAGGCGGCCGAAGAGCAGCGGCCAGAAGCTCCCGGCCAGCAGCACGCCCCCGGCCAGTCCCCACGCCGGCCCGAGCGCCCGCCGCAGCCAGAGCGCCGTGCCGCCCACCGCCACGGTCCCGGCCAGGGCCGCGCCGAGCGCGGGCGTCGTCGCGTCGAACCCGGTGAGGCGTCCGGCCAGCGCGACGATCGCCGCGAGCGGGACCGACGCGGTGCCCGGCTCCCGCATCGCCCCGGCGATGCCGCCCTCGACCATCGCCCGCGCCAGCAGGCCGTGCTCCGCCGCCGCGCCGGGCAGCCCCGGCGGGAGGTCGGCCAGCCGGGCGAGCCGCAGCGCCCCGGCCGCGAGCAGGATCAGCGTCAGCCCCGCGGCAAAGCCGGGCCGGGGGAGGCGGTCGCGAGCGGCGAGACGTGTCCGTGCAGTCACGGCCCGCCATTCTACCCGCGCGGGCCGCTGACGGCTATGGGCCGGCTGCGGGGGAGGCCAGCCGCCCCCGCCTTGCCGCGCCTCCGGCGCCCCGTGCTAGACTGAAAACCGACGTGCGGCCGTCCCGGGCGCCAGCCGACGGCCACCGGCATGCCGGAGCATCCGTCGTCATGGAGCAGCTGGAGGCGGGAGCAATCGTCGACACGCCTGCGCCGGATACCAGCCCCCGTCCACCGAACATCGTCATCCGCGGCTATGGGCAGTACTACGATGTCCTGACGCCCGAGGGCGTCGTCCGCTGCACCGTGCGCGGCGTCGTCAAGCGCGCCCGCCGCAAGACCGACCCCGTCGCCGTCGGCGATCGGGTCGAGATCACCCGGACCGGCCCCGGCGAGGGCGTGATCGAGGCGGTCGCGCCGCGGTTGCGGACCCTCTCCCGCCGCGCCCGCGGCACCGAGGACGTCGAGCAGGTCATCCTGGCCAACCCCGATCAACTGGTGGCCGTCTTCGCCGTGGCCGAGCCGGAGCCGCACCCCCGCATGCTCGACCGCTTCCTCATCATCGCCGAGGCGCGGGGGCTGGCCGCGGCCGTCTGCGTCAACAAGATCGACCTCGACCCCAGCGGGGAACTGCGCCGCCGCTTCGACCCCTACCGCGCGGCCGGCTACCCGGTCGTCGAGACCAGTGCCGCCACCGGCGCCGGGATCGACGACCTGCGCGCACTGCTGCGCGGCAAGATCTCGGCCCTCTCCGGCCCGTCCGGCGTGGGCAAGTCGAGCCTCATCAACGCGCTGAACCCCGAGCTGGACCTGCGGGTGGGCGACATCAGCGCGGCCACCGGCAAGGGCCGCCATACCACCACCGCGACCACCCTGATCCTCCTCGACGACGATACCTACATCGCCGACACGCCCGGCATCCGCCAGCTCGGCTTCTGGGGCATCGACTTCAGCCGCCTCGACACCTACTTCCCGGAGTTCCGTCCCTACCTCGATCAGTGCTACTATGCGGACTGCACCCACCTCACCGAGCCGGGCTGCGCCGTGCTGGCCGCGGTCGAAGCCGGCGCGATCGATCGGGGGCGCTACGAGAGCTACCGCGTGCTGCGGCAAGGGACCGGCGAGGATCGCTAGGGAGCAGCGCGCGGTCCGGGCAAGAGCGGAGAGGAGACCCGCATGGCGACGGCGAGCGCGAGCGTGCGCGACGGGCTGAAGCAGGTGCTGGCCGAGCAGCATGCCGCCTGGCGGCAACTGCTGGAGGGGCTCAGCCCGGACGCGATCAACTGGGTGCCGGGACCGGAGATGAACGCTATCGCGGTGCTCGTGACGCACGCGCTCGGCGCCGAGGAGTTCCACATCGCCACCGCCGTCGGCGAGGCGGTCGCCCGCGACCGCGACGCCGAGTTCCGCGCCCAGGCGCCCGATGCCGCCACGCTGCTGCGGCTGGTCGACGCTGCCGACACGCGCACCGCAGCCCTGCTCGATCGCGTCACGGAGGAGGATCTGTCCGCCATCCGGCAGCCCGCGGGCGACCGGCTCAACCGGCGCTTCCCCGGCATCTGGTGGCTGCTCCATGCCATCGAGCACAGCCGCGAGCACCTGGGCCAGGCCGCACTGACCCGGCAGCTCTTCGAGCAGCGCGCCTAGGCGCGCTGCTCGCGATCGGCACGAGAGGGGGCGACCATGGCGGAGTGGAGCGAGCGGAATCAGCAGCCCGACACGGAGCCCGCGCCAGCCGGCCCCGCCCCCTGGCTCCAGGTCCTCCTCGGCGTCCTCTGTGCGGTCGCGTTCGTCGCCCTCCTCCTGGGGCTCGTCTACCTCAAGGCGCACGCGGGCTAGCCGCGGCGCCGTCCGGTCGCGGCCGGTGCCGGCGGCACATGCCTTGCGCCTGGGGCCGAGGCCCGGGAGGGCCGCCCGGCGCGCTGGTGCGCCGGGTGTGACCACGCTGAAGGAGTTCACCCCCATGGCTGACGAAGCCCGCGACAAGATGCAGGGCAAAGGCGAGGAGATCAAAGGCAAGGCCAAGCAGGCCTGGGGCGACGCCACCGACGACCCCGCCACGGAGGCCGAGGGCAAGGTCGACGAGGTGAAGGGCAAGGCCCGCGAGAAGGTGGCCGAAGCCCGCGAGAAGCTGACCGGCGACGACGAGGAGAAGCGCTCCTAACGCGCCTCGCCGCACCGTTGACACGCCCGCGCCGGAGGGAGCCGTCCGGCGCGGCGCGCTCGGGCGCCAGCCCGACCGGCCGTCGCGCCGGACCGCACGCCTCCCATGAGTTCCCCAGCCCCCTCACCCCAATTGGATGGTGCCAATTGGCCGTTGCGCTCCGGGCCGGGCGCGGCAAGATGAGGCACGGGGCTGCCCGACAGTAGTGACGGCAGCCGGGAGGAGGCAGTCATGGAGCCACCGCGCGATCGGCCGCGGTTCGCGTTGAGCGCTCGCCTGGTCGCGATCATCGGGGTGATGATCGCCGTCGTCTTCGTCGCGACCTTTTCGATCAAGATCCCGATCCCGGGCGGGTACATCCACTTCGGCGACATCGCCATCTACTTCGCCGCGTTCGTCTTCGGGCCCGTCGTCGGCGCGATCGCCGCGGCGGTGGGGCCGACGCTGTCGGACCTCCTCGCCTACCCGAGCTACGCCCCCGGCACCTTCGTCATCCACGGCCTCCAGGGGCTGGTGGCGGGCCTGATTGGCTGGCGGGCCGGGCTGCCGCGCATGATCCTGTCCGTGCTGGCGGGCGGCGCGATCATCGTCGGCGGCTACTTCGTCTACGACCTGGCGGTCGTCCGCGTCGGCCTCGGCGTGGCGATCACCGACGCCGGCTTCAACACGCTGCAGGCGGTGACCGGCGCCGTCGTCGCGATCCCGCTGGTGCTGGCCGTGCGCCAGGCCTACCCGCCGATCACCACCTGGACCCACCGCCGCGTCTGGCACGAAGAACCCAAGTAGGCGGCACGGGCGTGCGCCGACCCCCCCGCGGCGCGCGCCCAGCCGTATCCCCCCGCGCCACACCCCTCCACCACGGTGACGCGCCGGTCGCGCGAAGCTGGAACACAATGTGCGTCAGTTTCCCCGTCAGACTGCTGATACCGGGTGCGTCGCTCCCAGGCGCGCTCGTGCCCGTGCCGCCAGGCCTGGGACGAGGGGAGGTCGAGCCATGCGACCCCGGTACCTGCGCGTCCCTGCCGTCGCCCCGGTGCTCCTGCTGATCGCCGCGCTGGTCCTGGCCGCCTGCGGCGGCGGTGCCGCCGAGGAGGCCACCGGGACCGCCGGCGGCCCGATGATGACCGCCACCGCGGCCCCGACGACCGCCGGCTCGCCGGCCGCCAGTCCGGGCGGCTCGCCCGTCGCCAGCCCCGGCGGCTCGCCCACCGCGGGCATGGGCGCGCTCACCGGCTGGGCCACGCCCTCTGAGACCGAGACCGGCACCATTGCGCTGCTCTTGCCCGAGACCAAGACCGCCCGCTACGAGAGCGCCGACCGGCCCTTCTTCGAGGCGCACTTCCGCCAGCTCTGCCCGAACTGCACGATCATCTACAGCAACGCCAACCAGGACGCCGCCGCCCAGCAGCAGCAGGCCGAGGCCGCCCTGACCAATGGCGCCCAGGTGCTCGTGCTCGACCCGGTCAACTCCGACGCCGCCGGCGCTATCGCCGAGATCGCCCAGGCCCAGGGCGTCCCGGTCATCGCCTACGACCGGGCCATCCTCAACTCGGACGGCGTCAGCTACTACATCTCCTTCGACAACGTGCGGGTCGGCAGGCTCCAGGCCGAGACGCTGATGCGGGCGCTGGAGGGCATCACCAACCCGCAGATCGTCATGATCAACGGCTCGCCGACCGACAACAACGCCGGGCAGTTCAAACAGGGCGCCCACAGCGTCTTCGACCCGCTGGTGCAGCAGGGCCAGCTCACCATCGCCATGGAGTACGACACCCCCGACTGGAGCCCGGATCAGGCGCAGAATGAGATGCAGCAGGCCCTGACCGCCCTCGGCAACCAGGTCGACGGCGTCTACGCCGCCAACGACGGGACCGCCAGCGGCGCGATCGCGGCCATGAAGGCCGCCGGCCTTAGCCCCCTGCCGCCCGTCACCGGCCAGGACGCCGAGCTGGCCGGGATCCAGCGCATCCTCGCTGGCGAGCAGTACATGACCGTCTACAAGGCCATCAAGCCCGAGGCGGAAGTCGCGGCCGAGCTGGCCTTCGCGCTCCTGACCGGGCAGGACGTCCCGGCCAGCGTCACCGGCGGCCGGACGGTCAACAACAACGCCATCGACGTCCCCGCGGTCCTGCTCACCCCGGTGGCGGTGACCAGGGACACCATCCAGGACACGGTGGTCGCCGACGAATTCTGGACCGTCGAGCAGATCTGCACGCCGGAGTACGCCGCCGCCTGCGCCGACGCCGGCCTGCAGTGATGCGGGGTGTGGCAACGGTTGACGTCCCACGCACCCCACCGGAGGCAGACGCGACGATGACCGTGGCTGCGCGAACCCCGATCCTCGAGTTGCACGGGATCGCCAAGCGCTTCGGCGCCGTGCAGGCCCTCGTCGAGGTCGACTTCGAGGTCTACGCTGGCGAGGTCGTCGCCCTGGTCGGCGACAACGGCGCCGGGAAGTCGACGCTCATCAAGATCGTCGCCGGCACCTACCGGGCCGACGCGGGCGTCTACCGCTTTGCCGGCGACGCCGTCACGGTGGCGCGCCCCAGCGACGCGACCCACCTGGGCATCGAGACGGTCTACCAGGACCTCGCCCTCTGCGACAACCTCGACGTCGTCGCCAATCTCTTCCTCGGCCGCGAGCAGGTCGACGCGCTCCTCCCGGGCATCGTCCGGCCGCTGAGCGAGGTCGAGATGGAGCGGCGCGCCGTCGAGGTCCTGTCCAGCCTCGGCGTGCGCATCCCGTCGGTGCGCAGCCCGGTGGCCACCCTCTCCGGCGGCCAGCGCCAGGCGGTGGCGATCGCCCGCGCGGTGATGTGGAACTCCAAAGTCGTGATCCTCGACGAGCCGACCGCCGCCCTGGGCGTCGCCCAGACCCGGCAGGTGCTCAACCTGATCCGGCGGCTGCGCGACCGCGGCCTCGGCGTCGTCGTTGTCAGCCACAACCTCGCCGACATCTTCGAGGTCGCCGACCGCATCATCGTCCTGCGGCTCGGACGCCGGATCGCCACCTTCGACCGGCACACCACGACCCCCGAGGCGGTCGTGGGCGCCATCACCGGCGCCGGGCTCGAGTTGCCAGACGATCGCCGCCTGACCGGCGCGGCGCCGGACGGGGAGGAGACGGCATGAGCGCGCGCACCCGGCCGACCCTGGAGGAGTCCGCCCCGGCGCGGCGGCCGGCGGGGCTGCGCGGCCGGCTGGTGGACGTCCAGCAGCGCGCCCGGAGGGCCGATCTCGGCGCGCTCCCGGTCCTCCTCGGGCTGGGCGTCATCGCCATCATCTTCCAGTTCGCCAACCGCAACTTCCTGACGGCGCTCAACCTGACCAACCTCATGGTCCAGATCGCCGCCGTCGGGACCATCGCCGTCGGCGTCACGCTGGTCCTCCTGCTCGGCGAGATCGACCTCTCCGTCGGCGCGGTCAGCGGCCTGGCCGCCGGGGTCATGGCCGTCCTGTCGGTCAAGCAGGGGTGGCCGGCGGTGGCGGCGGTCGCGGCGGGCGTCCTGGTCGGATCCGCCATCGGCCTCCTCCAGGGCGCCTGGAGCGTCAAGCTGGGGGTGCCGTCCTTCATCGTGACCCTGGCCGGCCTGCTCGGCTGGCAAGGGGCGCTCCTGCGCGTGCTGGGGCCGACCGGCACCATCAACCTCAACGACCCGTTCATCACCGGGCTGGCCAACCGCCTGCTGCCCGTCTGGCTGGGTTGGGCCATCGGCCTCGCCTTCGCCCTGATCTACGCCGCCGCGACCCTCTGGAGCCGCCGCCAGCGGCTGCGGGCCGGGCTGCCGGCCGCCTCGGCCCGCGGCGTGGCCGCCCGCATCGCCATCGTGGCGGTCGCCGTGCTCGCCGCGGTCGCCATCATGAGCGTGAACCGCAGCGCCAACCCGCAGGTGCACATCGCCGGCGTCCCCTCCGGCGTGCTGATCTTCCTCGGCTTCGTGGTGGTCTTCGACCAGGTGACGCGGCGCACCCGCTTCGGCCGCCACATCTTCGCCGTCGGCGGCAACGCCGAGGCGGCGCGCCGGGCCGGCATCAACGTCGACCGCGTCCGGATCGCCGTCTTCGTCCTGGCCTCGACCCTGGCGGCCTGCGGCGGCCTGCTCGCCGCCTCCCGGCTCTACGCGGTCAACCAGGCCTCCGGCTCGGGCGACGTGCTGCTGGACGCCATCGCCGCCGCCGTCATCGGCGGCACCAGCCTCTTCGGTGGCCGCGGCACGGTCTGGGCCGCCCTGCTCGGCGCGCTCGTCATCGGCGCCGTCTCCAACGGCATGGATCTGCTGGCCCTCTCCTCCGCGATCAAGTTCATGATCACCGGCGGCGTGCTGCTCCTGGCCGTCACCATCGACGCGCTGGCGCGCCGCAGCCGCGAAGCCGCCGGCCGGGCCTAGCCGACCCGGGCTGCGGTGTCTACCGTCTGGTAGGTGCCCGGGGATAAACCCCGGAGCTGACAACGAAAGCCGGCTAAAGCCGGCTGGGGTACTGGGGCTCACTCCTCGGTGATACGGTGTCCACCATCCAGGCGCGTGCCCGGGGCTAAAGCCACCGGGCTGAATAGGGGAAAGCCCACTGAAGGGGCTGCGATGGCCACGCGCGGGCGGCACCGAGCCGGCATTCCGCCGGGTCCAGCGTCCCCAGCCCCTTCAGTGGGCTTCGCTTCCTGGCCCGGGGGTTTACCCCCGGGCACCTACCACGGCGGCGGGACCCTCGCACCACCCGATCGGCTGCCACCCGCAGCCCGCTTTAGCGGGCTTCTGTTGTCAGCCCGGCGGCTTTAGCCCCGGGCACCTGCCACCGCGCGGGATCCCTTCCACCCGTCCCCGGGCACGGGCCGCCGCCCGAGACCCTCGGCAGCAGAGAGGGGAACGGTCAGTCCCCCTAACCCTCACGCCTTCACCATCGCCTTGATCGCGTCGTAGGCCGGGCGCGGGTTGCCCGCGGCGTCGAGGAGCGAGTAGGCCGCGAAGGGGTGGCCCGCCTCGCTGATCGCGGCGTAGTTCAGGTTCCAGATGAACATCCGCTCCACCCAGGGCCACTCCGTGCGGGCGATCTGGAAGGCCCGCACCAGGTAGGCGGCCTGGTCCGCCTCGCTCACCCAGGCGCCGAAGCCCCAGGCGTCCCAGCCGCTGGCCGTGCCCCAGCCGAACTCGGTGATCCAGACCGGCAGGTGGCCCAGCCCCGCCGTCACCAGGGCCGTGTGCAGCGCCTCCGCGCGGCGGAAGTAGAACTCCGGCGCGTTGTTCCAGCCCGGCGTGGCCGCCGGGTTGCTCGGCCAGTAGGTGTCGGGCGGGTTACCGGCCCCGTAGGCGTGCAGCCCGATCACGTCGACGTACCGCCCCGCCTCGCCGCCGTTCAGCGCCAGGAGCTCCTCCAGGTAGCGCAGGTCGTCGTAGATCACCGTCGGCTCGCGCAGGCTGCTCGGCGCCATCCCGGCCAGCACCACCAGCGCGTCCGGGTCCTGCCGCCGCACCGCCTGGCTGCCGGCCCGCAGCAGCTCCAGGTAGCCCGCCGGGCGGATCAGGCCCCCGGCCTCCTGGGCGATGTTCGGCTCGTTCCAGATCTGCCAGGCGTCCACCCGGCCGCGGAAGTGCGCCACCAGCACGTCCATGAAGCGCTCGAACGAGGCGGGGTTGGCGGGCGTGCCGGGCGGGATGTCGAGCGCCCAGGCCGGCGGCGCGTTTACCGTGACCAGGACGTGGATCCCGCGCGCTCGCGCCGCGTCGACGATGCGGTCCAGCGGGTGGAAGATGTAGGTGCCCGGCTCCGGCTCGAGCTGGCTCCACTGGCCCTGGATACGGATCCAGTCGCAGCCGGCCTCACGCACCCGATCGAGCGTGCGCTCATTGCGGTCCTGGCTCGGTTTGTCGCCCCACCAGAACACGTTGAAGGCGCAGCCGACCGGATGGTTGATGAGCGGCTGCGGGCCGAGCGGCGCGGCGGGGCCCGCCGCGCGAGCCTCCGGGGTCACCGCCAGCGGCGGCACGGGCCGCGCCGCCAGCGCCTGCCGCCCGAGATGGCCGAGCAGCACCTCGTGGGGCGTCCCGCGGTGCTCCGGGTGCCACTCGAAGCGGGCCCGCTCGAAGTACTGCACCGTGCGCCCGTTCTCGGTGAACTCCTCGCTGATCGGGTAGCCGAAGACCGCCAGCCCGCCGCGGGTCTGCCAGTAGACGCGGAAGCCGCCGCACAGTCGGTGGCCGGTGGCGGCGAAGACGGTGCAGTGCCGATCGGGCGCCGCCGCGACCGGCCGGAACGGCTCCTCGTCCCGGCGATCGAGGGTCGCCAGCGCACCCAGGCGGACGAGGAGCACCTCGTAGCCGGCCCGGGCCAGGTCGTCGTGCCGCTCGAAGACGGCCCGCTCGAAGTACTGGCGCAGCAGGCCGTCCTGGTAGAAGACGCGGCTGATCGGGTAGCCGAAGTTCGCCAGGCCGCCGTTTCGCTCCCAGAAGCGGAGGAAGGGATCGCTCACCCAGAAGCCGGTCTGGGGAAAGTAGGTGGCCCGCGGCCCGAACGACGACACCGCCTGCGCGCGCGGCGCCGCCAGCAGGCTCAGCAGCAGCACGGCCAGCCACCACCCGACGAGCCACCGTGCTCCGCGGCGTCTCCGCACCTGTGGTCCCCCACCTTCCCCTGACCCCACCGCTGATCGCGGCGCGCCGATCGCGCGCTGTGCCCCCTACTGACAGAGACGGGGGCTACCCGATCAGTTCCGGCTATGGCGGGAATCTGTCCGAACCGACACGCACCCGCCGGCACGGATCTCTCCGATCGTACACGAGCGCCGCCGGGTCGGCCGCCGGATGCCGGGAACCGCCGGCTGGCGTACACTCCATCGGGAGGGGGCCGCGGCGCCCCCGCGGGAGGTGGTGGTGGCGCGCAGCGCGGACCCGATCATCCAGATTCGCGAGTTCACCTATCGCTACCCCGCTGTCGAGCCGGGCGGCGAGCCGACGACCGCGCTCGACGGCATCTCGCTCGAGGTCCCCGCCGGGGCCTGCCTCGGCGTGACCGGCACCGGCGGCAGCGGCAAGAGCACGCTCTGCCTGGCGCTGAACGGCCTCGTGCCGCACGCGACCGGCGGGACGGTGCGGGGCGAGGTGCGCATCTGCGGCTGGAACACCAAGGAGGTCCCGGTCGCCCGCCTGGCCACCCGCGTCGGCCTCGTCTTCCAGGACCCGGAGAGCAACCTGGTCGGGCTGACGGTGGAGGACGAGGTGGCCTTCGGCCCGGAGAACCTGGGGGTGCCGCGGGCGGAGATCGCGGCGCGGGTCGACTGGGCGCTGGCCGCGGTCGGGATGCAGGACGCGCGCGGCCGGCCGTCGGCCCAGCTCTCGGGCGGGCAGAAGCAGCGGGTGGCCATCGCGGCGGTGCTGGCGATGCAGCCCGCCGTCCTGGTCCTCGACGAGCCGACGGCACAGCTCGATCCGCTGGGCAAGGAGGAGGTCGCGGCGGCCATCGAGGGCCTGCGGCGGGAGCGCGGCCCCGACCTGACGGTGGTGCTGGTCGAGCAGGACCCCGAGCTGCTGGCGCGGCTGGCCGACCAGGTCGTGGTGCTGGACGCCGGGCGGATCGTGCTGCGCGGCCCGGCGCGGGAGGTCCTAACCCGGGTGGACGCCCTGGCCGCGGCCGGCGTCTTCGCCCCGCAGGCGGCCGAGATCGCCGAGCGGCTCAACGCCGCGCTCGGCAGCGACCTGGCCGCGCTGACGCCGGAGGAGCTGGAGCCGGCCCTGCGCGCCCGGCTCCAGGGAGGTCGCCGTGGCTGAGTCGGCGCCGCTGATCGAGGTCGAGGACGTCCACTTCCGCTACGCCGCGGCGGTCCCGGTGCTGCGCGGCGTCACCCTGACGCTCGGGCGCGGCGAGTTCGTCGCGCTGCTCGGGGTCAACGGCTCAGGGAAGACGACGCTCGCCAAGCACCTGAACGGGTTGCTCCGCCCCACGGCCGGACGGGTGCGCGTGGCCGGGCTCGACACCCGCCAGCACACGCCGTGGGAGCTGGCGCGCATCGTCGGCTACGTCTTCCAGAACCCGGACCACCAGATC
>JASBVL010000064.1 GCA_029961075.1 Sphaerobacter sp.
CCTTCACCAACTCCACCAACTCGTAAGCATTCTCACCGTGGTCGACCAGGAACCCCGCGTCGCTTCCGGCCGCGATCTTGACCCCCGCCGCGCGGGCCCGCTCCAGGCTGTCCCACTTGGCGTCATAAGCCCGGCGCAGCCAATCCCAGCCCTCCTCGGATACACCGAGGGTCTCGCGGTCGTAGTCGAAGTTGCGGGAGTTCACGATCAGGGTGGGCACGTAGTAGGTGCCGTGCTCGACCATCAGCTCGATCGCACGGTCGGTCAGCCAGTGCCCGTGCTCGATGGTATTGACCCCGGCCAGGATAGCCTCCTCGATCGGGGGGCCACCGGCCGTGTGCGCCGCGACGTGCCGACCGTACTTCCGCGCCTCGGTACAAGCCGCCGCCATCTCCTCGAACGACATCTCCTGCACGTAGGGCGCCTCCGGGTTGCTGCGCGACCCGACGTCGGTGTTGAGCTTGATCAAGTCGGCACCCATCTTGACCCAGTAGCGCACGGCCTGGCGGAAGCCCTCCGGCGTGTCACAGACGCCGACGCGCCCGGTAACGTGGTCGGGCAGCGTCGTCTTGTCCATGTGCCCGCCGGTGATGCAGAGGCCCTGGCCGCAGACCCGCAACCGCGGTCCCACGACGCGGCCACTCTCGATCGCATCGCGCAGGTCAATGCTGGTGGTGTAGGGGGCATGGAGGTCACGCAGCGTGGTGTAGCCGGCATTCAGCGCGCGGCGGCCGTTGGCGTAGCCCTTGAGCGCCAAGCTCCCGGCCGTCCCGGGGTACCCCCCGAGGACCGTGTTCTTGGCCGCCGGTCCCCCATCGTTCATGAGATGGACGTGCACGTCGATCAAACCGGGAAGGACGGTACCACCCGGGAGGTTGATCATGCGTGCATCGGGGGACCAACTCGCTCCCGCTGCGGGCCCGACGTAGCTGATTCGATGGTCGTCGACCACTACCACGGCGTCCCGAAGGGGCTCACCTCCGCTGGCATCAATGACCTGTCCACACTGAATCACGAACTGCATGTTGCCCCCATCATCACTGTGCTACCAGAGCAGGCCACCGCTAGCGGCTCCGCAGGCGCGGGTCGAATATGTCCCGCAGACCATCGCCGACGAGGTTGATCGCCAGCACCGCGAAGGCGATCGCAAGGCCCGAGAAGGTCGTGATCCACCACGCGGTGCGGAGGCGCGCGCGGCCGTCGCTGACGATGACGCCCCACTCGGGGGTCGGCGGCTGCGCGCCGAGGCCGAGGAAGCTGAGCCCGGCCAGCGAGAGGATCGCCCCGCCGATGCCGATGGTCGCTACAACGAGCACCGGCGCGACCACGTTGGGCAGAATGTGGCGCCCCATAATCCGCCAGGCGGGCACACCGACGACGAGGGCCGCTTCGACGTACGTCTGCTCGCGCGCTGAGAGAACCGACCCGCGTACGATGCGCGCGTACTCCGGGATCGACGCCAGACCGATCGCGATCATCGCGTTCGTCAGGGAGGGACCGAGGGAGAAGATGAAGATCATCGTCAAGAGGATGCCGGGCATCGCCATGAGGACGTCGATGAGGCGCATCAGCACCATGTCGACCCAGCGTCCGTAGAACCCGGCGATCAGACCGATCAGGCTGCCGCCGACGATAGCGATTCCGACCGCGATGAACCCGGCACGCAGGGACAAGCGCCCCCCGTAGAGCACACGACTCCAGAGATCCCGACCCAAGTCGTCGGTCCCGAAGGGGTGCTCAAGGCTCGGCCCCTGGAGGCGCGCGCGCGTGTTCGTCGCGAGCGGGTCGTAGCGGGTCAGCAGCGGCGCCGCCAGCACCGAGCCGATGATGAGCAGGAGGAGGAGGATGCCTCCCACCACCGTGTTGCTGTTCCGGGTCAGTTGGCGCAGCGTGCGGCGCCAGCCCGGCGTACTGGGCCGCGCCGTCAGCAGTGCCGCGGTCGCTCTCCCGACCCCGGCCGATGCCGACTCCTGCGGCTCTCGAGCAACAGTCATCCGTTCCGCCCTTCCAAGGGGTTCGCCGCGATCACGAGTAGCGGATGCGGGGATCGATGATCCCGTACAGTAGGTCGACGATGAGATTGGCAAAGACGAAGACGATGCCGATGAAGAGGACCGTGCCCTGCACCAGCGGGTAGTCGTGCTTCTGGACCGCACCGACCGCCAGCTGCCCGATCCCCTGGCGCCCGAACACGGTCTCGATAATGACCGACCCACCCAGCGCATAGCCGAACTGGATGCCGATCAGGGTAATGACCGGGATCAGGACGTTGCGCAGGGCGTGCCCGAAGAGGATGCGGCGCTCCAAGACCCCCTTGGCGCGCGCGGTCTGGACGAAGTCTTGGCGCAGCACCTCGAGCATCGAGGTGCGTACGACCCGGCTCAAGACGGCAATCGGCCGCATCCCGAGCGCCACGGCCGGCAGCACCAGGTGGCTCAGGCCGCCAGTGCCGGCGACGGGGAACCAGCCGAGGTGGAGCGCGAACACATAGATGAAGAGCAGCCCCACCCAGAAGCTGGGCATTGAGATGAAGAAGAGCGACACGAGCATCGAGAGCCGGTCAAAGATCGAGTCGCGCCAGGCGGCGGCGAAGATGCCGGTCACGACGCCAAAGACGACACCGATCAACGTGCTGGCGACGGCCAGCTCCAGCGTGGCTGGCAACTGGCTCAGCACCTGTGCACTCACCGCCCGGTGGGTGAAGACCGACTCACCCAGGTCCCCCTGCACTAGATTGCCCAAGTATCGGACGTACTGGACGAGGATAGGGTCGTTCAGGCCGAGCTGCTCGCGGATGCGCTCCATATCCTCCGCGGCGGCAGCAAACTCCGTCATCATCAGCGACACCGGGTCACCGGGGAGGAGCCGCATCAGGAAAAAGACGACGGTAATCAGGCCAAAGATGACGAAGAAGCTGGCCAAGATCCGCCGAACGACATACGTTCCCATGGCGCCAACGTTTCTCTAGTGCCGGCCTGCACACAGGTGCGGGCCACAGCAGGGCGCCGACAGCCCCACCGTGGCCGATCGCAGCCGCGCCTCGGGAGCCGCCACGCGGCGACTCCCGGGTAGCCGCTGCCTAGTCTTCCTGGATGTAGATGTCGTAGACCCGCGGGTTCGAGCCCCGCTCGTCGATGACATCGGTCCCCTGGACAGACTTCTTCATGGCCCAGAAGGTGGTGCGGTTGTTGAGCGGGATGAAGGTCGCGTCCTCCATGAGCAGGTTGACGATCCGCGTATAGATCTTCTTCCGCTCCTCGACGTCGTTCACCGCCACGCCCTGGGCGAACAGCTCATCGAGCTCCGGGTTGTTGTAGTGGGAGAAGTTCCACCCATCCCCGATGTTGTCGGAGTGGTAGACCTTGGCCAAGTCTCCCGGATCGACGCCCGACCACTGCGTCCAGACGAGGTTGTGCTGCCCCGACTGGGCCGACTGCTGCTGAGCCGGGTTGTCCTGCACCAGCAGCTCAGCGTTGATCCCCACTTCCTTGAGCTGGGCCTGAACGACTTCGGCGACGTTCTTGACCGACGTCAAGGAGAGGTAGACGATCGTGAGATCCTGGCCGTCCTTCTGGCGGTAGGGGCCACCGCTCTCCGTCCAGCCAGCCTCATCGAGCAGCGCCTTGGCCTTCTCCGGATCATAGGAGTACATCGCCGAGGCCGGATCGTAGGCCCAGGAGAAGGTCGACACCACGCTATCAGCGTCCTCGGCCAGACCCTCGTATACGACCTGGTTGACCTCATGCCGGTTGACGGCGTACTCGAGCGCCTGCCGCACCTTGACGTCGTCGGTCGGAAACTTGGCGGTGTTGATGAAGAGACCCGCCGGCGGGTAGCCCTCGGTCAGGATCTTCTGCGTGCGGAAGTTGTCATCCTCATCAAAGAGCAGGTAGTCGGCGGCGGTGATGTAGGCCATGTCAACCTCGCCCGACTGCAGCGCCGCAGCGCGCGTGGCCGCCTCGGGAATGACACGGAAGGTCACTTCCTCCAGCGGCGCCGGGCCCGACACCGTATGGATCGGGGAAGCCCAGTTGTAATCGGGGTTGCGGACGAGAGTGACGTGGCTCTGGGGCACCCACTCCTGGAACTTGAATGGGCCACTGCCCACCGGGTTCTGGCCGAACTGGTTGCCAGCCTTCTCGGCGGCATCGGGCGACACCATCGCGATGCCGTACGTCGCCAGCGACACCGGGAGTGCCCCGTAGGGCTGCGCCATCTTCAGCTCGAGGGTGAACTCGTCGATTGCCCGGGAGGACTCATAGGGTCCGAGCTGGAACACCGCGTACTCCGACTTAGTGTCGGGGTTGACGATGCGCTCGAAGCTGTAGACCGCAGCCTCCGCGTTGAAGGGGGTACCGTCGTGGAACGTGACGTCGGAGCGCAGCTTCAGCGTCCAGGTCACCCCGTCGTCCGCGACTTCCCACGTCTCGGCCAGACCGGGATAGAGCGTGCCGTCCGGCGCGCGCTCAATTAGCCGGTCGAACAAGGCATGGAGATAGAGCGTGTCGAAGGTGCTGGAGTTCACGTGGGGGTCGAGCGTGGAGGGATCCGTCTGGACCGCGATGACGAGCTTGCCACCCTGGGTGGCCTGCCCGCCGTCGTCGGTCGAGGTGGTGGGGGTGGCGTTCCCGGTCCCCCCGGAGCCGCCGGGCGCCGTGGTCGGTTCGCTCTGGCTCCCCGAGCCGCCGGAATCCGTGGAGTCTCCCCCGCCGCAAGCGGCCAACAGGCTGGCAGCAAGCGGTGCACTTACGCCGAGCACGGCGGCTCGACGCAGCAGGCCGCGGCGGGATAGGTATAGCGGTCGCCGAGCCTCCGGCGAACTATCGCCGTAGCTCTTGGTATCTTGGTCCATTTCCCCTCCTCGCGGGACAACTGGCGACTGTCGACTTAACGCAGGCGCATCGTAACATGGCCCTCAGACGCTGTCAATAATCCGCCGTGGATACGATTCGCTTCCGGCCACCCAGCCAATCTAGGCGAATCGGTGACGCCGCAACTACGGGCAGAACTCCCGTACGAGTTATTGGAGGTTGTCGTCCTCTGTGTTGTGGATGCTGCGGGGAACAAACAGACCGGTATACACCACCGAGCCCGGCTCGACCGGCACGTCGCCGTCGGCCGTGCGGACGAATCCCTTTCCTTAGAGCAGGTAGAGGATCTCCTCCTCGTGGACGTGAGTGGGAAGGCACTACGGGGAGTCATGGTCTCGAGATCGACGACGATGGTACGCGATGCACCATCGGCCTCGAGTTCGGCCTGGGAGAAGATGGTACAGGTGACGAAACCGACGAGTTCGTGGACTGGTCATGTGGCGCGCGATACGATCCGACCGCCACTGGTGGCAACACTGGAGGACCGGCAGCGGGCGGCGAGGCAGCGGAACGGGCCTTCGCCCGCATTCACCAGCACGTCATCTCCGTTCCAGCTCCCGCCGCGAGCGGCGCCAGCGGTGGGGACCCATTCACCCCTGGAGCAGGCCCACACCGCCCACGAGCAGCCATGCGCCGCGGCACGCGGCTCAACGCCGCCTCTGCCACGGCCACGGTCGGAGCCGCGACGGCTAGTATGATCTCGCCACAATCGTCGTGTCTAATGTCGACAGAAGACGCGCGACGTAGTATTGTTCTCCCCTGGGACACGTCAAGGTGCGAGCGTGAGTGGTACCATCCTTGACGTCGCAGTGCCTGTTATCCTGTTGTCCTTCGTCGTGCTTAGGCGATGGAGAGTGCTATCTTGCCAAGAACGACATTCTCCGAGATTCAAGCAGCACCGCTCAGCGAGGTTGTCCTCCGGGTCGTCCGTGAAGCGATCGTCGACGGCTCGCTGGCACCCGGGGAGGCCATCAACCAGGTGGAGCTGGCCCGCCAGCTCGGCACTAGTCGCGCACCGTTGCGGGAGGCTTTGCGCCAGCTCGAGAAGGAGGGTCTGGTCTCACACGTCCCGTATCGCGGAACGATCGTAACCCCGCTGACCCGGCGAAGCATCCAAGAGCTCCAGTCGTTCCGCCGGGTCATGGAGGTCTTCGCCGCAGAACTGTTGATCGCTCGTGCGAGCGCGGAGGAGATCGAGGAGCTGGACCGGATCGTCGACGAGATGGCAGAGACTGCGCGCGCGGGGGACGTCGACACAATGAACGTGGCCGACGTTCGGTTCCACTCCCGCATTATCGAGCTAAGCGACCATGAGATCCTGCAGTCGGTCTGGGAGAGCTACGTCCAGCAGATCCGGCGTGCCCTTACGCTGCGGAACCGGGCCAACTCGGAACTCGGGCCACTCGTTGAGCTCCACCGGGATCTCGCCGCCGCGCTCAAGGCCCGCGACCTCGACGCCGTCCGCCGCTGCTACGACGCGCACGGCGCTGACGTCGCGGAAACCCTGTCACACCTGTTCACCGATGACGAATAGAGCACCGAACGGTTTCCCCGTCGAGCTGGGAGAGGGATTACCACACGAGTGATGGACGAAATCTACCGCTACATCGACGAGCAGGCACCTCAGATGGTGGAGGAGTTACGCACCCTGCTCCAGCAGCCGTCGATCAGCGCGCACAACATCGGGCTGGAGGAGTGCGCGGACCTGCTGCGCCGCCTCATCCACGATAACGGACTGCCGGCGCAGCTCATGGAGGTGCCAGGGGGACCGCCGATCGTCTTCGGTGAGGTCGGGCCGGATCACGGTCCGACGCTGCTGTGCTACGGACACTACGATGTCCAGCCGCCAGAACCACTCGAGCTATGGGATTCGCCACCCTTCGCCGCGGAGATCAGGGACGGCGTCATTTACGCCCGCGGCGCGTGCGACAACAAGTCTGGCGTGATGGCCTTCGTCCACGCCGCCCGCGCCTTCCAGCAGGTGCGGGGGGAGCTTCCCGTACGGCTCAAGTTCTGCTTTGAGGGCGAGGAGGAAGTTGGCAGCCCCCATTTCCTCGACTTCGTGAAACAGCACAAGGAACTCCTGGCCTGCGACGGCTCACTCGGGCTCGACGGGGGCGTGGAACCCTCGACCGAGCGCCCGACCGTTCAGCTCGGCATCAAGGCGATCCTCTACGTCGAACTCCGCGTGCGGGAGGCCAAGGTAGACGCCTGGTCCGGCTACGGTCAGATCATTCCCTCGGCCGCATGGCGCGCGGTCAAGCTCCTCAACACACTGGTCGACACCGAGACCGGCCGCGTCAAGATCGACGGCTGGTACGACGACCTGCTCCCGCTCGAGCCGGAGGATGAGGAGTACCTGCGGGAGGAGCTGGCGCTCTGGGATCCCGAAGCATTCAAGCGGCAATTCGGGATCAAGCACTTCGCCTGGAACCGCAGCCCCGAGGTGGCCCTCCGAGAGAAGCACTACGGGGTCACCTGCAATATCTGCGGGATCTCGTCAGGCTACACCGGGCCGGGCGCAAAGACCATCATCCCCGCCGAAGCCGTCATCAAGCTCGACTTCCGTTGCCCGCCGAAGCTTGAACCCGAGGTGCAGTTGGAAAAGCTGCGGCGCCATCTGGAGCGGCACGGCTTCGGTGACGTCGAGTTGACGGTACACACCGC
Organism: Sphaerobacter sp.; assembly: GCA_029961075.1. Classification (GTDB taxonomy): domain Bacteria; phylum Chloroflexota; class Chloroflexia; order Thermomicrobiales; family Thermomicrobiaceae; genus Sphaerobacter. The sequence goes on from JASBVL010000064.1 coordinate 7,539, forward strand.
CCGCGGCAACCCGTACAAGGTCTCGGGGAAGGAGCCGCTGGCTCGCGCCACGCTCCTCGCTGCGCTCCAGGTCTTCGGCTGCGAGCCGATCGTGTACGGGGTAAGCATCCAGGGGCTGCTCATGGTCCACGTGCCCCACGCTGCCGTGCTGTCGGGCTTCGGCGCGCCGGACAACAATCTGCACGCACCGAATGAGAACATGCCGATCGAGCGCTACATCCAGGGGATCAAGTACGCCGCCACGATCTTTGCCAACTATGCGGAGCTGGGGACCGACGCCGCGGCGCGGCCGTAACGAACGCGTATCGGATCACGGTTCGAGAAAGGGAGAAACGCTATGGCCACCTTCAAGGTCGGGACGGCGGCGGCGGAGCCGGGTACGCGCGCCGACGGTGTCATCCCGGTCACGCGGCGTCCCGGCGGTGAGCCGCTCACAATCCCGGTCGTCGTGGTGCACGGGACCGGCGATGGCCCCACGCTCTGGATCGACGGGGCGATCCATGGTGACGAGCCGGAGGGACCGCTCTCGATTCAGAAGCTGCTGGCCGAGCTCGACCCACGGCAGCTACGGGGCACGGTGGTGGCGATCCCGGTGGTCAACGTCGCCGCGTTCGAGGCACAGCAGCGTGGCAACCCCTTCGACGGTTTCACCTACGACATGAACCGCATCTACCCGGGCCGTCCGGACGGCTACCCCACCGAGCGCGTTGCCTGGGCACACTACGAGGCGATGATCGACACCGCCGACCTACTCATTGCCGTCCACTCCGGCGGCGCCCATTCGTACCTGGCCCAGGCCCAGTTCTACAACGGGACCGACGCTGGCCTGGAGCTGGCCAAAGCAATGGGGCCGGGCTGGGATCTCATCCTCAAGCCGCTGGGCTCGAAGGGTTCCCCGCCGGCGGCGATGGCGGAGCGGGGGAAGCCCGCCATCACCGTCGAACTCGGTGGGCTCTGCTCGACGCTGCCCAACGACTTCCACCGCAACGGGACGGTGCTCAAGGACGCCTTCCTGAACGTCATGCGCCACTACGGCATGATCGACGGCGAGGCTCAGTACGCCGACGCCTGGCACCTGGGTGTGCAGCGGACCGTCCTCGCCGGGGTCGGCGGCTTCTTCGTGCCCGAGGAGGGCGTGCAGTACCGGACGCCCATCACCGGCGGCACCCGTATCGCGCGTATCCTCGACCTCTACGGGAACGTCCTCAAGGAAATCGTGGCTCCGTGTGACGGCCAGATCTTCGGCATGCGCACACTGCCCGCTGTCTATCAGGGCGACTGGGCCTGCTTCTTCGGCGAGATCCACGAGACGATCGGGCGGTAAGGGCGCGCCCTATCCCGGCCCGCCTCCTGTCAACGGCGGGCCGGGATAGGCATGCCACATCCCGGATGGATGGGTGCTCCGCGGTGGGCACCAACAACGGGCGGTGCATCCCGGCCGCATGGTATGTGCAGCGTCGGCGACGACGGTAACCCCAGGGGAGAGGGAAAGAGATGGGGTTCGAACCACTTCGCGGGGTGTACAACATCCTCAGCACGCCCTTCACAACGGACGGGGAGCTGGATGAAGACAGCCTGCGACGACTCGTCGAGGCAACGATCGCGATGGGGGTCGACGGGATCACCATCCTTGGCGTAGCCGGTGAGGCGCAGAAGCTGAGCGACGCCGAGCGGCGGCGTGTTATCGACCTGGTCATGGAGGTCAATGCTGGACGAGTGCCGATCATCGTCGGGGTCTCGCGCGACGGTACGCGCACGACGATCGAAGCGGCACGGGAAGCCGAGGCCACCGGAGCTGCCGGCCTGATGATCGCGCCGCCGACCTTCCTCCAGCCGGGCCCCGCACTCACCCGCCACTTTCGCGAGATCAGTGAGGCAGTCAACTTGCCGATCGTGCTGCAGGACTTCCCGCCCGTCAACGGGGTGACGCTTTCGCCGGCCGCAATGGCGGACCTCGCAAACTCGATCCCGGCCATCACCACGATCAAGCTGGAGGACACACCGACGCCGCAGCGAGTCGCGCAGACCCTCGCACTGCTCAAGCGGGACACCACCATCGTCGGCGGGATCGGCGGCGTCTACCTACTGGACGAACTGCGGCGCGGCGGGAGCGGCACGATGACTGGCTTCGCCTTCCCGGAGATCCTGATCGCGATCTGGCGCGCCTGGACAAGTGGTGACCAGGCGGGCGCCGCCAAGGTCTTCTACCGCTACCTGCCGATCCTGGTGTTCGAGGGTCAGCCGAAGATCGGCGTCGCGATCCGGAAGGAGATCCTGCGCCGTCGCGGGCTGATCGCGTCCGCGACCGTTCGACAGCCGGGCCCAGCGCTAGACGAGGGTACCCTGGCCGACCTGACCGAAACGCTCGCTGCCGTCGGCCTCGACTCCGCCGGACCGTTCCTCGATCCGGCTAGGCTCGTCTAGCTCGCTATCGGACGCCTCCTCACGCGCCGCACCGCTCCCGACCAGCACCCTGGCAGGGATGCTCAAGGCGACGCGCATGATCGCGGGCAGGGTCTGAACCCTGCAGACCCCGCCCATTCCCCACTGCACGCCCACGGCTGGCGCGCTCCGCTGAAAAGGGCTACCCACCCGCAATGTCGACTCCAGTACACAACGGTGCGACGAGACCCGTGCCGCATCGCGGGACGCTGCGTGCCGGAGGATGCCCGACATTGACCGGTTTGGACGGCTCGGCTATCACCGGAGCGCGTAATCCGGCGAGCAGAAGGGAAAAGGAGCGGCCGCATGACGAACCGTGTGCGGTACGAGAAGCGCACCTGGCCGGAGATTCAGGAGTTCGTGCGGCGGGACGCGGTGGTGGTGATCCCCACGGCGGCGGTGGAGGAGCACGGACACCACCTGCCGCTCGACACCGATGTCCTGATCGCCTCCCACATCGCGACCCAGGCGGCGCTGCGGGCAACTCACCCCTGCCTGGTGATGCCCACCATCTGGATCGGCTACGAGGGCCACCATATGGACTTCCCGGGCACGATCGACGTCGACTGGGACCTCTTCATCCGCTACGGGCTGACGGTCACGCGCAGCCTGGCGCACCACGGTTTCCGCCGCATGATCGTTCTGAACGGGCACGGCAGCAACCGCGCGCTGGTCGAGATCATCGCTCGACAGACCGTGATTGAGCGGCCCGATACGCTCTGCGCCGCCATAAGCTGGTGGGAGCTGAGTGATGCCCAGCGCGTCTTCAACGAGCTGCGGGAGTCGGAGGTCACCAGCCACGCCTGCGAGCTGGAGACGTCAGCTTACCTCGCCATCGAGCCGGAGTCGGTCCAGATGGACAAAGCGGTACGCGACATGCACTACGAGATGTCGACCCACGTCTGGAGCGACCTGATGGGCCGGAAGCCGGACCCGGCGTTCAAGAGCCCGGTGAAGATGATGGAGATCTGGAGCACGATGTCCGAAACCGGGACACGCGGCGACCCGACGACGGCGACCGCCGAGAAGGGACGGCGCGTGCTCGAAGCCGCCATCGCCGAATTCGCCGCGATCATCCACGAGCTCGGAACCCGCCCGATCAAGGAGCCGCGGGATCACCACGATCGCTAGGGTGGCGGGCGCGTCCTCTCACGGTCGAACCCGGACGCGGGCGGAGAGGAAGTCGAGGAGGACGCGGAGTACGGCGAGGATGGGGACGGCGAAGATGGCGCCGCGCAGGCCGTCGATCTCGCTGGCGGCGATGACGGTAAGCAGCACGATGATCGGGTGCACCCGGATCGCCTGCCCCTGGATCCGGGGCGTCAACAGGTTGCTCTCGACCTGCTGGACGGCGATGTAGAGCAGGATGACCAGCACCCCGGTGGTCGGCGACTGGTAGAAGCCGAGCAGGACCGCGGGGATGGCCCCGAGAAAGGCGCCCAGATAGGGGATGATCGCGGTCAGGGACACCCACGCGCCCAGGAGCAACGGGTAGGGGACCCCGAGGACCCAGAGTGCGATCCCGGTGAGGGTTCCCTGCACCAGCAACGAGACGGTTCAGGCCCCGAGATAGCACCAGCGAGAGGCCGAACTCGTCCCGGCGCACCACCGCGTCGCGCCGACACCGAGCTCGCGCCAGGTGGTCGGAGGCCGTTGTTTCACCCGCCGCGCTTTGAGCGGCGGGCAAATGGCGACACCGACGATCCCGAACGCGTTCACGCCGAGGTTGAAGACCCCGGTGACGGCACCGAACAGGTCATCGAGCAATCCCTGGCGCCGAACTAGCTGGCGCGGTCGATCACGCCGTTGAGCCGGTCGTTGATCACGGCAGCGGTGTTCTCCCACACCAGGACGTGCGCTAGGAGGGGGCAGAGGGCGTCGCGCAGGACGCGATCACCGCCAGTGGCGCGGATCGGGAGCGACTCGATGAGGCTGATAGTTGGTCGATCAGCACCGGTACGATGATGAGCACGCCCGCGATGGGGAGCACGTGGGGGCGAGCATGGTCCGCAGCATCGCCACCCGGGGGCATCACCCTCCGGAGGAGGTGAACCGGGAACGACGGGATGACCACGAGGAACCGACCCGCAAGACCGATGGTCAGCATGGTCGGCGCGGTCGGCTCACCACCAACTCCGCCACCACAAGTCCCGGGATCAAGAGGTTGCAGCTTCGCGGCGAGATCAGGATCGGAGTTGGTGAACTCCGGGGCCCGGGTGGGCCACCTCGGACGCCGAGGTTGGTCGCATTCCACCGAGAACGGAGATCCGGACGCCGGCTAGGAGCTGCGTCGCGCTCTGCGGGCTGTGCCCCTCGCAGGGTCAGCACCACCCTTCGTCAGGGGGCAGCAGGTGGCGCCGGATCGCTGCTGGGCCAGCGCGGGGCAGCCCCCACGCGCGGGCGAGCTGCTCGACGGTGCGCAGGCGGTCGGCCTGATTCGGCAGGAAGGTCGTCAGCATGACCTCGTCCGCCTGGGCCGCGGCCGCCACCGCCCGCACCCGGCGGGCGACCGTCGCCGCGTCGCCCACGATGATGTTGTGCAGCAGCGGCTGCGCCCGCTGCCGGTCGCGCGGCGACAGCGCGATCTGCCGGGCTTGCTCGCGGGTCGGGAGCCGGTCGGGGCGCCCTGCCGCGAGCGCGGCCATGCCGATCTCGACGATCGTCAGCAGCTCGGCGGCCTGCTCGCTGGTGTCGCCAACGACGACGCCGACGGCGAGGATGGCGTGCGGGGATGGCGGTACGCGGACGGGGTGAAGCGCTCGCGGGACATCCGCATGACGAGGATCGCCGCGCCAGCGTTGATGTGCGCGGCGAACGCGAACGCCAGGCCGCGCTCCGCAGCCAGCCGCGCGCTGACGTCGCTCGAGCCCAGCAGCCAGATGGGGGGGGGAGGCGCACGTCGGCCGGGGTGATCTGGATGCGCTGAAAGGGGTGGTCGGCGGGGAAGGTCTGGGCGTCAAAGGCCAGCAGCTCAGCCAGGAGCTGGGGGCACCGGTCAACCCGGAGCGCCTCTTCGGATCGGCGGAGGGCGAAGGCGGTTAGCGTGTCGGTGCCAGGCGCGCGCCCGAGCCCCAGGTCGATCCGGCCGGGGTGGAGCGCTTCCAGCAGCCGGAACGCCTCGGCGATGCGCAGCGGCGCGTGGTTCAGCAGCATCACCCGGCCCGCGCCGACACGGATGGTCCGCGTGTGCGCCGCAACGTGGGCGATCATGATCTCGGGCGACCCGCTCGCGAGCCCGATTGCTGTTGTGGTGCTCGGCGAACCAGTAGCGCGTGTAGCCCAGCCGCTCCGCCACCTGCGCCAGCTCCGTCGCGTTGCGCAGCGCCACCGCCGAGGTCGAGCCGGACTCGATCTGGCAGAGATCAAGGAAAGAGAGCGGGAGAGCCATCGCGGACTCCTCGATTCCGTGACCGGACGACGGGGTCGCCGGGCTCGCAGCGGCGCACGCCAGACGACCCGGACCGCGCCGTGCGGTCCCTCCCGGCGCGTGATCGGCCGGGCAACCCGGGAATCGCCTGGGCGGCACCGAGGGATGGTCCGGCCTCAACCAGCACGCATCAGGGGCCTCAGCCCGGTGCACGCAGACGCCGGGGCCCGCGTCGCCATTCCTGTCCGGGTCGTGCACCTGACAGCCGCGTCGGCCGTGGTCAGGACGACACGGAACGGGTCCAGCCGAGCATGGGGCGCCGCCCGCAAGCCTATGCCGTCATCCCCGCCTCGCCAAGGGGTGGTGGGTCGCAGTCGCACGCGGCGACGGGCGCCCAGGCGGCCCGATGGCCCGCGTCGCGTGGGGATCGGACCGGTACCAGATGGAGGCAGCCAGGGACGGGCGATGCGCGTCACACCATCGTTCCGTTGGCTGGGCGCAGGCGATGGCCGATGCCGGCCCGCGGCCGGCTGCGGGCCCGCATGGTCGGATACCGTCGGCCCCCACAACGCGCCCGGTCAGGCGAGCTGATAGAGCGCCCGCGCGTTGCCGGCGAGGATGAGGCCGGCGGCCTCCTGGGCCTCGGCCTCGGAGAGCATGTGGTCGGTCACCAGGTCGGTGAGCACCTGGCCGAGGGCCTGCTTGGCCAGCTTGGCGCTGGTGTAGTTGATCTCCGGCAGCGTGTAGCCGTCCGAGCCGTAGACCACCTTGGAGATGGGCGCCATCTCCAGCACCTCGCTGAAGATCCGGCGCGCGGCGTGACCGGCGAAGGGGATGCCCTCGCTCACGTCGCAGTAGACGCGCGGCAGCACGTTGGCCATGTAGGCCGCCTCGCCATGGTAGGGGTAGCCGGTGTGCACCAGCAGCACGCGGCAGCCGCGGTACGCCGGGAAGCGCAGCAGGTCCATCAGGTAGGCCGGGCGGCAGTAGACCAGGTTGACCTCGAAGTCGCCCATGCCGGTGTGGATCTGCATGGGCACGTCATGCGCCATGCAGAGCTCCAGCGCGCGGCAGAGCAGGTGGTCCCGCAGCTTCTTCATGCTGCCGCCCCCGAGACCGCGCCGGATCGCGTCCAGCGCCTGGTAGCCCTGGTCAGGGGTCCGGCTGAGGGGCGAGATGTCCAGGCCGGTCCGGTAGGCGATGATCGACTTGACCCCCTTGTAGCCGCGGTGCTGGAGGGCATCGGCGATCTCGTCGTCGTAGCGCTGGCGGAACTCGGACCAGCCGATGTTCAGCTTCAGGAGGTCGGCGATCAGCGGCTCGATGCGGAAGATGGGCACGACCTCGACCGGCAGCTCAGACTGGACCGTGTCGACATCGAGCATGGGCAGCGGCATGCCGAAGTCGGCGATCAGCGTGGTCAGCCCGGCATCGGCGTAGAGCCGGCGGACATACCCGGTGTAGTCCTCCGTCACGGCGCGGTTGCGGTGGGTCACGATCGTGGCAAGGTCAGGCTCGCACCCAAAGAATGCCGCCAGGTCGCGCAGCATACGGCGGAAGTAGAGCGTGTCGCGCGTGATGCGCTGGAGCTCGGCGTGGACGTCATCGGTCACGACGACGCCGCCCGCCTCCATGTACTCGCGCGAACCGCCGCCGAAGGCGGTCAGGTCGGTGAACTGCTCCGCCGTCACCGGCCCTCGGTTCCGGAAGGGGTGACAGTGGACATCGACCACGGGGAGATGGGCTAGCTCCAGCATGGCTACACGACCTCCAGGTAGGTGCGGCGCTCCCAGGGGTGGACGTGGATGTCGTACTGCGCCAGCTCGTGGCGCTTGACGAGGAGGAAGTGGCGCAGCGCCTCCGCGCCCAGCGAGCTCGCCACCACCTCGTCCGCCTCCAGCGCCGCCAGCGCCTCGGGCAGCGACCGCGGTAAGAACCCCAGCCGGTGGCGCTCGATCTCGGCCGGCGTCAGGTGGCCGACGTCGCCGTCGAACGGCGCGCCGGGGTCGAGCTGGTGGCGAACGCCGTCCAGCCCGGCGGCGAGCAGGCCGGTCAGGAACAGGTAGGGCTGGCAGGAGTTGTCCCCGGAGCGGTACTCGATGTGCCGGCGCTCGCCGACGCCCGGGATGCGGATGACGGCCGAGCGGTTGCCGTAGCCCCAGTAGGTGTTGGCCGGTGCCCAGGAACCCGGCTGCAGGCGCTTGTAGCTGTTGACGGTCGGGGAGCCGAGCCCGGTCAGCGCCCGGCGCGTGCCGGAGCAACCCACCCATGAACCAGCGGCCGAGGTCGGCCAGGGAGGTGGTGCCCTCGGTGGCCGGGGTGAGGTCCGTCTCCCCGGCCACATCCCAGAGGCTCAGGTGGACGTGCAGGCTGCACCCGGCCCAGTCGGCGTAGACCTTGGGCATGAACGAGGCCACGTAGCCGAACGAGCGGGCCGCGTCGCGAATGACTTCCTTGATCGACAGATAGTCGTCGACCGCCTTGATCGGCGGCCCGTGGTAGGTGGAGATCTCAAACTGGCCCGGGCCGTACTCCTGCCGAGCTGGGGGACCCGGATCCCCATGACCTCGAGGTCCTGCATGATCCGCCGGACGAGGTCCGCCTCGACGGCCAGCCCGTCCCGCGTCATCATGCGGGTGGCGTTGACGGGGGTGTACTCGCCGTCGGCCGCCTTGGCGAGGAGGTAGAACTCGGGCTCGAAGGCACACTGCGCGCGGTAACCGGCGCGGGCCAGCTCCGCCGCCATCTGGTCCAGCCGCGTCCGCGGGCAGCCCTGCCACGCCGACCCGTCGGTGGCGCGCATCCAGGTGTGCATGCGCGCCGTCTTGGGGACCTGCGGCACCCGTGCGTAGCTGCGCGGGTCGGGCACGGCCAGGAAGTCGCCCGTGTTGGCCAGCAGGGTGGCGTTCGGCGGCTGGTGATCGAGGATGTCCATGTTGAGATTCGCCAGGGCGAAGACGACACCGTCGCGCAGCGCGGTGCGGAACGACGAGCGCGGCACCGTCTTGGCCATCGCCCGCCCGCTGTAGTCGTGGTAGATGACCCACAGGTGCTCGATCCCGTCCCGCTCCAGGCGGTCGAGTGTGGCTTCGACATCGATCGTCGGCTCGGCGCTCAATCCAGGATCCCTCCGCTGTCCGCGATTGCCCCGATGAGCTTGGCCAGCAGCGCGGTGCGCAGCACGATGCTGCTCGACAGGATGTATTCGTCCGGACCGTGGTCCAGGCCGCCGATCGGCCCGAGCCCATCCAGGCCCGGCGTTCCCCGATGGGCCGCGAAGCTGATGTCCGACCCCCCGCCGGTGGCCGCTCCGCGCAGCGCGAAGCCCAGCCCCCGCGCGATCTCCACCGCCCGCGCCTCCAGGGCCGCTACCCCCGCCGTCCGCTCCATCGCCGGGCAATCCGAGCCGGGCTCCAGCGCCATCGCCATGGTGACCCCCGGGACCCACTCGGTCGCCACCAGTGCCTGCAGCCGCCCCGCCAGCTCGTCGAGCTCGGCCGTGCTCCAGGCGCGGAGATCGAAGCGGACCGACGCGCGATCAACGACCACGCTCGGACTGCCGCCGCCCCGGATCTCCCCGGGGTTGACGGTCAGGCCCCGCGCCAGATCGTTCAGGCTGGCCGCCTGGACGATCAGGTGCGCGAGGCCGAGGACGGCGCTGCGCCCCTTCGCCGGCTCGACCCCGGCGTGGGCCGACTTGCCCCGCGCCTCGACCGTGTACCAGCGCACCGCCTTGCGCGCGGTGACGAGGTCCCCGTTCTCCCGCGCCGCTTCGAGGGTCAGGATCGCGTCGTGCTGCGGTCCCTCGGCCATCAGCAGCGGGACCGAGTGCCGCTCGGCGATCTCTTCATCCGAGACCACGACGTAGCTGATGGTCGCGTCGTCGTCCCACCCGACATGACGCAGCGCGCCCAGCGCGTATATCCCGGTCAGCAGCCCGGCCTTCATGTCGCAGACGCCCGGACCCCGGATGCGATCACCCTCGATGGTCATCGGCCGCGCAGCCGCCGTGCCCCGGGGGAAGACCGTGTCGGAGTGGCCGAGCAGCATGATCGTGGCGCGGCCGGCGCCATGGCGGCGCGCGATCAGATCGTCTCAATAGGTGTCGTGCCGGACGCGGGTCACGGTGAAGCCCAAGGATTCGAGTCGCCGCTGGAGCCACGCATTGACGCGGTCGACACCGTCTTTGTCGTCGCTGCCGGAGTCCTGGTTGACGAGCTCCTCGAGGTCACGCAGGTACGCCGGGAGTCGCCCCGCCAGGCACGCGACGATCGGATCGTTCACCCTGGCCTCCTACCAGCCCGCGTAGCGGGCGACCGCCTCGTCGCTGACCTTCCCCGCCAGCACGTCCCTGAAGGAAGGCCTGATCGAGCAGCGCGGCGCCCTCGTCGATCTCGGCGCGGCTCAGGATGAGCTGGGGCGTGATCTCCAGCACGTTCGACCAGTTGCCCGCGTCGTAGAGGACGAGGCCCAGCTCCCACGCGCGGTACACGACCTTGGCCGCGGCCGGCA
>JASBVL010000065.1 GCA_029961075.1 Sphaerobacter sp.
ACAGCGGCGAGCTCGACCTGGAGGCCCTGCGGGACCTGTACCAGGAGGACGAGCAGGAGGCGCTGGCGCTGCTCAGCGACCTCCTCCCCCACGCGCCCGAGCAGGACCTGCGGGAGCTGACCCGCAAGCTGGCGCTCAAGATCGTGATTCGGCTGGCGCGCCACAACCCGACCGCCAGCCCGGGCCGCGGCCAGCTCCGCCCCGTACGCTACCACTTCAACTCCGACGACCTCGACCTCGACCGCACGCTGGAGGAGATCGCCGGCAAGCCGTACCCGGAGTACGACGACTTCTGGGTGACCGAGCGCGTCCGGGCGCGGCGGACCTGGGTGCTGCTGCTGGACGTCAGCGGCTCGATGCGCGGCGCCAAGCTGATGAACGCCGCGCTGGCCGCGGCGTCGCTGGCGCGCAACATCCGCGACGACGACTTCGCCGTGGTGCTCTTCTGGCGCGACGCGGCGGTGCTGAAGGGCGCGGCCCAGGCGAAGCCGCTGACCCGGCTGCTCGACGAGATCCTCGCCGTGCGGGCGCGGGGGCTCACCAACCTGCGGCTCGGCCTCGAGGTCGGCCTGCGCGAGCTGGAGCGGACGGCCACGCGGGAGAAGATCGGCATCATCTTCACCGACGGGATCCACAACCTCGGCGACGACCCCCTGCCGCTGGCGGCGAAGTTCCCGCGCCTGCACGTGATCGGGACCTCGCTGGAGGAGAGCCGGGTGCGCGCCTGCCAGGAGCTGGCGGCGCGCGGTCGCGGCCACTGCGTCTTCATCAACGAGTTGGAGGACATCCCGGCGGCAGTGAGCTACTGCGTCTCCGCGGGCTGATCGGGGCCCCCGCGGCCGGCGGTCCACCGTTGACTGGCTGAGCGGCAAAGGAAGGCGGCATGGCAAGCACGCGCGAGTGGTTCGAGTCGGTGGCCGAGGCGCAGCGCCGGGCGAAGCGGCGCCTGCCGAAGTCGGTCTACTACGCCCTGATCGCCGGGTCCGAGCAGGGGATCACGCTCCACGACAACGTGACGGCCTTCAGCGAGCTGGGGCTCGTGTCGCGGATCGGCAACCTCCCCCGCACCCGCGACCAGGCGACCACCGTGCTCGGCGAGTCGATCTCCCTCCCCGTGATCATCTCCCCCACCGGCGTCCAGGCGGTGACGCCGGAGGCCGAGGTCGCCGTCGCGCGGGCGGCGGCCGCGGCGGGCACGATCATGGGGCTGAGCTCGTTCGCCAGCAAGCCGATCGAGGAGGTCGTGGCGGCCAATCCGCGCACCTTCTTCCAGGTCTACTGGATGGGGTCCCGCGAGCGGATCCTGAAGCGGCTGGAGCGCGCCAGGCGGGCGGGCGCGATTGGCCTAATCGTCACGCTGGACTGGTCCTTCGCCACCCGGCGCGACTGGGGCAGCCCGGTCATCCCGGAGCGGCTCGACCTGCGGACGATGCTCCGGTTCGCCCCCCAGGGCATCACCCGCCCCCGCTGGCTGCTCGACTACCTGCGCAGCGGTGGGCTGCCCGATCTCACGGTGCCGAACGTGGCGCTGCCCGGCGAGCCGGCGCCGACCTTCTTCGGCGCCTACGCCGAGTGGATGCAGACGCCCTTGCCGACCTGGGACGACATCGCCTGGCTGCGCGAGCAGTGGGGCGGGCCGTTCATCGTCAAGGGGGTCCTGCATCCCGACGACGCCCGCCGGGCGGTCGAGATCGGGGCGGACGCCATCTCCGTCTCTAATCACGGGGGCAACAACCTCGACGGCGCGCCGGCCACGATCCGCATGCTGCCCGCCATCGTTGAGGCGGTGGGGGGCAAGGTCGAGATCCTGCTCGACGGGGGGATCCGGCGCGGCAGCGACGTCGTCAAGGCGCTGGCGCTGGGCGCCCGGGCGGTCATGATCGGCCGCGCCTACCTGTGGGGCCTCGCCGCCAACGGCGAGGCCGGCGTCCGCAACGTGTTGGACATCCTGCGCATGGGGATCGACGAGACGCTCCTCGGGATCGGGCGCGCATCGATCCATGACCTCCGGCCCGAGGACGTCATCATGCCCCCGGACTTCACCCGGGGACCGAAGCCGTCGCGCGCGCGGGTGCTGGAGCGGCCCGCTGGCGCCGTGCCGGAGTCCGCGGCGGCCGAGCGGCGCGCCGAGGCGAGTTGAGCGGCCGGGTGGCCGCGCTGCCCCGCGCGCCCGTCGCCCCGCGCCAGCGGGGGGAGGGGACCCATGATCAGCAGCATGCAGCATGGCCCGGCTCGCCGGTCTCGCCGCGCCGGGCGCCGGGCGCGCAGCCCCCCTCCCCGGCGAGGCGCGCTCCGACTGCGCCTGGCTGGCCGGTCGCGACGACGACGCAGGGGGACATCCCCGCCGCTCCGCCCTAATCGGTCCTATCGGCAGCACGGTCACGATCTCCGGGCGAGATCGGGTCGCATGCAAGGGAGGCTGCTATGAAGACGCGCGCGGCCGTCCTGTATGGCCCAAATCAGCGGTTCCAGATCGAAGAGATCGAGCTGGACGAGCCGAAGGCGGGCGAGGTGCTGGTCCACCTTGCCGCCACCGGGCTCTGCCACTCGGACTGGCATCTCGTCACGGGCGATCTCCCCGTCAACTATCCAATCGTGGCCGGACACGAGGGCGCGGGCGTGGTCGAGCAGGTCGGGCCGGGCGTGACCGAGGTCAAGCCTGGCGATCACGTGATCCTCACCTTCATCCCGAGTTGCGGTCGCTGCCGCTGGTGCTCGTCGGGGCTGACGATGCTCTGCGACCTCGGTGCGAACATCCTCCAGGGCCAGCAGCTCGACAGCACCTACCGCATGCACACGCAGAACGGCCAGGATCTCGGTCAGATGTGCCTCATCTCCACCTTTAGCGAGTGGACCGTCTGCCCGGTTGCCTCGGTGGTGCCCATTCCCCACGACCTGCCGCTCGACAAGGTGTGCCTGGTCGGCTGCGGCGTCCCCACCGGCTTCGGTGCCGCGGTCAACCGGGCCGACGTGCAGCCGGGCGAGACGGTGGCGATCTTCGGCATCGGCGGCGTCGGCATCAACGCGGTGCAGGGCGCGGCGGTCAAGGGCGCGGCCAAGGTCATCGCGGTCGACCTGGTCGACTTCAAGCTCGAGATGGCCGAGGAGCTGGGCGCCACCCACACCATCAATAACAGCCGCGAAGACCCGGTGGCGCTGATCCGCGAGCTGACCAACGGGGTCGGGGCCGACAAGACTATCGTGACGATCGACGTGGTCCAACCGGAGCACGTCGGCATGGCCTACCGGGCAACCCGCAAGGGCGGGCGCACCGTCGTCGTCGGCCTGGGCCAGCCAACCGCAGGCCATATCGACATCCCGCCCACCGACCTGGTCCTGATGCAGAAGGAGGTCGTCGGGAGCCTGTACGGGAACTCGAACCCCCGCGTCGATCTCCCGCGCTACCTCGAGCTCTACCGGGCGGGCACGCTCAAGGTGGACGAGCTGATCACGCGGACCTACACGCTCGACCAGATCAACGAGGGCTACCAGGACATGCTCGAGGGACGCAACATCCGGGGCGTGATCCGGTACCAGTAGGCCGCTGACACGAGGCTGCGCACGGCCACGGTGCAGCCGGGCCACGCCATACCGGCCGGTCCCGGCCGGGGGCTGGCCCGGCGCACCCGTCATGAGGTGCCCATGGATATCCGCCGGATCTACGCCGCCATCGAGCCGGAGATCGTCGGGCGCACCAGCGAGCTGCAGCTCATCCTGGCCGCGCTCGGTGCTGGGCGCGACCTGCTGCTCGAAGGCCCGCCGGGCACGAGCAAGTCCACCCTCCTGCGCGCGATCACCGCGGCCGCCCACACCGCGCTGCACTTCGTCGAGGGGAACGCCGACCTGACGCCGGCCAAGCTCGTCGGGCACCACTCCCCTGCGCGCGTCCTCGCGGCGGACTTCACCCCGGAGACCTTCGTCTACGGCCCGCTGCCGCTCGCCATGCGCGACGGCGGCTTCCTCTATATTGAAGAGCTCAACCGCGTGCCGGAGGACACACTGAACACCCTGCTGACCGCCATGGCCGAGCGGGAGATCACCATCCCGCGGGTCGGCGCCGTCCGGGCCAACCCCGGCTTCCGCGTCATCGCCGCGATGAACCCCTTCGACAACATCGGCACCGGCCGGCTGAGCGGCGCGGTGGCCGACCGCCTCTGCCGCGTCCGGCTCGACTACCAGCCGGCCGAGGAGGAGCGGCAGATCGTGGCGCGGCGCACCGGCAGCCGCGATGCGTGGCTCGTGCGGCTGGCCGTGGCGGTCGTGCGGCGCACGCGGCAGCACCCGGACCTGCGGATGGGGGCTTCGGTCCGCGGCGCGATCGACTTCGTCCTGGTGGCGGAGCGCCTCGCCGAGCTGCGGGGCGTCACGCTGTTCCGGGCGGCCGACGACGTGGCGGCCCAGCGCGCGCTGGTCGAGGCCGCCCAGACGGCGCTGTCGATCAAGGTCGCGGTGCGCGAGTCGGCGCGCCGCAGCGCCGACGACATCGTCGCCGAGGTCGTCCGTGCCGCGCTGGAGGACGCCGCGCCGCCACCCGCGCCCGACCCCTCGGCCCCGCCCGCGCCCCCCACCGGCGCGCCGGATGCCACCGCGCCCCGCGAGCCGGCGCCCGAGGGCGGCCGGCCGGGTTCGGGGCCGACCGGCCGCGTGGCCGGCGCCGGCGGGGCGGTCTATCTCGGCGACGAGGCCGGCCGGGCGACCGGGCGCCGCGCCGCCGGGCAGCGGACCTTCCACGGCGTCGCCGCCCGGCACCCGCGGCTCGCCGAGCGGCTGCGCCACCCAGTGGATCCCGCCGCGCTGGAGGCGGCGCTCGCCGAGGAGGCGGCCGACCCGCTGGCGCTGCTTGGCGAGCTGAGCGACCTCCACGACCGCGGCGACCTGCGGGCGCTGGCCCGCCGTCTGGCCCGCGAGCTGATCGTGCGCCAGGCCCGCCGCGCCGTCGGCGGGCGCGCCGGCCGCGGCCGGCTCACCAGCGTGCCCGACCGGGGCGAGCCGGCCGAGCTAGACCTGGAGCGATCGCTCGAGCGCCTGCTCGTCACGCCCCCGCCGCGCGAGGATGCCCTCTTCGTCTGGGAGCGGCGCCACCGGCGGCGCGCCTATGCCCTCATGCTCGACATCTCCGGCTCGATGAAGGGGGCGGCCATCCTCCAGGCCGCCTTGGCCCTGGCGGCGGTGGCCGTGCGCGTCGCTCCCGACCCCTTCGCCGTGGTCGCCTTCTGGCGCGACGCGGCGGTCCTCAAGCGCCTCGACGAGGCCGTGCCGCTCGACCTCCTCCTCGATCGGGTCCTGGCGCTGAGCGGGCGGGGCCTGACCGACCTCGCCCTCGGCCTGCGGGTCGGCCTGGACGAGCTGGCGCTGGCCGACACCCCGGAGCGCATCGGCCTCCTCTTCAGCGACGGCCTGCAGACGACCGGACCGCCGGCGGAGCCGGTGGCGGCCGCCTTCCCGACGCTCCACGTCGTCGCGACCGGCCGGACCCCCGAGTCGATCGCCGCCTGCCGCCGCCTGGCGGCGCTCGGC
Organism: Sphaerobacter sp.; assembly: GCA_029961075.1. Classification (GTDB taxonomy): domain Bacteria; phylum Chloroflexota; class Chloroflexia; order Thermomicrobiales; family Thermomicrobiaceae; genus Sphaerobacter. Next base: position 5,518 of record JASBVL010000065.1, read on the forward strand.
GAGGGGCGCTGCGCCGTCGTCGACGAGCTCGCGCGCATCCCCGCGGCCATCAACGCCTGCCTGGCCGCGTAGGCCCGGCGGGCTCCTCCGGCGCGCGGCCAGCCGGCCACCGCGGCACGAGCTGGAGGCGCAGCGGCCGCAGCGTGCGGTGCCGCGCGCAGCCCGCCAGCGACCCCAGGTGGTAGGCCAGCGCATCGAGGGCGTGCGCGGCGACGAAGTGCGGCAGCGGCAGCCGCGGCCCCAGGCGGACCCAGTCCACCACCGCCGTCCCGAGCAGCGAGAGCCCGACCGCCAGCCGCAATCCCCGGCCCGGCGCCGACCGCCCCGCCGCTAGGCTCACCGCCAGGGCCGGGATCGCGTAGTAGCGACTGACGTTGACGGCGCCCCAGTAGAGCGCCGCCCCGTAGCCGCGCAGCGCGGCCCGCAGCAGCAGGCTGGGCTCCACCGGCAGGCCCGCGCGGCGGGTCCGGCGCACCGCCAAAGCCAGGTCGATCGCCGGGGGCACCACACCCAGCGGCGCGAGCCGCGCCCGCCGGGTGGCGAGCCCGGCGAGCGCCCAGCCGAGCCCGAGCGCCAGCCCCATCGGCACGACGAGGTAGCGACCGTTCTCCGGGTGCCGCTCCAGCAGCAGCGCCTCCGACCCCCCGTAGGCCGCCCGGCGCCGCAGGAACGGCCCCAGCCGGTCGCGGTGGTCGTGCCGCACCGCGCCGTCGGGCCGGTACTGCACGCGCGCGCCGCGGGCGCAGAGCCGCCAGATCAGGTCGACGTCCTCGCCCACCGGGAGCTCGGCGAACCCACCCACCGCCCGGAAGGCGCGCCGCCGCACCAGCAGGTTGCAGCTCGCCAGGTAGGCCACCGGCGCGCGCGGCCGCACGCTGGCCCGCCTGACCCCCTGGAAGAGGGGCGAGCGGACGGCCTCATAGCGCTGCAGCCAGCGCGTCTCCTCGGCCGGGAGCACCGCACCCCCGACCGCCGCCACGCCCGGCAGGGCCAGCTCGGGCACCAGCTCGCGCAGCCACCCCGGGGTCGGCAGGCAGTCGCTGTCGGTGAAGGCCAGGACCTCCCCGCGCGCCGCCGCCGCGCCGCGATTGCGGCCGGCCGCCTGCCCGGCCGGCGCCGGCAGGCGGATCAGGCGCAGGGGCAAGCGGCCGGCCCACGCGGCGACCACCTCTGGCGTCGCGTCCGTCGACCCGTCGTCGACGACGATCACCTCCAGCCGGTCCCGCGGGTAGTCGAGCCGCTCGATGGCGGCCAGGCAGGCGGCGATGGCGCGCGGCCGGTTGCGCACCGGGATGACCACGGAGACGGAGGGCAGGGCTGCCGCGTCGCCGACCGGCTCGAGCTGAACGGCGCCCTGCTCGGCCAGTCGGTCGAGCAGGCGCAGCGCCACGGCTGGCCGGAGGCCCGGGACCGCGGCCACGGCCTCCCCCACGGTCCGCCCGGCCCGGCAGTGCGCCAAGAGCTCCAGCGCCGCGGGCTGCACGCGCCAGACGCGGAGCGGGTCCGGCGCCACCACCCAGGCCGCCGTGCCCCGCCGGACCAGGCGCACCCCCGGCGCAAGCTGGCACCGCAGGGCCCCGGCGGCGATTGCCCCAGCCACCGGCGCTGCTTCGCCGCCGGCGTCGCCGGAGGACGCCGCGGCGCGCTCGCGCATCGCGTCGCTCACCGCCGCACGCCCATGGACGAGCCCCAGGTCCGGAGCACGGCGGCGGTCAATCGCCGGCCGCCGCGCGCGGGACGCGGATCGGGCGCGGGCGGAGCGTCAGCGGCAGGATGACGTCCGTCGGCCCGGTCTCGGGGGTGAAGACGCACTCGGGGTCCGGCGCGTCGAGCGGCGTGCCGGTGAAGTGCTTGACCGCCATGCAGCCTCCCTGGCAGCGCCCGTAGGCCCCGCACTGCTGGCAGGTGCCGCCCACCTCCCAGGCGCGCAGGTGGACGAAGAGCGGCGCGTTCCGCCAGATGTCGGCGAAGGAGCGCTCGCGGACGTTCCCGGCCTTGAATTCGTCGGCGAGCGCGAACGGGCAGGCGTAGACGTCGCCGCGCGGGTCCACGCAGCACACGATCCGGCCGGCGCCGCACATGTTCAGCCCGTCCAGCGGCTGCCCCAGCGCCGAGAGGTGGAAGAATGAGTCGCCCGTCAGGACGTCCGGGTGTGCCTGCAGCCAGCCGTAGAGCGCGCGGCTCTGGTCGCGGGTGAGGCGGAGCGCGTGCCAGACCTCACGCCCGCGCCCCGAGGGGCGGAGCCGGGTCACGCGGAGCTGCGCCCCATACTGCCGCGCCAGGTCGTACATCGCGTCGAGCTGGTCGAAGCTGCGCCGGGTCACGACGGTGTTGATCTTGAAGGGGAACCCGCGCGCCGCCAGCCGCTCCATCGCCTGCCGCGCCCGCGCGTACGACCCCTCGCCGCGGATCGGGTCGTTCACCGCGGCCGTGGCGCCGTCGAGGCTGATCTGCACATCCAGGTAGTCGGTGCGGGCGATCCAGTCCGCCGCCGCGTCGTCGATCAGCGTGCCGTTGGTGCTGAACTTGACGCCGATGCGGCGCGCGATGGCGTACTCCATCAGTTCGAAGAAGTCGGGCCGCGTCATCGGCTCGCCGCCGCCGACGTTGATGTAGAAGACCCGCATCGCGGCCCACTCGTCGATCAGCCGCTTCGCCTCGTCGGTGCTGAGCTCATCCGGGGCGCGCCGTCCGGAGGACGACAGGCAGTGGACGCAGCGCAGGTTGCAGGCGTAGGTGAGCTCCCAGGTCAGGCAGATCGGCGCGCTCAACCCGCGGCGCAGCAGGTCAGAGGACATCGATGACCCCCTTGCGGCGAAGCCCCTCGAGCAGCAGCATCATGCGCGGCACCGCCTCCGGGGTGAGGGTCCCCTCGGCGACCAGCCGGTCGGCGATGGCCCCGACGCTCTCGGTCCCGGCGGACTCGAGGAAGGGCAGCAGCCGCGGCTCGATGAAGAAGAGCTGGCGCTGGTGGTACGTGTAGACCAGCGCCCCGAAGGGCTCGGGGCGGAGCGCGGCCGTGCGCGCCAGCGTGATCCGGTCCGACCGACGCATGGCCGGCTTCCTCTAGTAGACGCCGCACATGCCGTCGATGGTGATCTCCCGGATCAGCAGCTCCTCCAGCTCCTCGTCCGTGACATCCTCCCGGTCGAGCACGCCGAGGGCGGCCTCGCGCTCGGCCCACGGCCGCTCGCCGCCCTCCGGCTCGACCGTGGCGACCGCGCCCCGCTCCCCGCGCTCCACACGATCGCGCTCCATCGTCGCTGCCTCCTCTGCCGACGCCGGGCACCCATGCATCCCACCCGCGCCAGCGTCTGCACGCCGCCGGGCGGACCAGCGCTGTCCAGTTGGCGACTTTCTGCCCGTATCAGTAGCATGCCCCCGCTCGCGCCGCAATTCAGTTCTGGACGGTTCAGATCGACTTTTCCCGCCCCCGCCGCGGCACCGGCCACCCTGGACCCCGCGGCCCACCCGCCTGCGGACCGGTCGGGCGGCGCGGGCCGGCTCGCGGGGCGCAGGAGCCGGCCATGTCTTCTTCGTCGCCGGGCGAGGGGCGTGGCCGCGGCGGTGGCCGTGGGCGTCGGGAGGCGCGTCGTCCGCGCTATTGACAGGGCCCCTGCCTCGCTCTCGTCACTCCCAAATGCCCGCTGAGCGGAATCCGCTTCCATCAGGCCTGAGGGGCCGTTGACCGTGGACTCCCCCCACCGCTGTGAGCCGATGGCGCCTCCGCTCACTCCTGTCGATCCGCCCCGCGGTGCTTCCTGCGGGGCCGGCATCACCAGCGTATCCCTGCCACGCGTCGTGACGTCCCACCGAGTGTGATGCCCCGCCGCCGGCCGGCGCGACCCGGTCGGGGCAGGTCCGAGCGCTCCCTGTAGGCCAAACGAGACCGGATTGGAGTCAACGTCTCCGCGCGCAGCAGCATTGAGTCGATGGCGCCGGAGGTGCGGTAGATGGAGGTGCCAGAGAGGTCGCGGGGCGCGCACGACGCCTTGTCGACTGCCTTCGCTCCGGTCGTGACAACGCCCGTGCCAGTCGAGTCCGAGCCGATCCCGTCCGTACGACTCGGCTGTGCGGTGTACCCGCCCTCGCGTGAGGAAGAGTGAGACCATGAAACGACGAGTGAGCCTGCCCATCCTGATGCTCACGATGCTCGCGGTCGTCAGTCTGGTCCTGGCCGCCTGCGGTGGGACGGCGGGTGCGCCGGCCCCGGCGACCGGGCCGCCCGGCAACGGCGGGGCCGGCGCATCGCCCGCCCCTGGGTCGCCGTCCGGCGATGGGGACCCGATCGTGATCGGCGCGGCCGTGCATCTGACCGGTTGGATGGCTGCCGACGACTCCCCGCCGCTGATGGGGGCGCGCCTCGCGGTCAAGCAGATCAACGAGGCCGGCGGCGTCCTCGGTCGGCCGCTGCAGTTGATCGAGCTGGACGGGAAGACCGACCAGGCCACGGTCGGGAACGCCGCGATCCAGTTGATCGAGCAGGGGGCCGAGGTCATGATCGCCCCGTGCGACTTCGACTACGGCGCTCCCGTCGGCCGCGCGGCGCAGGAGGCGGGCATCGTCGGCCTGTCGACCTGTGCCTCCTCCCCGCTCTACGGCTCGGAGGCGCTCGGCGACCTGCAGTTCACCGTCTCGATGTGGAACCAGACGATGTCGGCGGCGGCGGCCCAGTTCGCCTGCACGGACATGGGCTGGACGACGGGCGCCACCATCGTCGATACCACCACCGAGTACACCCAATCGCTCGGCGAGTACTTCGTGGATGCGTTCCAGCAGATCGGCTGCACGATCGTCAGTGAGGACACCTACCTCCAGGGCGACATGCAGATCGACGCCCAGATCCAGCGCCTCCAGAGCCTGCCCGAGCCGCCGCAGGTGATCCTGCTCTCCACCAACATGCCGGACTACGCCATGATGGTGCGCGAGCTGCGCGCGGCCGGCTTCGCCACGCCGCTCATGGGCGGCGACGCCATGGACACGGTCGAGTTCTACCCCGCGGTCGGCCCGGACGCGGGCAACAACATCTTCATCTCGACCCACAGCTTCGTCGGCCCGGGTGTCGGCCCGGCGATGGATGAGTTCCTCCAGCTCTACCAGGCGGAGTACGGCGTCCCGCCCGAGACGGCCTTCGCGGCGATGGGCTGGGACACGGTCCAGATCATCGCGCAGGCGATCGAGGCTGCCGGAACCACCGATGGCCCGGCGATGGCGCGGGCGATGGAGGGGGTGCAGTACCAGCTCCTGAGCGGCACCCTGACCTGGTCCGACGCCGCGTCTGGGCACCGGCCGGACAAGGAGGCGTTCATCCTCGAGGTCAAGAGTGGGGAGCCGACGTTCGTCGGGACGATCAAGCCGGAGTACGTGCCCGAGTAGGCCGGGGCGCGGTGCAGCCGGGCGCCCGGCTGCTGGTGAGTGAGGGGGCATGACGTCGTCCATCGAGGGGCGCCCTGCGCCAGCCGCGCTGGTCGCCAAAGGGTCACCAAGGATTACGCCGGCTTGCGTGCGGTCGACGGCGTCAGCCTCACCCTGGGTCGCGGGGAGATCCTGGGACTCATCGGACCGAACGGCTCGGGCAAGACGACGCTGATCAATGTCCTGACCGGGATGCTGCGCATCACCGATGGGGAGGTCTGGGTCGGCGGCACGGACATCGCCGGGTGGACGCCCCATCGGATCGCCCGGGCCGGTGTGGTCCGGACCTTCCAGGTGGTCAGGCTCTTCAAGGCGTTCTCCGTGCTCGAGAACGTGGAGGTGGCGGCGTTGAGCGCCCGCCGCGTCACCCGCCGCGAGGCCATGGCACGGGCCTGGGCCGCCCTGGAGCGCGTGGGGCTCGACCACCTGGCCGAGTGGCCGGCCGGCGCGCTGCCGCAGGGCGAAGAGCGCCGGGTCGAGATCGCCCGCGCCCTGGCGAGCGCGCCCGAGTTCCTGCTGCTGGACGAGCCGGGCGCCGAGCTCACCGAGCCCGAGGTGCAGGTGCTGCTGGAGACGCTGGCGGGGGTGCGGCGGGAGCTGGGCTGCGGCATCCTGATCGTCGACCACGACATGCGGCTGATCATGCGGCTCTGCGACCGCCTGCACGTCCTCAACTACGGCCGGACGATCGCCGAGGGGACGCCCGACGAGGTCCGCCGCGAACCGGATTTCATCGCGGCCTACCTCGGGGCCGCGGCGGAGGCGGGGTTGACATGCTCCGGGTCGACAATCTCCACGTCCGCTACGGGGCGATCACGGCGCTGCGCGGGGTCACGCTCGCCGTCGCCGAGGGTGAGATGTCGGGCTGATCGGCGTCAATGGTGCCGGCAAGAGCACCACGCTGGCGAGCATCGCCGGGATCGTCCGGCCCTGGCAGGGAGCCATCACGTTCCAGGGACAGTCGCTGCTGCGGCAGGCGCCGGAGGACATCGTCCGGCGGGGGATCAGTCTGGTCCCCGAGGGGCGCCGCATCTTCCCCGGCTTGACCGTGGAGGAGAACCTGCGCCTGGGCGCCGCGACCCGGAGCGACCGGGCCGGGATCCAGCAGGACGTCCAGCGCTGGTGCGCGTTCTTCCCCCTCCTGGGTGAGCGCTTGAAGCGACCCGCCGGCAACCTGTCCGGCGGCGAGCAGCAGATGCTGGCCATCGCGCGCGCCTTGATATCGCGCCCGCGGCTCATGATGCTCGACGAGCCGTCGCTCGGCCTGGCGCCCCCGGCTCGTCGACGGCGTCTTCACCCTCATCGTCCAGCTCCGCGATCTCGGCATGACGGTCCTGCTCGTCGAGCAGAACGTGGAGAAGACGCTGGGCATCGTGGATCGCGCCTACCTGCTCAGCACGGGCGAGGTCGCGTTCGCGGGCCCGCCGGGCGAGCTGCGCCAGCATGTGGACATCGAGAGCGCCTATCTGGGGCGCAGTGAGGGCCGCCGCGATGCCGGGATCCCCGGGTAGACCGCCGCCCCGGCGAGCGCCTAGGCCGGACGGGTGGCTCAGGAGGTCAAACGTTGGAGCAACTCATCCAGTTCGTCATCTCCGCGCTCTCCCTCGGGGGACTGTACGCCCTGATGGCGCTCGGGCTCGTCATCGTCTACGGCATCCTGCGGCTCATCAACTTCGCCTATGGCGAGCTGGTGATGGTCGGCGGCCACTCCCTGCTGATCTTCGGGAAGACCCTCTGGCCCTGGATCTTCGTGGCCATCCTGAGCATCGCCATGGCGGTGCTGGCCAGCGTGCTGATGGAGCGCGTCGGGTTCCGCCCGGTGCGGAACAGCTCCCCGACGACCATGCTGATCACCTCGTTCGCGATCAGCGCCCTGCTCCAGAACATCGCCCTCCTGACCGTCTCGCCCCGGCCGCAGGCCGTCCGGCTGCCGGACTTCTTCGTGCAGACCCAGACCGTCGGCAACGTCCGGGTGACGACGGTCGACCTCATCAGCCTGGCGGTCAGCCTGCTCCTGCTCGGCGTGCTCACCGTCTTCCTAAGACGCACGATCATGGGCATGGCGCTCCGCGCGGCGGCGGACGACTTCACCATGGCGCGGCTGCTTGGGGTGCGGGCCAATCGGGTGATCGCGACCGCCTTCGCGATCAGCGGCTTCATGGCCGGCATCGTCTCCCTCTTCTGGGTCGGGCGCTCGTCCCTGGTCGAGCCGGCGATCGGCCTCCAGCCGGTGCTGATCGCCTTCATCGCCTCGGTCGTCGGCGGGATGGAGAGCCTGAAGGGGGCGGTCCTGGGCGGCTATCTGCTGGGCTTCCTCACCGTTGGCTTGCAGTCGGTCCTGCCGCAGGCACTGCTCGACTACCGACAGGCGGTCACCTTCGGCATCGTGATCCTGCTTCTCCTGATCCGGCCGCAAGGGCTCATCGGTGGCAGCTATGTGCGGGAGGCCCGGTGAACGCCAAGGGAGCACAGTTCCCGCGTTGGATGCAGCGGTACTTCCCGCTGATCGTGCTCGTCGTCGGGCTCCTCGTCCTGGCCGCCGGCACCGACCTCCTGGCTGGCCGCGTCTTCGAGCGCGTGGTCACCGTGATGTTCATCAACGTCATCCTGGTGGTGGCGCTCCAGATCTTCACCGGCAACTCGGGGCTGATGTCGTTTGCCCACGTGGCCTTCATGGCCATCGGCGCCTACGGCACGATCTGGTTCTCGCTGAGCCCCCGGGAGAAGAACCTGACCCTGCCCGACATGCCCGAGAGCTGGATCCTGTACCAGGCCCACCTGCCTTTCATCCCGGCGCTGCTGGCCGCCGGGCTGATCGCCGCGGCGGTGGGGGCCGTCCTCGGCCTCCCGTTCGTCCGGCTCCGCGTCGCTTCACCATTGCCTCGTTCGCGTGGCTGATCATCGTGCATAGCGTCGCGCTGCACTGGGAGGCGTTGACCCGCGGCTCGCGCACGGTGTTCGGCATCCCGCAGTACACGCATCTCTGGATGGCGGCGGGCTGGATGCTGCTCTTCGTGGTGCTGGCCTTCCTGTTCCGGCAGACGTCGCTGGGGCTGCGGCTGCGCGCCGCGCGCGACGACGAGGCGGCCGCCTGGAGCGTCGGGGTCAGCAGCGCCTGGGTGCGTTGGGTCGCCTGGGTCCTCAGCGTCTTCGTCGCGGCCGTTGCTGGCGGCCTGTGGGCGCACTTCATCACCACCTTCTCACCGAACTCCTTCTACCTCCGGCAGACCTTCCTGATCGTGGCCATGCTCATCATCGGTGGGAGCGGCAGCGTGAGCGGCGCGGTGATCGGGGCCGTGGCCGTGTCGCTCACCTCCGAGGCGCTGCGCAGCGTCGAGAGCTGGCTCAACGTCCAGCGGGCGACCCAGACAGCCCTGGGTGAGCTGATCCCCTTCCAGCTCGTGGGCTTCACGGAGATCGTGATCGCGCTGGCGATGATCGCCGTGCTGATCCTCCGCCCGGCCGGCCTGACCCGCGGTCGGGAGATCCGCTGGCCGTTCGGGCCGAAGCTCGGCCGTGGGACGCCCGTCGAAGCGGCGTCACGGCGCGTCAGCAAGACCGGGTGATCGTGGCCGCCCGCGCCCCGCGCGGGGCGCCGGCTGTGGCGCGCACGATGCGTGGCGGACGTGTGATCGGTGGCGGGCTGATGCGCCGGCAGCGGAGCGGAGGGGGCCATGGAGCAGCGGTCGACGACGACCAGCGTCCAGCAGGCGGTCGCGCGCGACCGCCGGCTGATCGGGAATGCCATCAAGATCCGCTACAACCCCATCGTCATCGACCGGGCGGAAGGCGCGCGCCTCTATGACGTCGAGGGCCGATCCTACCTCGATTTCGGCGCGAGCTGGTCGCTGGCGCATCTGGGCTACAGCAACCCCCAGGTGCGCCGCGCCGTCACCGCCCAGCTCGAGAAGACGATGTTCGCCGGGTTGGTCTCCGCCATCAATCAGCCCGCGCTCGACCTGGCCGAGCGGCTGGTGACCCTGATGCCGGGCGACTTTCCGAAGAAGGCCTGGTTCGGCCTGTCGGGCTCGGACGCCAGCGAGGCCGCCCAGCGGCTGATCCGGCTGGCGACCGGGAAGCGGCGCGTCGTCTCGTTCATCGGGAGCTGGCACGGCACCACCGACGCCACCATGGCGCTGTCGGGGCATACGGCCTTCACCGACGTCATCGGCGGCGCCCACGTCACGAAGGTGCCCTGCCCGGATCCCTATCGCAACCCATTCGACGGGGACGCGAGCCGGGTGACCGACCAGTGCCTCGGCTTCCTGGAGGACTACCTTTTCGCCACGATCTGCCCGCCGGACGACATCGGCGCGGTCTTCGTCGAGACCGTGCAGAGCGACGGGGGAGATATCGTCCCGCCGCCGGACTTCCTGCCGAAGCTGCGCGCGCTGTGCGACCGCCACGGGATCGTGCTGGTGGTGGACGACATCAAGGTCGGGCTGGGCCGTACCGGCAAGATGTTCTCGTACGAGCACGGGGAGATCGAGGCCGACCTGGTGCTCCTCGGCAAGTCGCTCGGCGGTGGGCTGCCGCTGAGCGCCATCGTCGGGCGGCAGGAGCTCCTCGACGCCGGCACGGGGGTGGCCCTCTTCACCGTGTCGGGCAACGCGACGAGCTGCGCCGCGGGGCTCGCCACCCTGGAGGTGATCGAGCGCGAGGGGCTGGTTGAGCGCGCGGCCGCCACCGGCGTCTATCTCCACCAGCGGCTCGCCGAGGTCCTTGGCACGTACGACATCGTCGGGGACGTCCGCGGCCTGGGCATGATCCAGGGCGTCGAGCTGGTCACAGATCGGGCGAGCAAGGAGCCGAAC
>JASBVL010000066.1 GCA_029961075.1 Sphaerobacter sp.
GAACTTCCGATTCGCCCGTCCCTCCCCGCCTCCTCGGGAGAACCGACTTCGGGCGCGGCGGCGCGGCCGGTGGAGCAGGTCTGCCACACCGGCCCGATGTCCGGCGCCCGCGGAGGGACTCGAACCCCCGACCACAGGGCTTAGGACGCCCCGGCTCTATCCGCTGAGCTACGCGGGCAAGTCGGCGGCACACGGCGCAATTGACACTCAAGTGTACTCAGCGGGCACGGTTGATGCCAACGCGGTGGCGGGCCGGGCCGCTGATCCGCCCGAGCGCGGCCGGCGCGGCTTGCCAGGCGGCGCCGCGGGCCGTACCCTCTGTGGCGGGCCGGATGAGCGCCGGTCTCCATGCCTGCTGCCGAGGAGGGGCGATGCTGGACCACGAAGCCGCGCGGGCGCACGTGGCGCGGATCGTTGCTGATCTGAGCCGTCCGGAGGCGTATCCGCATCCGGCCACGGAGATCGCGATCGAGGAGACCCACATTTCCATCGTCTTCCTGGTGGATGACCTCGTCTACAAGATCAAGAAGCCGGTCAACTTCGGGTTCCTCGACTTCAGCACGCTCGAGCGCCGGCACTTCTTCTGCCGGGAGGAAATCCGGCTGAACCGCCGCCTCAGCCAGGGTGTCTACCTGGACGTGGTCCCGGTCGTCGAGGTCGCCGAGCGCCTCCAGTTCTTCGGCGAGGGACCGGTCGTCGAGTACGCGGTGAAGATGAATCGCCTGCCGGACCACCAGATGCTCAACTACCTGGTGCGTACCGATCAGGTGGACGAGCGCGTCTTCCCCGCGCTGGCGGAGCGGCTGAGCCGCTTCTACCGCGAGGCCGCGACGGGGCCGGGCGTAGACGAGTGGGGCACGGCCGAGGCGGCCCATTTCAGCATTCGGGAGAACCTCGAGCAGACCAAGCCCTACATGGGCTCGATCATCGCACCGATCCAGCACCGGCTCATCGACGAGATCTCCGCGCGGTTCTTCGAGCAGCACGCGGCGCTCTTCACGCGTCGGGTGGAGACCGGGCGGATCCGCGAGGGGCATGGCGACCTGCACCTGGCGCACATCTGCGTGCAGGGCCCGCGTCCGGAGGATCTCCAGATCATCGACTGCGTGGAGTTCAACCCGCGCCTGCGCTGCGGCGATGTGGCGGTTGACGTCGCGTTCCTGGCGATGGACCTGGACTATCACGGACGGCCGGATCTGTCCCGCCAGATCGTGGAGCTCCTGTCCGCGCGGCTCGACGATCCGGATCTGCCGCTGCTGGTGCACTTCTTCGCCGTGTACCGGGCCCACGTGCGCAATAAGGTCGCCTGCTTCCGGGCCGCCGAGATCGCGCCCGAGCTGCCCGAGTACGTCGCGGTGAAATCGGAGGCGGAGCGCTATATCGATCTGGCGACCTCCTACCTGGTGGAACCGGCACGCCCGACCCTGTTCCTCGTGGGTGGGCTGTCCGGCACGGGGAAGAGCGTCATTGCCTACCGGCTGGCGCGTGCGCTCGGCGCCTCCCTCGCGTCGTCCGATGTCGTGCGCAAGCAGATCGCGGGGCGGCCGGTCGAGAGTCGCGAGCCGGTTCCCTATGGGACGGGGATCTACGACCCGGGGCTGACCGAGCGCACGTACCGGGCCCTCCTGGAGCGGGCGCACGCGGCGCTCGCCTCCGGGCGCTCGGCGGTGCTCGATGCGACCTTCCTGGACCCCGCCTGGCGGCTCGCGGCGCGCGACGTCGCCGCCGCGCTCGGCGCCGAGCTCCTGTTGATCGAGTGCCAGTGCCCGTCCGAGGTGGTCGAGCAGCGGCTGGCACGGCGCAGCGGGCTCATGACGGACCCGAGCGAGGCCGACTGGGCGGTCTATCAGGAGCAGCGCCGACGCTACGGCGACCGGCTGCAACCCCTGGAAGGCGTGCCGCAGGTGACGCTCGACACCAACCGGCCGACGGCCCAGGTCCTCGACGACATCCTCACCCGCATCGAGTTGCGGCACCGCCTGTAGCCCGCGGTCACCGCGGGTGGCCGATCCGCGGTGCGCGCGGGGGCGCACCTACCACGGTCGCCGCCGGGGTGTGTGAGGGATCGTCAGCCTCGACGTGGCTGGGTCGGGTCGGCCAGCAGGGGCGGCTCGGCGAGCTTGACGTACCGGCGGACGCTCATGCGGTTGCGGGAATCGTCGGCGAGGCCGAGCAGGCGCAGCAGCTCCGCCTCGTCGGCGCCCTCGCGCGCCCGGTTGACCGCGAAGGTGTCGCGCAGATCCTGCGGCGTGACGTGCCGGTTGAGCTCGGCCGCGGCGGCGACGCGTTCCACCAGCTTGTTGAGCGACTGCGGCAGAATGGGGATCAGGTAGTCCAGAGGGCCGTGCTCCTCGGCCAGCCGCCGGTAGATGTCGGTGAAGCGGGCGCCGGCCGCCAGCTTGCGCTCGCGACCGCGGTGGCGCGGGTTCTCGTAGAAGACATAGACGACCGGCTGCGCTGGGTCGGAGAGGTCGATGTGATGCGCCCGAAGCTGCAGCACCTCCCCGCGTGACAGCCCAAGCTGGAGCATCAGCCAGATCGCCGCGTGCGCGCGCGGCCCGTCCGCCTCGGCCGCCGCGAGGATGCGCTCCTGCTCCTCGCGGAACAGCGGGCGGGGCGTCTTCAGGGGGATGTGCTCCGGGTAGAACGCCTCGGTCGGATCGTGCTCCAGGACCTGCGCCTTCTCGATCAGGAACCGGAACAGGCCCGACACGGAGGTTAGCCGCCGCTTGCGCGTCGAGCGCGTCTGGCTGTCGTCGAGGAAGAGGGCGATGTCCCGCGAGCCGATCGCAGCGATCGGTTTGGGGCCGATCAGCATCTCGAACACGGCCAGATCGTAGCTGTAGGAGTCCACGGTGTTGCGCGGGTGGCCGGACTGCTCGAGGTAGCGGCGATACCAGTAGCGCGCGACGTCGAGGCTGGAGCTGGCGGTCAGGTCGGGCACCAGCGCCACGTGCCCACGCAGACGCCCATCGCCACCGAGCTCGAACAGGGGAGGCTGGATGGGGCGCGGCGGTCGCGGCACAGACGCGGGCTCCTCGGTCATCGGTACGCTGCATCCCCTTCGCCTGAGGCGAACCTCCCCGGTAGCCTAGCGATGCTGTCCAGGGATGTCAAGTTCGGCACGGTGGATGGCAGCCGCGGTGCGCCGCGCCTGGTGGCGGCGCGCGGGGCTACCCGGACGAGCGGATGCGTGGGCGACTGCGCTTGGCGGCCCGGAGGGCCGCGTCGGCGTGGCCGAGGAGCTGCGGGCCGCGCGTTCCGTCGAGCGGGAAGCTGGCCAGCCCCCACGAGATGCTGGGCAGTCGATCGGTTCGGCCCGCTTCCAGCACCGCTTGGTTGATCTCCTCCATACGCGCCTTCAGCGTCCATGGCGCGGTCCGCGGCAGGAGCAGCGCGAACTCGTCGCTGCCGTACCGCGCGACGGTATCGCCGGTTCGCACCTGGCCCAGCAGAATGGTCGCCAGCCGCTGCAGGGCACGGTCGCCCTCGGCGTGCCCGTGCGCGTTGTTGATCGCCTGCAGCCTGTCAACATCCACGATGGCGATCGAGAGTGGGCTCTTCGTCTCGCGTGCCGTCTGGATCTCCTGTTCGAGCCGTTGACAGAACACGTAGTGGGTCACGAGCCCCGTCAGCGGGTCGAGGTCCCGCTGGCTGCGGAGGCGCTCGCCGAGGTGCGCGGCCTCCACCGCCTGGGCGACGTAGGTGGCGATGAGCTCCAGGACCTGCTGGTCGGCCGGGGAGAACGCGGCGGGGTGGGGGCTCTCGAGGTTGATCACCCCGGTACAGCGCGCGTCGACGATCATGGGGACGGCTAGTTCGGATCGCATGGGGTGTCGACCGCGCACCACATAGCGAGGGTCTCGGCTGGTGTCGGGCACGTTTTGCGAGACGCCGTGCCGTGCCACCCAGCCGGCAATGCCGCGGTCCTCCTCCAGGACGTAGGTTCCCGCCACGAGCCTGAGGTGGGGATGCTCTGGTTCGGAGGTCACCAGCGTGAGGTAACGGCGCTCGGGGTTCCGCACCAGGATGTCGCACACTGCATCGGGGAACTCGGACTGTAGGATGTCGATCAGGCGCCGGAGGAAGAGGTCGATGTCCACCCCAGAGCTGACCTCGGCGCTGATGCGCTTGAGCAGGCCGAAGGCGCGGGCCTCGATCCCGATCATGCGCGGCAGCGCGAAGCTCGCCGCGGTGGGGGGGCGTTCCTCCCGAACCTGCTCCAGCTCGCCGCGCTCGAGGGCTGCGAACAGCGCGTCGACCACCCGCGGGACGAAGTGGGTTCCGCGGCAGCGCCGGACCTCGGCGAGGGCCTCATGCCAGGGCATCGCCTGTCGGTATGGCCGGTCGGAGAGCATCGTCTCGAACGCATCGGCGAGCCCCACAATCGCCGCGCCCAGCGGGATCTGCTCGCCGACTAACCCATCGGGGTACCCGCGTCCGTCATACCGCTCGTGATGGTGTCGGACGAGCGGGACGATCGCCGCGAGTGCCGGGTTGTCAGCCAGGATGCGGGCGCCCAGGTCCGGGTGACGCTGGACCATCGTCCACTCGTCGGGGTCGAGCTTGCCCGCTTTCTGGAGCACGTGATCCGGAATGCCGATCTTGCCCACGTCGTGCAGCAGCCCCGCCAGCTCGATGGCTTCGACCTCGGCCGGAGGCAGGGCGAGCGCCTCGGCGATGCGCCGGCTGTAGGCAGCGACGCGCCAGGAGTGGTTGTACGTGTAGGGATCTTTCGCATCGACGGCAGCCACCAGCGACGCCACAGAGGCGCGGTAGAGGTCCCGGGTCCGGTCGGCGAGGACCGCCCGCTCGAGTGCGACGGCGACCTGGTGGGCGAAGAGCCGGAAGAGCGCGGTGTCCGCTTCCCCGGGTGCCCGCGGCTCCGTAAGGAAGAGGGACAAGGTGCCGAGCAGGTCATCCTGCTCACCGATCAGCGGGATCGACCAGACTGCTCGGCATTCGGGGCAGCGCGTCGCGATCTCCGCCCCACGGGCCCACCGGGGATCGTCCGTCAGGTTCTCGACGATCACGAGATCCCGCTCGGCGGCTGCGGCAGCGCAGGGGGTCGTATCGGGGGCCACCTGTGCGGCATGCGGCACCGCGCCCAGCGGGAGGCCCGTCTCGGCGGCTAGGATCAGGTGTTGTTGGGTGGCGTCGAAGAGGTGGAGGGCGGCCATCCCGGTGCCCAAGGCTGCGGCGCTCTCCTCGACCGCGATCTGCGCGATGGCCTCGGCCGTCGGAGCCCGATTCAGCCGGCGGGCCAGACGGTGGACGGCCGCCAGGACCTCGCGATGATGGTCGGCCGCCCGCAGCCGGGCGCGCTGCTGCAGCGCCAATCCCATGTCGACGGCGAACGCCTCAGCCCACTCGATCTGCTCCGGCGTGAAGGGCTGTTCGCCCTCGCGGCACAGGCAGAGGGCGCCGAGCAGCTCGCCGGCCCCCGTGACCGGCACCAGCACTCCGCAGGCGCGGGGTGCCCCGGCGTCGGTGGTGAACCCGTCATCGTCCCGGCCGGGGCCGAGGAGCAGCGGCCGGCGGGACTCCGGGTCGCACCACGCCGCCGGGCATGCAGCGTCCGGGCTGGCTTGCTCGCCCAGCAGCGCGACGGCCAGCTCGCCCCCCGTGAGCGAGGCGATCACCCGTCCGAGCCGCGGCACGCCGGCGCCGCTCTCTCGGTACAGCAGGATCGCGGCCCCGTCGCTCGCCGTCGCCGCCGCAACATGCTCCAATGTCGCCGCGAACAGGGCGTCTTGCGTGGCGTCGGCGGCCAGCCCTCGGAGGAGGGTGGCCAGCGCGTCCGCCCGGAGCGCATCCGGGCTGGGGACGTGGTGTCGGTTTCGGCCGCCATCGGGTGCGCGGACGTCTGTCTCCGGCACTCTACCTTGCTCCCCACCTGTCCTGGTCCTACCGGGAGTATCGTTCAGAGAATGACAAGCCGGGAGGGGTGAGAAGTCACGGAGGGGGGCGGTACCGCGGTCCCGAAATGCGCGTACGGACGAGATGTCCTACCCCGTGCGCGATGGGGTGGGTGCGGGGGGCGGGTGGGAGCACGAGCTGCGGCGCCGCGAGAAAGCCCGCGGTGGATGTCAGCCTAGCGCGGCGCCTCGCACAACGCGCCGCGGCATGCCGGTGCCATCAGGTGCAAGCCGGAGGGGTTGGCTCGGCACCTGCTCGCCTCACGTGGCGTGGGCCGTGTGCGGTGGGACCATGATGTGGATATGGACATCCTGAAGGTCCCGGAGGAGTCGCTTCAGCACGGCGTCGTGCCGAATTCCGAGCCGCCGGCGGCGCTGCGGGCGCCCGATCACGAGATCGGTGGCGGCATGTGCTCGAACGGCTTGCATGATGCCAGCGGCTACGTCGCGGTCGACGATCGTCATCGTTTCGGCGCCGAGGTCCTCCGCTAACTCCAGCCGTCGCATGAGGGCTCGCCGCTGCGCCTCAGGGAGGGACGGGAGCGGGGCAGGGATTACCATCGCGACGATGAGATCCGCATGGAGGCCGCGCGCGGTCCGCCACCCGGCTCGGATCAGGGCCTCGCCGTGCGGGCGGTGGTCGATGGCGACGAGGACGCGCTCGACCGTCGGCCAGGGGCCGGGGGCCCGCTCGCCGCGCATGTAGGCCTCGAGCGCTGCCTCCACGCCCTCCGCGGTGCGGCGCAGGGCTAGCTCCCGGAGTGCGGTCAGGTTCGACTCGCGGAAGAAGTGCTCCAGGGCGCGCTGAACCTGCTCGCGGGGGTAGATCTTGCCGGCGGCGAGCCGCTCGCGCAGCAGGGGCGCTGGCAAGTCCACAAGCTCGACCGACGCCTCATCCAGGAGGCGGTCGGGCACCGTCTCTCGCACCTTGACGCCGGTGACGCTCTCCACCAGGTCGTTGAGGCTCTCCAGGTGCTGCACGTTGAGCGTCGTGATGACGTCGATGCCGGCGTCGCGGAGGACCTCAATGTCCTGGTAGCGCTTCTGCCGCGGCGAGCCGGGCGCGTTGGTGTGGGCCAGTTCGTCCACCAGGGCCACGGCGGGGCGGCGCCGGAGGACCGCGTCCGTGTCCATCTCCTCCAGTGTGACGCCGCGGTACTGCAGTCGGCGACGTGGGATGACTTCCAGGTCGCCAATTTGGGCTTCGGTCTCCGCGCGGCCGTACGTCTCGACGAAGCCGATGACGACGTCCCGGCCTTCCTGCCGGAGCCGGTGGCCCTCCTGGAGCATGGCGTAGGTCTTGCCCACGCCTGGCGCCGCCCCGAGGTAGACGCGGAGGCGCCCGCGCCCCGACGGCTCGCGCGCCTCGCGCCGCCACCGCTCGAGCATCTCCTCGGCGGTTGGCCGCTCCCCGTCAATCCGGGGGCGTCGGTCGTTCGTCTCCATCGGAGCTACTCCCCACTCGCACTGAGCCGATCGAGGGCGAGGTTGAGTTCGAGCACGTTGACGCGCGGCTCGCCAAAGATCCCCAGCGTGCGTCCTTGGGTGTGCTGCCGGACCAGCGCGCGCACCGCAGCCACCGGCAAGCCGCGGGCCCGCGCGACCCGTGCCACCTGGAACTCGGCGGCCCCCGGGCTGATCTCCGGGTCGAGCCCGCTGGCGCTCGTCACCACGAGCTCCGCTGGCACCGGGGCGTCCGGCGGCAGCCCGTGCGCCTGGCGCAGGGCGGCGGCCCGCGCGGCGGCGTCATCGTGCAGCTCGCGGCTCGTGGGGCCCAGGTTCTGCCCGCCCGACGCGGCGGCGTCGTAGCCGTCGCCGGCGGCCGACGGGCGCCCCCAGAAGTACTTCGGGTCGGTAAAGCGCTGGCCGATCAGTGCCGAGCCGATCACCCGTCCGCTGCTATCGGTGATGAGGCTCCCGTTGGCCTGATGCGGAGCCAGCACCTGCGCGATCCCGGTCATGACCAACGGGTAGACGAGGCCCAGAAGGACAGTCGCGATGACGAGCAGCAAGACTGCGGGCCGCACCTGCCTGATTATGGATGCGATCATGATGCCCACCACTCCTAGGCGACGCCGAGCATCTGCACGATGAGATCGATCAGCTTGATGCCGATGAAGGGCACGACCACGCCGCCGAGGCCGTAGATCAGGATGTTGCGCCGGAGCAGCGCGGCGGCCGGGACCGGGCGGTAGGCGACGCCGCGCATCGCCAGCGGGATGAGCGCGATGATGATGAGCGCATTGAAGATCACCGCGCTCAGAATCGCGCTCTGTGGTGACCCGAGGCGCATGATGTTCAGCGCGTTGAGCTCCGGATAGGTAGCCGCAAAGGCCGCCGGGATGATCGCGAAGTACTTGGCGACGTCGTTGGCGACCGAGAAGGTCGTGATCGCTCCGCGCGTGATGAGGAGTTGCTTGCCAATCTGCACGACCTCGATCAGCTTGGTCGGGTCGGAGTCCAGGTCGACCATATTGGCGGCTTCCTTGGCTGCGGCGGTCCCCGAGTTCATCGCCAGGCCGACGTCCGATTGGGCCAGGGCAGGCGCGTCGTTCGTGCCGTCGCCGCTCATTGCCACCAGATGGCCGGCCTCCTGTTCGGCGCGGATGCGGGTGATCTTGTCCTCCGGCGTGGCCTCGGCGATGAAGTCGTCGACGCCGGCCTCCCGGGCGATGGTCGCCGCCGTCAGCGGGTTGTCGCCCGTCACCATGATGGTGCGGATGCCCATCTGCCGTAGCGCCGCGAAGCGCTCGCGCATGCCGGGCTTAACCGTGTCCTTGAGGTAGATCAGGCCGACCGGCCGGTCGCCCTCGGCGACGGCCAGCGGCGTTCCCCCCTCCCGCGCGATGCGATCGACCTCCGCCTGCACGTCGGCGGAGGGGGCGCGGTCGAGCGCGCGGTAGAGGGCGTCGACGGCCCCCTTCCGCCAGACGCGCCCGTTGAATCGCAACCCGCTCATCCTCGTCTCGGCGCTGAAGGGGATGATCTCGGCGCCGGCCGGTGTGCGTGTCGCATCAAGCCCGTCCCACTCTGGTGGGACCGGCTGCCCCAGCTTCCCGGCCAGGGCGACGATGCTCTTGCCCTCCGGCGTCTCATCGCCCAGCGAGGACCAGAGCGCGGCCTGGACCGCCTGCGCCGGGCTCGCCCCATTGATCGGCAGTACCTGGGCCGCGAGCCGGTTGCCGTAGGTGATGGTCCCGGTCTTGTCTAGCAGCAGCACGTCGACGTCGCCCGCGGCCTCGACTGCGTGGCCCGACTTCGCCAGCACGTTGAAGCGCGTCACCCGGTCCATCCCGGCGATGCCGATGGCCGACAGCAGCGCCCCGATGGTGGTGGGCAGGAGGCAGACGAGTAGCGAGACCAGCACCACCGGCGACACCGCGGCCCCGGCGTAGATGGAGAACGGCGCGAGCGTGACCACCACGATGAGGAAGATGATGCTCAGGCCGGCCAGCAGGATGCTGAGCGCGATCTCGTTGGGCGTCTTCTGGCGGGAGGCGCCCTCGACGAGGGCGATCATCCGGTCGAGGAAGGTGTGCCCCGGGTCCGCGGTCACGTGCACGCGGAGCCAATCGGAGACGACCTGCGTGCCAGCCGTAACCGTGCTGCGGACGTCCGTACCCGGCTCCTTCAGCACGGGTGCGGACTCCCCGGTGATCGCCGCCTCATTGACGTAGGCGACCCCCGCGATGACCTCGCCGTCGCAGGGGATGATCTCCCCTTCCCGGATCACGACGATGTCGCCCCGCCGCAGGTCACTGGAGGAGACCGTCTCCTCCCGTCCGTCCCGCAGCCGGCGCGCCGGGGTGTCGGTGCGGGTCGCGCGCAGCGTGTCGGCCTGGGCCTTGCCGCGTGCTTCGGCGAGCGCCTCGGCGAAGTTGGCGAAGAGGACGGTGAACCAGAGCCAGACGGTGATCTGGAGCACGAAGGGGAGATCCGTGCGCGGCCCGACGAGGAGCTGCTTCGCGGCCAGGCCGGTCGTGAGCACGGTGCCGACCTCCACGACGAACATGACCGGGCTCTTGACCATCCAGCGCGGGTCGAGCTTCCGGACCGCGTCGACCAGCGCTCGCTGCACCAGCGGCCACTGCCACACGCTGACCCCGCCCCGGCGCCGGGACGACAGCGACTGCATCGCGTCGGTCTCCGGCGTCCGGCCGGTCGGCGGCTCGAGCCCGCGCAGCGGCGCGGCATCCCGGTCGGGCCGCGTGCGCACCGACCGCGGCTCCCTCTCGTCGGACGGACTGCCTGCCATCCCTCTCACCTCCGTCAGAAGAGTTTCCCCTGCGTTCCCAGGTAGTGCTCCACGATCGGGCCCAGCGCGAGGGCTGGGAAGAAGGTCAGTATGCCGAAAATGAGGATGACGCCAACCAGCAGCGCCACCCAGATCGGGCCGGTGGTGGGGAAGGTGCCCAACCCCGGCGCCACCGCCTGCTTGCGCCCCATCGAGCCGGCGAGGGCCAAGACGGGGATCACGAAGAGGAAGCGACCGATCAGCATGGCGAGGGCCAGGGTGGTGTTGTAGAAGGGCGTATTGCTGCTCAGCCCCGCGAAGGCGGACCCATTGTTGCCGGTCGTCGAGGTATAGGCGTACAGGATCTCGCTGAAGCCGTGCGGACCGGCGTTGTTGAGGCCCGCCTGCCCCACCGGGGTGACCGAGGCGATCGCGGTGAAGATCAGGACACTGGCCGGGAAGATGAGGAGTGCCAGGGCGACCATCTTCATGTCGAACGGCTCGACCTTCTTGCCCAGGTACTCCGGCGTCCGGCCGACCATCAGGCCGGCCAGGAAGACCGCCAGGACGGCGAGGACAATGATCCCGTAGAGCCCGGAGCCGGCCCCGCCGAAGATGACCTCGCCGAGCATCATGAAGATCATCGGCATCATGCCGCCGAGCGCGGTGAAGCTGTCGTGCATGGCGTTCACCGCGCCGCAGGAGGCGGCCGTTGTGACGATGGCGAAGAGGGACGATCCCGCCACGCCGAAGCGGGACTCCTTGCCGACCAGATTCCCGGCCGTCTGGGTGATGCCGAGGCCGCTGAGGGCCGGGTTGGGGCGGGCCTCGGCCCAGTAGGTGATGGCGACCCCGGCGAGGAAGATGATGCTCATCACGGCGAAGAGCGCCCAGCCCTGCTTGGTGTCACCGACCATCGCCCCGAAGGTGTAGGTCAAGCCGGCGCCGATCGCCAGGATGGCCAGCATCTGTAGGAAGTTCGTCAGCGGTGTCGGGTTCTCGAACGGGTGGGCGGAGTTGGCGTTGAAGAAGCCACCGCCGTTCGTCCCCAGCACCTTGATCACCTCCTGCGAGGCGACCGGCCCTTGGGCGATCGTCTGGGTGGCGCCCTCCACGGTCGTGGCCTGGGTGTACGTGTTGAGGTTCTGCGGTACCCCCTGCCAGATGAACACCAGCGCCAAGACGATGCAGATCGGCAGCAGCACGTAGAGTGTCGCACGAGTGAGGTCGACCCAGAAGTTTCCGACAGTGCGGGCGCGTCGCCGGGCAAACCCACGGATGACCGCGAGTGCCAGAGCGATCCCGGTGGCGGCGGACAGGAAGTTGTGGACCGCCAGCCCGGCCATCTGGGTCAGATAGGTCATCGTGGTCTCGGGTACGTAGCTCTGCCAGTTGGTGTTGGTGGTGAAGCTGACCGCGGTGTTGAAGGCGAGATCCGGCCGGACGCCATCGAGGTGCTGAGGGTTGAGCGGGAGGACCCCTTGGATGCGCTGTAGCCCGTACAGCGTGAGCACACCGACCAGGCTGAACAAAAGGACGGCGACGGCGTAGCTGAGCCAGCTCTGCTCCTGCGCAGGATCAACGCCCGCGAGGCGGTAGATGCCGCGTTCGACCGGGCCCAGCGCCCGGGCGAGCGGGTGGTATCCGCCGGTGAAGACGCGGGTCATGTAGAGACCCAGGGGTTTGGTCACCAGGAGCAGCGCGAGGAAGAAGACAGCGATCTGGAGCCATCCTGCCAGCGTCACGCACGCCATTCCTTCCTAGCAAAGGCCACGGCGACGGTGTCGTGCTGAACGTCGGCCCAGCTGCGCAGGCCGTACTCACTGGCCAGCAGGTGAGCCGTGCGGACGATGTGGAGCGCGCTGCCGGAATGGGATCCGCAGTTGCAGACGACGTCCACCCGGCCTACTCGGCCGCTGCGATCGTTCGCGAGGAGCCGGCAGGCCGTGCGGAAGGCGGCGGTCGCCGATTTGAGAAGGGGATCGTACCCAGGATACAGAACGCTCACCACATGCCTCGCTCACCACGGATGCTGCTGATATCCGAGCTGCCAACCTAGAATCGCTCTGGGTGCACGAGCACGTAGAGCAGGTAGGCCAGGACTGCGACACTGAGGACGGCCCCGCTGACGTATTCGGCGGTCATGGCGTCTCGATCCCCCCAAGGCGGGCGCAGGCAATCACGTACGCCAGCGCGGCGGAGAAGAAGCCGGCGGTGAGGATCAGGAAGGTGAGGTCTGTCATGCAACGCTCCCTTCTGTGCGACGGTGCGAGCGCTCCGCGCTGGTCAATCGGCGGCCGCTGGGGCCTCCGATTCGACCAAGCGGGACAGGGCGTCGATCGGGAAGGGCTTGGTCAGGACGGCGTCGGGGCGGAGGGCCGTCAGGCGACTGCGGGACGGGACCCCCGCCGTCATCACCACGACGACAGGGCACGTCTTCCCTTCGCGGAGGCGGCGAAGGATCTCCCACCCCGTCTCGTCGGGCAGATTGATGTCGACCACGAGGAGATCGACCGTGTCGTGCGCCAGCGCGTCCCAGACCTCGGCCGCCGTGGCCGCCTCGTGGACCGTGTGCCCGCGGCGGGCCAGGTAGCGCGCCAGTACCGAGCGGAGTCGCGCGTCGTCCTCTGCCAGGATGATGTGCCGGCTGGCCATCGTCCTCCTCCACCATGCCGTCGGCGGCCCCTTGCCGTCGATATCGACACTGTAGGGGGTGCGACCTCAGGGAGTCGTTAGGAAGCGGGCTGCGAGCATACGGATGCCGTTAAGGATCCCGCGTGCTCGCAGGAGCGGCTACACCCGGGGCAGTGGCGCGTCGGGATCGGCGCGGAAGCGATAGCCGATGCCCGGCTCGGTGACGATGTAGCGGGGCCGGACGGGATCGTCCTCGATCTTGCGCCGCAGTTGGCTGATGTAGACGCGCAGGTAGCCGACCTCCTCTGCCGCATTCGGTCCCCACACGCGGGTGAGAAGGATGCGGTGCGTCAGGACTTTCCCGGCGTTCGTGGCCAACACGCGCAGGAGCTCGAATTCGGTCGGCGTGAGGTGGACCTCCTGCTGTCGGACCGTCACGGTGTGCGCGACGAGGTCAATACACAATCGGCCGAACCGCAGCACCGGCTCACCGGCTGTCTGGCCGCCGTTGCGGCGAAGCGCGACGCGGATCCGCGCCAGCAACTCGTCCATCCCGAAGGGTTTGGTCAGGTAGTCATCGGCACCGGCGTCGAGTGCCGTCACCTTGTCGCGCTCCGCGCCGCGCACGGAGAGGACGAGGATCGGCACCGACGACCACTCGCGCACCTGACGGATGACGTCGACGCCGTCCATGTCGGGCAGCCCCAGGTCGAGGATCACGACGTCGGGCGTCTGGACGGCAAGGGCGTCGAGCGCGGCCTCCCCGGTGGGCGCGACGTCGACCGTGAAGCCGTTGGCCCGCAGGCCGACGCTCAACGCCCGGCGGATCTGCGGCTCGTCGTCCACGACGAGGATGCGAGCGCGTCCGTTCATGGCGCACCAACCTTCGACTCGGGGCGCTCGGCGGCGCGCGGCACCTCGCGGCCGAGCGGCAGCGTGAAGCGGATCGTCGTGCCGCGGTCGGCGTTACGCTCGGCCCAGATTCGGCCGCCGTGAGCCTCGATGAAGCCGCGGCAGATGGCGAGGCCGACGCCGGACCCGAGTTGGCGGTCCGGCGCTTCGACCCGGTAGAACGCCTGGAAGATGCGCTCCTCTTCCCCGCGGGGGATGCCGATCCCTTGGTCGCGGACGGATATCTCAACTGCGTGCTCCCGGCGGCGCACCGTAATCGCGATCGGGCTGCCGGCAGGGGAGTAGTGGGCGGCATTCTCGATCAGGTTGACCAGGACCTGGACGATCTTCACGAAGTCGAGGCGCAGCGGGGGCAGGTCATCGGGAAGGTGCAGCGTCACCGGATGGGCGTGGACGGCGGCTTCGGTGCGGTCGAGGGCGGCGTGGACGATCTCGCTCAGGTCGTACCAGTGCAAGTCGAGCTGCAGCGCTCCTCCTTCGATACGTGAGAGGTCGAGCAGGTTCGTCACGAGCTGGTTCAAGCGGTCGGCCTCCTCGTCGATCGCGGCCAGCAGGTCGCGCCGGTCCGCCTCCGTCCAGGCCACGTCCGCTTGCAACATGGCGGTGACCGACGCCTTAATCGACGCCAGCGGCGTGCGCAGATCGTGCGAGACGGCGGAGAGCAGCACAGACTTCAGGTGGTCGGAGCGTGCCAGCACCTCGGCGCGGGTGCGCTCCTCCGTCAGGAGGCTCCGCTCGATGGCGAGCGCGGCGTGGTTGGCAAAGGTGCCGAGCAGTTGCTCCTCCTCAGGGTCGAAGCGCGATCGCCCCGGCTGGCGCGCCACGATGAGCACGCCGAGCGGCTGTGCCGCCGTCGCGATCGGGAGCAGAAGGAGCCCGCGGCGCCGGTCGCCCGGCTCGATGGCCGGGCGGGGCCGACCGGGTGGCGTCGGGAGCCGGAGGCGTGCGCGCTCGGTTCCCAGCCCGGCCGGTTGCCGCTGGTCCAGGACGGTGCGCGCCAGCCCGAGCAGGGTGCGATCGGTGAAGTCAAGCGGCGCCCCCGCTACCGCCCGCGGACACAGCTCGCCCCGCTCGTCCAGCAGGATCGCGCACGTGTCGAGTCCGAAGACCTGCCGCACGCGCTCGGCGATCGCGTCCAGCGTCGCGTTCAGGCCGGCCGCGCCGATGAGCGCCGTGCTGAGCTCGTAGAGGGTTGCCGTCTGCCGGCCGCGACGGAGTGCCTCCGCCGTACGCTGGCGGCCGCGGACCACGAGCTGCGTCACCAGGATCGCGATGCCGAGGAACACGAAGAGTGCCAGCACGTGGTCGGCGCGCGCCACGGTCAATGTCAAATAGGGCGGGATGAAGAAGTAGTCGAAGCAGAGGAAGGCGAAGACCGAGGTCGCAATGCTCGCCCACAGCGTGGCACGCAGCGAGATCAGGGTCACGGCGATGAGGTAGAGCAGCGCCACATTGAGCGTGTTCAACCGGTCGCGGAACGGCAGCAGCACGGCGGTCGTTGCCGCCAGAGCTGTGACACCGACGGCGTAGGGGAGTGCCTGGCGCGTTCGGTCAGACCAGGCTCGTGAGCTCATGCCAACACACCTCGCGGCGTCGTCAGCCGATCCTGCGGCGGTGTCCCGCCTGGAGTATACATCCGGGCCAGTACGGTGGCGTACGGGGGCGTCGAGCGCCGTGACCCTGTGTTGTGCCGCGCGCCGGGACTGGCTACCATGCGGCTCACCGGGCACCGCGGCGATTCAGGAGAGCGAGGTACGGGTGGTGAAGGACTACGCGCGCTATAGCTTCTGGCTCGCGACGTCGGGGGACGACCTGACCCCCCGCGCGCCGTTGGACGGCTCGACCCAGGCCGACGTCGCGATCCTCGGGGCGGGCTTCACCGGCCTCTGGACCCCAGCGCAATATCGGCCGGGGCGACTCCGTAGCGCAGCAGGATGTCGCGCGCCAGGAGGGCGCTCGTCAGGGCGTGGTCGTAGCGGCTGATGGCGTTGCCCATGTCGTGGAGGTAGCCGCTGATCGCCGCCAACTCTTGCAGGTGCGGGTCGTAGTCCAGCCGCCGCAGCACGTTGCGGGCGATGCGGGCCACCAGGTTCGCGTGCCGGGTGCCGTGCTCGGTGAAGCCGATCACGCCCAGGTTGGCGTTGGCGGCCTCGATGTAGGCCTGCACTTCCGGGTCGCGGGCGAGCGTGTCCACGCTCACCGGCAGGCCGCCCAGGCGCTCGACAACCCGCGCCAGCCGCACTTTCCAGCTTCCCCAGGTGGATCGCGGCGCAGTGGGGGCTGTAGTAGTACCGCGACGACCGCGTTGGTCACCCGCACTACACTCTGACCGCTTGCGCCGCGTCCAGCTTCCACCAGGTCGTCCCGATACCGGTCGCGTGCGGTCTCGCGGCACCATCTACGAGCAGACCCCGGTGACCGACTTTCGCCCGCGCGAGCCGGGCGTGCCGGGCAGCAAGCCCCGGCTGACCACGGCGCGGGGCGAGGTGGCGGCCGAGGTGGTGGTGCTCTGCGGCGAGGCGTACCTGACGCGGCTGCCGCGGCTGCGCCGCCAGTTGATCCCGGTCTACTCACAGATCGCCCTCACCGAACCGCTGTCGGCGGCGCAGTGGGCGGAGATCGGCTGGGCAGGACGCGAGACGGTCGCGTCCATGCGGATCGGGGTTGACTATCTCCAGCGCACCGCCGACGGGCGCATCGCCTTCGGCGAGCGCGGCTCCCCGTATCGCTTCGGCTCGCGCATCGCCGATGGGTTCGATGTCTTTCCACCGGCCCGGCGTGATCTGGAGCGGATGACGCGGGAATGGTTCCCGATGCTGGGGGGCGTCCGCTTCACCCACCACTGGGGCGGACCGATCGGGATGCCGCGCGACCGGATGCCGACGTTCGACTACGACCGGCAGACCGGCATCGCCACCGCGCGGGGCTACACCGGCCTCGGCGTCGCCACGGCCAACCTGGCGGGGCGGACGTTGACCGCGCTGATCTGCGATGACGAATCGCTGCTGCGGCTGTTGCCGCCGGTGGGCCATCGTTCGCCCAACTGGGAGCCGGAGCCGCTCCGCTGGCTCGGGGTGCGCTACGTGCAGCGCACCCTGCGCCGGCTAGACGAGCGGATGGAGCGCACCGGGACCCGCCCCAGCCGGCGCACCCTGGCCGAGCGCCTCTGGCAGCGGTAGCCGGGGAGACCCCGCGCGCCGCGCGGTCGCCAGGCGCCCCTGCCGCGGGGCGGCGGCGCCGTGCCCTGCCTGTACCGTTGGACAGGTGACAGGTCCCGCTGTGTACGTATCATTAGAACAGATGATCGAGTTGTGCAGCGGTCGGCGCGTCCCGCGAGCGGGCACCAGGCGGCGGGCCTCGCTCGCGCTGGGCAGGGCGGCGCGTGGCGCGCACCGGCCGGGCATACCTGAGAGGAGGTCTCGATGGCGACGATCCAGCCGATCCTCTACGTGCCGGACGTCGACGCGTCGCTCGCCCACTATCGCGATGTCCTCGGCTTCACCGTGGACCTGGTGGTGCCGGACGGGGCCGGGCGTACGGTCCACGCCGAGGTGAGTCGCCACGGGGTGACGGTGATGTTTGCGCCCGCGGAGGGGCTGTCCCCGGCGGCCCGCTCGTTCCTCGGGGCGGGGGTCGAGCTCTACATCACCGACGAGGACGAGGATATCGACGCCTACTTCGCGTCGGTGCGGGCTGCCGGTGCCCGCATCGTCGCAGAGCCCGTCGATCAGGAGTGGGGTCACCGGACCTTCACCATCAGCGATCCTGACGGCTACCGGCTGACCTTCGCCCAGGCAGTGCGCGCGACAGAGCCGAGCGGGCAGCCGCGCTAGCGCCGTCAACCCCGGCGCCCCCGCGCGGCACGGCGCCGGGTGCGTCCCGGGGACGGGCGCGCGCCAGATCAGCGCCGGCCCGTCATCACCAGGGCGGGCCGGGCGGGCGACCGCGCGGCGGACTGCCGGTGGCACGGATGCCGGGAGCCCCGAGCCGGCCGCGGCGCGGACGAACGGCCGGCAGGTGCGGGCCGTGAGAGAGGAAACACCGATGACGGTCGCGATCGTTCGCATGCTGTACCACCACGGTGCCTGGGCTGACGCCCGCGTGCTGGACTACGCCGCGCGGCTGACGCCCGAGCAATTGACCGCTCCCGGTACGGCGGGACACGGCTCGATCCGCGACACGCTGGTCCACGCGATCGCGACGCAGCGAGCCTGGCTCACCTGGCTGGACGGCTCGCTCCCACCCGAGGAGGCCATGCGGCTGCGGATCGATCCGGCGACCCTGCCGGACGTGCCAGCGGTGCGCGAGCAGTGGGCGGCGGTGCAGGAGCAGACCCAGCGCTTCCTCGCCCGGCTCACCGGCGATGACCTCAACCGGGAGATGACCTCCCGGACCCCGTGGGGTGGGACCTTGCGGGCGACCCTGGGCGAGCTGGTCGTCCACGTCGCCTGCCATGGTACCCAACACCGCAGCGAGGTCGCGGCGATGCTGACCGCATTCGGGCAGTCGCCCGGCAACCTCGACGTGCTGCGCTTCATCCTCGAAGGTCAACCGACCTCGCCTGCCGGGCAGGAGCCCGCCTAACCCCCCGAATGTCTCGTTCGCTCGGCGCTGGCGCGTCGTGGGGAGGGGCGGTCACCATGTTGCCTCTCGACCTCTGGACCGCGCAGCACCTGACGCGCGACGTGCAAGCGGAGCGCCGTCGACGAGCCGGCCATGCCCGACTGGCCACGGTCGCGTGCGGGGACGGGCCGCTCGTCGGCTGGCGGCGCCGTCTCGGGAGCGCGCTCATCCGCGCCGGCAGGTGGCTCGCCGGGCCGACACTGCCGGAGCAGACCGGCGCCGATCGCGACCTCCCGCACACCGTCTGACCGCAACGCTCACGCGGCGCCCTCGGGCGACGGCCAACCAGCGGGCGCGGGGCCGAGGGCACGCGGCCCCGCGGGACGGCCGCGTCAGCGCACGGTGCTTGACAGGATATGAGGCTCGGCAATACAATTCGCTTGATTCAACGGGTGACGCGGCTGGAACGAACGACTTGCCAGATGTGGTAAGGGCACGTCGGCTGAGTGACGCGGGTGGCGTGCCGGCGCCGTGTCAGCGAAGAGGCGCTTCCAACCCCGATCCCGCCGGCGCGGCCCATTCTCCTCCACGGGGAAACCTGGGACGTGCCTCGGAGCCCAACGTCACCGCGCCTGACGAGGAGGAGGGCGTCCCATGAACGCGAACCCGTGGCACGCGCTGATCATCGATGCGCAAACGGGCCGGCTGAACCGCCGCGAGGTCCTGCGCCGCGGGGCCGCGCTTGGGCTCGGCGCGCCGGCCATCGCCGCGCTTCTCGCGGCCTGCGGGGGCGGTGGGGCGGAACCCACCGCCGGCGGCGCCTCGCCCCCGGCGGGTGGGACCCCGACCGCGCCGGCCGGCCAGCGCGGCGCAGGCGGCCCCCTCAAGCTGCTCTGGTGGCAAGCGCCAACCATCCTGAACCCACACCTGGCCCAGGGCACGAAGGACTTCGACGCGGCGGCCGTGGTGCTGGAGCCACTGGCAGACGTCGACATCAATGCCCAGCTCGTGCCGAAGCTGGCCGCCGAGATCCCAAGCCGGGAAAACGGTGGCGTCGCTGCCGACGGGATGAGTGTCACCTGGCGGCTGAAGCCGGGCGTCACCTGGTCCGACGGAGGGCCGCTCACCTCCCGAGACGTCAAGTTCACCTACGACTACGTCATCAACGAGCAGACGACGGCGACCACCGTCGGCAACTACCAGATCATCGAATCGATCGAAACCCCGGACGACCAGACGGTGGTGATCCACTTCAAGAACCCCACGCCGGGCTGGTTCAACGTCTTCGTCGGCCCCTACGGGATGATCTTGCCCGCGCACGTCCTCCAGGACTTTGTCGGCGAGCGGGCGCGGGACGCACCGTTCAACCTCAAGCCGATCGGCACCGGCCCCTTCACGGTGGACGACTTCCGCCCTGGTGACGTCGTCGTCTATTCCGCCAACGAGGCGTACCGGGAGCCGGATAAGCCGTACTTCTCGCAAGTGGAGTTGAAGGGTGGCGGCGACGCGACCAGCGCCGCCCGCGGGGCGATTCAAACCGGCGAGTTCGATTACGCCTGGAACCTCCAGGTCGAGGAGCAGGTCCTCACTTCCCTGGAGCAGGGCGGCCAGGGCGTCGGCTCGGTCACGCCCGGGGTCGGGGTCGAGCGCATCCTCGTCAACCTGACCGACCCGCGGACCGAGGTCAACGGTGAGCGCTCGCATCTGGGGACGCCGCACCCGTGGCAGGCAGACCTGCGCGTGCGCCAGGCTTACGCCCTCGCGGTGCAGCGGGATATGATCGCCACGCAGCTCTATGGCCGGGGTGGGACCGCGACATCGAACATCCTGGTGGGGCCACCCAAGTTCGTCTCGCAGAACACCTCGTGGCGGTTCGATCTCGAGGAGGCAGGCCGGCTACTGGATGCGGCCGGATGGCTGGCCGGACCGGACGGGGTGCGCGCCAAGGACGGCGTGCGCATGGAGATCGTCGATCAGACGACGGTCAATCCGGTGCGGCAGCGGACGCAGGAGATCGTCAAGGACGCCTTCGAGCAGCTCGGCATCACCGTGCAGCTCAAGTCCATCGAGTCGGGCGTCTTCTTCTCATCCGACGCCGGCAACTCGGACACGGCGGCCCATTTCTACGCCGACATCGAGATGTTCACCAACAACCCGAGCTCGCCGTACCCGCTCGACTATATGGTGTCGTGGTGGGGCGACCCCAGCAACATCGCGCACCGGGCGAACAACTGGGCCGGCAACAACTACGAGCATTGGCAGAACGAGGAATACGACCAGCTCTACCAGGAGGCGAGCACGGAGCTGGATGAGCAACAGCAGATCGAGCTCATCACGCGGATGAACGACCTGGTCGTCGAGAACGTGGTGGTGATTCCGCTGATCCAGCGCAACAACGTACAGGGACAGGCCAAGAACCTGGAAGGGCTGGAGCTGTCGCCCTGGACCTCCGACCTGTGGAACATCGCGAACTGGCGGCGGAGTACGGCCTGAGGCCAGGGGGCGCAGTGGGGCGGCGTGGGACCCGTACGCTCCGTCACGATACGGGACACCGGCGGTTCGTGGCGGGATAGTGGGGTGCGTACGGATTCCGGAGGTGCATTGGTAGACGCGTGCCCGGAAATCCGGTATCCTCACGTGCGAAAACCCACCAGACCACTAGCTGCGGCAGGGGCCCGGCCCCAGTGATGATCGGGCGCTTGAGTGCCGCGATTGATGGGGCTCGAGGGGGAGCGTGTTATTTGGTGGAGGCTTGGCGTCGCAGCCGTGCGGCTATCGGTGGCCCCGAATGGGGCCGTAGGGAACGGCGGGAGATAGCAGGTCGATGACGAGGTACATCGTGCGGCGGGTTCTCATCGCGATCCCAACGCTGCTCGCGATTAGCATGGTGGTCTTCACCATCCTGGCCCTGGCGCCGGGTGACCCCCTCTCGGAGTTCGCGCTCAATCCGGCAATCCCACCCGAGGTGCGGCAGAACATCCGGAAGAACCTGGGATTGGATGACCCGATCCCGGTGCGCTACGCCAAGTGGTTCCGCCAGGTCATTAAGGGAGACTTCGGCTACTCCTTCCGCAGCCGGTCGCCGGTGCTCGATCTGATCAAGATGCGGCTACCCACCACCCTGGCCGTGATCGGGGTCGCCTACGTCATCAGCGTCCTGATCGCGATCCCCATCGGCGTGCTCTCCGCGGTCAAGCAGTACTCCGTCTTCGACAACATCGCCACGACCATCGCCTTCATCGGCTTCTCGCTGCCGACGTTCTTCACAGGCCTCCTGCTGATCATTGTCTTTAGCGTCAAGCTGGGGTGGTTACCCTTCATCTACCGGTCGACGATCGACACGCCGGGCCTGCTCGGCGTGTGGGAGCACATCAAGCAAGCCATCATGCCGGTAACCGTCCTGGCCCTGTTCGAGTCCGCGGCATTGATGCGGTACGTGCGCGCGTCGATGCTGGAGACGATCCACCAGGACTACGTGCGGACTGCGCGCGCCAAGGGGTTGCCCGCCCGGGCAGTCATCAATCGGCACGCGCTGCGGAACGCGCTCATCCCCGTTGTGACCATCATCGCCCTCGGCGTGCCTGCCGTCTTCACCGGCGCCGTGGTGACCGAGCAGATCTTCCGGGTGCCAGGGATCGGCTCGCTCCTGATCACCGCGATTTACGACAGTGACACGCCGGTCGTCATGGCGATCACGTTCATCTTCGCCGTGCTCGTCGTCATCTTTAACCTCATCGCTGACATCATTTACGGCATCCTCGATCCGCGGATTAAGTACTCGTAGCCGCGGTGGGACGCGATTCCGAGGAGGCAGGCAACCATGTCAGAGGTCACTGAGTCCAGGGTGCAGGCCGCGGCGGCGGGGGGGGCGCTCGCGGAGCTGGGGGCGCTGACGGCCAAGAAGCCGCGATCCTTGTGGAGCAACGCGTGGCGCCAGTATCGGCGGCACCGGCTGGCCCTCGCCGGCACCTTCGTGTTCCTGTTCTTCGTCGTGGCCACGATCGTCGGGCCGTTCCTCTGGGGCAAGAGCGCCACCGCCATCGATGTGGTCAACGCCATGCAGCCGCCCTCGCTGGAGCATCCGATGGGGACGGACACGCTGGGCCACGATGTGTTTGCTCGGATTCTCTGGGGCGGCCGGGTATCGATCTCGGTGGGCGTCGTGGCCATGCTCGTGTCGATCACGCTCGGCACGCTCATCGGGGCGGTGGCGGGCTACTTCGGCCGCTTCATCGACTCGACGCTCATGCGGTTCACTGATCTCTTCCTCTCGCTCCCGACGCTGCCGCTCTTGCTTCTCGTCACCTACCTGTTCCGGGACCGCATGACCCAGACCTTCGGTCCCCTGATCGGCATGTTCCTGCTCGTCGTGGCGATCATCGGCGGCCTGTCATGGATGCCCGTGGCGCGGCTGGTGCGCGCTGAGTTTCTCTCGCTCAAGGAGAAGGAGTTCATCGAGGCGGCGCACTGTATCGGCGCCGGGACCACGAGCATCATCTTCCGGCACATCCTCCCCAACGCGCTGAGCCCGGTGATCGTGGCAGCCACGCTGGGTGTCGGCTCGGCCATCATCACCGAGTCGACGCTCTCCTTCCTGGGGCTTGGGTTCTCGCCCGACACGCCGACGTGGGGCCGGCTCCTCTACGACGCCCAGGACTACATCCAGATCGCACCGTACTTGGTGCTCTTCCCCGGCCTCGTCATCTTCCTGTCGGTTTTGAGCATCAACTACATCGGCGACGGCCTGCGGGACGCGATCGACCCGCAGCACACGCTCTAGCAACACGGTACAATGCGAGCGCGCGGCACAGGTGTCCCGCCTGTGCCGCCCCCATCTGTTCGCACGGGGGAGCGAAAGGGATAGCGACGTGCACCTACGCTGTGGGGCGTGCGGGGCCACGCACCCAGCCGACCGCCTCGTCATCCGGTGCCACTGCGGCGGGTTGCTCGATGTCGTCATCGACCGGAACGGCCCGATCGACCGCGCGATCTTTGACCGGCGGTTGACCGCGCTCGTCGGGGCCGAGCGCAGCGGGGTCTGGCGCTACCGCGAGCTGCTGCCACCCTTGCCGGACACGGCGATCGTCACCAAGCCCGAGGGGAACACCAACCTGTATGAGGTGCCCGGCCTGGCGGCCTGGGCCGGAGTGAGCCGCCTGGTCCTGAAACACGAGGGGGAGAACCCCACCGGCTCCTTCAAGGACCGCGGGATGACCGTCGCGACCAGCCACGCGCTCTGGGTCGGCGCCTCAGTCGTCGCGTGCGCGTCGACCGGCAACACGTCGGCGTCCGTGGCCGCCTATGCCGCCGCGGCCGGCCTCCCGGCCATCGTCTTCCTCCCGGTGGGGAAGATCTCCGCCGCCAAGCTGGGCCAGGCCATCGCCTACGGCGCGCGCATCGTGCAGATCCGCGGCGACTTCGACGCTGCCATGGCGCTGGTGCAGGAGGCGGCGCGTCGCTTCGGCATCTATCTGCTCAACTCGATCAACCCCTTCCGGCTGGAGGGGCAGAAGACCATCGTGGTCGAACTGCTGCACCAGCTCGGTTGGGAGGTCCCGGACTGGATCATCCTCCCGGGTGGGAACCTCGGGAACACCGCGGCTGTGGGGAAAGCCCTGGCGGAGCTGCACGAGGTGGGACTGATCGGCCGCATGCCGCGGGTGGCGGTGGTCCAGGCCGAAGGAGCCGCGCCGTTTTATGCCGCCTACCGGACCGGCTTCAAGGAGTACCGCCCGGTCCATCCCGAGACCGTGGCGACGGCGATCCGCATCGGTGATCCCGTGAGCTATGCGAAGGCGCGGCGTACGATCGAGGTCACCGGCGGCGTGGTGGCAGCGGTGTCGGATGCGGCGATCCTCGAGGCCAAGGCTCGCATCGATCGCGCCGGCATCGGCTGCGAGCCGGCCTCCGCCGCTACGCTGGCCGGGTTGCGGGCGCTGGTGGCGGAAGGGGTCATCCCGGTCGGCGCGAGTGTGGCCGGCATCCTCACCGGCCACCTGATGAAGGACACTGACGCGGTGATGGCGTACCACCTCGGGCCCGACGCGGAGACCCATCCCCTGGCGAATCCGCCGCGGGTCATCGATCCCACGCCGGCCGCGCTCGAGGAGTTGCTCAGTGAGGTCCTGTAGGGTCCGCGTCCCGGCCTCCTCGGCCAATCTCGGCCCAGGCTTCGACATCCTTGCGGTCGCGGTCGGCCTGTATCTGGAGGTGGAGGCGCACGCCGCGTCCGGCGAGCCGCGGGTGGTCGTCGGCCCGGATCTCCACGGTGGGGGTGACCTCGTGGTCGAGGGGGTGCGCCGTGTGGCCGCGGCTGCCGGGCGCCCCGTCCCCGGGTGCCGGCTGCACGTCCGCAGCGACATCCCGATCGCGCGCGGGCTGGGCAGCTCCGCCGCGGCGTTGATCGCCGGGCTGCTGGTGGGCAATCACCTGCTCGGCGACCCACTCGATCGCGCCGGGGTGTACCGGTTGGCCTGCGAGGCCGAGGGGCATGGCGACAATGTGGCGGCTGCCCTGTTCGGGGGGGTGGCGCTGGCCGTGCCGACGGCCGACGGGATCCACTACCAGCCCCTCACACTTGGGCGGCCGCTCCGCGCGGTGGTCTTTGTCCCGGAGCAGACGGCGTTCACCTGCGAGGCCCGCGCCGTGGTGCCGGACACGGTGGCGCGCGTGGACGCGGTCGCCAACGCCGCCCGCTGCGCGCTGCTCGTGCTGGCGCTCACCGGCGGCCGGTTGGAGTTGCTGGCCGAGGCGATGGACGATCGGCTCCACCAGCCGTACCGGACCAGGATCTTCCCCTACCTGCCGACGTTGATCGCGGCTGCGCGTGCCGCGGGCGCTGCCGGCGCGTGCCTCAGCGGCGCCGGGCCGTCCGTGCTCGCCCTGGCCGAGCCGGATCGCGCCGCGGCGGTGCGCGTGGGGCTGGCCGATGCGGCGGCAGCGATTGGCATCGCGGGTGAGACCCTGGATCTGCCGATCGAGCCGCGCGGCGCGGAGGTCGTGCCGGCGGCAGGCGAGCCTGCCAGCGAGGCGCTCGCGCCTGACCGGTGACGGTCCTCAGTCAATCGGTGACCTCGCTCCGGTCGACCCACCACTCCTCGGGGTTCCACCACAGCCCCGCCACCGGGCCGGGGTCGAGGCCCTGCACGTAGCTGCGGCCGACGTCGATCTGCAGATGGGTGTAGATCGGGATCAGCGGCACGTCATCGTGGACCTGGCGCTGAACCTGGGCGACCAACCGCTGGCGCTCGCCCGGGTCCAACGCCCGAGCCTGGGCCGCCAGGAGGCGGTCCACCTCCGGGTTGGCGTAGCCCATCACGTTGCCCCCGCTCGGCGCGGCGGGAGTCGGGATCGATGCGCTGGCGAAGCGGTGGATCAGCAGCTCCGGTCCGGCGCCACCGTCGCCGGTTAGCTCGATCAGGTCGAACCGGCGCGTGGCGGCCACGCCGTGCGGGCCGTCGATCTGCACGAGCGGGTAGTTCTTGGGCACCACCTCGATGCCGATCGCGCGCATATCCGCGATGAACGCCTCTTGGATCTGGCGGCGCAGCACGGCCGGAGCGTCCTCGCCCAGCGTGGTGGTGTGGGTGAAGCTGAGCCGCACCGTGCCGCGCCGCCGGATCCCGTCTGGCTGCACGACCCATCCCGCGGCGTCGAGCACCCGCGCCGCCTGGGCGGGATCGTAGGGATAGGCACCGATCTCCGGGTTCTGCCAGGGTGAGTGGTCCAGCGGGGTGGCGGCCACCGTCGCCTGGCCGAGGAGCAGGCTGTCGATCACGCCAGCCCGGTTGAAGCCCAACGCGATCGCCAGACGCACCGCCGGGTCGGCGAAGATGGGATGCGGCTCATCCGGCTGCTCCGGATCGTTCAGATTGAACGCGTAGGACGCGACCGCGCCGGCGCGCGGTGTGATCAGCGCGTTGACCTCCGGGGCCTGGGCCAGGTCCGGCAGCGCGGTTTCCGGCAGGTCGACCGCCAAGTCTACCTCACCGGTCGTCAGGTAGGCGATCGCCTGCCGCGGGTCGGGCACGAACCGGAACACGATGCGCTCCAGCCGTGGCTCGGGACCGGCGAACCACTCGTTGCGTTCGACGACCAGCTCCTCACCCGGCGTCCACTTGATGACCCGGAACGGCCCGCTGCCGACGTGCCCCTCGCCGCTGAAGGCCGAGTCGGGGATGTCGGCCGGGTCCGTATCCTCGAGCGCGTGGGCCGGCAGCAGGAACCCGCCGTCGCTCGCGCCAGCGCCGGCCAGGACCGTCTCAACGAAGGCGGCCGAGGGCGCTCGCAGCCGCACGGTCGCTTCCCGGTTGTCCGCGGTCACCTCGACCGCCACGATGTCATCCCACCCGCGACGGTCGTTGGCGGGATAGGAGGGGTCCGTGAGCGTGCGCCAGGTGAACTGAAAGTCCTGTGCGCCGAGGGGCTCGCCGTCGGACCATCGCAACCCGTCGCGGAAGCGAAGGAGGTAGGTCTTCCCGTCGGGCGAGATGCCGCCGTTCTCCCGGGTGGGCACCTCGGCCAGGAGTTGCGGCTCGAGGGAGTTGTCGCTG
Organism: Sphaerobacter sp.; assembly: GCA_029961075.1. Taxonomy (GTDB): domain Bacteria; phylum Chloroflexota; class Chloroflexia; order Thermomicrobiales; family Thermomicrobiaceae; genus Sphaerobacter. The sequence continues at coordinate 26,814 of JASBVL010000066.1, forward strand.
CGCACGCGGATCAGGCGCGCCTCGATGCTGCTGATGACCCATCGGGCGGATCGCTGCGCGGTCAGGCTGAAGTTGAGGCTGTCGGGCTCGTCCGGGATGGCCACGATGAGCGAGCCGCCTGGCTCGGGCGTGGCGCTCGTCGGGCTGACGGTCGGGGTGGTGGCGTCGGCCGTTGCCGGCGGCGTGGGCGTGGTCACGTCGCCACGCAGGGTGCAGGCGGGGGCGATGAGCCAGACACAGCACAGCAGGGCCAGGACGCGCGTCCAGGACCGGGATGCTACCACGCGGTGCTCCTTGCAGGCGGATGCCACCGCTGAGCGCGTGCGGGCACGGGTGCGGGTGCCGATGTGGCACGGCTGATCAGCCGGAGTATAGGGGGCGCGCGGTGGGCCCGTCAACGCGGGGTGGGTGGCGTCGACGCGGCGGGCGGTCACCGTTTCGTGACACACGCGCGATGGGGCCGCCACAGGCGCGGCGTAGGCTGAGGGTGCCGCGGGCGAGTAGGGCGCCGCGGAAGGCTCCCGGTGGGGATGCGCAGGAGGATCCGCGATGGCGACGGTGATCATCGTGCTGGTGGTTGGCGTGTGGTTGGCGCTGGTTGCGCCGATGGTCGTGCTCCCGCTGCTTGCCGAGCCGGGTGGGGCAGTGCCTGGCCCGTGTGGCACAGCGCCGCATCCCCGGTCGCGGCCGGGGATGCGGCGGGGGCGGTGCGCCGCCTGGGGCGGCGCGGCTGGTCAGGCGGGCAGGTAGTCGTTGGTGAACGCCTCGGAGGCGTCCACCGGGCCGCCGAGCTGCCCGATCTCGTCGAGGAATCGTGCCATGGACTCCCACGCGGCCGGATCGGTCTTGCCGGGTGTGCCGTTCGTCTGCCAGAGCGGAATGGTCGCCTCGAGCACGGCCAGGGCGTCCGCCGCCTTCTCCTCCTGGTCGAGGCCCGGCACGTACTTCTTGCTCAGGTCCACCGCCTCCTCGGGGTGCTCGATAGTGTACTGCACCCCCTTGAGCGTGGCCTCGATCACGGCGCGGATGTCGTCTGCCTTGGCGTCCAGGGTGTCGGCCTTGACGACGATGCCGTTCGAGATGAGCGGCTGGGCGTCGGCTGCGGCGAAGGTCCGCACCGGGAATGCCGCCTTCTCGAACTGGATCGGCTCGTTGTTCAGGTACCCCATCACGGCATCGACCTGGTGGTCGAGCAGGGCGGGTACCTGCGTGAAGCCGATGCTCTGGATGTTCACATCTTGCTCGGTCAGACCCGCCTGCTTGAGGAGCGCCAGCAAGCCGATGTAGGTCGCGCCGAACTTCCCGGGAATGCCCACCGTCCGGCCCTTGAGGTCGGCAGGGCTCGCGATCGGCGAATCCGCCGGGACGATCAGTCCGACCGGGTAGCGGTTCCACACCTGCGCCACGTAGACGAGGTCGACGCCGCGGCTGCGTGCCTGCAGGGTCTCGTCGCCCGCGGCGAAGATGACGTCCTCCTGGCCGGCGATGATGGCGCCGAAGAGGTCCTCGCCCACGGTGTGGTGGCGGAAGGTGACGCGGATGCCGGCGTCGCGGTAGTAGCCCATGGCGTCGGCCACGTAGAACGGAGCGAACTGGACGTTGGGGACGTACCCCAACCCGATGGTCACCTCGTGCGTCGGCTGGGCGTCCGCCTGGCCGACGCAGCCGGCGAGGGCGAGCGTCAGCGTGAGGAGTGCCACCACCACGGCGTATCCCTGCGCCGGCGCCCGGCGCACGCTGCGTGCGATCCGATCCATCCTACCGCTCCTGATACGACAACCAACGCTCGGCCAGGCGCGCGATGCCGTACATCGCGGCGGCGAGCACCACCAGCATCACGAGGGTCGCAAAGACGAGCGGCGTGTCGAAGTTGCCGCGGGCGATGATCAGCAGGCCGCCCAGTCCGCGGTCGCCGAGCACGAACTCCCCGACCACCGCGCCGGTGATCGAAAGGGTCAGCGCGGTGCGCATGCCGGCCAGCACGCTCGGCAACGCCAGCGGGATCTCGATGTGCCACAGGAGGTGGAGCCAACCCGCACCGTCGACGCGTGCGGCGTCCAGCGGGTCGGGATCGAGCGTGCGGATCCCAAGCGCAGTGTTGACCACAATGGGGAAGAAGACGATGAGCGCGCAGAGCACCGCGACCGAGGCGAGCCCGTAGCCGAGCCAGAGAACGAGCAGGGGCGCCAGCGCGATGGCCGGGACCGCCTGGCTCGCGGCGATGTACGGCTCAAGCGCACGCGCCAGGAGCCGGCTCCGCGCGATGGCATAGCCCGCGGGGAGCGCGACGAGCGTACCGAGGCCGAACCCGGTCAGGCTCTCGATCAGCGTCACGCGGGTGTAGCGCCACAGGAGACCGCTCCGCACGCCGCGGGCGAACGTCTCCGCCACCTCGCCCGGTGCGGGGAGGAGGAAGCCGGCGACGACGCCGGAGCGTGCCAGCAGCTCCCAGAGGCCGAGCAGGCCGAGCCCCACGGTCAGGGCCGGCCACCAGCTCAGCCGCTCGCTGGCTGGCCGCACCCCAGCGGGAGGTGCTGGTGCGCGCAGACGGCCCACCGGTCCGCGCCACGGCCGCGCCTCAATGGACGTGGGCTGTGGCGGAGCTTCCGGGGCGCCGATCGACGGATTCACGCTGCCATCTCCGATGCGAACAGGACCAACCCACCCCGTGTCGGGCACCACGCGTTGGGCGACCTCTCGATGCTGTTCAAACCTCGGGGACCCGCGACGTGCCTGGCGAGGCAGAAAAAAGCCGAGGAAGACTCCTCGGGCTCGCCGTGGGGATAGGTTGGCAACCTTCTCCCGTCCGGACTATACCGTCGGCTCCGGAGTTTCGCCGGATCCTGCGGCTGACGCCGCTCGCGGGCTATACCGCCGGTCGGGAATTGGCGCTACGCGCCGCACCCTGCCCCGAAGGTCTTATTGTCTTAAGTATAACGCCGGGGCGCCGCCGGTCAAGATGCGGCACCCCGGCCGGCAACATCAGCGGACGGCGCGCACCTCCCGCGCGTACGCGGCGGCCGAGGCGCCCGCCCGCCGCCCGAAGACGGCGCCGCTGGTGAGGCCAGCGCCGCCGGGG
>JASBVL010000067.1 GCA_029961075.1 Sphaerobacter sp.
TGGTCGCCCCCGAGGAGGCCGCGAGCGATCACCTGCGCGCCCTCTCCCGCATCGTCAACCCCGCGCTCTTCACCATCGCCGGCGACTACGAGTTCGACCCGGCCCTGCAACTGCCGGTCCTGCCCGGCCTCGCCCCGATCCGTGAGCTGGCCACGCTCGACCCGGACAGCGATGACTATCGCTTCCTTCGCACCCAACTGCTCCGCCAGCGCAACCGGATCGAGGACACGTTGCGGCGGGCAACGGCCCTGGCCGAGTCCCTGGCCACCGCCTGACATCGGCCCCCCGAAGCCCACCCGGCCGCCAGCCCCGACGGGCGGCGGCCGGGTGTGTCATCCTTAGGCGCGGACCCCCCTCGGTCGCCGTGGCCGCGCGCCGCGCCGAGGGGCCGACCTTTGGGCGAACGACGACAGAAACGGGGGCAGATTCATGGCACACCCACGCAAGGTCGCGATCTTCACCAACGAGTACCCCCCGAACGTCTACGGCGGGGCCGGCGTCCACGTCGAGTACTTGAGCCGGGCGCTCGCCCGGCGCATCCCGGTCGAGGTGCGCGCCTTCGGCGACCAGCGCGTCGAGGACGGCAACCTGCGCGTCACCGGCTATCGCGGGTGGGAGGAAGTCAAGCAGAACACCGACCGCCGCTTCGTCGGCGCGCTGGACGCGCTCTCGCGCGACCTGGCCATGGCCAAGGACACGCTCGACGCCGACATCGTGCACTGTCACACCTGGTACACCGACCTGGCGGGCTTCTGGGCCAGGCAGCTCTGGGGCGTCCCGCTCGTCGTCACCATCCACTCCCTCGAGCCGCTGCGCCCGTGGAAGGTCGAGCAGCTCGGCAACGCCTACCACCTCAGTAGCTGGATGGAGCGCGTCGGCATCGAGGCCGCCGACGCGGTCATCGCCGTCTCCCAGGAGACCCGCAGGGACGTGCTGACCCACTTCAACGTGCCGCCCGAGCGCGTGCATGTCATCCACAACGGGATCGACCTGGCCGAGTACCAGCGGACGCCGCAGACGGAGGCCATCGCCCGCCACGGGGTGGACCCCACGCGCCCCTACGTCCTCTTCGTCGGCCGGATCACCCGGCAGAAGGGGATCATCCACCTGGTCAACGCCATCCCGCAGCTCGACCCGGAGCTGCAAGTGGTCCTGCTCGCGGGGGCGCCCGACACGCCGGAGATCGGCCGGGAGATGCAGGAGCGCGTGGCGGCGGTCAGCGCGACGCGCGACGGCGTCTTCTGGATCCCGGGGATGCTGCCGCGCCCCGAGGTGATCCAGTTCTACTCGCACGCCACCGTCTTCGTCTGCCCCTCGGTCTACGAGCCGTTCGGGATCATCAACCTGGAAGCCATGGCCTGCGAGACGGCGGTCGTCGCCTCCGCGGTCGGCGGCATCCCTGAGGTCGTGGTCGACGGCCAGACGGGCCTCCTGGTCCCCGTGGAACTCAAGCCCGGCACGTTCGACCCCGTCGACCCGGCGCGCTTCTCCGCCGACCTCGCGGCGAGCATCAACCGGCTGGCGCGCGACCCCGCCCTCCGCGAGCGCATGGGCCGCGCCGGGCGGCACCGCGTCGAGCAGCACTTCAGTTGGGATGCGATCGCCGGGCGCACGCTGGATCTCTACGGCCACCTGCTGGAGGCGCGCCACGGGTCGTGACACCACACCCCCGCCCTGCTACCATGCGACCAACCAGGCAGGGTGAGAAGGGAGAGGGTGGCAGCGTGACGCAGCAGCACGAGCGGCGCTGGGGCGGCAACACGATGGTGGGGACCCTCCGGCGGGTGCTGGTATTTCCCCCGGTCCCGCCCGGCGACGGCGTCTCCTGGCAGGAGTTCGGCTACCTCCGGCCGATCGACCACGACCGCGCCGCTCGGGAGCACGCGGCGCTGCGCCAGCTCCTCAGCGACGCGGGGGTGGACCTCGTCGTCGGGGAGATCGACGACCCGGCACTGCAGGATGCCATCTTCCCCTTCGACCCCGTCTTCATGACCGATGCCGGCGCCGTCCTCTGCCGCATGGGCAAGTCGCTGCGGGAGCGCGAGGTCGCGCTCGCCGAGGAGACCATGCGTGACCTCGGTATCCCGATCACGGGCCGCATCGAGGCCCCGGGCACGCTCGAAGGGGGCGACTGCCTCTGGCTCGACGCCCGCACCCTGGCGATCGGCCGCGGCTACCGCACGAACACCGAGGGCATCCAGCAGATGGCGAGGATCGTGGCGGCGCAGGGGGTCGACGTCCTCACGGTCGATCTCCCCCACTGGCACGGCCCCGGCGAGTGCCTGCACCTCCTCTCGCTCATCAGCATGCTGGACGCCGACCTGGCCGTGGTCTACCTGCCGCTGCTCCCCGCCGCCTTCGTGCAGCTCCTCCACGCGCGGGGTATCCGCCTCGTCGAGGTGCCCGACGACGAGTTCCCGACCCAGGGGCCGAACGTGCTG
>JASBVL010000068.1 GCA_029961075.1 Sphaerobacter sp.
TCGACCCGACCTCCGCCGCCGCAACCCAACCGAGGCGCACGATCGCGGCGCCGACACCCGCCGCCGCGGCGGCGCGGTCGAGCGCGGCCTCTGGTCGGCCGTCGGCCGAGGCTCCGGCGATCACGAGCACGGCGCTGGGCTCGGTGGCGCGCACGCGCAGCAGCATCCGCACGAGCGTGGCCGGGTCGAACTCCACGAAGCGGGTGTACAGCAGGATGCGCGGGCCCGTGCCGGGGAGCGACGACGCGCGGTCGCGGTCGGCCGCGTCGGGCGCAAGTTCGTGAAAGCGCGCGGCCGAGAGACCGTTAGGGACGTAGAAGACCCGCTCGCTGGGGGCGCCGAGTTCGCAGGCGCGCTCAGCCAGCGTGCGGCTGGCGACCGTCAGCGCCGCGGCCCGCGGCGGCCAGGTGCGCTCCTGCCAGTCGAACAGGCGGCGTTGGAGGGGGCCGTAGAGGCCGGTGTCGTTCCAGCCGCCGTCGCCTTCCCAGTCGTCCATGTCGATGACGACCGGGAGCCGGCGGCGCAGCCGCCGGCCGGCTAGGTCCCCGAACCCCTTGGGCTTGAAGACGTGGACGAGCGCGGGCGGGTCGCGACGCGCCCAGCCGAGCATCTCGCGCACGGCCAGCGGCCACAGCAGCGCATGGGTCGTGCGGGTGGTGACGAGGCGGACGCCCCCCTCCGACCACTGGCTGCCGGCGTCGGCGGGCGAGTCCCATGGTGTGGTGCCGATCGTCGCGGACCAGCCGCGCGCGACCAGGGCCTGGGCGATCCCGAGCGCGCGGGCGCGCAGGGTCGCCTTCGGCCGGAAGCCGAAGGTGCCGAGCATCAGGACGTTCCTTGGCGCGGGGAGGTCGCTCACGGCGCAGCCCAGGTCCGACGACGTCACTAGTCGCATGCTACCAGCGGGGTCGGCGGGAAGGCAAGCACGGGCGCGGCACGACGGGGCTGGGGCGCGGGCGCGGCGCAGCCCACGGGAGCGCGTTCGCCGCGCCGTGGTGCGGGGATCGCGCGACGGGCGGGCGCCCCGGTCCGCCTAGGCGTAGGGGCGCACGACCGTGACTAATTTCCCCTGGATCTCGACGTTGTCGGGCGTAGTATAGATCGGAGACATGGTCGCATTCGCGGGCTGCAGCCGGATGCGGGTGCCCTCGTGGTAGAAGCGCTTGAGCGTGGTTTCCTTCTCCGCGCGGAGCCAGACCGCCACGGTGTCCCCGTTCTCGCAGGTTTGCTGATGGCGGAGGATGACGATATCGCCGTCGTTGATCAGGGCGTCGACCATCGACAGCCCCTTCACCCGCAGCGCGAAGAGGCCGTCGGTGCGGGGACCGGTCAGGTCGGTGCTGATATTGATGGTCTCGGTCGTCTCGTCGATCACCAGGTCCTCGGGCACGGGGATCGGCTCGCCGGCCGCGATCTGGCCGATCACCGGGACCTGCACCACGTTGCGCGCCGGCAGCGGGCGGTTCACCAGCTCGATCCCGCGGGAGATGTTGCGGTTGCGCCGGATGAGGTTGCGCTGCTCCAGGATGTTCAGGTTGTAGTCGACGACGCTGGTGGACGAGATGTTCAGATCCCGCTGGATCTCCCGGATCGTTGGAGGATAGGTATTCTCCTCCAGGAAGCGCTCGATGTAGTCGAGCATCATCTGTTGTCTACGCGAGAGCGGCTTGCCCATCCTCCACCTCACCTCCGGCCCGAGCGCGCGAACCGAGCGACCCTAACGGTATTATAGGAGCGAACATCTGTTCTTGTCAACTGCGGCGGTCACCGGGGCAGGTGGTGCACGACCGCGCGCAGTGCGTACCGGCCACGGCCGCCGACGAAGGGGTGCGCATCGGCATGAACGTCGTCGATATCGTCATGACCTTCGTCTTCCTGGGGCTCTTCTCGGTAGGATTCTTCGCGGGGCTGGGGCGGGTCGTCGCCGGCCTGCTCGCCCTGTACGCCGGCCTGGTCGCGGCCACGATCTTCGCCCGGCCCCTGGGTGGCGTGCTCGCGCGCGCCCTGTGGCCGATGTCCCCATGGATCGGGACGGTGGCTGCCTTCGTGCTGGTTGCCGTCTGCGTGGGCGGTGGGATACTCTACGTGCTCCTCTGGTCGTTCCGGGTCGGCTGGCTGCGCAGCCGGTCCCTCGGGAGCTACCGGGGCGGCGTGCTCGGGATGGTCGCCGGGATCGTCCTGTCGGTCGTGCTGAGCGTCGGCGTGGTGACCTCGGCGGTCCAGGTGCTCGACTGGAGCGCGTACTACCTGGCGCAGGGAGGCCAGGGGGCGTGGCTGGTCCGCCACGTGAACGATTCGGTGATCGCGGCGAGCACCCGGCGCCTGGCCCCGCACCTGTACGCCGTGGTCGCGGCCTGGACGCCCGGCGCCGACGCCTCGATCTTGAAGCCGAACTAAGGACGCTCGCGCGTGAGCCATGAAGCAGCCCGACGGCTCGAGTTCGACCGCGTGCTCGAGCGCCTCGCCCAGCGCTGTCACTTCAGCGTCGCCGCCGAGCGCGCGCGGGAGATCGGGCCAAGCGCCGACCCCGACCAGGTGGCCTATCTCCTCGCCGTCACCCGGCAGGCGGCGGCGCTGCTGACGAACCATCCCGGCTTCGATGTCGGCGGGGTGCGCGACATCCGCGCCCTGGTGGCGCGGGCCCGTCGCGGCGCGCTGCTCGCCCCCGCCGACCTCCGCGACGTGCTCGACACCGTGCAGGCGGCGCGCGCGCTGCGGCGCACGTTCGTCAAGATCCCGGCGGCCGCCGAGGCCTATCCCCACCTGGCCGAGTTCGTGGAGGCCATCGCCGACCTGGCGGGGCTGGAGGCCGACCTGGAGCGGACCGTCGGCCCGCGCGGCGAGATCCTGGACACCGCGTCCGAGCGGCTCGGCGAGATCCGCCGCGAGCTGCGGGCGGAGCACCGCCGGCTGCTCGACCGCCTGAACCGGCTGCTGGCCGACCCCAGCTACGCGCCCGCGATCCAGGACGCCATCGTGACGATGCGCGAGGGCCGCTACGTGATCCCGGTCCGGGCCGACCGGCGTGCCCAGATTCCCGGGGTGGTCCACGCCACCTCGGCCAGCGGGCAGACCCTCTTCGTCGAGCCGATGGCCGTGGTCGAGCTGAACAACCGCTGGCGCGAGCTCCAGATGGCGGAGGAGCACGAGATCGAGCGCATCCTCCGCGCCCGGTCGGACCAGATCGCGGCCGAGGCCGACGGGCTGGATCGCACCGTCGAGGCCGCCGCCGCGCTCGACCTGGCGCTGGCCAAGGCGCGCCTGGCGTTCGACATGCGTGCCGTCGAGCCGATTCTCGTCGACGCGCCTGGCCCAGGGGCGCCGGGCGGGCACCCGCGCCACCGGATCGACCTGCGCCAGGCGCGGCATCCCCTGCTCGACCCGGCGACGGTCGTGCCGATCGACGTGCGCATCGGGGAGACCTACCGCATCCTGATCGTGACGGGGCCGAACACCGGCGGCAAGACGGTCGCGCTCAAGACGGTCGGGCTGCTGGTCCTGATGACCCAGACCGGGCTCTTCATCCCGGCGGCCGACGGCTCGGCGCTCAGCGTCTTCTCCGCGGTGTACGTCGACATCGGCGACGAGCAGAGCATCGAGCAGAGCCTGTCGACCTTCTCGGCGCACATCACCAAGATCATCGCCATGCTGCGCTCGGCGGACGAGGATAGCCTGGTGCTGATCGACGAGATCGGCGCCGGCACCGACCCCGAGGAGGGCTCGGCCCTGGCCCGCGCCATCATCACCGCCCTGCTGGCGCGGGGCGTGCTCGCGATGGTGACCACGCACTACTCCGAGTTGAAGGCCTTCGCCTACGTGACGGAGGGCACGGAGAACGCCAGCGTCGAGTTCGACCTTGCCACCCTCTCGCCCACCTACCGGCTGCAGATCGGCGTTGCCGGCCAATCGAACGCCCTGGCCATCGCCGAGCGCCTGGGCATGCCGCGGGAGGTGATCGAGACGGCACGCTCGTACCTCCGGCCCGGTGCCGAGCGCGCCGACGAGCTGCTGACGGAGATCCGGCGGCGGCGCGCCGAGGCCGAGGCGGCGCTGGCCGCCGCGCGCGACCAGCTCGTGGCGGCCGAGCGGGCGCGCCGCCAGGCCGAGGAGGCGCTGCGCGAGGCCGAGCATGCCCGCGCCACCGCGCGCGACGAGGCGCTGGCGGAGCTGGCCCAGGAGCTGCGCGAGGGCCGGGAGTTGCTGCGGCGCCTCCGCGCGCGGGCGGCGGCCCCGCCGGCGCCGGCCGCGCGTCCGGCACCCACCGAGGTGGAGGAGATAGGGGCGGCTTTGCGCCACGCGGAGCAGCGCGTGCGCGAGGCGGCCCGTCGCCGGCGACGACCGACCGCGCCGCCCGAGCCGCTGCGGGTCGGCGACACGGTCGAGGTGCGCTCGCTCGGTATGCAGGGGGAGATCGTCGGCTTCGCCGACGACGGGGCGGAGGCCGACGTGCAGGTCGGCGCGTTCAAGGTGCGCCAGCCGCTGTCGGCGCTTCGCCGGGTCGGGAGCAAGCCGGGGCCGCGCCAGGCCGGGCGGGTGAGCATACCGGCCGCCCCGGCCGTGAGCCAGGAGATCACCCTCCTTGGCAAGCGGGTTGCCGAGGCCGAGGAGGCCCTGGACGAGTACCTCGACGCGGCGGCGCGGGCGGGGCTCCCCTGGGTTCGCATCGTCCACGGCAAGGGGACTGGGGCGCTCCGCTCCGCCGTGCACGGGATCTTGCAGCGGCATCCGCTGGTCGACCGCTTCGAGACCGCGCCGCCCAACGCCGGCGGCGACGGGGTCACCATTGCCTTCCTGCGCGAGTGAGCCGGGCCCACGGCGGCCGGGTTGGGCTGCCCGTCCCCACCCGGGTCGGGTCCTGGCTACCCCGCGGCCGCGGTGACCGTGGCGTTGGCGTCCTCCACGGCGTCGATGACCGTGCGCACCGCCTCCCAGGCGCCGGTCTTGAGCCGAGGGAGGACCAGGCGCACCTGATTGGGGGTGACGTAGACCCCATCGCCGAGCTCGCGCCGCAGTTGCGGCTGGCTCAGCCGCGCCCCCACGAGCGGGCGGATGTAGACCTCGCCGTCGCGCTCCACGATGGAGGTGATGCCCAGGCCGCTGGCCCGGATGCGCAGGCGAGCCAGATCGATCAGCCGCAGCACCGGATCGGGGATCGGGCCGAAGCGGTCGATCATCTCCTCCTGCAGATCGCGGAGCGCGGCGTAGGTGCGGACCGCGGCAAGCCGCCGGTAGAGGTCGATGCGCACCCCCTCGTCGCCCACGTAGTCCTCCGGGATGGTCGCCGCGACCGGGAGATCGACGGTGACGCTCTCCGGCTCCTCGATCGGCCGGCCCTGTTTGATCTCCTCCACCGCGGTGGCCAGCATGCGGGTGTAGAGATCCAGCCCCACCGCGGCAACGTGGCCGCTCTGCTCGGGCCCGAGGACGTTGCCCGCGCCGCGGATCTCCAGGTCCCGCAGCGCGATCTGGAAGCCGGCGCCCAGCTCCGTGGCCTCCTGGATGGCCTCCAGCCGGGCGACCGCCTCCGCGCTCAGCGGCGCGGTCGCGTCGTAGAGCAGGTAGGCGTAGGCGCGGTGGTGGCTGCGGCCGACCCGCCCGCGCAATTGGTAGAGCTGGGTCAGGCCGAGCTGGTGGGCGCGGTCGATGATGATGGTGTTGACGTTGGGGATGTCGACGCCCGACTCGATGATGGTCGTGCAGACGAGGACGTCGAACTCATGCTGCATGAACGCGAGCATGACCTGCTCGAGCTCGTCCTCGTCCATCTGGCCGTGGCCGACGCCGAAGCGGGCTTCTGGGACGAGCTGCTCCAGCTTGCGCAGCACCTGATAGATGCTCTGCACCCGGTTGTGGACGAAGTAGACCTGCCCGCCCCGCGCGATCTCGCGCAGGATCGCCTCGCGCACCAGCCCGTCGCTGCTGGGCGTGACGAAGGTGCGAACCGGGGTGCGCTCCTGCGGCGGAGTGGTGATGACGGACAGGTCGCGGATGCCCGACAGCGCCATGTAGAGCGTGCGCGGGATCGGCGTCGCGGTCATGGTGAGCACGTCGACGTTGGTGCGCAGGCGCTTGAAGTGCTCCTTGTGGGCCACGCCGAAGCGCTGCTCCTCGTCGATGATCACCAGGCCCAGCTTCTTGAAGTCCACGTCGCGCTGGAGCAGCCGGTGCGTGCCGATGATGATGTCGATCTCGCCCCGCTTCAGCCGCCGCAGGATGTCGGCCTGTGCCCGCCGGCTGCGGAGGCGGGAGAGCATCTCGATCACCACCGGGAACGGCGCCAGGCGGGAGCGGAAGGTGTGGTAGTGCTGCAGCGCCAGGATCGTCGTCGGGACCAGGATGGCGACCTGGAACCCGTTGTTGACCGCCTTGAAGGCGGCCCGCAGCGCGACCTCGGTCTTGCCGTAGCCGACATCGCCGCACACGAGGCGGTCCATCGGCCGCGGCTTCTCCATGTCGGCCTTGACTTCCTGGATCGCCTGGAGCTGTCCGGGCGTCTCGACGTACGGGAAGGACTCCTCGAGCTCGCGATCCCACGGCGTGTCCGGCCCGAAGGCGTGGCCCGGGGTGGTCTCGCGGGCGGCGTAGAGCTGGAGCAGCTCGAACGCCATCTCCCGCACGGCCTTGCGGACGCGCTGCTTGACCCGCGCCCACTCCGGTGAGCCGAGCCGGGTCAGCTTCGGCTCGCCGCCGGTGCCCTCGTACGGCGTGATGCGATCGATCTGATCGACTGGCAGGTAGAGCCGGTCGCCCTCGGCGTACTCGAGCAGCAGGTACTCCCGCGCCACGCCGCTGACGTCGAGCGTGACCAGCCCGCCGTAGCGCGCGATGCCGTGCTCGATGTGCACCACGTACTGACCGGGGGTAAGCGCTTCCAGGCGGACGCGCTGGCTTGGCCCGCGGCGCCGCGGCGGCGCCGCTGCCACCCGGCGGTAGCCGAAGATCTCGCGGTCGGTGAGGAGCAGCAGCTTGAGGCCCTCATGCTCCCAGCCACCGTTGAGCCGGCTCCGCACGACCTCGATCGTGCCGGGCACCGGTGGCTCGGGTGGGGCGCCTTCCCCGCCGGCCGGGCGCTTGCGCGTGCGCGGGAAGATGTCGTGCTCCTCCAGGACCTCCGTGAGCCGCCCGCGCTGCTCGCTGGCCAGCAGCACCGTCCACCCGTCCGCCATCCGCGCCCGCACGTCGCCGATCAGGACCCCCAGCCGCCCGCCGTAGGCTGGCAGCTCCCGCCCGTAGACCGGCCGGGTGTCAGGAATCAGCGCGAGCGGCGGTGACCAGTGCGAGGGGACCGGGCCGAAGGCGAGCTGACGCATCCCCTGCAGCCGGTCGCTGATTGCCTGCCAGTCGGCGTACGGCCGCGGCAGCCCCGCTGGGAGCTCCCCGGCATCCTCCAGCGCCTCGCGCAGCTCTTCGGCCTGCGCGGCGAACTGGGTGATCGAGAGCTGGATCGAGGCGGGCTCGATCGCGACCAGCAGGTGCTCGCCCATCGCCAGGTAGTCGAGCAGGGTGGCTGGCTTCGGCAGGAGCAAGGGCGCCAGCAGGTCAAGTCCGACCGTCACCTCCCCGCGCTCCAGGCGCTGCAGGTGTTTCTCCCACTCAGCCACCACCTCCGGCCGGAGGCGTGTCGTGTCGAGGGCGCGCAGCCGGGCGTGCGCCGCCTCCCGCCGGGTCAGGCTCACCTCGAGCGGAGGCAGGATCTCGATCGCCTCGACCCGGCGCACCGAACGCTGCGTCGCGGGGTCGATCAGGCGGAGCGATTCGATCTCATCGCCGAAGAGCTCGATGCGGACGGCGTGATCGTCGCTTGGTGGGAAGACGTCGATGATGCCGCCCCGGCGCCCGACTTCGCCCGGTTCCTCCACCACCGGGACCATGCGGTAGCCCGCGTCGAGCAGGCTCGCCACGAATGCGTCGGCGCGCAGGCGCTCCCCGACCGCGAGGTGCCACGATTGCGCCTCGATCTCCTCGCGGGGGCTGAGGAGCTGGGTCAGCCCGCGCGCGGGCGCTACGAGCGGGATCGCGTCCCGCTGGGCCAGGCGGGCCAGCAGCTCGACGCGCCGGGCACTCACCGTCCGGTCGACCGGCAGCAGATCGTAGGGCAGCGCCTCCGCGACCGGCCAGAGCGCCGGCTCGCGCTCCCGCGGGAGGTACTCGGCCAGGGCAGCGGCGACCTCCTCGGCACTGTCCTGCCGCCCGGTGACGATGAGGGCCGGGTACGGCAGCTCGGCGATCAGCGCGGCCAGGATGGCCAGGCGGGCGGCGGTCGACGGGCCCTCAACCTCGAGGACCCGGCCCGGCGCCAGCCGATGGACCGCGTCGAGTAGCGCGCGATGGCTTGGCTCCTGTTGGAGGAGAGGAAGGACATGCGCGAAGGTCACGGTGAAGGCTCCTCCGGTCCCGCCCACACGAACAACCCGGCGGGTCGGGTAACCGGCCGGGTTTGGTGCAGGCAATCAGTATACCACCGCGCGATCCCGCCCCGCCGCTTCCCATGCTGCGCCAATGCGGGTATAGTGTGGCTACGCAAACATTGTTCGCACGGGACCGAGGCTGGCAGGATTCGCCAGCCGGCCCGACGATGCCTCAGAACGCGAGGGAGGGAGTGGGATGGAGCTGACGCGGGCGAGGCTCCTCTTGCTCGGCGTCGCGGCGACGATCACCGTCGCGGTGCTCACGGTGGTGCTCCTTGCCCAGCAGTCCCAGGATGTGGTCGTGCAGATCGAGCCGGTTGGGGATCCGCGCACCCTGACGGTCTACGTCGGCGGGGCGGTCCGCACGCCGGGGCTCTACACCCTGGCGCGGGGCAGCCGGCTGGCGGAGGCGGTCGAGCAGGCGGGCCTGCTCCCCGAGGCCGACATCGCGGGCCTGCCGATGGCCGAGCCGCTGCGCGATGGCCAGAGCGTCGTCGTCCCGCGTCAGCGCCCGACGCCCCCGCCTGTGCCCCTCGGGAGCTCCCCGCGGCTCGCCGTTTCCGAGGCGCCGGGCCTGGTGAACATCAACACCGCCTCGCAGGCCGAGCTCGAACGCCTGCCGGGCATCGGCCCCGTCCTGGCGCAGCGCATCATCACCTACCGAACCGAGCACGGCCCCTTCGCCACGCTCGACGACCTGGCCGCGGTGCGCGGCATCTCGGCGCGGATGGTCGAGTCGCTGCAGGGGTTGGCGACCACCGGGACCTGAGCGTGCTCGGGGCACTCCTCGCCGGCGCCATCCTCATCGGCGTCCTGCTCCGGGATGCCGGCGTCGGCTGGCTGGCCCTGCCGCTGGCCACCAGCGCCGCCCTGGCCGCGCTGGGCTACCGGCCCGATCGCACCACGGCCGCCGGGGTGGCCCTCGTCGTCGCGGCCCTCGGCCTGGGCTACTGGCGGGCGGACCCGGGCACACCCCCGCCGGTGCCGCCGTCCCTGACCACTGCTCGCAGCTTCACCGGGACAATCCAGGACGTGCCACGGCGCTACCCGACCCACACCCGCGCCACGGTGCTGCTCCACTCCCCCGCCGAGGCGCGGGTGATCGCCTGGCTCCCGCGCCAGCCCGCCGTCGCCCAGGGGGATGTGGTCACGCTCACCGGCCGGTTCTCGCGGCACCGCGGGGGCGCGGATCCGCGCAGCGCGGGGGAACTCCACGTCGCCGAGGTGGCGGTCCGAGGGAATGTCGCGCCCGCCTGGCAGCGGCTCCGCACGCGCCTCGTGTCGGGGATCGTGACGCGCATCGAGCGCGGGGTGCCGCAGCCGGCCGGCCCCTTCGTGGCCGGCGTGCTGACCGGCGAGGACGGCGGCATGACGGCCACGACGCGGCAGGCGTTCCGCGCGGCGGGCTTCTCGCACCTGACCGCCGTCAGCGGGTGGAACGTGACCCTGGTCGGCGCCGTGCTGGCCGCCATCGTCGGCGGCGGGCGGCTCGCCCGGAGCTGGGTGCTCCTCCTGCACCTGGCGGGGATCTGGGCCTTCGCCTACCTGGTGGGGCTCGAGCCGTCGGTCACCCGCGCCGCGCTCATGGCGACCCTGGCGCTGGGCGCGCTCTGGCGCGGCCGGCCGCGCGACGCGGTCACCGCGCTCGCCTGGTCGGCGGCGATCATGGTGCTGGTCCAGCCGGCCATCCGCCACCACGTGGGCTTCCAGCTCTCGGTGGCGTCGAGCGCGGCGCTGGTCGCCGTCGCGCCGATGGTCGCCAGCCGCCCGGCGTGGGTGCGGCTGCTGGCGACCCCGCTCGCCGCGCAGCTCGCCGCCACCCCGCTCCTGCTGCACCACTTCGGCCAGTACTCCCTCGCCGCGCCGCTGGGCAACGCGCTCGTCGCCCCGCTGATCCCGTCGGTCATGGCCGGCGCGGTGGCCGTCGTCCTCGCCTCCCTGGTCCACCCGGTGCTCGCCGACGCGGCGGGGGTCCTCGCCTGGTTCCCCGCCCGCGCCACCGTCGCCGTCGCCGAGTGGTGCGCGCGTGCCGACTGGGCCTGGGACCGGGTGCCGCCGCTGAGGTGGGGCGGCACGCTGATGGCCTACGCCATGCTGGCGGTGCTCTACGGGCTGGCCTGGTGGGGCTGGTCGCGCAGCTGAGGTGGGGTCCGTCCCCCGACCGACCCCGTTTGACCCGATCCGGCGCGGCAGTGTATGCTTGCGCAGGTTGCCTTCGTGGTCGCGCCCCCATCGTCTAGAGGCCTAGGACACCACCCTTTCAAGGTGGAGATCGCGGGTTCGAATCCCGCTGGGGGTACCTCGTCCGGTCTGAGATCTCTCGGAATCAGGTGGTGCGGGCAGCACCTCGCCCAGCGCGACTCCATCCACGCTGATTTCACCGCGTCTCTGGCAGCCACGAACCCAACGACAATGCCCTACTTCACGGCGACATCCCGGGTCGGGCCACGGGTGCGGCGGGTGACAGTCTGCCAGCGGAGCCCGGCTCCACGTGGGAACCAAACGCGGCTACCTGCCGGGTGTGGTGGGGGCCACTAATCGAGCGGCTGAAGGTAATCACCAGCTAGGAGCGGTTGATCCACCTTCCCGCCGTAGGCATTCGTAATGGTGAACATCATCAGCGGCCGACCCCAGATCGCAACACGCGAGTCTTCATAAATGCCCGTGGTATCCACTGCAGCGTCATACGTCACGATGATCACCTCGTAGTCCAGGAAGCCTGCCCCGTACCAGACCTTGAGCTGGAGAAGGGTGCCGTCGCTGTTAGAGAAGATCGAGAGCACTTCGCCCTCATAGTAGAGTTTCCAGTCATAATACTTCATCACATTCTTATACAGTTCCCGGACGTCCACGTCCGGTCGGTACAGCGCCATCTCTTGCTCACGGGTGAGCGTGGGCGTGGGCGCTGGCGTGGGCGTAGGAGTCGCCGTTGGTGCCGGGGTCGGCGACGGTGTGGGGGTCGGTGCCGGCGTGGGCGTCGGCTCCGGCGTCGGGCTGGGGGCAACCGTGGGCGTTGGTCTTGGGTCCACCGCTGCCACTGCTTCACTCGTCGTCGCCGGCGTCGATGTCGCGCGGCTGTCGCCGCAGGCAGCCAGGGCGAGGGCCACCAGGACCACGATGATGACGCGCTGAACCATGTTTCCCCCTTACCCGATGACCCCAGCCCACTCGTTCCGACATTATGGAATGAGAGCTCGGCACGCTTTGCGCGTGGCGGCCGTTGGCTCGGAGCATGAGCCGCTCAGACGGCGCGCCCCTCTGATGAGCAGTGCACGGTCAGGCTGCGACCGTTTCCCAGATTGCAAGCTGTGTGTTAAATGACCTCAGATCCGTTGAGTCCCAGAATTGTGTGAGCGGCACGCTACGGTAGGATAGTAGAATGGCACACTTGTGTCAAGAGTGTCTTAACGGGTAGCCGGATGCCCCGGCCCGGTTTGTCGGTCGATCCGGTCACTCCAGGCGCAGTTCCCTGGCATGGCACGGGAGCGGCGGATAGCGCATGCCATCGCCGTCTCCGGCACGTCGTCTCTCGGTACGGGGGTGTCGCCACGCTCTCGGTAGACGGCTGTTGATTGCAGGCGCTGGGGTGCCGCGGTCGTCCCGGAGGGCCCGGCGTGGTCGCAGTGCGCATGCACACCGCTCCCGTCCAGACGTGCGCTCGCGTTCCTCACGCCGAGTGTGGTGCCCTCGTCGAGGTGTCACGGGCGGAGCGGCGGATGCACCATGCCGAGGATGGATGGGGGCGCCCGCGACGAGCGGCACCGTACCGCCGCGGGCGCCTCGGATGCAGCCGGCTAGCGTGCTCCGCTGGGCGTGGCGTGGAGCTGCGCGCCGAGGCGGCCGAGCATGACGTCGTACCGCTCGGGCCACTCGCCCGGGTGCCACTCGAAGCGCTGCCGCTCGAAGTACTGCACGGTGTACTCGACCCCGGTGTCCGGGTTGACCTCGCGAAACTCCTCGCTGATCGGCATGCCGTAGACGGCCAGGCCGCCGTACTGCTCCCAGTAGGTACGGAAGCCGCCGCAGAGGTTGTGGCCGGTCGCTTCGAAGTAGGTGCAGCCGGTGATCGGCGCGGCGGGCTGGAACGGCGCCTCGCCCCGTCGCGCGGTCGCCAGCTCATTCCCCAGCAGGCCGAGCTGGACGTCGAACCGCTCCGGCCAGGAGCCGGGGTGCCACTCGAAGCGGGCGCGCTCGAGCCACTGCGTCATGCGGCCCGTGGTCGGGTCGACGAACTCATCGGTGATCGGGAACCCGTAGACGGCCAGCCCGCCGAAGGTGCGCCAGTACTGCCGGAAGCCGCCGCAGAGGCTGTGGCCCGTCTCGGGGTAGAAGGTGCAGGGTGGCTCGGGGGCGGGCGCGGGTGGAGGCGGTGGCGGTGGAGGGGTGGGCGAGCCGCCGGGTCGGGTGTAATCGTACGGACCGGGCCGGTCCTCGCAGGCGATGCCATCGCCATCCCGGTCGAGCTGCTTCAGACCGACCGGGTCGGCGCGGTAGGCGCGCTGAGCGGCCGCCTGCGACGGGAAGTCGCCGCAGGTGACCTCCAGGAGATCGAGCTGCTGTGCCCCCGCGCTCGCGGCCGGGAGCAGCAGCCCGATGAGCAGCAGGACCACACCCAGGCGGTGCGTCATGGCGTCCCCCTCTCTCCATGCCTCGGGCCGACGGTCCAGGTCTGAGCGCGCGGCGGGGTGGGCACCGCGCGGTTGTGCCGACTCCGGCGTCGCTGGCGTCGTCACGCCGTGCGGGCCACGGGCGGTCGCGTCGTCAGCCGACGGGCCGGCCACCCTCGGACGCAGCGCGCGTTCGGCTCGAGCGGCCCGGGGTCGCTGCGTGCGTCGCGCATATGCTCGCACTCTCTCCTGGAGGATCATAGCACGTGCGACAGGCTGTGCAGCGACCGGAACGAGGAGGATCGGCGATGGTGGCGCGGGGGTGGCGGCGGCGAGCGCGGTGTAACACTTGGGGGCGTCGCTGCATCCTTACGATCGGGCCGGCGTGTTGGTTACCGCGAGTGGGCCGGTTTGACCCTCCCTTTCGGCGGAACCTATAATTCGCCCGACTTGCCGCCTCGGGGGACCTCGCGAGATGCCGCAGCCCGCGACCGCGTCAGGGAACGAGTTGGAGCGGTGGTGAACAGCCTCCAGCGTTTTGAGAGCTTCTTCGAGCGTCTGATGGAGGGCTCCGTCGGGCGCATCTTTCGCACGCCGGTGCAGCCGGCGGAGATCGGGCGGCGCCTCGAACGCGCCATGGAGGGCCACCAGCTCGCCACCGTCGACGGGATCGTGGTCCCGAACGACTACGTCGTCTACCTCAACCCGGAAGACATGGTCCAGTTCGCCGACTTCATCCCCAGCCTGTGCCGGCAGATGGAGGACTGGCTGATCGACCTGGCCGAGGAGCGGAACTACGGCTTCATCGATCAGGTCCGGGTGCAGATGATCGGGGACGAGAACATCCCCCGGCGCCGGATCGAGGTCGAGGCGCACGTCGCCGAGTTGCCGGACTACGATCCGATCCAGCAGGAGGCGGTGCAGCGCACCGAGGTCTACCGGGTGGTGGAGCGCACCGGCAATGTGCAGCCGGTGCTGCTGCGGGTCATGGCGACGCCGACCTCGCCCGAGCAGGTCTTCGTGATTCGACGGCAGGTCACGACGATCGGGCGGGCGCTCGACAACGACATCGTCATCGAGGTGCCGGAGGTCTCGCGCCACCATGCCCGCCTGGAGTACGTCAGCGGCCAGTTCCAGATCGTCGACCTGAACTCGACCAATGGGACGCTGGTCAACGGGGTGCGGGTCGAGCGCCAGTGGGTGCGTGTGGGCGACGAGATCATCCTTGGTACGGCGAGCCTGATGCTGCTGCCCTACCGTAACGACCAGCGATGGTAGCCGCGTGGCGCGGGAAGAGCGATGATGGGATCGCTGCCCTTTGAGTGGTTCGTGCTGCTCTTGCGCGTCGTCTTCATCTTCCTCCTCTACTTCTTCCTCTTCCAGGTGATTCGGGTCATCCTGCGCGAGATGCAGTTGCATGCCGCCGGTGCCCGGGCAAGTCGCGGGCCGGAGCCGGTCGGCCACCTGATCGTTAAGGCTCCGGGGAGCTCGGGCTTGCGCCCCGGGGCGCGCTTCCCGCTGGAGCCGGTCACCGTCATCGGCCGCCACCCGCGGGCGACGATCCGGATCGACGATGGGTTCGTCTCGAGCGAGCACGCCCAGATCACCTGGACTAACGACGGCTGGTGGGTGGCCGACCTCGACAGCACCAATGGAACCATGGTGAACGGGAAGCGCGTGACGGTGCCGACCGGACTCCGCTACGGCGACGTGATCGAGCTCGGGGACGTGCAGCTCCAACTGGTGCCGTAGTCCGCCCGTGCGCGCACGCGGTCGCGCCGGGGGCGCGAACCGCCGGGTCGCCCGCGGACCGGCGGCGGGAAGGGATTGTTGCCACGCTGCGGACCCTCGGAGCGTGATGTTTCCCCGCTCGGAGACGGTGACGAGCCGCCTGCTACGGCTGGGTTGGACTGCGTGCCATGCGGCCAGCGGCTCAGCCGCGCTGTCGCCTGGGATGGCCGCGAACGCGGAGCGGTCGTGTCGGCTCCTGGTGGCGGGCCAAGGTGAGCGGCTGCTGCGCGCAGCGTGAGACGGAGAGAGGGTGCTGATGAGGGTCCTTCGCTGGGCGTTCCTGGTCGTGCTGCTCTGCGCAGCCCTGGCACCG
>JASBVL010000069.1 GCA_029961075.1 Sphaerobacter sp.
CCCGAAGGTGCGGAGCAGCGTGCCCGCGGCATCGAACACCAGCACGGGGTTGGCGGGGTTGCGGGTCAGCACGTAGACGCGGTCGTCGGCATCGACGGCCACGCCGGGGCACTCGATCAGGCGCATCGTGGCGGGGAGCTGCTCCCACTCCGCCAGCGCCTCGTAGCGGAACGCCTCCGAGCCGAGCGTTCGGGTCATGGCGGCACGCCCTCCTTCCTCCGCAGCATCCCACGGTCGCGGGCTCGGGTTCCCGGAGGTTTGGCGCGCATTGTAGCAGGGGCACCGGTCGCGGGCGGCTCCCCGGGTCCACCCGGGCGGACGGTGCGCGCTGCCCGGTGCGGACGGGCGTCCCCCATGCTAAGATGCGGCCGGCGCGGCGGCGGGGCGGGCGCCCCGCGGCGGCCCCACGCCGTCGAGACCGCGCCCAGCGTGACGCTGACGAGCGCCGCCGGCACCGGCCGGTGGCCGGCCGGACGAGGGAGCCAGGGAGGGCGGCTATGTCGTTCATGGAAGAGATGACCAAGACCGAGCGGGTCATGGCCGCGGTCAACGGCGGCGAGGTGGACCGCATCCCCGTGTGCTTCTGGCACCACTTCCGGCCGGAGGGCTCGGGGCGCCGGCTGGCCGAAGCCACCTACGACTTCTTCGAGGCGACCTTCGACCTCGACATCCTCAAGATCATGCCGGATATCCCCTACCCCCTCCCGCGGCGGTCGATCACCAAGCCGGAGGACTGGCTGCTGGTCGAGCCGATCAACGCGGAGCGGTCCCGCTTCTTCACTCAGCGCGCCACGGCGATCCGCGCCCTGCGCGACGCGGTCGGCTACGACACGCCCGTCATCATGACCGTGTTCAGCCCGCTGGCCGAGGCGATGTACGCGGCGGCCTCCCGGGAGCTGTTCCTGGAGCACCTGCGCGAGCACCCGGTCCTGATCCACCAGGCGCTGGCCACCTTCGCCGAGAACCTGCGCGCCCACATTCAGGGCTGCATCGACGCCGGGGCCGACGGCGTCTTCTTCGCGCTCCAGGGCTGCACCGCGACGATCATGAGCCGTGAGCTGTACCACGAGTTCGGCCGCCCCTACGACCTGCTGGCCCTGCAGGGGGCGATCGACGGCTGGCTCAACGTGCTGCACATCCACGGCGAGCGCGACCTGCACTTCGCCGACGTGCTCGACTATCCGGTCCAGGTGCTGAGCTGGAGCGACCGCCTGGCCGGCCCCAGCCTGCGTGAGGCCCGGACGATGACCAGCAAGTGCCTGATGGGCGGCTGGCATGAGTTCGGCGCCCTCGCCACCGGCCCGGTCGAGAAGATCCGCGAGGAAGCCGAGGATGCCATCCGGCAGACGGGCGGGCGCAAGTTCATCCTGGCCAACGGCTGCTCGGTGCCCGACGACACGGACGAGCAGTGGCTCCGCGCGGCGCGGGAGATCGTGAACGAGCTGGTCCTGCCCTAGCGCGGGCGCTCCCGGTCGCCTAGGCCGCCCCCTCGCGGGCCCCGAGGGGCGGGCGGTACGGCCCGAAGGCGTCCTGATACTCCTCGGCGACCTCCGCGGCGACCTTGTGGACGTAGATCCGCGTGGTGGTCGGGGAGGCATGCCCGAGGATCGTCTGCACGGTCGACTCGCGCACGCGGCGGCGCACCAGCTCCGTGGCCAGGCCGTGGCGGAACGAGTGCGGCGTGATCGGGTTCTCGACCCCGGCTGCCGCGCCGAGCTGCGCGACGATGTGCTCCACCGTGCGGGGGCTGATGGGGCGGCCGGGCACGCCGACCTTGTCCCGCCCGCTGAAGGCCGGCAGCGCCCCGACGCCGCGGCCGCCGTCGCCCCGTGCGGCCCAGTAGGCCACCAGGGCCTCCGCCGTCTCACTGTCGAAGTGGACGGTGCGGCTCTTGCCGCCCTTGGCGCGGTAGATGCTGGCCGTGCCGCTGCTCAGGTCGATGTCGCGGCGCCGCAGGCCGCACAGCTCCGAGACCCGCACCCCCGTCCGGTAGAGAAACAGGATCATCGCGCGCAGCTTGAGGCGGCGCAGCTCCCGCTGGGCGTCGGTCTGGTGCGGCAGCCGCCGCACGTGGTCCACGATGCGGTCGAGGTCGCTGGTGCGGACGTCCGGCGGGGGCGGGGTGAACCGCGGCATCATGGCGGCGATGCGCGCCCGCAGCTTCTCCGTCGACAGGGTCGGGTGCAGGTCGTAGGAGGCCAGGTAGGCGTAGAGCTTCCGCACCGCGGCCAGGTGGGTCTGCGCCGTCCGCATCTGCGACACCTCTTCCGGCGAGCGCACGTCGTCCGGCATCAGGCGCGCGATGAAGGTGATGACGTGATCCTCCGTCAGCGCCGTGACCGGGGTCGCGGCCGGGTCGAGTCCGCACTGCTCCGCCAGGTGCGCCGTGAACTTGGCCACCGCGCTGCGGTAGGTCTTTTTCGTCCGCGGCGAGAGGCGGAGGTTGGCGAAGAAGATCTCGATGGCGTCGGCGATGGTCGGGGTGGCCTCACCCATCATGTCCGCTGCTCCCGGCCGGCTGGTGGGTGCCGGCGTTCTGTACGTACACTGTGACCGAGTATAGGCCGGGGCCCGGGGGCGGGGCAAGGGGCGGCCGCCGGGATGGGGCAGGCACCCAGCGAACGCGCGGCGATGTCTGGCCGCCCCGTCCGTCCGGACAGGGGCGAGCTGCGCCATTGGGCGTAGCCAAGCGGTCATCCGTGCGGTAGTCTAGGAGTCGGTGCGAGATGCCAGGCTGACCGCGCGGACTACCGCATGGCCAACCGGCCGCTCGAGAGGAGTCAGGCGTGAAGCCACGAGCGCGAATCGTCGTCGGGGATGCGGCAATCCAGCGTGCACGGCATGGCGTCGTCGAGTTCGGGATCGTGGCTGGGCTCTTCGCGCTGTACTACGCGACGCGAGGGCTGGTGGCCGGGAAGGAGCTCGCCGCCTTCCAGAACGCGCGCGAGGTCATGCACCTGGAGCGGCGCCTGGGCCTCTTCCGGGAGCTGGGCGTCCAGGCCCTGCTGCTGGCCCAGCCCTGGATCGTCCACATCCTCAACTGGATCTACACCTACACGCACATGGCCGGCCTGGGCCTGTTCGGTATCTGGCTGTTCTGGCGACACACGACCCGCTACCGGGAGTATCGCAACATCTTCCTCGGCATCCTGGGGGTCGGCCTGCTGATCTACGCCCTGTTCCCGCTGGCGCCGCCGCGGTTCTTCCCGTACAGCGGCTTCGTCGACACGCTGGCCCTCTACAGCGGGGTGAACTACGACCAGCCCAGCGTGGCCATGCTCTACAACCCGTTCGCGGCGATGCCGAGCCTGCACGTCGCCTTTGCCCTCTTCTGCGGCATCGGCGTGATCCGGGTGGGGCGCCGCCTGCTGCACTGGGTGATCGGGACCACCTTCCCGCTGCTGATGATCACCGCCGTGGTGGGCACCGGCAATCACTACATCCTCGACGCGATCGCCGGCTCGCTCCTGACCGTGCTCGCCTATCTCCTCGTCCCGCGGCTCCTCGCGGCCGTTGATCGGTACCGGCGCCAGCCCGCGGAGCGCGCCGCCCTGCTCGCGGAGTAACGCCCCGCCGCCACCCCACAGCCGCGCTATACTGGGAGTAGCGCAACGCGATCGCGACTCCCCGCGATCGCGCCGGGGGGCCGTGCCGGGCTGCTGGGTGGCCGCCCGCGCCTCGGTGCGTGGCCACCGGTCCGCACCCCGGCCCCATGGCAGACGCGGGACAGGGGGTGAAGCGATGTCCGCCAAGAAAGCTGGCCTGCTGGTCGTCGACGTCCAGAACGACTTCTGCCCGGGCGGCGCGCTCGCCGTCCCCGAGGGCCATCGCGTCGTCCCGGTGCTCAACGAGTACCTGCGCCGCTTCGCCGCGGCGGGCCTGCCGATCTACGCGTCGCGCGACTGGCACCCCGAGCACACCCGCCACTTCCAGGCGCACGGCGGGCCGTGGCCGCCGCACTGCGTGCAGGGGACACCGGGCGCCGCGTTCCATCCGGACCTGGAGCTGCCGCCGTCCACCGTCATCGTGACCAAGGGAAGCGACCCGGAGGAAGACGCCTACTCGGCCTTCCATGGCCGCACCCCCGAGGGGGAGCCGCTCGCCGAGCGGCTCCGGCGCGACGGTGTCACCCATCTCTACATCGGCGGCCTGGCGACCGACTACTGCGTCCGGGCCAGCGCACTCGACGCGCTGGACATGGGCCTGGCGGTCACCGTGCTCACCGACGCCATCCGGGGCGTGGAGGTGCAGCCGGGCGACTCGCAGCGCGCCATCGAGGAGATGGCCGCGCGGGGGGCGACGTTCGGCACGCTCGAGAGCGTGCCGCCCGAGGTGTTGGAGGCGGACGCCTGAGGCCACGGGCGCGTCCCGGCGGCGCTGCGGAGCCCCTGGCGCGCCTGGGCCGCGTGCCGCACGGCGCTGCGGATCTGGTCCGCGGGCGCCGTGCGGACCAGCGTGCCGACGGGCCAGTCGGCCGCGCGAGCCGGCCGCATCCCGGCGCCGTGTCCTGCGATCAGGCACAGGACCGCCGGCCGATGGTGTGGATCGCCGGCCGTGAGCCGATCGAGCAGGGCGAACCCGTCGACGTCGGAGAGCAGCAGGTCGAGCATGACCACGTCCGGGTCCCACCGCTCGACCGTCGACAGCCCGTCGAGGCCGCACGTGACGGCCCGTACCTCCCCGACCTCCGCCAAGGCGCACTGGGCGTGCTGAATGAAGGCCCAGTCGTCGTCGATGACCAGGATGCGTGTCCCTGCCATACCGCTCCCTCGCCCCAGCATCTCCCCTGTCCAGGAGGGCCGCGCGTGCAGCGCTGACTCACACCCCCGAGTCTACTCGTTGTCACAGGTCGCGGAAGAGAGAAATCGGTACGAGGTTGATCCGGGACGTTCTACCCGCCCACATGTCCATGTTTCCCTTGACGAGTACGCCCGTTGTGTCCGTATACCGCCGGGCGGCTCGGGTGCGCCGGGACCCTCGGCCCGGTGTTGAAGATGACTGTCTGGCACCGTAGACTTTCCCCGCGCGCCTGATCGGGCAGCGCTCCCGCGAGTCGGGTTCAGGGAAGGGGAGGGACCAACGAGCGGCACGCCGCACGCACGACCAGGGCTGCGCCTGCCACGGGCGCTCATGCTGCTGGCAGCCGCGCTCCTGCTCGCGAGCTGCCTCGCCGGCTCCGGCGATGCGCCCCCCGCGACCAGCGTCATCCCCTCCAGCCAGGCCGAATCGCCCGCACCCGCCACGCCGGCTGGCGAGCAGGCGCCCGCGCCGCTCGCGGACTCGGTGCTCATGCTGCGGCGGGCGCGCGACGGTGTCCTGCTGGGGGCCGCGCTCGCCATGACGGATGACGGCTTCCTGCTCACCACGGCGGCGATCGGGCGCGAAGCGGTCGAGGTGGTGCTGCCCGACGGCACGGCGCTCCGCCCCGTCCCGGTGGCGCACGACGCCGATTCCGGGTTGACGCTGCTCAAGATCGCCGCCTCGTCACTGGCGCCGGTGCGCCTGCGCCAGGATACGCCCCCGCCGGGCGAGCCGGTCGTCGCCGTCGGCTTCGACCGTGCCCGGGGCGTGTTCGCCCAGGTCGGCGGCCATCTCACGCCGCCGCCGACACCCGAGGCGGCCGGGGCAACGCCGGACCGCCTGCGGACCGACATCCCGCTGATCGAGGGCTTCACCGGGGGCGCGCTGGCCAACCGCGGCGGCGCGGTACTCGGCATCCTCACGGCCGGGCAGGAGACCGACGGCAGGCGCGCGGCGTGGGCCCTCCCCGCGGCATCCCTCACCGCCTGGTTCGACCGCTGGCGCAGCGCTCGCGAGGAGGCGGCCGCGGCCAGTGCTGGCTGGCCACAGCTCGACGCCGCCGGGGGGCTCTTTCTCCGCTATCCCGCCGGCTGGTCGGTCGCCCAGGCCGAGGGGACCGCGCGCGACTATCGGGCCGAGATCGTGCCCAAGGATCCCGACGCGCCGCTGCGGCTCTCCCTCACCATCACCGGGAAGGCCGCCCCGGCCGATCCCCTCGGCTTCGCGCGCCGCGAGTTCGGCGACCGTGGCGACGCGACGATCTGGGGCACCGTCTCCTATGGTGGCCTGCCGGGCGTGCGGGTCGTCCTGGACCAGGAGGGGGCGCGGATCGACGTGGTCTATCTCTTCCACGACAACCGCCAGATCACGATCAGTCTGACCTCGGGCTACGGCCCCGACGCGGATGCCCAAGCGGAGCGCGCCGCGGCGCTCTTCGAGGCCGTGCTGCGCTCGATCACTCTCCCCCACCGGCCCGTGGGGTGACGCCGCGCCCGCGCCGGCGAGGTTATGTCACCAGGCCCTGATCGTCGACGTGCGCTCAGCGCTCGGCCTCCACGCGGAGCTCGGGGAGCGCGTCCGCGGCCGCGTCGGCCGGCTCCCACTCCCAGGCGTGGTCGAGGCGCAGCAGGCCACGCTCCCGCACCGACCAGGGCGCGATGACCTCCACCTCCGTGTCCTGGCGGTCGACCTCGTCGAGCCCGGTGGCGCCGGGGTGCTGGAGGGTCGCCGCGATGGTGAGCGTGGTCGGCGCGACCGGGAGCTGATGGATCACGGCGCAGACCCGGCGGGTGGCGGGGTCCTCCCCCACCGTCGGCGCCCCCAGGTCGGCCAGGCGGCCGGTGCTGCCGAACAGGTGGTTGCCGTCGCGGTCGTAGAGGTCGATCGCCAGCAGCAGGTCCCCGCCGCCCGACGGCGGCACCCGCAGCAGCACCTCGATGCGCAGATCGCGGCCGGACGGGACCGCCTCGACCACGCGCCCCGCCGCGTCGACGGCCCGCACCCGCAGGATGGCCGCCTCGCCCGGCTGCGCCTGGAGCATGCGCTCGTAGTGGGCGGCGACGGCGTCGACCGGGCCGTTGTCGATCAGCCGTCCCTCCTGGAGGAGGATGGCGCGGTCGCAGAACTCGCGCACCAGCTCCGGCCAGTGGGAGACGAACAGGATGGTCGTCCCGTTGGCCTTGAGGTCGCGCAGCGCCTGGTAGCCCTTGCGCTGGAAGGCCGCGTCGCCGACCGAGAGGACCTCGTCGATCACCAGGATGTCGGGGTCGAGGTGCACCGCGATCGAGAAGCCCAGCCGCATGAACATGCCGAGCGAGTAGTGCTTGACCGGGGTGTCGATGAAGCGCTCCAGCTCGGCGAAGGCCACGATGCGGTCGAACTTCTCGGCCATCTGGCGGCGCGAGTAGCCGTAGATGCTCCCGTTGAGGTAGACGTTGTCGCGGCCGGACAACTCCGGGTGGAACCCGGCGCCCAGCTCCAGCATGGCGAGCGTGCGCCCGTTGACGATGATCTCGCCGCTGGTCGGCTCGAGCACGCGCGTGATCAGCTTGAGCAGCGTGCTTTTCCCGGCCCCGTTGCGCCCCAGGATGCCCAGCGACTCGCCCCGCCGCAGCGAGAAGCTGATGTCCCGCAGCGCCCAGAACTCCTCGCCCTTGCCCCGGGGTCGCACGAGCCCGATGAACCAGTCCTGGAACGACGTCCGCGTCTCATGGTGCAGGCGAAAGCGCCGCGAGACCCCACGCAGCTCGACCGCGATGTCCCCGCGCGGCGCGGCTCCCCCCAGCCGTCGCATCACAGGTGCTCCCCCAGGTTGCGGTTGAGCCGGGTGAAGATGAGGTAGCCGACGACGAGCAGCGCGAGCGCGGTGGCGCCGGTGCGTGCGGTGAAGAGCGGGTCAGGCACGCTGCCGCTGTACATGATCACGCGGTACTCCGAGACGATGGCGGCCATCGGGTTGATCCGGTACATCCAGGCGGCCAGGTGCGGCACGACCCACTCGATCGAGTAGAAGATCGGCGTCATGAAGAACCAGGCCGTCAGGCCCACCTCGACCAGCACCGAGGTGTCCCGGAAGTAGACGTTGAGCGGCGCGAGGACCAGGACGACCGCGGTCAGGAAGATCGCCTGGATCAGGACCAGGACCGGGATCGCCAGCAGCCACGGCGTGAAGGGCCGGTCGAAGAGGGCCATGAAGAGGAACAGCGCCGGGAGGCCCAGCACGTAGTTGGCGCCGGTGGAGAGCACCACCGAGACCGGCAGCAGGATGCGCGGGAAGTAGACCTTGTTGATCAGCGGCGCGTTGTCCACCAGCGAGGTCGTGCCCGCGGCCACCGCCGTCGAGGTCCAGTGCCACGGGAGCAGCGCGGTGAGCACGAAGACGGGGAAGTCTTCTTGCCGCTGGTCCAGGAGCTGCGTGAAGACGAAGGTGAAGACCACCATCAGCAGCAGCGGATGGAGCAGCGACCAGACGAACCCGAGCACCGAGTTCTTGTAGCGGACCTTGAGGTCCTTGGCGACCAGGTTGCGGACCAAGCTGTGGTACTGGACGATCTCGATCGCCTGGCTGGCCACCCGCATCCCTCCCCTTGGCCGCTGGCGCCTGCACGGGGTCCCCCGCGCCAGCGCCCGGCCGCCTGCCGCGCGGTACCGGTATGCTAGGATACCAAGGAATGGCACTGTCGAGGTCCAGATCGCCACCAGGCAATGGCTTCCCACGGGGAGGAAGAGACATGCCGGGAGCCGTGAGGCGCATCTGGAGCCGCACCGCTCGGGATCTGTGCTCGCTGATGGTCATCATCGTCCTGCTGGCAAGCTGCGGCCGCGCGAGCACCGCGCACCCGCCGCCGACGGCCGCACCCGCCACGGAGCCCGTTTCCCTCCGCTGGGCGGCCACCCCGACGCCCGACGAGCGACCCCGCCCCACCCTGGCGCGCCCGCCGCGCGCGACGCCGAGCCCGAGCCGCAGCCCTAGCCCAACCCCTGGACCCGATCCGGCCGCGCTGGCCGCCCGCATCGACCCGCTCGTCGCCGCCGTCCCGGCCACCGTCGGGATCGTGGTGGCGCTGCCGGATGGAACCCCGCTCTATCAGCACCAGGCGGACCGGCTCTTCGAGGCTGCCAGCCTCTACAAGCTGGGGATCATGGTCGAGGTCTACCGCCAGCGCGAGGCCGGGTCGCTCTCCTTCGACGAGGCCGTGACGCTCTACCCCGGCTTCTTCACCGAGGGCGACGACGTCTACCGCCGCGCCGTCGACGCGGGCGCCAGAGTGCCGATCGGTCAGCTCCTGTGGGCGATGATCACGCAGAGCAGCAACGTCGCGGCGCATGCGCTGCTCGACCGGGTTGGGACCGCGCAGGTCAACGCCACGGTGGCGAGCCTGGGACTCACGCAGACCGAGATTCGCTGGAGCCCCAGCCGCGTCGGGTGGGAGATGCCGGCAGCCAGCACGCCCACCCCAGCGGAGGCGCAGGCCGTCCCGCTACCCGAGCCGTCGCCACCGACCGACGCGCCCGAGGTCACCCCGGCTGACGAGCCCGTGGCGACGGGCGAGCCCACGGCGGCGCAAGGCGCGAGGGGCGCCTGGTCCCCACGGCGGCTGGCGGCGCGGCCCGCCGCGTCCCCGCCACGCACGCCGCTCCTCCGCGAGGCGGCCACGGTCTACAACGTCACCTCGCCAGTCGATATGGCGCGCCTCTTCGCCCAGCTCCTGGCCGGGCAGGTGGTCAGCCACACGGCGAGCCAGGAGATGCTCGACCTGCTTGCCCAGCAGAACATCACCGACCGGCTGCCGGTGGGCCTGCCCCCCGGCACCCGCGTGGCGCACAAGACGGGAAACCTCCCCGGCATCGTCCACGACGCGGGCGTGGTCTATGCGCCCGGCGGCCCGATCATCGTCGCCGTGCTCAGTGAGGACGCACGCTCCGAGCGGGCGGTGAACGAGCTCATCCGCCAGGTGGCCGCCGTCGCGTACGAGAGCCGCCGCTGATGCCCCGGCCGTGGAACGCGGCTTGCATGCCCCCGGGCCCGGGCACGGCAGCGGCCGCGCCCCTCCTCTGAGGAGGGTCTCCCGTGCGAATTGGGCAGGTCGATGTGGCCCTCGTGGGCAAGGAACTGTTCCACGAGGTCCGGGACGATAACGTCACCGGCATGGCGGCGCAGGCGGCCTACCAGCTCATCTTCGCGCTGCCGCCGCTCCTGATCTTCTTCGCCGCGCTGTCGGCGCTAGTGGATCGGTACACCGGGGTGGACGTCTTCGGCCAGGCGCTGGGGCTCGCCGAGCAAGCCCTCCCGGCCTCGGTGTATCAGACGGTCGAGATCATCCTCGGCGGCGTGCAGGAGCAGGGCACGACCGGGCTGCTCTCCCTCGGCTTCATCCTCGCGCTGTGGTCCGCCTCCGGTGCGGTCAACACGATGATCGCGCTCTTCAACCGCGCCTACGATGTCACGGACACGCGGTCCTTCATCACGAAGCGGCTGCTCTCCATCGGGCTGACGATCGGCCTGGCGGTGCTGGTGATCGGCGCCTTCGTCCTGGCCGTCTTCGGGCAGCGCCTGGGGGTGTGGATCGCGGAGCTCGCGGGGCTCGGCAGCGAGTTCACGGTCGTGTGGGACATCGCCCGCTGGCCCGCCGTCGTCATCTTCGTCATGCTGGCGCTGGCGATCTTCTACTGGGCCGGGCCCGACGTCGACACGTCCATTCGCTGGCTCTCGCCCGGCGCGGTCGTGGCCACCATCCTGTGGTTGCTCGCCACCTTCGGCTTCAGCCTGTACCTCCGCGTCAGCGACCCGGGCAGCGCCTACGGCGTGCTCGGCACGCTCGTCGTCCTGCTGTTCTTCCTCTACGTGTCGAGTGTCATCCTCCTCCTCGGCTGCGAGCTCAATGCGGTCATCGACAAGCACTACGACCCGGCGCTCATCCGCCAGAAGGCGGCGGAGCCGGAGCGACACGAAGACGCCGACCAGGCGCGGGCGCGCGCGGCGGCCTTCGCGCAGCGCGAGGGGAAAGCACCGGAGGAGGTCGGGCTGACCGCGGGCGGGACGGCGACCGCGGACCGGCATCCCGCCCCGTCGCGCGCCGCCGTCGCGGCGGTGGTGGTCTCGCTGGCCTCGCTGTTCGTCGCCGCGGTCCTGGGGGCGTTCTCCCGCTTGCTCGACCGCCGCCAGCGCGGCCCGGCCTGACGCGGTGACCGGCGTTACCCTGGCAGGAAGGATTGTCCCATGAGCCAGCCACGACCCGACGCGCAGCCGGACCCGATCGAGGGCCAGCCGGGCGGGCGCCTCACGCCAGACTTCGCCTCTGCGGAGGCGCATCACCCCAGCAGCCGGTATCGCGGGCCGGTATCCGGGGAGCAACAACTCCGGACCGCTCAAGGCGGGACGCAAGAGCGCGCGCAGTCGCCGATTCTTCCGGCGGAAGGGCCGCGCGACCGGGACTACGACGAAGCGCGCGAGGCGCCCGGCCAGTAGCGCACGGTCCCGCCTGGGTGCGCTGCCCGTCGCCTGCGAACCTGGGCCGCCACGGGCCGCGGTGCGGACGCCGCGCGGCTGGCGGCCCATCGTTCCCGATCAGACGTGGGCCGCGTTATGTCGCATGCGCCCGGGGCGCCCGAGCCTTGCGTACGAACGGTGCGGACGCGCGATGCGAAGCCGCGGCGGGCCGTCGGCCGACGCTGGCAGCCGCGTGGGCCCGTCCCGCCGTGCGAGGGCGCGCATGGTGCTCGGCAGTGGATCGGCCTGGGGTGCGGGGCGACGCGCCCTACGTGGCGGCGGTGCGGGCGGTCGCCCCTACCGGCTGGCGGCGGGCTCCCCGGCGATGTCGTAGCCAGCCTGCTCGATCCCGGCGCGGAGCTGGGCGTCGGTGACGCTGTCGGCCGCCTCGACGGTGACGAGCTTGCTGCCGAGGTCGACCTGCACCGTCTCGACGCCGGGGATCTTGGTCAGCTCCTGGGTGATGGCCGCGACGCAGTGCTCGCAGCTCACGTCCGGGACGCGGTAGGTGCGCTTCGCCATCGGTTCGCCTCCACGGTTCGCGTTCGTCGTCTTCGCATGCCAGCGAGATACCCACCGGGGGTATCACGCTGGCGAGTATAGAGCGCTACCGTGCGCGTGGCAAGGGCCGCTGCGCGGCGGGTGCCGGTACTGGCCGTGCGAGGTCGGATGGCGCTTATGTCGGGCCGACGGGCTCGCTGTGTGAGCTCGCCAGTGCCGGCGTTCCCCTCACCGCGCCGCTGTGGTATCGTCCATCGGGTGCGCGACGCGGCGTCGGCTTGGGCGGCGCGTTGCCGACCACCGGCGCGAATGTGGGCGTCGCGTGACGGCCTCGAACGTGCGTTGGCTAGCGGCACAGCCGTCCGGGCGGCCCGCATCGGACGCCCCACCCGGTGGGGCGGGGTCCACCCGGGTGGACCGTCGTCGCTCCCCTAAGGGCAGGGAGGCGCGCGCCGCGGCGCGAGGAAGAAGACAGGCGCGAACCCGTGATCACACCGCAGTTCTGGCTCGCCAACCGGATCACGCCCCGCTCGCTGGACCTCGCCTTCCGCCTGACGAGCGCGGCGATCCTCTCCCCTGCCGGCCGCCTCCGCTACATCCATGGCGGCATTGGTGCCCGGCAGCTCGACGCGACCCTGCGGCGCGCCCGGGGCATTCGCGGGTGGACGCTCTCCTGGGTCCAGACGGCCCGCGAGTATCTGGCCGCCGCGCGGCGCGCCCGCCAGGCGGGCGACCGCCACGCCGCCGCGCGCTTCCAGGCGTCGGCCGCCCTCTGCTTCCACTATGCGCAGGTGTTCGACCTGGGGGATGTGGCGCGACGCCGCCACCTCTACCACCGCGCCGCCGAGCTGTTCCGCCCCGTCGCGCCCAGCCTCCAGCCCAGCGCCATCCCGGTGGAGATCCCCTGGCGCGATGTCGCGCTGCCCGGCTATCTCCGGCTGCCGGATAGTCCGCCGCGACCCTATCCCCTGGTTGTGGTCCTCAACGGCGCCACGACGGTGAAGGAGGAGACCATCCGTTGGGCCGAACCCTTCCTGCGGCGCGGCTTCGCCACCCTCGCGCTCGATACCCCCGGCAGTGGCGAGGCGTGGGAGCGGATGCGGGGGCACCCGAGCCAGGTGGACATCGGCGCCGCCCTCATCGCGTTCGCCGCCGCACAGCCGGACCTCGACGCACGCCGCGTCGCCCTGCTGGGCATCAGCCTGGGCGGCGCCATGGCGGTCCGCATCGCGGCGGCCACCCCCGAGATCGCCGCGACGGTGTCGGTCACGGCGCCGTTCCATCCCCCGCCCTACTTCCACCACCTCAACGCCGTGGTCCGGCACGAGATGGCCCACGTCAGCGGCGCCGCCGACGCGGAGCTGGACGCGCTCGTCGAGCGCATCTCGCTGGTCGATGTCGCGCCGCGGCTGCGGACGCCGCTGCTGGTCATCGGCGCCGGCCGCGACCTCGTCATCCCGCCGCAGGAGGCCTGGAACCTCTATCGTGCCGCGGGCGGGCCGAAGCACTGCGTCTTCATCGAGGACGCCAATCACGTGGGTTTCTCCCACATGAGCGAGTGGCGCGCCGCCGCGGCCGACTGGCTGGCGCAGGCGCTCGGCCGCTAACGCCGCGATCGGGCGCGCCGGCACGGCAGTGGGGGAGTGCCAGCCACAGGACAGAACGATATGCAGCCGCGCATGTGACGGTCAACCCGTGTCCCGCTCACGCGATCGCAGGCGCGGCCGCCGCGAGCGCAGCACCTGGCTCTGCCGGGGAACCACGCTGATCGTGCCGTCCGCCTCCAGCACGGCGAGCTGGACGTCGCCGACATCCCGCAAACCGTGCTCACGCACCACCATCTCCCCCTCGTCGACGTCCATCCCTTCGTGCGCCAGCGCGGGCAGGATCCAGTGCCCATCCTGCGCGATCACCGACGGACGGGGTGTGAGGAGGCGACGGAACCACGCGCTGCGGGGGAGGAGCCGGCCGACGACCCAGTTCACCAGGAGGAGGACCCCGATGATCAGGAACCCACCGCCCAGGGACGTATCCGGGCCGGTCATGGCGGGCTGCACCGCGTTCGAGACCAACAGGATGAGCACGAGATCGGTCAGCGTGAACTGCCCGACTTCGCGCTTGCCGAAGAGCCGCAGGCCGATGAAGAGCGCCAGGTAGATCAGGGTGCTTCGGAGGGCGAGATCCCAGGCGGGGATCGAGAGCCGCAGCAAGTCGCTCGGCATGAGGCTCCTCCCGCGTGGCCGGGTTGGCGATCAGGCGTGTGCGACGACGGCCCGGCCTCCGGCGGACACCGTCCACCCGGGTGGACGCCGGAGGCCCGCGCGGCTGTCGGGGGTCGCCGCGGCGATGGGCGGCCGCGCCGGTTGGTCCGTCTCGGAGTCCGCCGGAATGATAGCACCGCGCCGGGGGCCAAGGGCACCAGCGTCGCCCGCGCTTTCGGGCAGGCAGCGCCTCCAGCAGCCGGTCGATGTCCGACTCGGGGTTGGAGAAGTAGGGGGACACGCGAATGCCCTTGCCGCGCAGCGACACGGCCACCCGCCGCCGCTCTCGCTCCGCCACCAGCCTGGCGGCTGTCTCGGCATCGCCCGTGCTGAAGCTGGCGATCTGCGAGCGGTGCGCGGCAACGCAGCGCGACGTAACGCGGAGCCACGCTCCGCGACCGCCGCCAGGAGCCGCTCGGTGAGGGCCAGGGGGTGCCGCTCGGTCCGGGCGGGGCCGACGCGCAGGATGAGCTCGGCCGAGGTGCAGAAGGCGGCCAGGGTGAGCCAGTTCAGCCCGCCGGTCTGGTAGCGCGCCGCGCCCGGGCGCCACGTGAGCCGGTAGTCGAGATCCTCGAACCCGGCGGTGACGCTGAGTCGCCCGACGTACGTGGGATGAATGCGCTCGATGGCGCGCTCGGAGAGGTGCACCACGCCCAGGCCGCAGCCGGCCATCAGCCACTTGTCGCCGTGGGCGGCGATGACGTCGATCCCGGCGCGGGTCACGTCGATCGGCAGCGCGCCGATCGACTGGGTGCCGTCCACACGGTACGGCGCGAGGAGGGGCCGTAGGCAGCGTGGTTGAGGTAGGCCCACTCGTCGGTCAACGGGAACTCGGCGCGCAGCGCGCCCAGGTCGATCGTCACGCGGCACGTCTCCCTTCCCTGCCAGGGGATCGGAGCGCGCCGCATGGACGCTGTCACCATCGGCGTCGGGAGGCTTGACGCGCGGGG
>JASBVL010000007.1 GCA_029961075.1 Sphaerobacter sp.
CGCGACGCGGTCGCACGAGCCTTGCGTGAGCTGTCGGCGACCGCGGTGCGGTCGCCGACAGCAGCACACCAGGCTTCACCTGCCCAGCGGGAACAGGGCCGCCGTGAAGGGGCCCTGTTCCCGCGTTCGGGCGCGGGCGCGTGGCGGCCTGCCCTGAGCGCACCCGTGGCCGCTAGCGGCTGGACACGCGGTCGAGCCCCTCGCCGTCCGCGGAGCGGATCAGCGTGACGCTGCGGGGATAGGGCGCGCCGATGCCGGCCTCGTGGAAGGCCGCCCTGATGCGGCGGCGCAGCTCGCGCTGCACCCGCCACTGCTCCATCGGCCGGGTCTTGACCAGCACGCGGACGGAGATGTGGGAGGACTCCAGCGCCTCCACCCCGGTGATCTCCCCGGGCCCGATGACCGCGTCGCCGATAACCGGGTCCTGCCCCAGCCCATCGACCATCTCGTGCAAGAGCGCGAGCACCCGGTCCAGGTCCGCGTCGTAGGGGACCGCGACGTCGATGACCGCGCGCGACCAGTCCTTGGTCATGTTGGTCACGGTGCGGATGTCCCCGTTGGGCACGACGATGAAGGAGCCGTCGAGCGCGCGCAGCCCGGTGCGGCGTAGGCTCAGTTGCTCGACCACGCCGGAGACGGCGCCGACCTGGATCACGTCGCCGACGCCGTACTGGTTCTCGAGCAGGATGAAGAAGCCGCCGATGACGTCCTTGATCAGGCTCTGGGCGCCGAGGCCGATGGCGATGCCCGCGATCCCCGCGCTGGCGAGGAGCGGGGCGATGTTGACGCCGAGCTTGCTCAGCACCATCATGCCGGCCACC
Source organism: Sphaerobacter sp. (assembly GCA_029961075.1). Classification (GTDB taxonomy): domain Bacteria; phylum Chloroflexota; class Chloroflexia; order Thermomicrobiales; family Thermomicrobiaceae; genus Sphaerobacter. The sequence continues at coordinate 822 of JASBVL010000007.1, forward strand.
GTCATGATGACCAGGCGCCCGCCGGACTCGATGACGTGGGCCAGCGTGTTCGCCTTGGTGGCCAGCTCGCGCGGCGGCGTGTCGGCCCGCTCGAGCACCCGGCTCGCCGTGGTCCGCACGGCCGAGCGCAGCAGCCGCAGGAGCAGCAGGCTGACCCCGATGATGAGCAGGATCTGGAGCGCCGGCCCGACGGCCTGCTGCCCCAGCACCAGCGCCTCATCGAGAAGTCGGTCTGTCCGACTTGTGACCGTGGTAACTGACTGGTCGATGGCCGACGCAACGGGCGGCCGGAAACGCACAGGTGTCCCCCTCCCTGTGACCCCCGATCTCGCGGCCCCCTAGCCTACCGAACCGCGGGGGTCGGCGCCAAGCGGAGCTGTGCCACACAGGAACAGCGGCGGGCGATTGGCCCGCCGCTGACCAGGGAAGGGAAGGGGGGTTGGGCGTCAACGCTGCTAGCCCGCGCTCCCCGCGCGGACCGGGATGGTCTTCGGCCGTGCCGCGGCGACCTTGGGCAGGTGGATGGTGAGGATGCCGTTGTGGAACTCCGCCGCGGCACGCTCCGGGCTGACGGCGGTGGGGAGGTTGATGGTCCGGACGAAGGGGCCGAAGCGCCGCTCACGGACCAGCCAGCGGGTGCCGGCCGGCTCCCGATCCTTAAACTCGCCGCTGATCCGCAGCGTGCTGCCGAGGACCGAGATGTCAACATCGACCGGCTCGACACCGGGCAGCGCCACCTGCACGACGAACGCGTCGTCGGTCTCCTTGACGTCGACCGGCACGCCGTCAGGGCCGACGCTCACGCGGGGACGCCCGCAGCCGTCCTCCAGCAGGGCGTGCATCGTGTCGCGCAGGGTGATCAGCTCCCGCAGCGGATCCCACTGATGGCTCGCCATCGGCCCTCCTCCGTCGTTCTGTCGACGCGTTAGCACTCGACCATCGAGAGTGCTAATCCGAGTATAGCCAGCCGGCCCGCGCGCGACAACCGGGCGGCGCGGGCGTATAGTGGAGCCGAGCCGGAGCGTGAGCACCGGGCCATCGGGTTGGACGCGCCGCATGCCTCGCCCCGTGCCTGGCCATCGCCGCCGCGCGACGCTGCGCGCCTACCGCGACCTGCCCCACCCCTGGGCGGTGCTGCTGGTCCTGCTCGCCACCGCGCTCTTCGGCCTGCTGGCCACCGGCGGCCGGCCTGCCCCACCCCGCTTCGCGCTCCTCCTCGCGGCCATGCTCGGCGGCCAGATCGCCATCGGCGCCCTGAACGAGTACATCGACCGCGACCTCGACGCGGCCGCCGGCCGGCCGAAGCCCATCCCCGCCGGGCTGATCTCGCCGCGGGCCGCCCTGGGCGTCACCGCCGGCGGCCTGGCGCTCATGCTGGCGGCCGGTGCCCTGCTGGGCCTCGTGCCCCTCCTGCTGGTCGCGCTCGGCACCGGGGCGGGGCTGGTCTACGACCTCCGGCTGAAGCGGACCGCCTGGAGCTGGCTGCCCTACCTCGTCGCCCTCCCGCTCCTGCCGGTGTGGGTCTGGGTCACGCTGGCCCGCTTCGACGCGCGGCTGCTCCTCCTCTACCCGCTCGGCGCGCTCATGGTCCTGGCGGTCCACCTGGCGCAGTCCCTCCCGGACGCCGCGAGCGACCGGCGCGCGGGGGCCGGCACCCTGGTCGCCCGGCTCGGCCGACGGCGCGCGCTGGCCGGCTGCCTGGCCGCCGCGGCACTCGGGGCCGCCGGGGTGGCGGTCGCCGCCCTCCTGCTCACCCCGCAGCCGGGTCCGGCCGTGCTGGCCGCGGCCGGGGTCCTGCTCGCCCTCACCGGCGTCGGCCTCGCTCATCCCCGCGTGCCGCAGACGGTCGAGCGTCACCTCTTCCCGCTGGTCGGCGCGGGCGCGATTGCCCTGGCGGTCGGCTGGCTCGTCGCCCTCGGGGTCTGACGCCGGGGGACGCGATCAGGGGGCCGGTTGCTGCGGCGGGCGCTCCCCCGTACGATGTCCCCGGCAACCAGAGCGCACACGCCCGCGGCGAGCGAGCAGGGAAGGACAGCGGCCCGTGAAGCACTACCGCATCGCCGTCATCGCCGGTGACGGGATCGGCCGGGAAGTCATCCCGGCCGGGAAGGCCGTCCTGGAGGCGGCCGTGGCCGGGACCGCCCGGCTGGAGTGGACCGATCTGCCCTGGGGGAGCGACTACTACCGGCAGACCGGCGCGATGATGCCCCCGGACGGCATCGAGACGCTCAAGCGCTTCGACGCCATCTACCTCGGCGCCGTCGGCGACCCGCCCCACATCCCCGACCACGTCACCCTCTGGGGGCTGATGCTCCCCATCCGCAAGGCCCTCGACATGCACGTCAACATCCGCCCCATCCGCCTGCTCCCGGGCATCACCGGCCCGCTGCGCGACAAGGGCCCGGCCGACATCGACATGCTCTTCGTGCGCGAGAACACCGAGGGGGAGTACGCCGGCGTCGGGGGACGGGTCCATGTCGGCACGCCCCACGAGGTGGCGCTGGAGACGGCGGTCTTCTCCCGCTTCAACGTGGAGCGGGTGGTCCGCTGTGCCTTCGCGCTCGCCCGCACCCGCCGCCGGCACCTGACCAGCGTCACCAAGAGCAACGCGCAGCAGTACGGTATGGTCTTCTGGGACGAGGTCGTCGCCGACGTGGCGCGGGACTTCCCCGATGTCGAGGTCCGCTCGCTGCTGGTCGACGCCGCGGCCGCGCTGATGGTCCGCGCGCCGGAGCGCTTCGACGTGGTGGTGGCGAGCAACCTGTTCGCCGACATCCTGACCGACCTCGGCGGCGCGCTGATGGGCAGCCTGGGCCTCGCGCCCAGCGCGAACCTGACCGCCGACCCGGCGCTCCCCTCGCTCTTCGAGCCGATCCACGGCAGCGCCCCCGACATCGCCGGCCAGGGGGTGGCCAACCCGCTGGGCGCGATCTGGGCCGGCGCGATGATGCTGGAGCACCTGGGCGAGAAGGGCGCCGCCGCGCGGGTCATGCGCGCCATCGAGGCGACCACCGCCGAGGGCACGACACTCACCCCCGACCTCGGCGGCACCGCGACCACCGACCAGGTCGCCGCGCGGGTCATCGACTGGCTGGCGGTCGATTAGGGGGCGGCGGGCGCCGCAGGGCCTGCGGGCGCGACCTCGACTGGACGCATGGCCGGGCCCGCCAGCCGACGCACCTCGCTGGCGATCTCGCGCATCCGGGCCAGGATCGCCGCGGGCGATCCCGCCAGGTCGAGCGTCATGACACGCAGCGTCTTGCCCAGGGGGACGACCGTGTGCTGGACCTCGGGCGCCTCGCCGGCCGCGTAGATGAGGAAGCCGCCGGGCACGTCCGCGGCGATCGTGTACGCGAGGAGTTGATAGAGGTCGGCCTGCCGGGCGTCGTCTGCCTGCAGGCGCTTGTACTTCGCGTCCCCGACCACCAGGCAGCGCGAGCCGTGCCACCAGGACCGATCCGGGTACAGCGGGACGCGCCGGCCCTGGTCCAGGAAGAGCCGGTGCCCCCGCGCCTGGCGCGGGAACGCCTGGGCCGAGAGCCCCAGCGCCTCCCGCAGGGCGTGCACGACGAAGTCCTCGAAGACCTGGTTCATATCGACGAGGAAGGCGAGCGCCCCGTGCGGGCCGGCGCGCAGCTCGAACGATCGTAGTCGTAAGCGGTGAAGCCCGGCCCGTACCGGGGCGTGAGTGCCGGCCGGATCTCCCAGCGCTGACGGTCGAGGTGCGCGCTGGGGTCCGTCACGTCCTGCGGGAACGCCTGGGCGATCTTCTCTTTGACTCCCTGCGAGCTGGCGCCTTCGAAGGTATCGCGGAACACCAGGTGGATCAATGCGTTGCGCTGCAGATAGGCGCGATAGACCGGAACCGAGAACACGACGTCGTGAAAGCGCCACGGGTCGGCCAGGCAGCCCTCCACGTCGGCAGGCGCCATTGCCTTCCACTTGTGCATGAACTCCAACAAAAACCACAGTTGGTTGGGCCGGCCGGTTTGAAAAGAAGGCCCCCGTTTTCGTTACGCCGTGCGCGAACACCTGCACCATCTCCGCCGGGATAGCCACCGGCGCGGGCGACCACTGCAGCACCTGCTCGACCAGATGGCGCTTCGTCGCCGCACTGACATCGTGGGCGATCAACAGGTGCACGAAGATGAGCTCGGCTGCGAGCTGGTAGGTGTCCGGCGCAGCCCCCGCGCGTTGCCGCTGGAACTTGTCCACGAAGCGGTCGCTGGATTCATCCGGCCTCCGGACGAAGCGCTGGTAAAGCTCGTCGATGTTCGCCTGAGACCAGATCGGGCGGCCGGGGGTGAAGAGGGAGTCGTCGGCCCGGAGCGCCGCGGCGACCCAGCGGTCTGCCATCTCGTAGATCGGTGCACCCTGCGCCACGCGCGCCATACTCGCCCTCCCCACCCGGAATGCTCACGCGGCCAGCCGGCAGCCCGACGACGACCTGCTACACCATCCCGCACGGGCGCATCGCAGCGAAAACAGGTGTACCGGTAGGCGATTCCACCAACACAACAAGCGCCGGTGGCCGAACCAACTATTTCGGCCACCGGCGTCGCCGTCGCTCCGGAGGTGGGTCGCTCCGCTACCGCGTCCCCTGCAGGCCGAGGACGCCGGCCGCCTGGCGCAGCATCTCGCGCGCCTCGCTCACGTCCTGGCCCGCTTCGGCAGCGGCGACGATCCGCGTCGCCAGGTCGCGGAGCACCGAGATGGCCGCCGGGGTGTCGATGTCGTCCGCGATCGCCGTGAAGAAGGCGTGGTGCTCGTCGGCCACGCTGAGCGCCGGTCCGCTCCCGCCCGGCAGCCGCGTCGCGCGCCGGAGCAGCTCGGCGAGCGGCTCGAAGCGCGCCGGGCCGTCGTCCTCGTACTCGAACGAGTCGCGGTAGTGGTGGCTGAGCAGGTAGAGGCGCAGCGCATCGGCGGTGTGGTCCCGCAGCACGTCGCGCACCAGGACCAGGTTGCCCAGCGACTTGCTCATCTTCTCGCCCTGGTAGCGGACCATGGCCACATGGACCCAGAAGCGCGCGAAGGGGGTCTGCTGGGTGAAGCCCTCGGCCTGGGCGATCTCGCTCTCATGGTGGGGGTAGATGAGGTCGCCACCGCCGCCGTGGATGTCGATCTGGGGGCCGAGGTACCGGTAGGCCATCGCGCTGCACTCGATATGCCAGCCGGGGCGGCCGGGGCCCCACGGGCTGGGCCAGGCAGGCTCATTGGGCTGCTGCGCCTGCCACAGGATGAAGTCGAGCGGGTTCTCCTTCCGCGGGTCGTTCGGGTCGGCCCCGCGCTCGGCCGAGAGGGCGATCATGGTCTCGGCGTCGCAGCGACAGAGGTGGCCGTAGTCCGGGTCGCTGGCGACCCGGAAGTAGACGTTGCCGTCGCGCACGTAGGCCATGCCTCGCTCGACCAGTGTGGCGACCATCTCGATGATGGTCGGGATCTCCTCGGTGGCGCGGGGGTAGACCGCTGGTGGCAGGACGTTCAAGGCGTTCAGGTCTTCCTGGAACTGGAGGATGCAGCGGTCGCCGAGGCGATCCCACGGCTCCCCGACCTCGCGCGCCTTGCGCAGGATGTCATCGTCGATGTCGGTCACGTTCTGGACGTACTTGACCCGCCAGCCCAGGAACTGGCAGTAGCGGTTGATGACGTCGAAGGTGACGTACGTCATGGCATGGCCCATGTGGGTGGTGTCGTAGGGCGTGATGCCACAGACGTACATGCGGACAGTCTCGCCGTCGAGCGGCGCGAACACCTCCTTGCGCTGCGTCAGCGAGTTGTACAGACGCACGACCCCCTCCTCCCCAGGATCACCACACCCGGTTCTGCCGGCCCTCTATGCTACCATCATCATGACATGACCACATCATCACGGCGCCGCCGCCATGGCTGATAACCGTGAGCCGGCAGCGCTATTCCCGCCCGGGGGCCGGCGGGTGGGGTTGGCCCACGGCCGCGGGGGCTTACAATGGCAGGGAAGCGCGATGCAGAGCGACGGCGTGTCAGGCCGGTCAGTGCGGCCGGCAACGCGTGCAGGAGGGATGCTTCAGTGAGCATTGCGGTCGGCCAGACGGCACCGGACTTCACGGTCATCACCACGGACCGGCGGCAGGTCCGACTCTCCGAGTTGGTGCAGGATCGACCGGCGGTCCTGGCCTTCTACTATTTCGCCTTCTCCGGCGGCTGAGCCAACGAGCTGTCCTCCCTGCAGGACAAGATCGATGAGTTTCATCGATGCGGCGTCGAGGTGTACGGGCTCAGCGTCGACACGCACTTCGCGGCGGCGGCCTGGGCGAAGGAACTGGGCGTCACCTTCCCCCTGCTCAGCGACTTCAACCGCGAGGGGATGACGGCGCTCGGCATCATGCTCGAGGAGTTCGCCGGGTATCGCGGGGTGTCGAACCGCGCCATCGTCATCGTCGATCGCGCCCGCACGGTGGTGCATGCGGAGGTGGCGCCACTGCGCGCGTTGCCCGACACGGACGCGGCGCTGCGCGCCGCCCAGCGGCTGGCGCAGCCGTGAGGTGAGGGGGCGGCGATCTGCCGCGTGACGCGCGGCGTCTGGGCACGCTGGCTGCGCGCGGCGGGCCGGGACACGACCGGCACGCACGAGCGAGCAGGACCGGCCCACCGTGCGCGGCACACCGGCGAGCCATCGCCGCCCGTGGCGGCGGCGCCAGCCTTGGCTCCGGTGCCAGCTTGAGACCCGGCACGGCAAGGTCGTCGTGGTGCTGGCGCCGGCCCTGCTGCGCGACCAGCGGGCGCACATCCTCGAGCAGGTGCGGCGGGCCATCCCGGGGAGCCGGCACAGGTGGTCTTCGGCTACGCGCTCGGCGCCGCGCGCTCCGCCTACGCGGTGGTGGTCAGTGGCACCGTGCCTGCCGACCAGAATGTGGTGACCACCGACGCCAACGCGCTGCAGGCCGCCACGGCCCTCGCCCGCTACCTCGTGCAGGATGACGGCTCGCCGCCGGCCACGCCCTCGATCGTGACGATCATCCTGTTCTCTGGCGGGCACGCAGATGCCTGCCGGGATACCCTGCCGCCGCGCTTCGACGGGCTGATCGTCGATCGGGTCATCACCGGCATGCTCGGCATGGAGTTGACCGCGCCCGCCTGGGGCCGTGCCCGCAGGGGCGTGCTCCTCAGCAGCGAGGGACCGCAACCGCACCTCGTCCAGGACGAGTGCCTCATCGGGATCGCCTTCGCCGACCTGGCCGGGCGCTTCGCGGCGGCGGTGCCCATCGGGCTGGCGCGCACGACGCGTGGTCGGGCCGAGGCCCGCCTGGCGCCGGCCGCCGCCAGCCCCGTCACCAGCGAGGATGCCGTGGTCGTCCTCGCGACGAGCGCCGAGGAGGCGCACCAGCTTGGGCCGGTCCCCGCGCCCCGCGCGCCCGCAGGAACGTCCATCCGCCTCCCGGCCGCCCCGCAGGCCCAGACGATCCTCACGGTCGGCTTCAACCCCCGGATCATGGCGCTGCTGCGCGCGCTGGCCAGCACGCCGGCCGCCCGCGTCCACGTCATCTCCGTCAGTCAACTCCCGGCCGCGACGCGGGAGCACAACCGGCCGCGCTGGGTGCGCGACAAGCTCACGATTGAGTACATCGAGGACGACCCGAGCGACGCCGTGACCCTCCGGCGAACCATCGCGGCGTGCCGCCCGGAAGGCAATCATGGTCAGCGGCGACTGGACCGCCGAGCGCGCCCACGCGCCGGACGCTGCCGCGGTCTTCGGCTATCTCGCGATGCGGCGGATCGTCGAGGACCAGATCCCGGTGCTGGCGGTGGCCTATTCCAGCAGCTACGGGCGGCTCCTGGAGCAGGAGGATGGGGCCAACCTCCCCGGGGCGTCCGACCTGCTCGGCGGGGCGCTCTACCAGAGCGCGCTCGCCCACGGGGCGGTGCTCGCCGGGATCGCGCGCTCGGATGGCACCCCCTGTCTGGCGCCCCCGTCCGACACCCCCGTCGCGCCCGGCGCGCCCCTCCTGCTGATTGGCCCCGCGAACGGCAGCCGCGCGGGCGCACCGGCCGACCAGCAGCCGACCGGCGCCCCGGCGCCCTGAGGCCGGCGGTGTGCTGCGTATTGCGAATTGCGTACTGCGTACTCCGTACTCCGTGTTCCGTCGTGCGTGTCCTGGTGCCTGTGCGGCCTACGGCAGGCACCAGCGTTGGGGCGCGACGGCGCACGCAATACGGAGTACGCAATACGCTGCACGCACCACGGCCAGGCCGCCTAGTCCGCGGCGCTCACCGCCGGGACGGCGGCGCGGCCGAGGTGGTAGACGTCCGGCCGCCGGTTCGCCAGCGACGGGAGCTGCGCGCGGACACGCCGGAGCCGGTCGAAGTCGATGTCGGCGACGGCCATGCCGACCCCGTCCGGCGCGGTGGCCAGCACGGTGCCCCACGGGTCGACGATCATGCTGCGGCCGTAGCTCTGCCCGCCGGGGTACTTCCCGGTCTGCCCGGCCGCGGCGACGAAGCACTGATTCTCGATGGCGCGGGCGCGCAGCAGCACCTCCCAGTGGTCCTTGCCGGTGAAGAGCGTGAAGGCGGCCGGGAGCAGGAGGAGCTCGGCGCCCTCCAGGGCGTGCAGCCGGAACAGCTCCGGGAAGCGCAGGTCATAGCAGATGGCCAGGCCGGCGCGATGCCCCTCGATGTCGGCCGTGACGATCTCGTCGCCGGGCGCGATCTGGTCCGACTCCTTGACGCTGACGTTGCCCGTGAGCTCGACGTCGTACAGGTGGAGCTTGCGGTACGTCGCGACCAGCTCGCCCTGGCGGTTGAAGAGCAGGCTGGTGTTGTAGGCCCGCCCGGACGGGTCGCCGCCGGCCTCGTGGATCGAGCCGGCCAGCAGCCAGATGCGGTGCTCGCGCGCCTTCGCCGCAAACGCCTCGCTGGTCGGCCCGGGGATCGGCTCCGCCTGTGCCTGGCCGTGCTCCCCGAGGTAGTCCACCGCCTCGGGCAGGACGGCGAGGTCCGCCCCGGCCGCGGCGGCCCGCTCGATCAGCTCCAGGGCGACCGCAATGTTCTCGGCCTTATTGTCCCGTGAGTTCGTCTGCAGCACCGCGATGCGCATGGATACCCCCTCGTCCTTCATCCCATCCGCGGCCAGCCGGTCGGGCACCGGCCACCGTGCGATCCTGGCGCTACGGGTGCGCCAGCACCATATCCAGGATCACCGACTGCCCCGCGCGCACGCGCGCCAGGCCGCGGCGCAGCGCCGGCAAGACCTCGTCCGGGTCCTCCACCCGCTCGCCGTGGGCGTCGACGACCGCGGCCAGCCGATCATAGCGCGGCGCCGGGAGGAGGTCGATGCCGACGAACTGGTTGGCGCGGACCGAGTAGCCCTCGGGGTAGTTGGCGACCAGCGGCCGCTTGGTGGCGTTGTAGCACGTGTTGTTGAAGATGACGACCAGGATCGGCGCGCCCTGCACCTGCGCCGCCCAGAGCGCCGCCAGCGGCGCGCCGAAGACGAAGGAGCCGTCGCCCACCAGCGCCAGCACCGGGCGGTCGGGGTGGGCCAGCTTGACGCCGAGCGCGGCGCCCAGCCCCCACCCGAGGGCCGAGCCGCCGCTGCCGAACCAGGTCCCCGGCTGCCGCACCGGCACCTGCCGCCAGACGGTGGCGTTGTTCGTCACCAGCTCGTCGACGACGATGCACTCCGGCGCCTCGGCGAGGAGCTGCGCCAGGCAGCGGCCCACCCAGGCGGCGCCCATGGGACGCGCGCGCCCGGCGTCGGCCGCCGCGTCCCACTCCTCGTGCAGCCGGGCATGGCGCGCCGCCAGGGCCTCGCGCCGCGCCGCGATGCGCGGCCGATCGCCCGCCGTCAGCAGGCCCGCCGCCTCATCGGCGATGCGGTCCAGCGCCCGTCCGGTGTCGGCGCGGATCGGCAGATCGACCGGGAAGGTCCAGAGCGGCACGCGCTCCTTGATCGGGTCGCGGTCGATCTGGACGACGGTCGCGTTCGGCGCCGGTCGCGTCCGGGTGGGGATGTAGGGCACGTCGTGGTCGAGCACCAGCACGAGGTCGGCCGCCTCCAGCAGCGGCGCCGGGTCGTCCCCCTGGTGCAGCGGGTGGTCGGACGGGAAGTTGGCCCGCTCGCGCCACTCGACCACCGGCAGCGCCAGCAGCTCCGCCAGCCGCAGCAGGCTGCGATAGCCGGCCGCGCTCCGCCCGGTGGTGCCGGTCAGGACGAGCGGCCGCTTGGCGCGCACCAGCAGGCGCGCCAACTCGCTCAGCGCCTCCGGGTCACCCGCGCCGACGCGCGCCGGTGGGAAGCGCTCCGGCTGGTAGATATCCGCCGCGCCGAGGCGCTCCATCAGCGGCTCCCGCGGCAGGGTCAGGTAGGTCGGCCCCGGCGGGTCGCTGGCCGCGAGCTGGAAGGCGCGCGCCACGGCCTCGCCCATCTGGTCGGCGCGGCGCAGCTCGTAGTCCCACTTCACGTAGTTGCGGACGATGCCGTGCTGGTCGGGCTGCTCTTGCAGCCAGTGGATGTACATGTCGCGGCTGCCGCGTACCGCCGGGTTGGTGGTGTAGGGCGCCCGCCCGCCGGTGACGACCACCGCGGCCCGGCCACGCTGCGCGTTGTGCAGCATGCCGCCGAGGTTCTGCGTGCCGACGTCGACGTGGACCAGCACCGCCTGGGGCTGGCCGGTGGCGGCGTAGTAACCGTGGGCGGCGGCCAGCGCCACGGTCTCGAAGAGGCACAGGACCGTGCGGGGCACGGGCCGGCCCAGCGTCGCCAGCTTGCTCAGCGCCTCCTGGATCGGGAAGGTGTCGGTCCCCGGGTTGAGGAACAGGTGCGTCACGCCCTGGGCAATGAGCGCCTCGACGTACGCCTCCGCCGCCTCCCCGACGGGCACCCGCTCCACCCCGGGCCCGGCCGCGTCCCCGTCGCGCCGCCCGCTCGCCATCGCCGCCTCCTCTCCACGTCACCGGGCATCTGGTCCGCATTATAGGGCCGGGGTCCCGGCATGCGGCGCGCCGGGCGTGTACCATACAGGCCGGCGGCCGGTCGGCTCGGCAGCAGGAGGGATGCATGGCGCGGCTACTGGTACTCGATATCGACGGCACGCTGCTGGATCCATCGGACATCGTGACGCCGGTGGTCCGGTCGGCAATCGCCGATGCGCGGGCACACGGCGTCGAAGTCGCCCTCGCGACCGGCCGACGGCTGCGCTCCACCCGCCCCGTGGTCGAGGACCTCGGCCTTCAGCTCCCCCTGGTGGTCTACAACGGGGCGCTCGTCTGGAGCACCGAGGAGAACCGGGCGCTGCACGAGTCGCCGTTCACTGCCACGATCCTGGCGGAGGTCATCGCCGCCGCGCGGGCGGCCGGGCTGCCGCCGGTGCTGCTGCAGGGTCCGGCCGCGGGGGAGCGCATCCTCGTCCCGGCCGACCTCAGCCCGGAGGCCGAGGCGGCCGTGGCGGGCTACATCGGCCCCCGCGTGCAGGAGACGGTGCGCCTCCCCTGGGCGGCGCTGGCGGAGCAGCCGCACGTCCTCACGGTCGACCTCTTCAGCAGCGCCGATCGCCTGCGCCCCGTGACGAGCGAGCTGGCGGCGCGACTCGGGATTCCGACCTACCACCACGGCCCGTGGGGCGAGGCGGACCTGTGGGCGGCCAACCTGCACATGCCGGGCGTGAGCAAGGCGAGCGGCGTGGCCGTGCTGGCGGCGAGCCTGGGCCTCACCCTGGCCGACGTCGTCGCGGTCGGTGACGGGGACAACGACCTGCCGCTGCTGGAGGCGGCCGGCGTCGGCGTGGCCATGGGCAATGCGCCGGCGCACGTCCGCGCCCGGGCCGATGTGGTGGTCCGTGGCCACGATGAGGACGGGGTCGCCGAAGCCATCCACCGCTTCGTCCTCAACCGCCAGCATCCCGCAGACTAGCGCGTCCGCCCGACGTGATCGCCCAGGCACGAATGCACCTCGTGCCTGGGTGCGGTTTCCATGCGTACACGCCACGGTTGACAGTACGCCGCAGTACGCTGCGGTTCTCGACCCGCGCCGCGGCCGGCAACGGCGTGGGTGCGGCTGCCCGCCGGGCGCGCCGGAGGCGGTCGGGCTGGCGCTCACCGCGCGCGATGGGGCGTGCCGTCGATCGCTGCGCGTTGACACGTAGTACCACGGGTAGTACCATGAGGGGCTGGGGTGAGCCGGCGCGAGCGGCGCATCGCGCGCATTCGCGCCCGTCCGGCTGCGGCCGAGCTCCGGGACGTGCATGCGCTCCTGCTCGCGTTTGGTTGGCGCCTGCGTGCCGAGAACAGCAGCCATGCAGTCTTCGCCAAGCCTGGGGAGGCGCCGATCTCTGTCCCCAAGGTTCACGAACGACAAGTGAAGCGCACGTACCTCGACATGATTTGTCAGCGCTTGGGACTGGATGATTGAGATGAGCGGCACGCAGCGACGATCGCTGGAAGAGTATCTGTCGCTTCAGTACCCGTTCAACGTCATCGCCGACCCCGATGGCGGCTACGTCATCGTCTTCCCTGACCTGCCCGGCTGCATGACGCAGGCCGAGACGCTGGACGAGATCCCGGCGATGGCCGAGGAGGCTCGTCGACTGTGGATCGAGGTCGCGTACGAAGACGGCCTCGACATCCCTCTCCCTTCCTACCCGGAGGAGTACAGCGGCCGCTTCAACGTCCGCCTGCCACGCTCGCTGCACCGGGCATTGGTTGAGTCGGCCGAGCGGGAAGGCGTCAGCCTGAATCAGTACGTCGCCACCCTTCTGGCGCGCCGCGATGCGGATGCCCGCGTCGAGGCACGGCTGGCGGAGCTCGAGCGGCGGCTGGAGGAGCTCGACCGCGAGCTCGCCGAGCTGCGGCTCGTCGCGACCACCGCCGGCTGAGGCGCCGGCTCCGGCGCGCTCCGCTCTGGGCGTGGCGTGCCAGCGCGGGATGACGGCCCGCGGCGCCGGATCGGGCGCCTGCGCGCGGCGCTGGCCGACACCGAACGTGCGCACGGTGGCGAACAGCCGATTCGGCGCGGTGCGTCGCTCCTCGCTCGCCCGGAACCGGCGCGAGCCACCGCACGTTTAGGAGGTGGCGGGCATCTCGCCACCGTACCGCGTCACACGCTGGGACTGGGAAGGGTTCGCATCGTGAAGCCACGCGCGTCGGCGCGCGGTGTCCGGGTGTGCCTCATCCTCCTCCTCGCTGCCATCCTCCCCCTGAGCCTGCCGGAACCTGCCGCCGCTCGGAATCAGGCCGATCCGCAGGACTTCTTCGGCATCGTCGGGCGCGACCCCTGGTACGAGTACAACACCAATCCGGAGCAGTTCCCCAACGATGTCAACCGCACCTTCCTCGACAACCTCAACGCCGGCATGGCGGAGATGGGCGCCCGGTGGGTGCGGATCGAGTTCCACGCGGAGTACGACGAGCCGATCGGCCCCGGCCGCATCGACTGGTCGAAGCACGACTGGTACGTGCGCGACAGCGCCCCGCGCCACGGGCTGAAGATCCTCGCCGTGCTCGGCAGCGGCATCCTGGCCGACCTGGATAAGACCTACCAGTTCAAGCACATCAACGATCGGCCCGGCCAGGACGGCACCAACACCTACAGCCGCGCCTTCGTCCAGCGCACGCACGAGATCCTGGAGCACTACGGCGACGCCATCCCCGCCTACGAGATCCTGAACGAGCCGAACGCCAACCAGCTCCTGCACTGGGAGACGAACGGCCGGGAGAAGGCGGTCAACCCGGACATCTACGGTCAGATCGCGACCGAGATCTACACCACCGAGAAGCCGGCGCACCCGGGCGTGCAGTTCATCGTGGGCAGCCTGCTCTACGATGCCGCGGACGGCGACGACGAGCATCTGGAGTGGCTGCGCGAGGTGTACGAGTCCCCCGCCGTCACGCGGTACCGTGACCAGCACGGCCGCTACCCGTGGGACGGCGTCTCGATTCACCCCTACTATCTCTCCCCGCCCGAGGTGCTGGCGCACCTGCAGGAGCTGCGCGCGTTGCAGGAGGAGTACGGCGACACGACCGGCATCTGGGTCACCGAGATCGGCTGGCCCGCGGCACCGGCCGAGTGGACCAGCTTCGGCATCATGGATCCGACGGCCAGCGAGCGAGAGCAGGTCGACTATCTGTACGGGGTCTACACCACGCTGCGCGACCAGGCGCCGTATGTCGAGCGCGTCTTCTGGTTCAAGTATGAGGACTTCGGCGGGGGCGGCACCTATGCGAACTGGGGCCTCGTCCGGCTGCGCGACTCCTCGTTCCGCTACGGGCCGGACGCGACGCCCTGGCCGCGCAAGCCGGCCTTCAGCGTCTACCAGGCGCTGGCGCGGCCGGACCGCGCGCCGACCGCGCCGGTGCCCGCGCCGCCGGACGTCGGCCCGCGGGTCCGCTACTTCCCGGAGACCGGGCACACGCTGCGCGACCCGTTCCTGCGCTACTGGGAGACGAACGGCGGGCTGGCACAGTTCGGCTTCCCCCTGACCGAGGTCTTCTTCGTCCAGGGCCGCGCGGTGCAGTACTTCGAACGCGCCCGCTTCGAGTACTGGCCCGAGCTCCGTGGCACGCCCCACGAGGTCCAGCTCGGCCTGCTGGGCCGCTACGTCACGCGCGGCCGCACCTTCCTGGCCGCGGCACCCCCGGCCCAGCCGGAGCCCGGCCGCATCTACTTCCCCCAGACGGGCCACTACCTCTCGTATGGCTTCAAGGACTACTGGGAGCGGAACGGCGGGCTGGCGGTCTTCGGCTACCCGATCAGCGAGGAGTTCACCGAGAACGGCTACACCGTGCAGTACTTCGAGCGCGCCCGCTTCGAGTGGCACCCCGAATACCGGGGCACGCCCTTCGAGGTGCTGCTCGGGCACCTGGGCCGGGAGGTCCTGAGCAACCCCGGGTGGTATCGCTGAGCGGCGCGCACCCGAGCCCCATCGTGGCTGCCTCCCGTGGCGGGGTCATCCCCCGCCACGGCCGTGTAGCAGCGCCGGGACATGACGGCGAGTGCTACAATGAGCCGGCGAGCCAGACCGCGCCGCCGGTGCGGGTGGCCGTCCTTGGTCGGAGCGAGCAACGCGGAGTGACGGCGCGATGGCCTATCGTTTCGTCTTGGAGGTGCCGGCACGGCTCGGCGCGGAGGCGCAGGCGGTCATCGACGGCGCGCCCGCGGCCGAGGTCATCACCGTGCGCCGCCCCGCCACACCCGATGAGGCGCAGGGGCGTGTGGCGATCGCCGTGGTGGCCCACGCGCTGGACGTGATCGACGCGATCTACCAGTGGCTCGCCGAGCAGCCCGACGCGGCGGACGTGGCGCTGGCCCGCCTCAGCGGCCCGCGGATCCGCCTGATGGACGCCGACGCCGCCGCGACGAAAGCCTGGATCAAGGGAGAACAGGGAGCTATGGCACTGACGGCAGGCAGCGGGCGGAGCCCGAGCGGCGGGCCGGCAGCAGGCACCGGCACGGTCGCCGCTTCCCTCCAGCCGTACGGCCTCACGCAGGCGCCCGAGGGGCCGGTCATCGAGGCGGAGCGCTCGCTGGTCATCGAGGCGATCGACCACCTGGCCGTCCGGGTGGCCGACATCCAGCGCGCCGAGGAGTTCTACCGCGACTTCTTCCAGATGGATCTCGTGCTGCGCGCCCACCACGTCGACGGCACCTGGGAGCGGCTGCCCCGCGACTACGATTGGGACGAGGGGCTGCGGCAGGGGATCACCGTCGACCTGGTGTACCTCAGCCACCCGCCGCTGTCGCTCGTCCTGCTCAACGCTGGCCGCGGCGCGGTCTTCGCGCCGCCGCGGATCGACCACATCAGCCTGCGCGTCTCGCCGGGCACCCTGCTGACGATCCGGGCGCAGGCGCTGGTCCGGTCGTTCCCGGTGCTCGCCGAGCAGCCGCATACGTTCATCTTCCGCGACCCCTTCGGTCTGACCTGGCACCTGACGGACATCCCCGCGCGCTGATCGGCCGGCGCAGCGGCGCCCGCGGAAGGATCGACGCATGTTGGACAGCTACTACGAGCTCATCGACGCCCTGTCCGAGACGCCGCGTCGCCTGGCAGCCCTCGCGCCGGAGCCGGAGGGGGCCCCGCGCGCCCAGGAGCACGGGGGCCTGGCCGCGATCGTCATGCACCTGATCGCGGTGGAGCGGGTCTATCGCGGGCGGATGCAGGAGATCCTGGCACGCGACGGGGCCTACCTGCGCTCGCTCGAACCGGACCCCGCGGCGGCGGGCGAGACGGAGGACCTGCGGGCCACGCTCGACGAACTGGCCCGGGAGCGCGGGGAGACGATGTCGCTGCTGATGAACCTGTCGCTCAGGGACTGGGAGCGGACGGGCATCCACGACGAGTATGGCGAGCTGAGCATCGAGGACCTCGTGGAGCGGCTCGTCGACCACGACGCCGAGCACCTCGCCGAGGCGGCCGCGGGGCACTAGCCGCGGCCGCCCGGCGCCCGCCCCTCACGGCTGCGGCGCCACCGCCTGGGCCAGGGTCAGCGTCTCCTCCACCGTGTCCTGCGCCGTGATCGCCCGCACCACCACCAGGTCCAGCACGCCGTCCCAGGCCGCCAACCCCTCGCGGATCGCGTCGGCCGATGTGCCGGCGACGGCGGTCATGAACGGCTCGACGCCCATGCGGGCAAAGTGCGCGCTGTAGGCCGGAATCCGGGCGTAGCGGTCGCCCTCGCTGCGCAGGCGCGCCGTGGCGTCGTCCCCCAGGGCGACCCGGACATAGGCGGCCAGCGTCGGGGTCGGTCGGCCCGCGCGGGCGGCGCTGGCCCGCACCCACTCCGCCGATTGGCGCGCGTAGTCCGGGGTGAGCCAGTTGAAGAGGACGCCGTCGGCGACCTCCCCGGCCAGCTCACACATGTTCGGCCCCAGGGCGGAGATGTAGACCTGGACGGCCAGCGCCTCCTTGAGCGCCCGCACCCCGTCGCGCACCCGGGCCAGCGCGCCCGGGCCACCGGTGCCCGAGCCGACGCCGAGCAGCAGGCGGTCGAGCGGGAGGATGGGGCTGGTGGGCGTGCCGCCCCCACTCGCGCGGCCCGACGCCGGGTCCTGGCCGTAAATCTGGGCGATGATGCTGGCCGGGTCGCGGCGGGAGAGGGCGATCACCCCGACGCCGAGCGCGAGAGTGGTCGTGACCTGCGCCGCCTCGGCCAGGGCCGCCAGCCCGTCACCGTCGGGGGTGTCGTTGACCCAGAACGAGTCATAGCCGAGCGCCTCCGTGGCCCGTGCAGTCGCGCGCGTCACCCCCACCGGCACCGCAGCGGCGATGCCGAACCCCCAGCGTGTGCGCGCCATCGCCCCCCCTCCTGTTCCTGCTGTCAACTGCCCTCGTCGCCGATCAGCGGCACGTCGTCCTGCTCCAGCGCCTGCTCCTCGTCGAGCTCGAGCAGGTGGTGCGCGCGCCGCGCCTTGGTCTCCAGATAGAAGCGGTTGTACTCGTTGGGCGGGATCACCAGCGGCACCCGCTCCACGACCGGCACGCCGTGCCGCGCCAGATCCTCGATCTTGGCGGGGTTGTTCGTCAAGAGTCGCACCGAGCGGACGCCCAGGGCGCGGAGCATGCGCGCGGCGGCGCCGTACTCGCGCTCGTCCGCGTGGAACCCCAGCGCGAGGTTGGCCTCCACGGTGTCGAGCCCGCGGTCCTGCAGGGCGTAGGCGCGGATCTTGTTGATCAGCCCGATGCCGCGCCCCTCCTGCCGCAGGTAGAGGAGCACCCCCCGCTCGCTGCGACCCAGCAGGCGCAGGGCCGCCTCGAGCTGGTCGCGGCAGTCACAGCGCAGCGAGCCGATGGCATCCCCGGTGAGACACTCCGAATGGAGCCGCACCAGGACACCCTCGGCGTCGCGGACATCGCCCCGCACGAACGCCGCGTGCTCGCGCTCGTCCTGCTCATCCCAGAACACGACCGCGCGAAAGTGGCCGAAGCGGGTGGGCAGATCTGCCTCCGCGGCGATCCGGATCCCGCCAGCCGCGGGCACCTCGTCCGCGCCCGGTCCGTTCGACTGCATGCCATGCGTTCCTTCCGAGTCTCGAATCGTCGACGGTCGACCAGGTACACTCGCCACAGTGATGATAGGCACACGTTCCCCCCCTCGGCGAGCGGCACGCTGCCGACCGCTGCCCCGCACGGGCGGGGACAGGAGGTTGCCCCACTATGGTCGAACCCACCCGGTCAGCGCCGGCCGCCCTCCGGGGGCCGCGCGTCACCCTCGCACCGCTGGTCGAGGCCGATCTCGACGCAGTCCGGCGCTGGCGATCCGATCCAACCGTCACCGCCTATTGGATCACACAAGCCGTGCCAACGCCGGCAGAGCTGCGGGAGTGGCTGGCGCGCAACCGGCGCGAGGGCAACCTGCTGTGGCTCATCCGCGACGAGCGCGGGCGGCGGATCGGCTTCGTGACTCTGTTCGGGATCGACCCGGAGCACCGCAAGGCAGAGCTCGCCCTCATGATCGGGGAGCGTGACGCCTGGGGGCAGGGCTACGCCCGCGAGACGCTGCGCACCCTCCTCCGGCACGCGTTTCGCCCGGTCGCGGAGCACGGCCTTGGGCTGCACAAAGTGTGGCTCACCGTCGTGGTCGAGAATGAGGCCGCGCGGCGGGCCTATGCCGCCTGCGGGTTCCGCCAGGACGGCGTCCTGCGGGACGACCTCTACCGCGACGGGCGGTGGCACGATCAGATCCTCATGAGCGTGTTGGCGGCGGAGTTCCACCAGTTCGATCAAGGGGAGAACTGACCGCGGGCGCGCGCCCGCCCGCGAGCCAGAACGGGGGACTCAGACCGTGACCGCGGGGCGCGGCGCGGGGACGAACGCGATCCGGTTGGCGCAGATGTCGAGCAGGCCGGCTTCGATCCCGAAGAACACGCCGAGCGCCACCATGCTCGGCATCGCCCAGCTCACGACGAACCAGGCGGCCACCCCAACCAGCAGGGCGAGTGACCAGATCGCGACGCGGGCGAGGACGAGCCGGCTGGGCGCGCCGCTGACCGTGACCAGGTGGGCGCCACGCGCGTCGAGGAGTGCCGCCAGACCCGCGCCGGCGGCCCCGACGGTCAGCACGATGACCAGGAGTGCCGTCGCCGTCAGCATCACCGACCTCCCTCCCCTGGACGCAGGGCTCCGGTGAGATCAGTATCGGCGCCCTCCGCCCGCGCGCCTATGCGCCGTCGGTCCCGACCGTGGGGTGATCCTGCTCCCAGGCGCACGAGCCGAAGGTACTGACGCGATAGGCCGTTCGGCGGCGGCTGGCGGTACCAACGGGCGCCGCCGGCCGCCCCCCGCCCCACGGCCGCGTCGCGGTGCCCTCCGGGCACGACTGCCCGGCCCGTCGGTACTAGCCGCGGTAGCGGTGAGTCCCGGTCCCTCCCGGCCCATCTCGCCCGGCGCTGACGCGGCCCGCCCGCCCGGCTGACCGTGGGTCATGCCCCGCGCGGCCGCGGCGGCCGGCGGACGCCCCTCGCCACCCCGCAGCGACCCGCTGTCGGGCCGTGACCGCGTGTCAACGTGCCTGATAGACAAAGTTTGACAGCCGCGGCGCGGTGTTTGTACACTGTGTCCGTATGGTCACCCAGATCGGTGACGCCGACCAAGCCCTGGTGCCGCAGTGGGGGAGGGACAAGGTGCGAATTCCGAACTGGCGCCGGATCGCGACGATCGCTGGCAGCGTGGCGGTCGCCTCGCTGCTCGGCGCGCTGCCCGCCAGCGCTGCCCAGCGGCACACCATCCTGGTCGGCGAGACGCTGACCAGCATCGCCGCGACCTACGGCGTGACGATCGCGGCCATCGTCGAGCACAACGGCATCGCCAACCCCGACCTGATCTATGCGGGGCAGCAGCTCCTGATCCCGGTTGACGAGCCGGCCCCGGCCGAGCCGGCGCCGGCAGCGCCCACCGCCCCGGACCCGTCGCCCGCCGAGGAGTACGTCATCCAGCCGGGGGATACCCTGTGGCGCATCGCGGTGTCGCGGGGCCTCACCGTCGACGCGATCCTGGCTGCGAACCCGTCGATCACCGACCCGAACCGCATCTACGCCGGCGCGACGCTCCGGCTCCCGGGCGGTGCCGTGCCGCTGCCGGGCACCCCGTCCACGGGCGCACCGGTGGGGGGCGACGTGCGCCAGGCCATCGAGCACCACGCGGCCACCTATGGCCTGGACCCCCTGCTGGTGCTGGCGCTGGCCTGGCAGGAGAGCGGCTGGCAGCAGCACGTGGTCAGCCCATCCGGGGCGATCGGGGTCATGCAGGTGCTTCCCAGCACGGGCGACTGGGTGGCCCAGATGATCGTCGGCCGCCCACTCGACATCCGCAGCAACATGGACGACAACGTCCTGGCGGGGACCGCCTACCTGCGCTGGCTCATCGACCACTTCGGCGGCTCGGTCGACCTCGCCCTGGCCGGCTACTACCAGGGGCCCGGCAGCGTGGCGCGCGCGGGCGTCCTGCCGGAGACGGCGCGCTACGTCAGCGCCGTCCTCGCCATCCGCGACTACCTCGCCCAGCACGGCGTCCCGCCGCGCAGCTAAGCGGGACGCCGGCCCCCGGCGCAGCCTCAGCCGATGGCATCGAGCAGCGCGTCGAGACGCCGGATGACCGGCAGCGGGCGGCAGGCATCGTCCCGCTCCGGCGCGCTCCCCGTCCGATCGAGCACGATCGCCCCCAGCCCGGCGGCCCGGGCGCCCAGGTAGTCGCGCTGGTAGTCGTCCCCGACGTGGACGGCGCGGCTGGGCACCGTGCCGCCGATCTCGATGGCCCGGTGGAAGATGGCCGGGTGCGGCTTCTCCACCCCGACCAGCTCGGAGATGACCCAGAAGCCCAGGTACTCGCCGAAGCCGAGGGCGAGCAGGACGCGCGGCATCGACGGCCAGGTGTTGGCGACGACGCCCAGCTTGAGGCCGCGGTCCCATAGGCCGCGCAGGGTGGGCCGGGCATCCGCGTAGACGGTGTACATGCGCGGCGAGTCGTAGGCGGCCTGCACCGCGGCCACGCAGCGGTCGAGGTCGGCGTCGGGCACCCCGGCGGCGCGCAGCACGTTGGCGACGAAGGTGCGGCGCCGCGCCGCCCCGGACTCGACGCTGACGCGATGGTCAGGCGGTACGCTCGCCGCCCGGCGCTGGTCGGCGGCCACACGCTCGGCGCGGAGCGCCTCGGCCAGCCGGGCCTCCTCGACCGAACACCCCACCTCGGCCAGCACCTCCTGGTAGGCGCGCGCCAGGTCGGGCCGGAAGGTCAGCAGCGTGCCCCCGACGTCGAAGGTCACCAGGTCAATCGCGAAGCACGGCGTGGACATGTAGCTCGTCCCCTTCGGTCTGGCCCGATGATACACCCGCCACGCCAGACCTGGGGGATCACGGCCGCGGGCACGGCGCCATGTCCGCGCGACGCATCACCTGGGACGGATGACGGTCCCCGTGCCTCACCGAACCAGGAAGCCCGGGAACGGATCGTCCTCCTCGACCACGAAGGTGTGGAAGCCGGTGAGGTAGCCGCGGCCGGCGATCTCCGGCACCACCGCAGCGAAGTCGGCGACGCGCGCCTCCCGCACGACGCGGGCCGTGTAGCGGCTGCCGATGATGCTCTCGTGCACGTACGGCTCGCCCAGGCGGAGCTGCCCGCGGGCGTAGAGCCAGGCCACGCGCGCCGCCGTGCCCGTGCCGCAGGGCGAGCGGTCGACCTCGCCGTCGGCGAAGATGGTCACGTTGCGGCCGTGCGCGTCCGGCGCCTCCGGCGCGCCGCAGATGATCGTCCCGTAGATCCCGCGCAGCTCCGGCTCCAGCGGGTGGACGACGTCGAGCTGGGCCTCGACCGCGTGCTTGACCGCCATGCCGAAGGCGATCAACTCCTGCACCTGCGCCGGCCGCACCGCCAGCCCGGCGACGCTGGCGTCGACCAGCGCGTAGAAGGCCCCGCCGAAGACCACCGCCACCGGGAAGGTCCCGGCGGCGGTCGAGACCACCACCTCGGGGGCGTAGACGAAGGAGGGCACGTTCTCGAACGCCACCTGCCGCACCCGGCCGTCGGCCACCTCGGCGCGCGCGGAGACCAGGCCGGCCGGGGTATCGTAGCGGATGACCGTCGCCTCCCCCACCACCGGGTGCATGCCGGTCTCCACCAGCACGGTCGTCAGGGCGATGATCCCGTGGCCGCACATGGTGGAGTAGCCCTCGTTGTGCATGAAGAGCACGCCGTAGTCGGCCGTCGGCGTCACCGGCGGCGTCAGGATGGCGCCGTACATGTCGGCATGCCCGCGCGGCTCCCACATCAGGATGCGCCGCACCGCGTCGTGGTGCTGGCGCATCTCGCGCCGCCGCGCGAGCATGGTCGCGCCGGTGAGCCGGGGCAGCCCCGCCGTGACCACGCGCAGCGGCTCGCCCCCGGCGTGGGCGTCGATGGTGGTGATGAGGCGTCGCCCGGCCATCATGCCTCCCCAGCGGGCTGCGCCGCCGGCAACGGCGGGAACGCCGCGTCGATGGCGAGGAAGCGCAGCGTCTCCTCCAGATCGGCGCGCGTCCCCTCGTCGAGGCGCGGGCCCGGCTCGCGCAGCCGGGCGCAGGCGATCAGCCCCCGGCGGCGCAGGATCTCCTTGCGGATCGCCACCCCCAGCTTCGGCTGCCCCTCGAAGACGAGCAGCGGCAGGTAGCGGTAGTAGGTCGCGGCCGCCCCGTCGCGGTCGCCCGCGTCCCAGGCGCGCCAGATCCGCACCAGGATCTCCGGGTAGGCGAAGCCGGTCATCGTCCCGCTGGCCCCGCGGCGCAGCTCGTCGAGCAGGTAGACCCCGCCGAGGCCGCCGACGATGGTGGCCTGGCCATCCAGCAGCGCCAGCGTCTGGGCGACGCGCTGCGGCGTCGGCGTGTCCTCCAGCTTGATCGTCGTGATCGCGGGCACCGCGCGCACCAGATCGGCCATGGCCTGCGGCGACAGGGTCACGCCGTTGACCGGGGGGAAGTCCTGGAGCACGATCGGGATGTCGATCGTCGCGGCCACGCGCTCGTAGTGCCGGGTCAGCGCGGGCCCGGGCTGGAGGAAGGTCGGCGGCGCGACCATGACCCCGGCGGCGCCCAGCGCCTGCGCCTCGCGGCAGGCCGCGACCGTCGCGTCGGTGCCGTCGCGCGACGTGCCGATGATGATCGGCACCCGGCCGGCGTTGACCTCCATGACGATCTCGATGACCCGGCGTCGCTCCGCGTCGAGGAGCTTCTGCGCCTCGCCGGCGACGCCAAGGATGGTGATGCCGTCAACCCCCATGCCGATGGTGGCCTCGGTCAGGCGCCGGAGGCTGGCCTCGTCGAGCGCACCGTCCGGCGTGAAGGGCGTCGACAGGATGTTGTAAACGCCACGCAGCCCACGCACTGGATCACTCCCCCTCCCACCCCCGCAGCGCGCCGCGCCCCCGGCGGGGGCTCGTGTACGTGCCAGGTGGGGCTCACGCCGCGGCGTGAGCCCCGCGTCTCGCCGGTCGGGACGGGCCGGGCGGACAGCCCCGGCCGCGCCGCCGCTACCGGAGCAGGTTGCGCAGCAGGAAGAGCACGTTCGCCGGGCGCTCCGCCAGGCGACGCATCAGGTAGAAGTACCACTCGCTCCCGTACGGGGTCGCCACCAGCACCCGGTAGCCCTGCCGCGCCAGCTCCAACTGCAACTGAGGCCGGATCCCGTAGAGCATCTGGAACTCGAAGCGATCCGATCCGATCCCGTGGCGCTGGGTGTAGTCGATGACGTGCTGGATGATCCGCTCGTCGTGCGTCGCGATCGCGGTGAAGCTGCACTCCTCCAGCATGCGCTCGGCCAGGTAGCGGTAGTTCCGGTCGACCTCGGCCTTCTTTTGGTAGGCGACCGCGGCCGATTCCAGGTAGGCGCCCTTGACCAGCCGGAGGTTCGGCCGCAACGGCAGCAGGTCTTCGAGGTCCCGCGCGGTGCGGTACAGCATCGCCTGGAGGACGGTGCCGACGTTGTCGAACCCGTCGGCCCGCAGCCGCCGGTAGATGTGGAGCGTCGCGTCGACCCGGGCCGACTCCTCCATGTCGATGCGGATGAAGTTGCCCAGCTCCGCCGCGTGGGCCACGACGCGCTTCAGGTTCGCGTAGGCCTCGTCCTCGCTGATGTCCAGCCCCAGGTGGGTCAGCTTGAGCGCGATGTTAGTCTGGAGCCGCTCGCTGGCGATGCGGTCCAGCACCGTGCAGTAGGTGTCGGCCACGGCGCGGGCCATCGCCGCGTCGCGCACGCCTTCGCCGAGCAGGGTGGTGTTGGTGCGCAGGCCCTGCGCGTTCAGCCGGCGGAGGACGGGGACCGCCTCGTCGAAGGTCTCCCCGGCGACGAAGCGGCCCGCCCCCAAACGCATGCCGTGACGGCGCACCACCTGCGACACCAGGCGGTTCGATGTCGCCATGAGGATTGCCTTGCGGAAGATCAGGTTCACCGAGGACGAGACCTGGTCGAGCGGACCCACCCCCAGGGTCGAGGAACCGTACGCCGTCACGACAACCGTCCACCCTTTCCGCGCCGCGAGCCGGGCCCTAGAGCCGCTCGCCGACCGACTTCAGCTCCATGAAGTGCTGCAGGTAGTCCGGGCCGCCACTCCGGGTGTTCGTCCCGCTCAGCTTCATCCCGCCGAAGGAGTGGACCCCCTGGAGCGCGCCGGTGCACTTGCGGTTGAGGTACATGGTGCCGACCTCGAGCTCCACCCGTGCCCGCTCCAGGTGCGCCCGGTTGCGCGAGTAGACCGAACCGGTCAGGCCGTAGTCGCTGTCGTTCGCGATGGCCAGGGCCTCATCGAAGTCCTTGGCCTTCAGGATCGCCAGCACCGGCCCGAAGATCTCCTCGCGGGCGATGCGCGCCGTCGGTGGGACGTCGACGAAGATGGTGGGCTGGATGTAGTAGCCCGCCCCCCCTGCCGGCTCGCCCCCGAGCACCAGGCGCCCCTCCTGCTTGCCGATCTCGATGTAGTTGAGGATCGAGCGGTACTGCTTCTCGTCGACCACGGCGCAGACAGTCGCCTCGCCGCTCTCGCCGGAGCCGACCGTGACCGTCTCCCGCGTCAGCGCCACCACGCGCTCGACGAGCTCGTCGTAGACGTCGGCGTGGACGATGGCGCGCGAGCAGGCCGAGCACTTCTGCCCGGCGAAGCCGAAGGCGGACACCACGATCCCGCGCGCCGCCTCCTCCAGATCGGCCTCGGCGTCGACGATGATGGCGTCCTTGCCGCCCATCTCGGCCGACACGCGCTTGAGCCAGCGCTGCCCGGGCTGCACCTTGGCCGCGCGCTCGTAGATGCGGATGCCGACGTCCTTGGAGCCGGTGAAGCTGACGAACCGCACCCGCGGATGGTCCACCAGCGCGTCGCCGATCTCGCCGCCGCTGCCCGGCAGGAAGTTGACCACCCCGGCCGGGACCCCGGCCTCCTCCATGATCTCCATCATCTTGTAGCCGATGACCGGGGTGTTGCTGGCCGGCTTCAGCACGGCCGTGTTCCCGGCCGCGACCGGCCCCATCGTCATCCCGGTGAGGATGGCGCAGGGGAAGTTCCAGGGCGGGATGATGGCGCCGACGCCGAGCGGCACCCAGTAGAGCTGCACGGCCTCGTCCGGGATGTGGCTCAGCTCGACCGGCCGCGCCACCTCCAGCGCCTGCCGCCCGTACCACTCCAGGAAGTCGATGGCCTCGCAGACCTCGCCCTCGGCCTCGTCCCACGGCTTGTCGAGCTCGTAGACCATCCAGGCCGCCAGTTCCAGCTTGCGCCGGCGCACGATGGCGGCCATGCGGAACAGGACGCTGGCGCGCCCGCTCGCGGGCATGCGCCGCCAGGTCTGGAACGCGGCCTCGGCCGCGGCCACGGCGTCCTCGACGTCGGACGGCCGCGCCTTGGCGACCTCACCCACGACCTGGTCCGGGTTGCCCGGGTTGACCGAGCGGATCCACTCGCCCGTCTCCCGCCGCTCGCCCCCGATGATCAAGGGATAGCGCTGGCCGAGCTGGCTCTTGACCTGGGCCAGCGCCGCACGCATCGCCGCCTGATTCTCGGGCAGGGAGAAGTCCAATGCCGGCTCGTTCCGGAACGGCCCTCGCATGTTCACTCCCGTTTCCCTGTCAGCACCCCGCAGGGCGCCCAACCGGATCACGCCGCAGGCCACCGGGCAGGCGGCCGCCCGCGCAGCCGGGCCCGCCCGGTGACTCGGCTAGAGCTTACCCTGCCAGCCCCACGACCGGCAGCCCAGCCTCGCGGACTGCCGCGTCCAGCGCCTGGCCCTGTTCGCGCAGCGCCGTGCGGAAGCGCCCCACCGCCGCCTCCAGCTGCGCGGACAGCTCGGCGAACACCTCGCGAGCCTGCTGCGACGGCGCATAGTCGGCGCTGTCGACCGCGTCGAACAGGGCGTTGAACTTCTCGTGGAGGCCACTCGGCCAGAGTTGCGCCTGCCACATGTTCACGTCGATGAGCTGCTGCCGGATCGCATTCAACTCGTCCCGCAGCGCGAGCACCGCCTGGCGGACCTGCGGCGCGCCGGTCTGCCCGGCGGTCCGCCGCTCCCACTGCTCGAGCTGGCCCCGCACGCGGCCAGGAGGGTGCCCAGCCCCGGCGCCAGCACCCCGGCCCCGATCGCCGCGCGGAGCAGGTGCCGCCGACGGAGTGGGGTGCGCAGCAGGCGCTCGGCGTGCTCACTCATCGCGGTTGTGTGCGACATGCTGTCCTCCTCCACTGATCCCCACCACACTGATGCCCCACCAGGGACCACCGTGGTGCGTCATCGCGCCCGACGGGGCTTGCGTGACCTGCCACGGCGTCCGTGCGCTCCCGCAGCGCGTCACAGCCGGTTCCGCCCTCCTTCCGCCCAGACCGCCGGCGGCCGGACCCCGCGTGGCGGGCCGCCGCTCCCCCCTCATTTCAGGTACGGGTCGAGCGCGTCGCGCAGCGCATCCCCGATCAGGTTCAGCGAGATGACGGTCAGGAAGATCATCGTGCCGGGGAAGAGCATGAGATGCGGCGCCTCGCGGAGATAGCCGCGCCCGACGCTCAGCATCGCGCCCCACTCCGCGGTCGGCGGCTGCACGCCGAGCCCGAGGAAGCCCAGGCCGGCGGCCGTCAGCAGGGCCCCG
>JASBVL010000070.1 GCA_029961075.1 Sphaerobacter sp.
GGATCATCGATGCGCAGACTTCACCCGATGAGCACCGGGCGCTGTCTCTCCAGCGAGCCGGCTTCCAGCTCAGCCACACCCGTGGGAGTCATGTCTATCTGCGAAGGTCGGGCACGGCTACCCTGATCACCGTTCTCGTCCACGGCCATCGAGTCCTCCCGCCCGACACGCTGCGGTCGATCCTCCGGCACGCCGGATTGACGGTGGACGAGCTGATCGCGCTGCTCCACGAGTGAGACACCCCCAGCCCGTCGCTCCCAACCTGACCGCCACGCTGTACCCTGCCCGCGCCCACCCCGCTGCGGGCGGCCCGCGCTGCGGTATGATGCGGATCAGTACGGTGCGTCATGGGCTCACCGCGCCAGAGGGCGCGAGCGCGACGAGGGAATGGGGTGGCGCATGCCCGCGCGCAGCAAGGCGTTTCAGCAGCGGCTGGAAGCCGCGGTACAGGATCCGGACCTCGCCACGGCGCTGCGGCGCTCGCTCTCCGCCTTCCGCGACCGGCGGGCGGGCGCGTTCGCCACGCTCGACTTCCCCGGCATGCAGGCGGACCTGCGCCGGCGCAAGGAGGACGCGATCGCCCGGCTGCCCGAGCTGGTGGAGCGGTTCACGCGGGAGGCGGAGGCGGTCGGCGCGGTGGTCCACCTGGCGAAGACGCCCGAGGACGCCTGCCGCATCATCGGCGACCTCGCCAGCGAGCGCGGCGTCAAGCTCGCCGTCAAGAGCAAGTCGATGGCGACCGAGGAGATCCGGCTGAACCCGGCGCTGGAGGCGCGCGGCATCCGGGTCGTCGAGACCGATCTGGGCGAGTGGATCGTGCAGCTCGCCGGGGATCACCCCTCCCACCTGATCGCCCCGGCCATCCACATCACGCGGGAGCAGGTGGCCGCGCTGTTCTCCCGGGAGACCGGGGAGGAGGTCAGCCCCGACGTGCAGGAGCTGGTCGGCGTGGCGCGGCGCCAGCTCCGCCAGGCCTTCATCGACGCCGACCTGGGCATCACCGGGGCCAACGCGGCCATCGCCGAGACCGGCACCCTGGTGATCGTCACCAACGAGGGGAACGACCGGCTGGTGGCGACCCTGCCGCCGGTGCACGTGGCGGTGCTGGGGGTGGAGAAGATCCTGCCGAGCATCGACGACGTGGCGGCGATGCTGAAGCTGCTGCCGCGATCGGGCACGGCGCAGCAGCTCACGAGTTATGTCTCCTTCATCACCGGGCCGAGCCGGACGGCGGACATCGAGCTGGTGCCGGCGATGGGCGTGCACGGGCCGAAGGAGGTCCACATCGTCCTGCTGGACAACGGGCGGCTGGCGGCGCGCGAGGACCCGGCGCTGGTGGAGACGCTGTACTGCATCCGCTGCGGGGCGTGCTCGAACGTCTGCCCGCCGTACCAGGTCGTGGGCGGGCACCTGTTCGGCCACATCTACACCGGGCCGATCGGCCTGCCGCTGACGGCGCTGCACCACGGGCTGGAGCAGGCAGCCGACCCGCAGAGCCTGTGCGTGTCGTGCAACGCCTGCGAGCTGGTCTGCCCGGCCGGCATCCCGATCCCGCGGCTGATCCTGGAGGTGCGCAGCCGGGTCACCGAGCAGATGGGGCTGCCGGCGCTGAAGGAGCAGGGGCTGGCGCGGTGGGTCGAGCCCGCACGGGGCGACCGCTGGGCGCGGGCGGCGGCGGCCGGGGCGGCGCTGATGGCGCGGGACGGCTATATCGCGCGCGTGCCCTTCCAGCCGGCGCTGACCGCCGGGCGCCACCTGCCGGCGCCGGCGCGCAGGCCGCTGCGCGACCGGGTGCGGCACCTGGCCAGGGTGCGCGCCCGCCAGGAGCCGGCGCCGGCACCGCGCTTCGCCGACAGCCAGGCCGCCGGGCTGACGGTCGCCTACTTCCCCGGCTGCCTGATCGACCGGGTCGTGCCCGAGATGGGGGAGGCCGCCATCCGGGTGCTCGAGGCCTGCGGCTGCCGGGTGATCTTCCCGCCGGACCAGCACTGCTGCGGGCTGGTCGCGCTCAACATGGGCGACCGCCCGCGCGGGCGGGTGATGGCCGAGCAGACGGTGCGGGTGCTGGAGGGGATCGAGGCGGACTGGATCGTGACCACCTCGACGAGCTGCTACGCGGCCATGGCGCAGGACTACGAGTACCTGTTCCGCGACGACCCCGCGTGGCGGGAGCGGGCGGCGCGGCAGGCCGCGCGGCTGATCGACCTGACGACGTTCCTGGACCGGGTAGCACGCCTGGGGCCGCAGGCGTGGGCGCGGCCGGGACCGGTGGTCACCTACCATGACGCCTGCCAGTCGCACAACGCGCTCGGCATCCGGGAGGCGCCGCGGCGGATCATCACCGAGGTGCTGGGGCTGGAGCTGGTGGAGATGCCGGAGTCGAGCGTGTGCTGCGGGTTTGGTGGGTCGTTCGCCATCGACTACCCGCAGATCTCGTCGGCGATCCTGGGACGGAAGCTCGACCACGCCGCCGCGACCGGGGCGCCGGTGATCGTGGCAGACAACCCCGGCTGCCTGATGCAGCTCCGCGGCGGGCTGCACGCCCGGCGCAGCCCGGTCCGGGCGCTGCACCTGGCGGAGCTGATCGTCGAGCGGCTCACGACCTGACGCGCCGGGCGTGGCACGCAGTGCGTCAAGGGGGCGAGCGAGCGCCCGGCGGCATGTTGCGGATACCGGAACCGGCGCCGGGTGACGGCTCCGCAGGTGGGGCGGCGGCCGCCGCGCGCCACGGAACCCGCAACTTGCCGATCTGATTCTCAGTTACGCAAAGCGTAGCTTGGGCTGTGGCGCGCGCGGCATGCGGTGCGCGCGATGTCCAATGTGTCACCGATGACGCAGTCGGATGGCACAAGCTTCATTGCCACGGGCGGGCTTGCTGAGTAGAATGCCGAACCATGACCCCTCAGGGGCGGGAGGGGCGTGCTCCAGCGCTCCCTGCCGGGCGCAATGTCGAGCGTCATGCTTAGAGGAGAGAAGACCGCGATGGCGGGCATCGACGACCAGCACACGAAGTATTTGCTCTCGGAAGACGAGATGCCGACCGCCTGGTACAACCTCCAGGCGGACCTGCCGACGCCGCCGGCGCCGCCGCTGCATCCCGGCACGGGGCAGCCGATCGGCCCGGACGATCTGGCGCCTCTCTTTCCGGCGGCGCTGATCGAGCAGGAGGTGAGCACGCAGCGCTGGATCGAGATCCCGGAGGAGGTCCAGGCGGTCTATCGCCTGTGGCGACCGACCCCGCTCTACCGGGCGCGCCGGCTGGAGCAGGTGCTGGGGACGCCCGCGCGCATCTTTTACAAGTACGAGGGAACCAGCCCGGCCGGGAGCCACAAGCCGAACACGGCGGTGGCGCAGGCGTACTACAACAAGCAGGCGGGCATCCGGCGGCTGACGACCGAGACGGGCGCCGGGCAGTGGGGGAGCGCGCTGGCGATGGCCTGCGCCTTCTTCGGCCTAGAGCTAAAGGTCTACATGGTCAAGGTCAGCTACGAGCAGAAGCCCTACCGCCGGGTGCTGATGGAGACCTGGGGCGCGACCTGCGTGCCCAGCCCGAGCCCGGAGACGGAGGCGGGCCGGCGGATCCTGGCAGCCGACCCGGCGTCGCGCGGCAGCCTGGGGATCGCCATCAGCGAGGCCGTGGAGGAGGCGGTCAGCCGGGACGACA
The DNA here is from genome assembly GCA_029961075.1 of Sphaerobacter sp. GTDB lineage: Bacteria > Chloroflexota > Chloroflexia > Thermomicrobiales > Thermomicrobiaceae > Sphaerobacter. The sequence goes on from JASBVL010000070.1 coordinate 3,665, forward strand.
CCCACTACGCGCTCGGCAGCGTGCTGAACCATGTGCTGCTGCACCAGACGGTGATCGGGCAGGAGGCGCAGCGGCAGCTCGCCATGGCGGGCGCGGAGCCGGATGTGATCTTCGCGTGCGCCGGGGGCGGGTCGAACTTCGCCGGGCTGGCCTTCCCGTTCGTGCGGGAGAAGCTGCAAGGGAAGCCGATCCGCATCGTGGCGGTCGAGCCGGCGGCCTGCCCGACGCTGACGCGGGGCGTCTACGCCTACGACTTCGGCGACACCGGGAAGATGACGCCGCTGCTGAAGATGCACACGCTGGGCCACGACTTCATGCCGGCGGCGATCCACGCCGGTGGGTTGCGCTATCACGGCATGGCGCCGCTGGTGAGCCTGCTCTACGAGCAGGGGTTGATCGAGGCGGTAGCGCTGCCGCAGACGCAGGTGTTCGAGGCGGCGGTGCAGTTCGCGCGGGCCGAGGGGATCGTGCCGGCGCCGGAGTCGGCGCACGCCGTGCGCGCGGCGATCGACGAGGCGCTGCGCTGCAAGGAGCGCGGCGAGGCCAAGACGATCCTGCTGGGCCTGAGCGGCCACGGCAACTTCGACCTCGGGGCGTATCAGACCTACTTCGCGGGACAACTGGTCGACTACAGCCATCCGCGGGAGGAGATCGAGGCGGCGCTGGCGGGCCTGCCGCGGGTGCAGGGCTGAGGCGCGGCCGCGACCAGGCACGCGGGGGTGGCGGCCCGCACCGGCGCTGGGTGACGCCGGGCGCGGGCAGCTTCACCGCTCGCGTGGGATCGCGCCGTCGCGTCGATCGCGTTGATGGTATTCGACCAACTCTTGTGCCGATCCGGCAACGCCCGGCTTGACGGCGATGCGCGCAGCCGCCTACAATCTGCCCGTCACGACAGCGGTATGACCGGCGCGCCGCCAACGCGCCGGTCACCCCACCCACGGACCCGCGGCTCGCCACGAGCGCACACCGGGGCCGGGCAGCTGGGACCGCACGGGGGGCACAGAGCGCGTGGACAGACTGGTGGTTCGGTGAGGCGTGCCGGCCGGGGGGCGGTGGTGGTCCCGAGGGGCCGGCGGGCGAGGAGGAGGAGCGTTCATGCAGGAACGTGAGGAGCTGCGGCAACTACTGGCCGACGCGCTCGGCGGGAAACACAGCCGGCGCGAGATTCTGCAGCGCGCGGCGGCGCTGGGGCTGACGGCGCCGGTCTTCGGCGCGCTGCTGGCGGCCTGCGGCGGCGGGGGCGACGAGACGCCGACGACGGCGAGCGGCGGGAGCGGCTCGGGTGGCAGCCAGAGCACGCCCGGGAGCGGTGGCGCCCAGCCGACCCAGGGGACGGGGGCGTCCGGCGGCGCCGAGATTCCCGAGCAGGTGGTGATCATGCAGGGCGTGGACGCGAACACGCTCGACCCGCTGCTGCGCAACGCCACGCCGGAGTTCAACATCAACGTCCACGTCTTCGACATGTTCACCAAGCGGAACCCGAAGACGCTGGAGGTTGAGCCGCACATCGTGACCGAGTGGAAGAACGTCGACGACCTGACCTGGGAGTTCAAGCTGGTCGAGGGCGCGAAGTTCCACAACGGCGACCCGGTCAACGCGGACGCCGCGATCTACTCCTTCGAGCGGGCGGCGAAGGGGAAGATCGGAGAGCAGCCGGTGGTGCAGACGATCACCCGGCTGATCGGCTATGAGTCGGCCGAGAAGGTCGATGAGTACACCTTCCGGGTGAAGACGTCGAAGCCGGCCGCGATCTTCCCCGACCTGTTGACCTCGTTCGAGATCGTCCCGCCCAGCGTGTACACGGACGCGGACGAGGCGACCATCGCCAAGGTGCAGCGCGAGCCGGTCGGCTCCGGGCCCTACAAGCTGGTGGAGTGGGTCAAGGACGACCACATCCGGCTGGAGGCGTTCGAGGACTACTGGGGGCCGAAGCCGAAGATCAAGACCGTCATCTTCCGGCCGGTGCCCGAGCTGTCGGCGCGGGTGGTGGCGCTCCAGAACGGGGAGGCCAACATCATCGTGAACGTGGCCCCGGATCTGGTGCCGCAGCTCGAGCAGGGGGAGAACACGCGCATCTCCCAGGTGACCGGCGGGCGCATCATCTTCATCGGCATCCGCTGCGACAAGCAGCCGTTTGACGACAAGCGGGTGCGGCAGGCGCTGAACTACGCGGTCGACTGGGACTCGATCAACACGGCGCTGCTCAACGGCGCCGGCAAGCGGGCGGCGACGATCGTCAACCCGCCGCACCAGAACACGAAGCTGCAGCCCTACCCGTACGACCCGGAGAAGGCCCGGGCGCTGCTCAAGGAGGCGGGCGTCCCCGAGGGCTTCGAGGTGACGATGGACGCGCCGAGCGGCCGCTACATCAAGGACGCGGAGATGGCGCAGGCCATCGCGCAGAACTTCAATGACATCGGGCTGAAGATCAACCTGCGGGTGCTGGAGTGGTCGGTCTACGCGGGCGAGCTGCTGCCGTCCAAGGAGCCGGATCCGCTCTTCTTCCTGGGGCTGGGCTCGCCGTTCAGCGGCGAGCAGGAGCTGTTCTACGTCCACCCGGACTACTCGCTGAACTACACGCGCTGGCAGAACGCGGACTACGTGGCGAAGTTCGCGGAGCTGAGCAAGACGCTCGACCCGACCAAGCGGCAGCAGCTCATGGATGAGCTGCAGGAGATCATCTACGACGAGTGCCCGTGGGTGGTGCTCTGGCACCAGGTCGACTTCTACGGGGTGACCAAGAACTTCCCCTGGGAGGCACGGCCGGACGAGCGGATCTTCGTGGGGGATGTCGGCATCTAGGTCGTCGCGCGGCGCGGGCCGCGCCGTCTCCCGGCTTTGGCCGGCCGAGCGGCGCGGCCCCACCGCGCGCCCGTGCCGGGCGCCGCGCGAGACGGGAAGTGGACCCGCATGACACGCTATATCATCCGGCGGTTGCTCCAATCGATCATCGTCGTGCTCGGCGTGACGCTGCTCGTATTCGTGGTCTTGTTCCAGACCGGCGACCCGGTGGTGCTGCTGGCCAGCCCGGATGCGACCAAGGAGGAGATCGAGCAGATCCGGCACGAGATGGGCTTCGACCGCCCGTGGTACATCCAGTACGCCGACTTCCTGGGCAACGCGGTGCGGGGCGACTTCGGGATATCGCTGCGCCAGAAGCAGCCGGTCTTCAAGCTGGTGTGGGAGCGGATCCCGGCCACGCTGGAGCTGGCGGTGGCTGCCTTCGTCCTGTCGGTGTCGCTCGCCGTGCCGGTCGGGGTCATCTCCGCCACGCGGCGCAACTCGATCTGGGACAACCTGAGCATGGGCCTGGCGCTGCTGGGCCAGTCGCTGCCGGTCTTCTTCCTCGGGGTGATGCTGATCTTCATCTTCGCCGGGAAGCTGAAGATCTTGCCGAGCTACGGCCGGGGGGACGGGGGCCTGCTGACCGAGCTGCAGCACCTGATCCTGCCCGCCGTGACGCTGGGGACCTTCTCGCTGGCGCGGACGGCGCGGCTGGTGCGCTCCAGCCTGCTGGAGGTGCTGGGGCTGGAGTACATCAAGACGGCGCGGTCCAAGGGCCTGGCGGAGCGGGTCGTCATCATGCGGCACGCGCTGAAGAACGCGCTGATCCCGGTGGTGACGGTGCTGGGGCTGGAGTTTGGGACGCTGCTCGGCGGGGCGGTCATCACGGAGACGGTGTTTGCCTGGCCGGGGGTGGGCCGGCTGGTGATCAACGCCATCCAGCAGCGGGACTTCCCGGTGGTCGTGGGCGCGGTGACGATCATCGCCGTCGTCTTCGTCGTGCTCAACCTGCTGGTGGACCTGCTGTATGGCGCGCTGGACCCGCGGGTACGGTACTCCTAGCGCAGCGTCACCGGTGGCTGGCGCTGGGGGTGCGGCCAGCCATTCTGAGACATGAGGGGTACGGGATGGCGAATCAGGACGACGCAGTGGTCGGGGCACGCAGCGAGGTGAGCCGCGGGCCGCTGACCGCGCTCGGGGCGGCCGCGCCGACCAAGCGGCGCAAGACGCCGCGGGCGCTCCGCAGCTTGCTGCAGAACCGGCTGGCGGTCTTCGGCGCCCTGATGCTGGTGCTGGTGGTCGTGGCGGCGATCGCGGCGCCCGTGCTGAGCAACCAGGATCCCCGCAAGGGAGTCATCGTGGACGGCAAGAAGCCGCCGTCCTGGGTGAAGGGCGGCAGCTCGGAGCACCTGCTGGGCACCGACGCCCTCGGCCGCGACATCTACACCCGTATCCTCTACGGGGCGCGCATCTCGCTCGTGGTGGGCATCGTGGCGGTGCTGCTCGCGGGCGCCATCGGCGTGACCCTGGGGCTGATCTCCGGCTACTACGGCGGGCGGATCGACGATGTGATCATGCGGGTGGCGGAGATCCAGTTAGCCGTGCCGTTCATCCTGTTCGCCATCGCGATCCTCGCGGTGCTGGGACAGGGGCTGGACAAGATCATCATCACTCTGGGCATCACCGGCTGGGTGACCTACGGCCGGGTGGTGCGCGGGCAGGTGCTGGCCTGGAAGCAGGCGGAGTTCGTGGAGGCGGCGCGGGCCATCGGCGCGCGGAACCTGTCGATCATGGTCAAGCACATCCTGCCCAACACGTTCGCCTCGATCATCGTCATCGCCAGCTTCGCGGTGGCGAGCACGATCCTGGCCGAGGCCTCGCTCTCGTTCCTGGGGCTGGGCGTGCCGCCCGACGTGCCGACCTGGGGCGGGATGGTGGCGGCCGGGCGCGACTACATCCTGACCGGCCAGTGGTGGATGTACACCTTCCCCGGCATCGCCATCATGCTGACGGTGCTCGGGATCAACACGGTGGGTGACTGGCTGCGCGACTACCTCGACCCGCGGTTGAACAACATGTAGCGGCGCACCCGCGCCGATGACCGCCGCCGGTCCGAGACCGGCGGCACCGCAGCCCGGGGCATCCGCCCCGGGCTGCTTCGTTTGCGGTGGCACGACGCGGGGCGCCGGGGTGCCCGGGGTTCGCGAGCCCCGGGCTGACTTGGTAGGGGAGGGCCTGGTGCCGAACGGCGTCGCCCGCCGTGGGGAGCGACAGGGGCGCACGAATCGTCGCCGGGCGCAGCTTCGCTGGGGCGAGCCGTGTGCCAGCCCGAATCCGATACGGGCGACGCCGTTCGAGACAAGCCCCGCTCCCGGTGGCCCGGCGAACGGGGCGGCGGTCTCGCGGTCGAGTCCGGGCTTGTCCCCGGCCGAGCCCCAACGGGAGGGCACCAGGCCCTCCCCTACCGGACACACCACAGGCGGTGCGCCGTCCGACGCGCCCCGCCGCGGACCCCTTCCCCCACGATCGGGTCGCGGGCGGGGCGACCTGACCCGATGGCCAGCCTGACAGCCAGGCACCGCCCGCTAGTATACGTATAGAACTTCTGTTCTGACTGCTGGACGGGGGTGGTGGCATGGTGGGCACGGGGCGCGGCGCGGGCAGGCAGCGGGCGTGTCCGCCGGCGCGGCCGGGAGTGGTGCCCCGCGGCGCGGGCAGGTGATCTGCGAGGGCTGGCGCAGCGCGACGCAGCAGAGGGAGCCGCATGACCGGAGCGCACGAGAGTGAACCGGTACGCCAGGCGGTGGCCGACGTCTACCGCGCCGACGGGCGGCGCGTCTTCGCCACCCTGATCCGCCTGCTGGGCGACTTCGACCTGGCCGAGGACGCGCTGCAGGATGCGTTCACGGCCGCGCTGCAGCAGTGGCCGCGGGACGGGGTGCCCGCCAATCCCCGGGCGTGGCTGGTCTCGGTGGGGCGCTTCAAGGCGATCAATCGGCTGCGGCGGCGCGCCCGGTTCGACGCGTCGCTGGCGGCGCTGGCCGAGCGGCTCGACACGGTCGGCCGCGACCCGAGCGACTGGGACGACGAGGGCGTCGAGGACGACCGGCTGCGGCTGATCTTCACCTGCTGCCACCCGGCGCTGGCGCTGGAGGCGCAGGTGGCGCTGACGCTGCGCGAGGTCTGCGGGCTGACGACCGAGGAGATCGCGCGCGCCTTCCTCGTCGCGCCGGCCACGCTGGCGCAGCGGATCGTGCGCGCCAAGCGGAAGATCCGCGACGCGCGCATCCCCTACACGGTGCCGGCGCGGGAGGACCTGCCGGAGCGGCTGGACGCGGTGCTGCGCGCGATCTACCTGGTGTTCACCGAGGGGTACGCGGCCTCGGCGGGCGCGTCGCTGACGCGGGCGGACCTGTCGGGCGAGGCGATCCGGCTTGGGCGCCTGCTGCATGCGCTGCTGCCGGAGCCGGAGGTGGCGGGGCTGCTCGCGCTGATGCTGCTGCACGAGTCGCGGCGTCGGGTACGCACCTCGGAGACGGGCGACCTGATCCTGCTGGAGGACCAGGACCGCGCGCGCTGGGACCGGGGGCTGATCGCGGAGGGCACGGCGCTGGTGGAGCAGGCGCTGGCGTCGCGCTGCTTCGGCCCGTACACCGTGCAGGCGGCCATCGCGGCGGTCCACGCGCAGGCGCCGACCCCGGCCGCGATGGACTGGAACCAGATCGTCGGGCTGTACGACGTGCTGGCGGATCTGGAGCCGTCGCCGGTGGTCGAGCTGCACCGCGCGGTGGCGGTGGCGATGCGGGACGGGCCGGCGGCCGGTCTGGCGCTGATCGACGCGATCCTGGTGCGCGGCGAGCTGGACGACTACGCCCTGGCGCACGCGGCGCGGGCCGATCTGTGCCGGCGGCTGGGCCGGGCGGCCGAGGCCCGCGCCGCTTACGAGCGGGCGCTGGCGCTGACGCAACTGGAACCCGAGCGGCGGTTCCTGGAGGGGAGGCTGCGCGAGCTCGCCGAGTGAGCCAGCCGAGCAGGCGGGCGTCGCGGGTGAGCGGCCTGACTGTCGATTTCGGGGCTCGCGAAACGACGACGAAGTGCCACCGCGGTGCGAGGTGCGGGCGGGGCCCGGGCGCAGCCGGTCGAGATCCCCCGCTGCCCCCGGCGCCAACCAGGAAAGGGGTAGACACATGTTCTCCTATATCCACGCGGCGACGATCGTGGTCAGCGACCAGGAGGCAGCGCTCGACTTCTACGTGAACACGCTCGGGTGGGAGAGGGTGCTGGACGAGCGGGTGGGCCCCGAGATGCGCTTCCTGACGGTCGTCCCGCCGGAGGCGGAGACGCAGCTCGCGCTGGGGATGTCCGGCTGGTTCGACGACGCCTACCAGCCCGGCGGTGAGACCGGCATCACCCTCATCACCCCCGACATCGACCAGACGTACCAGACGCTGTCGGCGCGGGGTGTGAAGTTCACGCAGCCGGTCGCGGTCATGCCCTGGGGGCAGAAGGCGACCTGGTTCTCCGATCTCGACGGCAACGAGTTCTTCCTGGTCGAGGAGTGACCCACGTCGGCGCTGGCCGGCGGGGCCTGCGGGTACCCGGCGGCCAGCGCAGCGCGCCATTCGGCCCAGACGACTGCGGGAAGGAATGGACATGGCGCGGACTGCCGGCCAGACCGGCTATGCACCGGTCAACGACCTCCAGATGTACTGCGAGATCCACGGCACGAGGCGGCCCCTGGTGCTGCTGCACGGGGCGTTCATGACGATCGAGGCGTTCGGCCCGCTGCTGCCGGGACTGGCCGAGACGCGCCGGGTGGTCGCCGCCGAGCTGCAGGCGCACGGCCGCACCGCCGACAGCGACCGCCCGCTGCGCTACGAGCAGATGGCGGATGACGTCGCGGCGCTGCTGGGCTACCTCGGCATCGAGGCGGCCGACATCGTCGGCGACAGCATGGGCGGCGGGGTCGCACTGCAGCTCGCCATCCGCCACCCGGCGCGGGTGCGCAAGCTGGTGGTGATCTCCGCGCCGTTCACCAGTGACGGGGTCCACCCCGGGGTGCTCGCGGGCATCGCCACCCTCACGCCCGAGGCGTTCGCCGGCTCCCCGATGGAGGCGGCCTACCTGCGCGTGGCGCCTAGGCCGGCGGGCTGGCCCCGGCTGGTGGCCAGGGTGTTGGACCTGGACGTGCAGCCGCTCGATTGGCCGCGGGCGGCCATCGCGGGGATCAGCGCGCCGACGTTGGTGATCCTCGGGGATGCCGACATCATCCGGCCGGAGCACGCCGTCGAGCTGTTCCGCCTGCGCGGGGGGCGGCGTGGCGGGCGACCTCGTCGGCCTCCCGGCGGCCCAGCTCGCGATCCTCCCGGGCACGACGCACATGGGGATGATGGAGCGCAGCGGCTGGCTCCTGGCGATGATCCCGGGGTTCCTCGATGGGTAGTTCCGCGCGGCGCTCCTGGCACCCCGGGGGCCGATGACCGGGCGCGGCCGGCTGCTCAGGGTGACCACATGGTGCCCGTCGGAGGGTGCCACGTAGGGTGCCAGGAACGCGAGGGCGGCTGGACAGATGGACGCCATCCGGCGGCAAACGTGGCCATGCGACGCAGCCGGCTTCAGCGGGCTTGGCTGGCGAGCCTGGGGTCTGGGCCGCGCCGGGGGCGTTCAGCCCCGGCATGTGGGGCGGGACGGCGAACGGGAGCCGGCCGGGCTCCGTGCGAGGCCGGCGCTCCACGTGCCCCGGGGCACCGGCGCCGCCCGCGCCAACCCACGCAACGGACGGGAGCCGGCGCGGCGCCGTGCGCGCCTCCCGTGGCGGCGGGCGTGTGCCAGCTCCGCGCGGGCGGGCACCAGGCCCGCCCCTACCGGGGATGCCGGGCGCGAAACAGGGTGTCGGCCTGCGCGGCTGGCATGCAGGTCGGTCGTGCGCGACATCTGGGACCACAGCCATCGCGCCGTGCCCCCTTGACAAGAGAACGAACGTTCTATACTGTACGTACATCGCCGGCCTGTCGAATGAGGCCCGCCCCGTTCGACACGTGCATGCGGGATGTATCCGGGCAGGTGGGCTGCGCCGGGACACGGGAAGGAGCCGTCCTCGATGAGTGGAGTCCGGGTCCTCGTGGGGACGCGCAAGGGCGCGTTCATTCTGACGGCGGATGGGAAGCGCGACCGGTGGGTGGTCGACGGCCCGTACTTTGCCGGCTGGGAGATCTACCACCTCAAGGGCTCGCCGGCCGACCCGAACCGGCTGTATGCCTCGCAGTCGAGCGGCTGGTTTGGGCAGATGATCCAGCGCTCCGACGACGGGGGAAAGACGTGGGAGCCGGTCGGCCACGAGTTCGTGTACGAGGGGGAGCCGGGCACCCACCAGTGGTACGACGGCACCCAGCACCCGTGGCAGTTCGCGCGCGTCTGGCATCTGGAGCCGTCGCTGACCGACCCGGATACGGTCTATGCCGGGGTCGAGGACGCGGCGCTCTTCCGCTCGACGGACGGCGGGCAGACGTGGCACGAGCTGCCGGGGCTGCGCTGCCACCCGTCGGGGGCCACCTGGCAGCCGGGAGCCGGGGGGCTGTGCCTCCACACGATCCTGCTCGATCCGAGCCGCCCGGAGCGGATCTTCGTCGCCATCTCGTCGGCGGGGGTATTCCGGACCGATGACGGCGGTGCGACCTGGCGGGCGATGAACCGCGGCCTGCACTCGGACTTCCTGCCGGACCCGACGGCCGAGATTGGCCACTGCGTCCACCGCATCGCGCTGCATCCGTCGCGGCCCGAGGTGCTGTTCATGCAGAAGCACTGGGACGTCATGCGCAGCGACGACGGCGGCGAGTCCTGGTACGAGGTGAGCGGCAACCTGCCGAGCGACTTCGGCTTCCCGATCGAGGTGCACGCACACGAGCCGGAGACGATCTACGTCGTCCCGATCACGAGCGACTCCGAGCACTTCCCGCCGGAGGGCAAGCTGCGCGTGTACCGCAGCCGGACGGGCGGCCATGAGTGGGAGGCGCTCACGAAGGGGCTGCCGCAGCGGAATTGTTACGTCAACGTGCTGCGGGACGCCATGGCCGTCGACCGGCTCGATCCGTGCGGCGTGTACTTCGGCACGACTGGCGGGCAGGTCTACGCCTCGGCCGACGGCGGCGACACCTGGGCGTCGATCGTGGAGCACCTGCCGGCGGTGGTGTCGGTGGAAGTGCAGACGCTGCCATGATCCGGGTCGTGCTGCCGCCCCACCTGCAGATCCTCGCGCGGGTGGGCCGCGAGGTGACACTCGCGGTGGAGGGTCCGGTGACGCAGCGGGCGGTCCTCGACGCGCTCGAGGCCGCCTACCCGGTGCTGCGGGGGACGATCCGCGACCCGGTGACGCAGCGCCGCCGGCCGCTGGTGCGGTTCTTCGCCTGCCAGCAGGATCTGTCCCATGAGGAGCCGGACGCGCCGCTGCCCGCGGCGGTGGCGAGTGGAGCCGAGCCGTTCCTGATCGTCGGCGCCATCGCCGGCGGTTAGCGGGAGACGGGAGACCGGACCATGCGATACCTGCTGCTGATCTACGGCGACGAGCAGGCCCTGGACGAGGCGGAGCGCGGCGTGCTACCGGGAGTCGGCGGCGCTGGCGCGCGAGCTCCATGCGAGCGGGCACTACCGCGGGGCCGCGCCGCTGCACCCGGCCTCGACGGCCACCAGCGTGCGCGTGCGCGACGGCAAGCGGCTGGTGACCGACGGCCCGTTCGTGGAGACGCGGGAGCAACTGGGGCG